>JAIPEW010000049.1 GCA_021736985.1 Clostridiales bacterium | reverse complement strand
GGTTGTATTGGCAAAAGCTCTCGCTCGATCAGGTACTGGGTGCATATATTCTCTTGATCACAAGGCTAAATATGCTCAGAAAACCAGTCAACAGATTAAGTTACAAGGAATCTCTCCCTATGCCTCTGTTCACCACACACCACTTGCAGAATTAAATTCAGCCGGTAAAAACCAACGTTGGTATGACATGAATTTAAACGAAATTATAAAGAACAAAATTGACTTGCTCATTATCGATGGCCCCCCTGGCATACCGGGAGAAAATAATCGGGAACCAGGTTTATACGAGGCAGCTCCTTTAATGGCTGAGTCGATCTCTATCTTAGTAGATGACATACACCGGGAAGATGAAAAATCCATGATTAAAAGATGGACTCAAGACAATCCAAAATTTAAAAAAGAAGAAATCGCTGGCGACAATCAAGCCATATTACTAACAAAAACAAAAACTTCTGAATAACCCTCAAACATCACAGCGCTTGATTACATATTAACTCCCTATTACTCGCTGAAAAACATTTAAATAATGGTTAGCTATTTCATTCCAGGTGTACTGAAGCGCAAAGTCAGCTCGTTTTTTAATCATCTTTTGACTAAAAACAACGTCTTCTTTCATTTGTTGCAAACTATCAGGTATGGAATTTTTAGAAACTTTCCCCAGCACATCATTTTTAACTATTTCTGATACACCGGCTTTGGCACTTACGACAACATATAAACCCATAGCAAGTGCTTCAAGTGCAACGATTCCAAATCCATCGTAGTGAGTTGGTAGAACAAGCACATCCGCAGCGGCATAATATTGAGCTACATTCTGAACCTCCCCAATCCAATGTATACGTCGCTCGAGATCATCCTCCAAAGTAGGTTTTTGCCCTCGCCCCAATACCATCAAATACCAGTTTTTATTGGACCGTAAAAAGGGGAAGATACGTTTCAACCCCTTTCGGTGATAGTCATTTCCTACAAAAATTATAATTTTCTTTTCTGGCTTTACATTTAATTTTTTCTTTGTAATTTTCCGATTAGCCGAACGAGCTTCCAAATTATACAGGGTAGAGTTGTAACCGTTATAAATTACTTCAATACTGTTACTGGAAAGATGAGGATAACACTTTAATAATTCTTTTTTTAAAAACTCTGAGGGTGTTATTAAAGTTTTAAACTGACTTTCTAAACTTTTCTTTTCAAGATAGAGTGCTAATCGATTGGAAATACTAAATTCTTTACTAAGTTTATACAACCAACGATTGAATTCCCCTTCTTTTAGTTTGGTCATCTGTTCAATGTAACTTCTGTGAACTCCGCCATACCGTATTACATCTCCGAAACCAACCTTGCCATGAGTTAGAATTATATCAGAACCAATCTCACTAACCTTATGGGCTGCATTTCGAGCAAAAATATATCTATGTAACCCGAAAGATTTTCCAATCATTTTCACCGAGTAAAAATTAATGTTTTTATGATCTATTTTTTTATAATCATGAGCTACGATATTAATCTTTTGACCATGATTAAGAAATTGTTGAACTAAATTCCAGGTTAGTATTTCTTTACCCCCTTTTTTATTATTAAATGTGTGAGTAACAATGGTGGCTTCCATTAACTAAACCTCAAACTAAATTTAAATTATTCAGAGCTTCTATTTAATTTCATGATCTGAAAAGATAGTTGTCCCAGAAAGTTTTTTCTTCGATCCGGAAAAATAATTTCTTAAAAGTTAACTTTCGTTGATTCCCCTTTTTCGTTATACGAAATGGTTTATAACCCGAGTCTTTCAGGAAACGCAGGGCTCGGATTGACTGGTTGTGAGTTTTGTCTCCGCCCCAAACTTCCATTATGAGATTAGGATGATAGTTATTTATAACGGCTCCTCCCCCAAAAAGGACCCGATCTTCCGCCCCCTCAACATCAATCTTAATTATCCGAGGAGGTGATTGATCTTTTACATATTCATCTAGTTTTTTTGAAGAAACTTGAGTTGACTGTAAATTTCTACAAGAATCCTCACACACATCTGAGTTTAGAGTTGCCCCTGTAAAAATTTTTTCATTAGGATTATCGTAAAATTCAATAGTACCACTTTGATCTGAAATCGCCACTTGATTAATAATGACCGAATTGCAGGATTCAAAGTTTTTTTGCAAATATGTAAAAGAAGTTTTACTTGGTTCAAAGGCGTGTACTTCTTTGACCAGCTCTCCAGCGAGAGCTGTATAAAAACCAAACGAAGCCCCTATATCATAGAATATATCTTGGGATTTTAAATTTTTAACAAGAAAACGTGTCAGTGCGTATTCATTTTCGGTTAGGATTCCATGAGCATAAAGTTTCGGGGTTAAATGAGCCTCTACTGGAAGAGTAAACTTACGCCCCCAAAACATTTCTGCGCTACATTCCTCTGGAATAAAAGGTAAAATTTTTAGTGCCCGCCAAATTCGAATCCACCGTTTTTTTAATTTGGTTTTTAAAACTAAAAGGGAGTTATCACGATAATAACGCTGCAATGATTTGTGTGCTTTGTCTAGTTTTTTAAGCATTTGGTTACGTTGATTAGTTTCCATAAGTATAAATCCCTATTCTTCTTTCGGTATTTTCCAGCATCCTATATAATTTCTTCTTTAATTTATTTACGAAACTGTTTTGAAAAATTATGAATCTATTATAAACTACATAACTATTTTTATTTAGATACTGGAGTGTTACCTTGATGGAAAAGTTATCTAAGGTTCCTTCCCTTCTCCACGTTTTAAGTTTAAGTACCCCTGCCGGTGTTCAAAATCAAGCATATCGCTTTATGAAAAATTCTAACTCAAGTTTCAATCATAACCTATTATTGCTAGAACGACACATCCATCCAAAATTTCAAGAATTCGTTGAGCAAAATTGCAGAATAAATTTTTACAAACATTTTTGGGGCGGAATAAAGATCCCCAAATACCCCAGTTACTTACGAGCTTTTTTTACTGCTCGGTGGAATCGTTCAATCCAGAACGATTTTTCCATCATATACAATGAACTCCACAGATCTTCTCTGATTAAAGGACTTATGGATTCAACCCAGAAAAAAACAATTTATTATGATCAAGGCTCGTCTTGGAGTCAGCCTATGAAACCTAACAAACTTGCCCAATCCCTTGATCATATTATAGCTATTTCTAATGCATCAAGAAATATGCTTACAAAAAAGCTTGGTGTAAATCCTAACCAAATCACCCAAATCCCTAATAGCATTCCCAAAGAAGAGGCCGAACAAATTAACCAATTCTCTAACCAAACCTCTCCCTTTAACGAAAAATTAGCTGATAAATATAAAATGCTTTTCATTGGGCGCCTGGAATTACAAAAAGGAGTCAATTCCATAATCCGTATGTGTCAGCATCTACCAGAAGATTATCATTTATTCATTGCAGGGGATGGGGATGAGCGAAACCACTTAGCAGATTTGGCTTGCCATTTAGAAGTTGAAAACCAGGTAACATTTCTGGGTTTTCAGCCAGATCCAAAAAAATTCTTAAAAAGTGCAGACGTAATGCTTGTCCCCTCCGTATATGAACCCTTTGGCATTGTTGTCCTAGAAGGTGGCGCAGCCAAACTTCCTGTAGTTGCAAGCAATATTGATGGTATCTCCGATATTATTGATAACGAAAAAAATGGTTTGCTTATTTCTCCAAATATCCCTCCCGAACGTTTCAAAAACGATATAAATAAATTTGATAGCCTCCCTCCTGTGGTTTATAATCCAGATAGTGGTCAACTCATTAATCCACAATTTCTTGACCCCAAAATTTTGGCTGAAAAAGTCCGGTGGTTAAAAAAACATTCGACCCAAGCACAAAAACTTGGTGAAAATCTCTATAATCGAGTAGAATCAACATTCACAATGACGCATACTGTACAAAAAATAACTGATTTACTCGAAAAATTATCCTGAATTATACACTCATCGTAAAATCAAATAAATTTTTACTAATTTTGGGCATATTTTATGAGTGATTTATTCGTGAATATTTGGCTTAAAATTTTTGTGTAATTGTTTAGCGTCCTGGCAAATGTTAATTATACCTCCCTGTAAAGCTCATCCTTGCAGCCATTCTGACTGCTCTGAGGGTTACATTTTCAAAACCGCCCAGCCCAACGGGGCTTGAAAATGTCAAAATCAGTTTAACAGGAGGCATAATTCGCAATCTGATGAAATCACTATAAACAGCCACAAATTTTAAATTTATATTTCCATTTTTTCGGGCTAAACTCAACAATATATTTCAGAACCACAATAAATCATTGTTTCAGTTTATAATTACTTTCTGAATATATAAGCTTACACTCGCCATTGATTTAGGTATGTAAATTATTTTAATTTCAAGAATGATACTTGAACGATACTAACATCACTTGAATCGGTGAAATACATGGTAGAAAAATATTTTATTGTATCTACCGGTTTAACCGGAACTCATTTTTTTGGAAACGCCCTTAACACCTTTTCCGCTATTACTTCTTACCAAGAACCCAGTCCAGATATGGGCAAAGAAGGCTCCCGCTATATCCGCTGGAAAAACAATACTTTTAGAAATGGCAGGTTAAGAAACTATTTTCCTTTCTACCATTATTATTATTTAAAATTCAAGTGGACTCGTAAAAGACTCATGCCCTCCAGTGATTCCAAAATTTACGTAGAAGCTAATTGTTGTCTCACTCGAATTATAGAAATTGTAAAAACAGCTTTTCCTGAGGCTAAAATTATTCAAGTAGTTAGAGATCCAAGAACCTATATCCGTTCTGCTATTGATCGAGGGTGGTTTCTGGACAATGCTTTGCTTGATGACTTAAACCCCTATTATACCGGAGAAATGGAACGTTCTGAGTGGTTTCAAATGACCCCGTTTGAACGAGCGAGCTGGAGCTGGCGTCGACAGAATGAAATGATTTTATCCCATGAACCTGAACTTATTTTAAAATTTAAAGATATCTTCAAAAACGATCACACTGGCTTTAAATGTCTTTTGCGTTTTATAAAACCGAAGTTAGATCTTCCTGACTTTTTAGAATTATTTTCTTCTAAAAATCGTCCCACTAAATTTCATATACTTCCCCCTTTCCCCGATTGGAAGGAAGAATGGAAAAAACAAATTCTGGACTCCGTTGAAGACTTCAACAAAATATATCAACCTAAAATCAATGACTGTATGGCGGAATATCAAGAAGCTAATTGATTAATCTCTTGGGATTGCAGTGTGAAATTAAGCCGTTAAATAAATAGCTATTCCGGCTATTTTAAGCTAAGATAAATTTAATTTTTATATTATAAAAACAAAGAAATATTTTTAATCGACTGAAAACCTGATGTTTGTAGGATATATTCTTATCTTCTCGATCGCATATAATTTCTAATTTTTTATAATCTTGAGGTTTTTTTGAATGCAAAATTATATTACCCTCGTTATTTATAATAACCCGTTATGAAAATACTATACATAGCTGGTCTTGCTCACACGGGTTCTACTCTGTTAAGCCGGATACTCAATCAGCATTCACAGATTTTTGCCGCCGGAGAAATGATAAACCTGCACGAGGAGTATGGATCCAAACAACACAGCTGTTCTTGTCTCTGGGAAGCTAACGCCCCCGAAAAATATAAGTGTGATTTCTGGACAGAAATATTTGACAGCTTGGATCAAAAAGGATATCGACCCGAAACCATCTCGAGGCTTTCAAAGGACAGAAGACTGGAATGGATTAAAGCTTGTCTAAATTTTTATCCACCTGGAGGAAAAGAATTGTTCCGAGAGCGCAATAAGTATCTATATAAAAAAATTTCTGAAAAGGTAAACTCAGAAATAATTCTTGACAGTTCCAAAAGTCTCTGGCGACTTTTACCCCTATCTCGAATTCTTAAAGAAGAGGAGCTTTATATACTTCACCTAATCAAAAAACCTAAAAATCAATTAGCCTCTCGGTTGAAAAGAAACTACAATTTTTGGCATTCAGCACTTTTGAAATATTTCAGAAAAAATTGGCTTCTTAACCTATTTTTCAGAAACCATAAAAATTATTTAAAAATATATTTCGAAAATTTAGTTTATCAGCCCCAGCATAATTTACAACAGATTTATCGTTTACTTAATCTTTCTTTTGAGGACCCTTTTGAGCCACCCCAAAAAACGGCTCATCATCTACGGGGACATATTGAGGCTTATAAATCAAAAAAATCAATAAAAAAACCTTCTCCGGCCCGTCTAAAGGAAACTAAAACTGATTTTAATCAACCTCAACAGTGGATGATCAATTTCTTGAACTATTTTTTTGAAATATAATTTTTTAAGTCATGCTACATTAAAAACAAAAAAATAAATCTAGCCAAAATTTCTACAGGCTTACGAACACTGAAAAACATAGAAGTGGAGTTTTACTAAATATGGAAAAATCAATCTTTTTTGTCTCCACTGGGCGGACCGGGACTCATTTTTTACAGTCCTTTTTTGAAGAAAACTTAACCAATACTTTAAGCGTTTGGGAACCAAATCCTTCTTTCAAAAGACGCAGCACTGAGCTAGTTTTACGACCACCCAATTTATTTGAAAAAATTTATTTTTCTTTGCCGCGCAAATTTCAAATATATTACTCTGGTTGTAAATATTACGTGGAAGCAAACAGTTCTTTATACGGTTGTTTACCTCTGATTCGAAAAACTTTTGACAATCCTCAAATTATTCATATCATCCGAGATGGTAGAGAAGTTGTGAAATCATTTATGAACAGTTTTAAACGCTACGCCAAAGATCCTCATGGAGGAAAAAAATCACAATTATCACCTAATGATTTTGCGAAAGATCCCTACCAAAAACAATGGGAAAATATGAATCCCGTAGAAAAAACAGCCTGGTTTTGGCTCCGAGTCAATGAAGTTATTGAACAGAATAAGCCTGAGTTCACTGTTTTTTTTGAAGACTTATTCAAATCTCCACACAAGCCTCTCTTGAAACTACTTGATGATATATTCAATGTAAAACTTGAACATTACAAAATCCAAAAAGCTTTCAAACGCAAAACTCACTCGACTCAAGGTCAATTCATTCCCGAGTGGGAACATTGGCCCAATCTCTGGAAGGAACAGTTTGAAAAAATTTGCGGAGAAAAAATGAAAGAATATGAATATGAGTTATAGAATTGTTGTCTATAATTAAATTGATAAGAAAACTTTTTAGTAAGCTCCGGTAAATTCTAAATTAACTCTCCCCTAAATAATCTAAAAAATTATTCTATATAGCCCAGTGCTTTTAATTTCTGGCGCTGGGAAAAACCAATTGATTCGGGGGAGTATTCAAATTTTTGGTGGTTAATTGAAATTTCGTTTAATTTTTCGGCGGACCTTTCCGGTACCTTGTCCAACTCCTTCCAACTCATATTTTGGGGTCCAAGTAATTGGTAAGCTTCATATTCCGGAGTATCAGGCTGGTTATGAAAAAATACCTTCTTCTCATTTTGAACCAGCGAGACATGAAAGCCGGGGGAGCCGGCGGAAATTCTCTCCGACACTGGTGGCGAAAAATCCTCCTTTATTTGCCCATTTTTGAGAAGAGATTCTCCACTTATTGAGTAATCAAGCTGAATTTCAGTATTCAATACGTTTAAAATAGTCGGGAAAATATCAACGTTGTCCACTGGTTCTTTTGCAACTTCGTTTCCCAACTTATTACCGGGTAGTTTTATAAACAGGGGAACTCGGGTCACTTCCTGGTAGAGTTTTCCCCCGTGCAGCCATCCTCCGTGATCGTAAAATTTTTCTCCGTGATCGGAAGTGAAAATGATTATACTTTCCCGGTAGAGACCACGCTGTTTTAAATCTGCCAGGATTTTATCAATTTTATCAGCAACATCGTTTATCTCCCCGTCGTAGCGACGTTTAATTTCCTTTAATACTGTTTCCGAGGGAACACCTTCCGGTTTCTTATCCTCCTTCTGGTTAAAATACTCCGTTGTTTTTAGATCCTCCGTGCCGGCGGGATACCATTTTTCCTCGGGGTTATAGGGAGCATGAGGGTCGAAAAAGTACAGGTAGAGGAAAAAAGGATTTTTTAGCTTTTGTTTCATGATTGTATTATAAGTATTTAACAGGCCGCGTGGAGATTGGTGAGTGGGCTTGAACCGGCGGTAGAGAAAATCCAGTTTGCCAAGGTAACTTACCATATTTTCCTCAAGCCAGAATTCGTTCAAGATATCGACAAGAGTAGATTCCATAAATACGGTGGAGGTAGCGTAAAAAAAGTCGAACCCCTTGCCAAAACCCCAGCCCGGACTAACCAGCGGCTGATTGCTGACCGCGTAGGTGGAATAATTAAGTTTCTTGAGCACCTGGGGCAGGGTAACTATATTATGGTTCATAAGCGAGCCCTTGGATTTTCCATGTTGAAGCGGATAGAGGGAAGTCAGCATGCTGGCGACGGAAGGGGCAGTCCAGGAACAGGTGGAATAACTGTTGGAGAACTTTATGAAATCTTCCTGCCAGCGGTCAAAAGCGCTGAAAACAGTTTCCTTGCCGCCGTATTGTTTTAGATGATCCGAACGGAGGGCGTCGGCGGTTATCCAGACAATATTTGGCCTGGCCTGGGGCTTCTTCACCCGGAGTGTGGGCCGTGGAGAAGCCAGGTAGATGGAACCGGCGAAATAAAGAGCAACCAGGAGAAACGGAGTGAAGACCAGCCACCATTTTTTTCGGGTCTTAATAAATGCCCCGCCGACTAAAGCCGTCAGAGCGAGAAGACCAAAGATTTTCACCGGAAGATCAATCAATTTACCGTAAAATATTCGGTAGATGCGGGCCGCCATCAAGACGCACATGAAAGCACTAAAAGACCAGAATATTTGGTTGCGGGTTTGTTTACTAAAAAAGCAAGCCGCCAGCAGAACAGGCAGACCAAAAGCGACAAGATAAATAAGTCCCAGGTTTATCCCTATCAAATACCAGCCACCCAGTCCAACCAAGCGATCGCTGGCAATCATAAGCCCTTCGACAAAACCAAGACAGAAAGCAACGGGAAGGAAATATAACACTTCGGCGTAAAAACGTTTAAAATAATTGAAAAACATCAATAAAACCTCTACCTGAAACGGGCAAGATTTTAACTACTTTTCTCCATTGCTTTACTGAGTTCTTTCGCAAGATTTTTTAAATCCTCCAGGTTACGAAGCGCTTTGAATACTTCGGAGGAATCAATTTTTATATATTCGTGGACGAGTACATTTCGAAAAGAAGCCATTTTCTGGTAATTTTCAAGGTTATCCGGGCTTATTAAATTATTTTCAGCAAGCTTGCTAAAAACTTCCCTGTTTTCCTCCGGTTGAGGGATAGTGTTTTCCGCAAGGATTCGTCGGCCTATATCAAGCGCAGATTCAATTGCTACTTCAAAACTTTTCTGGATTGTGTAACCCGGTTCACGGCGTGAAAGCTCTTCGTCAACCTGAATATCTGAACTTTTTGTTTCTAAAAATTCTATTTCTTCCCGAAGCTGCTGTAATTTATTTCGAGCCGCTGGTGTCATTTCGACTTCTCCTCCACTAGACTCCGATAAGATTCACGTCGAAAAAAGGGAGTTTGATCCTGATACCTTCGCGCCACCTGGATCTCAAACTCAATTCTTCGTTCTTCATTTTCACAGAGCATAACCTGACAGGCCTGAATAACTTCAAATTGCAGGGCAAGTGGTACTTCATTCAGGTCTATTACTTCAGCGTTGTCCCGACCAAATATTCCAAAGAGTTTATCCATCATTTCTCCGCGCAAAATGTTTCTGTTAGCCTCCGGAGTTTCCGGCGCGAAAAGAACGGCAAAATCATAGTCACTCCCGGCATAAACTCGAGCGGGGTCAGTTCTGGAGCCAAATAAGTATACTACCTCAACTGGATAATTCTCAAAAACTTGCCTGGCCTGGCGATATTTTTTGTTCTCATAGAGTTCTGTTTTTACGGAGGAACTCATACCTGATCAATCCCCGAAAACATCCCCAATATTTTTGGCTCCGGATATCGAAATTTTCCATTTCTGTTTTGTAATACTAAGCTTTTTCGTTTTACGCTTTTCGCCGAATAGGGGGTTAGCCCCTATCCAGGGAAAACAAATTGGCATATAAGTGCAAAAGTTTAGTGTAATAAGTATAACACATTGGGCTTTGCCCATTTTGAAAATCGATTGGGAATAAAAAAAACTTAATAACCCTGTGGATGGTTCTGTTTCCAGCGCCAGGCGTCGGCAATTATCTGCTCCAGGTCATGGCGGGGCTGCCAGTTGAGCATCTCTCGGGCTTTTTTATTGGAAGCTACGAGGCGAGCGGGGTCGCCGGGCCGGCGGTCCGCTTCGCTTGCGGATATTTCTCTGCCCGTGACATCACGGGCCGTCTCAATTACTTCCCGGACAGTGTTCCCGGTCTCGGTCCCCAGGTTAAGCTGTTCACAGCCCAGCTCGTCGAGTTTCTCCAGGGCGGCCAGATGCCCCCGGAAAAGATCTTTTACGTGAACAAAATCCCGCAGGCAGGTGCCGTCACGCGTCTCGTAATCTGTGCCGTAAATTTCCAGGTGGTCACGCTCCCCGGCAGCCGTCTCCAGGATTAAGGGAATAAGATGAGTCTCCGGGGTATGATCCTCGCCAACCCGATCGCCGGCTCCGGCCGCGTTGAAATAACGCAGGGCAACCGATTGCACGCCATGGGTTTCATGCAAATCTTCCAGATACCATTCCACGGCTCGTTTTGAGTGGCCGTAGGGATTAACCGGTTCCGTGGGATGGGCTTCGGTAATCGGAATTGTCTTTGGCTCACCGTAAGTGGCGGCAGTGGAGGAAAAGATAAACTGGTCAACACCGTGTTCGAGCCAGGCATCAAACATATGCTTGGACTTAATAAAATTCTGTTCCCAGTATCTTGCCGGCTGTTCCATGGATTCACCGACCAGGGCCAGCGCGGCAAAATGCATTACCACTTCTACCTCGTGAGATTCAGCCACCTGCTGAATTAGCTCCGTGTCCGCCATGTCACCCCGGTAAATTGGAATATCCGCGGAGAGGACTTTCAGGGCCTCCGGGTGTCCGGTGGAAAAATCATCAATTACGCAAACCTCACGCTCAGCCTGCAAAAGACCTTCCACAACTGCTCCTCCGACATACCCGGCACCACCAACCACGACAATCATTGTTGATCCACCTTTATTTCAGATAATTTATAGTTCAAGCTCCCCTTACACACCACTTACATCTAAAACGATTGTATTATTCATCGCCGCCTGTCCTCGGCAAGAAGTTTTTCGGGGCCAGGAAGCTTTTCCTCCGGCCAATTTTCCTCACTCTGCTTTAACTCAGCAATTGTTTCCCGGCGTTTTCGGTTTTTAGCTTCTTTGCCAGAAAGCGCCTGTTCCAATAATACAAGCGCCTGGCTGGATAAACTGCGGTGTTCTTGTTCAGAAAGTTCCTTAATTCTCTGGTAAACTGGCTCGGACAAATTTCTAATTTGCAAAGCTCCCACTTGAATCACCAGCCTTATGTACTTGCTTCAACTTACAACATTTTTCAACCAAATGCAAACATGTTCATTATGTACAAAGGCTATTAAGATTTTTGAATTACGCACAATCTGAATTAGAAACATTTGCAGTCTCCCCCTCAGCCTCCCCCCTTGTGATCCGGAAATTAATTTCAATCGAATATCGACTCGCAATCATTATGTCTTTTAACTTAACTTCACCCCCCTAATTTTTTCCATTTCAAACAAAGATCCCCTTTAAACCCCCTATATAACCTCATCCTTACGCTTGTTGATTCTACACGGTCTACTGTTTGAGCTGACTCGTAGTATCAGTGATATTCTAC
>JAIPEW010000048.1 GCA_021736985.1 Clostridiales bacterium | reverse complement strand
TTGAGCTTATTGAAGATACCTTAAATAAGACCAATAAAAATATGCAAAAACTGATCAAAAGTCAACTACAACAATGGTTCGCAAACTTACCCAGCTACATCAAGGCTTACTTGCCTGTTTTAGTCTGCGAAAATTGAGTATTAAAAATAAAATTTTAAGCTTGTTCTTACCTCAGAGCGTATCCGGTAATCTCTAAAAATGCCTTTTCCAGTGATGCCGTGTTAGCTTTTTCTTTTATTTGCTCTAAGTTGCCGCTAGCTAAAATCTGCCCGTTATCAATAATTGCGATATTCCTCGCAACCTTCTCTGCTTCTTCGAGATTATGCGTAGTTAGGAATATAGTGATTTTATCCTCCTGATTTATTTTTTGAATATGATTCCATAAAAAGTATCGTGTTTGTGCATCCAGTCCGGACGTAGGCTCATCCAGAATTAATATTTTTGGATAATGCAGCAGCCCGCGAATAATTTCTACACGCCTTTTCATCCCGCCTGAAAACGTCTTTATAATATTATTTCTACTTTTCCATAAACCAATGTTATTTAACATTGTTTCTATTCTTTCTTTTCTTTCTTCTTTGGGTACCTTGTAAAGTACAGAATGGTAATATAAATTCTCATATGCTGTAAGTTCATTATCCAGGGTATGATCTTGAAAAATAACTCCAATTGCTTTCCGTATCTTATGTTTTTCTTTTTCTACTGCAGCATCATACCCGTCTACTTTTATTCGTCCTGAAGTAGGCTGCAGCACTGTTGTTAATATTTTGATTGCTGTGCTTTTACCTGCCCCGTTAGGACCCAAAAAAGCAAAAATATCACCTTCATCAATGGTAAAAGATATATTATTTACTGCAGTTACATCACCATATTTTTTAACCAGGTCTTCTACTTTAATAATTTTGCTATTTTTATCAGACATTTATATCTATCCCTCCCTTTATATTTTATCTTGCGAACAGTTATTATCCCCTGCAATATCATGCCCCAAATTGGAGCATATCTTTTTTAGTATACTTAAAACATCTTCTATTTCTTCTTCTGTAAGGCCGGATTTTATCTCCCGGTCTACTTCTTGTAAAAGGCTGTAAAATTCAGGCCTTATATCCTTAGCCTTTTGAGTTAAATGCAGCAGCACTCTCCGCTTATCCTCGTTTGAAACTTCTCTATGGATATATCCCATGTTTACAATTTTTTTTACTCCCCTGTTGACAGCAGCCTTATCCATATTAAACATCTCGCACAGGTTGTGCTGCGTCATCGGGCCCTTCTTATAAAGAACTCCCAGGAGAAAAAACTGTCCCCTGCTTACCTCAAATCCCCTTGATTTTAACTTCTTATCAATAAACATTGCGTGAGTTCTAAAAGCTATACCAAGGTATTTACCAATCGGTTCTTCTTTCATAAGCTCCTCCTAATAGTTGAATTGGCAACAATAATAATATAATGCCTACAAGTTGACATGTCAACCATTTGAAAAAATGTCATAGGAACTTTTTGACATTCCTGTTGCACCAACACAGCATAAATAAAAAAATTTTAGTAAAATACATATTGACAATATATATATATAATAATATCCTTATATAAGCAACAACTTATATGAATACACTGGAGGTGATATTGATGACCCTTGAAAGCAGCGTCAAAATCTCTAAAGCCTTGGGGGAATCAACAAGGCTAAAAATAATAAAGCTTTTATCTGTTCGGCCCATGTATGTATGTGAATTAGAGTCAGTATTAAAAATAAGCCAGCCGCGGATATCCCAACACCTGCGTATAATTAAAGAAGCCGGGCTGGTAAAAGAAAGAAAAGAAGCCCAGCGCGTTTTTTATATGTTACAAACAGATTACCTGCAAAGTCATTTAAAAAAACTAATTAATTTTCTTGATGAAGACCTGGAGAACTTACCTGAATTTGAAGAAGAAAATTCCAGGCTGCAGAAATTACAATGCGATTCTAATGTTGTCAACTGTAAAAACATTTATGAAAATAATTAATACTTAAAGCAGCAAAGTTTTTATAAATCATATATTTAAAGGGAGGACTTATTATGGAAATTAAAGTATTAGGACCTGGCTGTAAGAAGTGCACAGAAACTGAGAAAGCTGTACAAAAAGCAGTGGAAGAACTGGGAGTAAACGCAGAAATAGAAAAAGTAACAGAAGCTGATAAAATCGCCAGCTACAACGTTTTAATGACGCCGGGAGTAGTTATAAACGGCAAAGTTAAAGTATCAGGAAAAGTCCCCAAGCACAAGGACATTGTTCGCTGTATTCAAGAAGAAATATAAGGAAAATAATTCTTTAAGCAATAAATAAGTAGAAAATAAAACGCAGCAAAATTAACAGCACGGAGGTGAAATAAATAATGACCGTATTATATATCCTGCAAAGCGGTTTTAGCGAACTGCTGGAATATTTGTCTGCTCACGTACTCACTTGCCTGGTCCCTGCTTTCTTTATAGCCGGCGGTATGGCGGCTATAGTTGCCACCGGTTCAGTTATAAAGTATTTCGGGCCCAGGGCCCCAAAACACCTGTCCTACGGCGTTGCTTCAGTTTCCGGGGCTATTTTAGCCGTATGTTCCTGCACAGTACTGCCGCTCTTTGCAGGTATTCATAAAAAAGGAGCGGGACTGGGCCCGGCAGTAACTTTCCTTTTTTCCGGGCCAGCAGTCAATATACTGGCCATAACCCTTACAGCTCGCAAGATGGGCTGGGAACTAGGACTGGCCAGGGCCGCAGGTGCAGTAATATTTTCCATAGTGATCGGGCTCTTAATGGCCTTTATATTCCGCAGAGATGAGGAAAAAAACCTGGAACAAAGTGAAGGCGGCGAAGAAATGTTCGCCGGAGAAAAAGGTAAACCCGTAGGTCACCTGCTGGCTTTTTTTGGGGCCCTGGCAGCGATCCTATTATTCGGTACTGCATCAATTCCATTCTGGAGTAAAATTGCCATTGTATTTTCGCTGTTAAGTTTTCTGGCCGTAGTGCTTATACAGTGGTTTGACGGAGAAGAAATTAAAGACTGGCTGGTTGAAACATGGAAGTTTGTCAAGCTAATTTTCCCAATTTTATTAATTGGTGTTTTTGCAGCAGGAATACTTAAAGCTGTAATACCTCACCAGTGGATTGCCCAATGGGTAGGCGGCAACAGCCTGACTTCCAACCTGACAGCTTCAGTTATAGGGGCATTGATGTACTTCTCTACTTTGACAGAAGTACCAATAGTAAAGGCATTTTTAGATATGGGCATGGGACAGGGCCCCGCATTAACGCTGCTGCTTGCCGGACCTTCCCTGAGCTTGCCCAATATGCTGGTGGTGCGAAATGTTATGGGTACTAAAAGGACACTTGTATATATACTCCTGGTTATAGTACTTGCTACCACAACAGGTATGCTGTTTGGCAGTATAGTTTCTTAATGGGGGAATTGATATGAAAATAGCTGTTTTTTCCGATATACACGGCAATATCCACGCGTTAGAAGAAGTTATAAAGAGCATAAATTCCCAGAAACCGGATTTAATCCTCTGCCTGGGTGACCTTGTAGGTTATGGTGCCTTTCCAGGTAAAGTAGTGGAAACAATTATAAAGAATAATATTCTAACAGTGATGGGAAATTACGATGATACCATAGCAAACCAGCGGGTAGCCTGCGGCTGCGATTTTAAAAACGATAAAGAGCAAGAACTGGGTATTAAATCAATCCAGTGGACAACAGAAAATACCAGTAAAGAAAACAAAGAATTCTTACGATCGCTTCCCGGGTGCATAAAAAAAGAAATTAGCAGCTTTAAGATTATGTTCGTACACGGTAGTCCCCGCAGTCTAAATGAATATCTTTATGAAGATACGCCTTACAGTGAAATACTAAAAATCATGGATGAAGCAGGTATTAACGTGCTTGTTTGCGGTCACACACACCTGCCTTATCACCGTAAAATTGAGACTGCTGCTGGTATTTATCATATTATCAATGCCGGCAGCACAGGTAAACCTAAACACGGAGATCCTCAAGCTGTATATGCCCTCATTGAAGCAGGTAAAAATATTAAAGTCGACTTTATAAAAGTACCTTACGATCATGAATCTGCTGCTAAAGCCGTGGAAAAAGCAGGGCTTCCCATCGAATTCACACAAATAATACGAACAGGTATTACAACTTAAGTTTAAGCGAGAAAACGGGCTTGCAAAAGCCCGTTTTCTCGCTTAACTGCCCACAACAAAATATATAAACTTTTCTGGCACCAGCGCGGTCCAATAATTTTAACTGTTTTATGCGCATTATCTAAAAAAACGTAAATTAATATTTATTTTGCAGCAATACAAGTTTATAATTATTTTGATATAATTTGTAAAACTTTTTAAAATACTGTTCTAAAAAAGTTCTTCTAGAGGTGTTTTTACTTGACATCAAAAAAAAGGACCATGATTATTGCCACTATAACCTTATTATTCATCATACTGAGTGGAAGTATTTTATTTATGATAATTGAAGATTTTAGTTTTTTGGATGCAGTTTGGTTGACAGTAATCACTATTACTACAGTAGGTTTTGGAGATATTGTACCAAATTCTGCAAGTGGACGATTTGTTGCCCTGTTTGTTGTGATAAGTGGCTTATGGCTTTTTTCATATATTCTGAGTAATTTTTTCTCAAATTTAGTAGAAGGTCGTTTAATAGATTTATGGGAGAAGAGAAAAATGATTAACAAAATTAAAACTTTAAAAAATCATATTATTATTTGTGGTACAGGACGTGTAGGCTATGAAGCAATCATGGAACTAAAAAATTACGATACGCCTTTCATAGCAATAGAAAAAGACGAACAGCGGTTAAAAAACCTGCAAGATGCCGAGGTATTATATATAGAAGAGATGCCACTGAAGATAAAATTCTAAACACCGCTGGTATAGATAGAGCCGGCGGCATTATTGTCACACTTGCCGATGATGCCAGCAATCTATTTGTTACCATGTCTGCAAGAACACTCAATTCCAAGCTCAAAATAATTACCAGGGCAAATAAACCAGAAAATGTTAATAAAATAAAGCGTGCCGGGGCGACTTCTGTATATTGCCCCTCTTCTATAGCCGGAAACAGAATGGCCCTATCAATTATAAAACCTGCCAGCATTGCTTATATGCAAACTTTGATTAATACAAAAAATATCAATTTAGAACTGAAAGAATTAATTCTAGTAGAAAATTCTTCATTAATAAATACTGCACTTAAGGATTCAGGAATAAGAGAAAATTTTGGTACTCTATTATTAGCCTTAAAAAGAGATAATAATACAATATTAAATCCCAGTCCAGATGAAGTGCTTTTGCCGGGGGATATTATGATTTTATGCGGGCCCGATGAAAAATTATCAGATCTGGAAAGCTTTGTAATGGGGTAAGTTACTGTCTAAAGTCTCCTTCATATACACTAAAGTCGCCATACTGATTGAAACCAATTTTTTTGTACATTTTTCTTCCCATCTCGCTCGCTTGCAGGATAGCAATATGATATCCCATACTAGCAGCATAAAGTAAGGGAGTAAGAACCACTGCATTCCCTATCCCCATCTTTCTATACTCTGACAGAGTGGATACCAAATAAATCCCCGCTGCACTCGAGGTTAGAAAAAGCATAGAAGTTGCAGCAGGCTTACCATTATACAGCCCCAGGTAGCACTTAACATACGGTTTGTGAAGTAATTTTTTAAAAAGATTTTCATCTATATTTTTTCCACCACATAACCCCTTGGATGCCACTCCTACCCAGTCAGAAAGATCTTCGATTTCCTCTACAGTTTTAATCATAAGTCCGTCTGGTTTGGACAGGTCTTTTTTTTCAAAAAGAGTTAGGTCAGCAGCCATACCTATCCATCTCTCCTGCTTTTCAAACCCGTTTTCCTCCAGGCGGTACTCTAATCCACTCTGGCTCGAACTTGGGCCAACAACCCATTTCGAAGGATATTCATTACACTGCATTTTACCCTTTACAAATTGAACTCGACTTTTAAGATTACATTCTTCACGTTTCACATTATATATAAAGTTAGCCCAGAAATTGGAGTCTGTTTTTACTATATATTCATTCTTATTACAAATAAATGTACTGTAATCGCGAGATAATAAAAAACAAAAGTCAATCAGGTTTTCTTCAATGCAAGCATTTATTTGCTGGTTTGAAAGATCTTTAAAGTACATGGTACAACCTTCCTCTCTATTTAAATCTATCGCAAATCTCGAATCCCTCATAAAGGGCCCCCTAAGTTTAGAATAATGATTGGGATAGACCAGGAAAACCAAGAAGGAGGATATACAATTGGCAGAACAAAACCATATAGATACCATGAATGAATTACTAAAAGGTGAATACATGGCAATGCAGATTTACGAAAAAACCAGGGGGATTCAAGGGGATACCCAGGTAACAAACATGTTAGACAGCTTTGCAAAAGATCATAAACGGCATGCTGAGCAGTTAACACAAAGAATTATCGAGCTAGGTGGTACTCCTGTAACCGGTACAGGTTTTTCAGGGGTTATGGCTGGTGCATCAGCAGTCTTTAATTCCATCCGGGGCCCAAAACACCTATTGCAGCAGCTTTATGATGGAGAGGATAAAGGTATACATGCATATGAGGACCGTATTGATGAGCTTGATTCCGTTACCCGGGGTATGATCAAGAACATCATGCAAGAAGACCATGAGCATCTCAAACAATTTAAAGCCCGAATGGAAAAAGAGAAGATGGAATAATCTACTTTTTACGTTATGTTTAACATTTTAACCCCAAGTTCTTGATTAAATTCTTTAAATGCATTTGTACCGGTTAATTCAAAAACAACTACTTCTAATACCAGATAAATTTCTGTTTTGCCTCTAATACATCCCATTAAAGTTTCATCCCGCTTACCGGCAGTTCCGTGAAGATGAAATACCGGCTTGCCGTTTTCACTAAATATCGTTCCTATACCTAATACTTCCCGGCAGTCGTCGAAATCACGCCATACCGGAACAGGAGGACAACTACATTCTTCCGGTCCAGTAACCATAGAAGATTCTTTTAAAGCACCAATAATATACATAATTCCAGTCTCAATATTTTCAGTTTTAGATAGTTTTTCTAATTCTTCCCACAAATCATCATGATGTTCAATCTTAACAATAAATACTCTCCCTATATTCCCCTGTGTATATTTCATTTAAATATCACCTCAATTAAACATGTTAACATATATTCTTATTCGACAAGCACCTTGTTTGGTAGTTTGACCGGGCCCTTGTATCATCCACTAAGGGCCCCAAATATACAACATTGAGCTGCAGGTTTACCTACCGTGCATGCTAGTCGTGCCCCGGGAATAGCCAACTTTTCAACAATTAGGCCGCCGGCTGGCGCCCGCGGCTTTATTTTTATAATACTAAAATGCTTAATAATTACTAGTTTCACCCCCCAAAAAACTGAACAGCATTTTTGTGACTACTTATATGCAATATTAATTATACATAATTGAATTTCTTCAGTCTTTCATGGCTAACATTGCTTTGCCTTGTATCACAGGGCGTACATACTCATGAAGTTACAGGATTTATAATAGCCATATAAGATATGATAATTAAAAATATCGGTAATAAAATGCCAAAACTACTACAAATAATACCTGCTACTGCCATTCTTCTTCCCTCTTGCTTAAAAAGTTTTATTTCCTTTAATCCTATAATGCCAAGTATTAGACCGATTACACCAAGAATAACTCCAAGACCTACAAAAAAAAGAGTTACAATTGATAGAATTCCCAAAATTAAAGCTGCAATAGCTTTACTATTTAAAACTTTACCTTCTGAAATATCACCATTATTCATTATTTAATCTCCCTTTTATTATATACGATCAAAACGTATTAAAATTCCAATCCTTCTTGTATGAACCTGCTCTTTATTCAATAGTAAAGAAGCTGCCCTGGAATAAGGAATAAGTATTCGCTAATCTTTTATTTCAGTTATTTCACCACTAAACCAATGAATATATCCGCAACGTTTACAAATTAAGATTTTAGCAGATTCATTTAACCAATCTAAATCCAAAAAAGTTAATCCTCTTGAGTTGAGCAAAGCTTTTCCTAGTTCAAATTTTGTGTGCTTACAATGAATACATTTAATTTGTATGTCGTTAGCTTTATATTCCCGGCCAATATTATCTAACTCCATTTCTTTTGCCTTTTCTTCACCATCTTTTTTCAACCGTTCTAACTCTTCTTTACTAAAATACAAATCAGATACCTCCCAATACACCTGTATTTATTAAGCACATTACCGACAGCAAGGTAATTAGCCAGGGCTTTGGCTATCTCTTTTAGGAGATGAGCCTATCGTCATTTATAAATACCGTAATTTAGCATTTTGCACATTTAAAATGTGTATATTTATAGTATCTCAATCCAGTTGACCGTTTGAAAGGAATTGGTAGTCACAATAGACTCCGATGAGTTCGCCGCGGATAATACTTCAATAATGATAGAGAAAGAATTCTTGTAATCTTAATATGATTGTGATATAATAATTAAATTACACTAAATAAAGCGGGGTGGAGCAGTCGGCAGCTCGTCGGGCTCATAACCCGAAGGTCGTGGGTTCAAATCCCTCCCCCGCAACCATATTAACTATAACTTCAAAGACAGAGCGCAGTATCCGGGGTACAATCCCGTGCGCCGCTATCAAGAGAACAACCAGCCACAGATGCTGGTTCTTTTTTATTTTATTTTATGGAATCGTTTTACCCATCCTCAACAAGTCTTGCTACATCCTTACCACATTTTTCACATTTACCCTGAAGTAACACGCCAAATCTATCATCATACAAAGTATAGTTAACAATAGTTGTCACTCCACAAGTAGAGCAAAAAACATTATTTACTATTCGTTTTTGTATATCTTTAGGTATTTTTGACCATTTTTTAGCAGCTTTGAAATCTGTTACTGACATAATTAGTCCTCCAACAACTTTTTATTAGTAGTATATCAATGAAACATTTTTCAAGAAACTACAGAGTTATCCAGATCCAATTTATCAATCCTGCCAGCAAATTTCAAAAGATCTTTTCCGCTGGTGCCAGGAGATCTATCCAGGAGTTGTTCACTATTCTCAAGATCTTGGTTTAATTTAAGACCTAATTTATAAAATAACTCTGTTTTTTGTTTTCGAGATAACTTCCTTATTTCCTCAACGAGCTTATTCACGGCCATTTATACCACCTCCATAGTTACGAAAACCATACCATATCCTGTAATTTGATGCGATATATCTTACAGATCGTTAAAATTTTTATAATAGCAAAGAGAGAAAAACTGCACATTCTGTCTGTAGTATGTAATAATATTCTTCTATTTACTGACATTTGTATTAAAAATTGACTGCTTTACTGACAAGGTAGTAGTGAGAATTTAAAGTGAGGATATAATAGAAGCCATTGGGAAAAATACTTTTTCTTGGGACTGCATTACTGCCAAACTCCCATCTTGATCCCTAAACCGTCCGGGAAGAGTTCCACTAGCGTGACAAGGGGACGGGAGTAGCGTCACCCTCTAAGATGACACTGACCCCGTCCCCTTGTCACCCTTTTCAAAAGAGGTACTTATTTTATGAATATAGTCGTACTGAATAGTAGTCCACGTAAAGATGGAACTATTACACATATCCTTAAAGGGATTACTAGTGGAATTGCAAAAGAATACAATATTGAGTGGATTAATCTATATGATTACAGTATAAAACCATGTACTGCATGTATGAAATGCAGGCCAGATGATGAGTGTATTTTGCCTGAAGACGGTGGACAGATTATTGGACGTAAAATTAGAGACGCTGACGGTCTTATAATCGGAACACCAACTCACTGGGGTAATATGAGTGCTTTACTAAAAAGTCTATTTGATAGAAATATGACTGCTTTTATAGGCGAAAAAACTAATGGTATGCCCTTCCCTCGTCAAAAAGGCAAACCTGCGATTATCGTCACTGCTTGTACCGCTCCATGGCCATTCAACTTTATTACAACCCAAAGTAGAGGAGCTGCATCAGCAGTTCATAGGATATTACATAGCGACGGATACAAATTATTAGGTAAGATTATTAAACCTGGAACAAATAAGAAGCCGCAAATCCCCCAAAGTTTACTAAACAAAGCTAAAGTTCTTGGTGGTAAACTTTAATTTTAGTGAAAACTCCACTGTATTTATTAAGGACATTACTGACAGCAAAGTAATTAGCCAGGGCGTTGGCTATCCTTTCAATATTTCATTATGTGCTCCGGAATTAAATTCTGTAGTCACAATAGACTCCGATGAGTTCGCCGCGGACAATATTTCGAAAATGATGGAGAAAGAATTCTTGTAATCTTAATATGATTATGATATAATAATTAAGTTGCACTGAATGAAGCGGGGTGGAGCAGTCGGCAGCTCGTCGGGCTCATAACCCGAAGGTCGTGGGTTCAAATCCCTCCCCCGCAACCATATTAACTATAAATTTAAAGACAGAGCGCAGTTGTCCGAAGTACAACCCTATGCGCCGCTATCAGGAAAAGAACCAGCCACAGATGCTGGTTCTTTTTATTTTAAATGCCAGGTCAACCATTGTCCATAAATTATATGCACTAAAGTTTTATATAAAAAGTTCGGGTTCATACCTAACTGTACTAAGGTTATCAACTAATGCTTGAATTATTTTATTTAATGTTTCATTATTTATAGATTTGGCCTCTACAGGACATCCTTTAATACATCTACAACATTTTATACATTTTGTTACATCTATATCCTTAAAATTGTTAAAATCAATAGCCCTCATCGGACATTGTTCTGCACAAACCCCGCATTTTATGCACTTATCGCTAGTTTCAGGTGCTATTTGGGGCATCGACTTTCTTTCTTTATATGGAAAATTCCCCTTAACAATAAGTTTTTTTGTTTGAGTACAATCCTCTATACCATTTAATTTTTCTTTGATTTTCATACCAAATTTTGTGGCAGTTTTTAAATCATCAATATCAGGTCTTCCCGTTGCTACCTTTGTAGTATAAGAATGTTCACCTATAAATACCCCTCCAGCAATACCAATAAAACCATTTGCTTCAAAATAATTTTTCAATTCTAAAAGTGCATCATCATAATCTCGATTTCCATAAACAACAATGAATATTGCAGGTGTATTATTCCCTTTTACTTTTTCAAAATAATCAATTAAAAAGTCTGGAACTCTACCAGCATATACAGGGACACCAACTATAACTAATTCATTACAGCCAAAAACCAATTTCTCTTGTCTGGTACCTGGTAAAGTAATATCGTATTCTTTAACTTCATCACTTATAGCCTTACCTACTTCTTTAACAACCCTGGCTGTTGTATCAGTGGCACTAAAATAAAGTAAATTTAATTTTTTATTCATAATAGTCCTCCTATATAACCATTTGAATTTTTTGCGGATAAGTTAATTGTAGCATAACTAATAAACAAATTTGCTTATAACGATGAAAGATGAAGAGTTTTAAAAGTTTTTAATGGACACATAGAAATCAATCTATATGTAAATTAGGCTCCAGCAACGACTTACTCTCCCAGGGATAACCCCAGGTACCATCAGCGCTGGTAGACTTAACTTCCGTGTTCGGCATGGTTTGTAGCAACACAGCTTTTCATAGCTTTCAACTCTGGCACATGCAAAAACTGCCAGGATGAATACTTGGATATACCATTTCTATAAATAAACTGGAGCTAGTACAAAAAAAAACGGGTGTATCCCCACCGTTATTGTTACCGGAAAATTTTTCGAGATTTGATGTTCGACGTTCGAAGTTCGATGATATACGCATTCCTTATAAGTATACAATTTAAGTTAAAAAACCTTCCGTTTAACGGAAGGTTTTTTAAAAAATAAGTCCGGCAACGACCTACTCTCCCAGGGGTAAACCCAAGTACCATCGGCACTGGTGAGCTTAACTTCCGTGTTCGGCATGGGAACGGGTGTATCCCCACCGTTATGGTTACCGGAAA
>JAIPEW010000047.1 GCA_021736985.1 Clostridiales bacterium | reverse complement strand
GCGGCTTTGGCGGTTCTTACTCCATAAAGTTCCCTGAATTGTCCCAGCAGATGCTGGATAAAAAATTAAATGCTGTTGAAGATACAGGAGCTTCAAATGTAGGAGTAGATTGCCCTGGTTGCAAGATGCAAATAAGCGGTGGTCTGGATAAGAGAAATAAAGATATACCTGTAAAGCATACTGCAGAGGTTTTAGCAGAACAATTGAAGCAGCAGTAATGAGTTTATAAATCAGATTAAAATTAGTTAAAAGGGGCAGTCTTAAGAGATTGCCCCTTTTATTATTATACATGTTTATGTATAATATATATATAATAAGTATAACACATTATAATATTACAGGATGATATATTATGAGGTTTAAACCTATAAAAACCAAAAAGATTTACGAAGAAATAATCGATCAAGTAAAAAATATGATCAAAGAAGGCGATCTTAACCCGGGGGATAAATTAATAGCAGAAAGAGAATTAGCTGAGAAACTGGAAGTAGGACGGTCTGCAGTAAGGGAAGCGTTCCGGGTTATGGAAGCAATGGGGATAATTAAAATAAAGCCCGGAGAGGGTACTTATATAAGTGAAGTTAATGCAGATTCACTGGTAAATACTATTGCCCCTGCTGATGTAGCAGATACGAAAACTTCACGCGAAATAATGGAGCTGCGTAAGATACTGGAAGTACAGGCAGCGGAAATAGCTGCAGAGCGGTGTGCTCCGGAGCAATTAAAGGTTATTGGTGATGCAGTAGTAAAAATGGAACAGGATATGAATGAGGGGTACCTGGGAGAAGAAGCAGACATGAAATTTCATTATTCTATAACTGAAGCAACGTGTAATTCATTATTGATAAAGTTAATGAACTCAATCTCTGATACTATGACCCGGGTGTTGGCCGCGGCTCGCCATGAATTATATCAGGATCCCAATAAACCTTCTCAGCTTCTTGAGGAGCACAGGGCTATTTATGCTGCTATCAAGGACAAAGATCCTGCAGCTGCACGCCGGGCCATGCTTGAACACCTGGTGGGGGTAGAGGATTTTATATTCAGGTATGATAAAAAGCTTAGATATAGACCATGAATAGTTACGAGCCATGTCATGCTATCCAGGGGCTGCAGGTTTATATTGTGCAGTCCTCTTATGGAACGTAACAAGTTCTTGTGCAGTTCTTCGGGGGAATAAATTATTTTTTAAGCAGCTGTACCCTGAAAATAATTCGTCTGCGCTTTCTTCAGAGAGTATAACCTTTTTCAATAAGTTGGTGATAAGCACCAACTTATTTTTTAATATAATTTAAAGGATTGCTTTTTTAATTAACTGGTAATATAATATGTATCAAATAAGTTTCATGTTTTAGATACAATGGTGTATCTAACTTTAAAGGCAATGAAGCCCTTTCTTCGGGGAAGTGTCCCCCGGTGGAAAGGGCTTTTTATATTTTTGCACTTAGGAGAGGAAGGTTTTTATGGGAAAAATTCAAGTTAAACCGGAAGTTTGTATAGGTTGTCACCTGTGTGAAATATGGTGTCAGGTAGCACATTCTAAATCAAAAAATATTATTAAAACTTTTCTTTATGAAAAAACAATACCAATGTCCAGGGTAGTTGTAGAAGAAAATTTACCGCTAACTTTTCCAATGCAGTGCAGGCACTGCCAGGAACCAGATTGTGTATCTGCCTGTATCAGTGGAGCTCTAATCAAAGATTCTGCTAGCGGAAAGGTAATTCACGACCCATCAAAGTGCGTTGGTTGTTTCAGTTGTGTTATGGCATGTCCTTATGGAAATATTTTTGTAAATGAGAAAACAAGAGAAATTGTAAAGTGCGACCTCTGTGAGGGGCTTGATGAGCCGTATTGTGTAAGCCATTGTCCCAATGAGGCGCTGGTGTATGTCTCAGATGACTAGTTGGGGGAGATAATTTTGAGAAAATATGATTATTTAATTATTGGTAATTCTGCAGCTGCCGTTGGTTGTATCGAAGGAATTAGAAGTGTGGATAAAAAAAGTACTATTGCAGTAATTTCAGAAGAAAAACACCATGTATATTCCCGGGCCCTTATACCTTATTACCTGGAAGGAAAAATCGACCGCGATAAGATGAATTACCGTCCTGCTGGCTTTTACGAGCAAGCTCGCGTGTCACTTTTTATTAATGAAAAAGTTAATGGGATTAAATATGAAGAAAATAAGGTATGTTTGTCAAGCGGGGAATTTATAGAATACGGCAAGCTTTTACTGGCAACCGGGGGGAAGCCAATAATTCCTCCTATAAAAGGTTTGGATAAGAACAATGTATTTACCTTTCTCAGTATGGATGATGTTTTAAAAATAGAAAAGGCTCTTTCCAGTGCAAAAAATGCTGTTGTTCTCGGCGGTGGCGTGATTGGTCTTATGGCTGCCGAAGTGCTGCATAAAAAAGGTCTTAATGTACATGTGCTTGAGCTGGCCGATAGGGTCCTGGCTCCGGTTGTTGATGAACATGTTTCTTGCATAATAGAGAAAGCATTCAACGAGCAAGGGGCCAGCATTCATACTTCAAATACTATTCAAGAGATTCATGGGAAGGAAAACGTGGAAAGTATAACTCTACAGGATGGTACCAGTATTCCTTGTGACCTCTTAATAGTAGGAGTAGGGGTCTCTCCCAGAGTTGAATTGGCTGAAGGAACTGGTATGGAAGTTAACCGGGGAATAGTGGTAAATAAAAAAATGCAAACAACAGTTCCAGGTGTTTTTGCCTGTGGAGATTGTGCTTCTATCTATGATTTTATACTAGGAGAAAATCGTCCTCTTCCTCTCTGGCCTAATGCTTACGCGGGAGGAAGGGTTGCTGCTTTTAACATGGCCGGTATAGAAAAAGAGTATACATGGGGAACTAGTATGAATTCAATGCACTTTTTTGATTTGAATATCATTAATGCCGGGTTAAATATTTCTTATTCTAATTCTGAGTATGAAATTATTCATACAGAAGATGAAAATAAAAAGACTTACCGTAAATTTGTTCTTGATAAAAACGGGGTGCTTGTAGGACTAATTTTAGCTGGTCCAATAGCCCGTGCAGGTATTTTTTTAAATTTAATGCGCAAAAACGTAGATGTACGTCCTTTTAAAGAAGAACTTTTATGCGAAAATTTCGGGTATGCCTCTATACCGGAAGAATTAAGATGGACACTTTTAAAAGATGATGTAATTTTGGGAGTGGTGTAATTGATTGATAATAGAAAAATAGAGAGCGAAAGGTTTTTACCTGATAAGGATATTGAGAATTGCGGCCTTTTTGGGGTAATGAATACTTCGGGCACCAGGTTTGGTGGGGAAATGGCCATCAATGCTATTAAAAACATGAAAGTAAGGGGCAATGGGCTGGGAGGGGGATTTGCAATTTATGGTCTCTATCCACAGTATAAAGATTACTATGCCCTGCATGTTATGTATGAGAATAAGAATGATGAGGCTAAAAAAAATGCAGAACAATTTTTACATGAGAACTTTTATGTTGTTTATGATGAAGAAATTCCTACTAATCCTGAAGTAGATGTTTTTTGCCCGCCTTTAGTTTGGAGGTATTTTATAACCCCGCACAAAAAGGAGATAAATGGGGTTAGTGAAGACGAGTATGTAATATCCAGGGTTATGGACATGAACAAGTATATGCAGGATGTGTACGTGTTTTCTTCTGGTAAGGACATGGGTGTATTTAAAGGCGTAGGATTTCCAGAAGAGATAGCAGATTATTTCATGCTGGATAAGTTATATGAAGGGCATATATGGACTGTACACAGCAGGTTTCCTACTAATACCCCGGGATGGTGGGGAGGGGCCCACCCTTTCAGTATATTAGATTGGACAGTAGTTCATAACGGGGAGATTTCGTCATACGGAACTAACAGGAGATTTTTAGAGCTGCACAATTTTTATTGCACTCTTTATACGGATACAGAAGTTATGGCTTATGCTGTTGATTTATTAATGAGAAGGCAGAAACTTCCAATAGAAGTAGTGTCTAAAATTTTTGCTCCACCCATGTGGAATTCGATAAAGTACATGAAAGAAAGAGAAAAACAGCTATATACCACATTGCGGATGGTTTACGCGCCGCTTTTAATGAACGGGCCCTTTACCGTAGTTATTGCCAATCAAGAAGAAATGATTGGACTGACAGATAGAATACGACTTCGTCCTATAACCGCGGGAGCAAAAGATGACTTTGTTTTTCTCTCGTCTGAAGAAGGCGCGATTAGATATGTTTGCCCCGACCTGGAATTAGCCTGGACTCCTCCTGGCGGAGAACCTGTTGTTGCCAGGCTGAATTCAAAAGATCACTTGAAGAGCTTAAATAAATCCGTTTGAAGGTGATAAAAAATGTATTCACATCTTTTGCCTGAATTTGTTGTTGAGAGAAGAGAAGACCGGTGTATTCGCTGCCGTGCCTGTGAAAGACAATGTCCTAACGGAGTTCATGTTTATGACAGTGATCTGGATACTATGTTCAGCCTGGAAGAGAACTGTGTAGGATGCCAGCGCTGTGCAGTAATATGCCCTACCAATGCTTTGAGTGTAAGGCACCATCCCGCTGAATACCGGAAAAACAGCAGTTGGACGCGGGATAGATTTCAAAACCTTAAAAAACAAGCTGAGACCGGGGGAGTTGTTCTTACCGGGAGCGGCAATGATAAATCTTACAGGATATACTGGGATCACCTCGTTCTAAACGCTTCCCAGGTTACCAATCCTTCCATAGATCCTTTGAGAGAGCCTATGGAATTGAAAACTTTTATAGGTAGAAAACCGGATACTTTGAAGATAAATATGGAAGACGGCGAGCCCCGGGTAGAATCCGAACTGCACCCTAATCTGGAACTGGAGACTCCAATAGTCTTTTCTGCCATGTCTTACGGGGCTATCAGCTACAGGGCGTACAAATCACTGGCAAGGGCAGCCAAAGAATCTGGAACTTTGTTTAACACCGGTGAGGGCGGGCTGCCGGCAGAAATGAGAGCTGAATTTGGAAGCAATGCTGTTGTGCAATGTGCCAGCGGCAGGTTTGGCGTTGATAAAGATTATTTGAATTCTGCTGCTATGTTGGAGATAAAGATTGGACAGGGTGCCAAGCCGGGAATTGGTGGGCATTTGCCGGGGGAGAAAGTTGCCGAGCATATTGCTGTAACCAGGATGATTCCGCGGGGAACTGATGCGCTATCTCCGGCACCACAGCATGATATCTATTCTATTGAAGATCTGTCCATGCTAATTTATGCATTGAAAGAAGCTACAAATTATGAAAAACCCGTGTCTGTTAAAGTAGCTGCAGTGCATAATGTTGCTGCCATAGCTTCTGGAATAGTGAGAGCCGGGGCGGATATCGTAGCCATAGATGGTTTAAGAGGTGGTACCGGTGCTGCTCCGCTGGCTACCAGGGACAATGTGGGTATCCCGATGGAACTGGCCCTGGCTGCCGTAGATAAAAGGTTAAGAGATGAAGGTATTAGAAATAAGTGTTCTATTCTTGCAGCCAGCGGTATAAGATGTTCTTCTGATGTTATCAAGGCAATTGCTCTTGGTGCTGATGCCGTGTATATAGGTACTGCTGCTCTCGTGGCCATGGGATGTACTCTTTGCCAGAAATGTTATACCGGCAAATGTGCCTGGGGAATTTGTACGCAGGACCCGTATTTAGTAAAGAGATTAAACCCGGAAATCAGTACTCAAAGGCTGGTTAATCTATTAAGTGGATGGAGTCACGAAATAAAAGAAATGCTGGGTGGTATGGGAATTAATGCTGTAGAAAGCTTAAGAGGAAACAGGGAACACCTCCGGGGGATAGGTTTACAGGAATGGGAACTTAATACCCTGGGAGTAAAAGGGGCAGGTGAATAATTATGAATGAATTAAACTTAAAATTCGGGTTCAGGGATAATTTTTTAGAAGGAGTCAGGCAGCCTGAAGAGCTGGAGCAATTCGTGAAAACTTGCGGGCAGCAGGCTGAAATAGATGCACAAAATTTAAGGCATAAAGAAATAAATGATTTAATAAGGGATACAGCAAAGAGGCAAATAAAACACATAATTCTTAGAAATGTTTGCGGGCACAGGTATATTGGAACCCGGTTATCTAATTCTGAAGGGGAAACTGTAAAAATAGATGTATATAACTATGCCGGAAATGACCTGGGCGTCTTTCTCGACGGGCATCACATAAACGTATACGGTAATGCCCAGGACGGTGTTGGTAATACTATGAACAGTGGAGAAATCGTTGTGCACGGAAAAGCCGCAGATGTAGCAGCCATGTCTATGCGCGGTGGAAAAGTTTTTATCAGGGATAACGTGGGTTACAGGGCTGCTATCCATATGAAAGAATATAAAGATAAAGTGCCGGTACTTGTTATTGGCGGTACGGCCCAGGATTTTTTCGGAGAGTACATGGCCGGGGGGAAAGTAATTTTACTTGGCCTTAATCTAAAAGAAGGTGAAATGCACAGGGCCAATTATATAGGAACAGGCATGCACGGTGGTGTTATATACTTGCGCGGCAATGTTAAAGACTCTCAGCTGGGCAAAGAAGTAGGCATCCGCCCGCTGGACGAAGAAGATAAAGAAATAGTTGAAAAGTATGTGAAAGAATACTGCTCCCATTTTAATTGTGATCCTGGTGAAATTCTAAACAGTGAATTTAAAAAACTTTTACCTGTTTCCAGCCGGCCTTATGGCAAAATATATGCTTATTGAAAGTTGTTATGGAGACAGTTTTGATTAAATTTCCACGAGTTTTTTGCTCACAACGGAGTATTAAAACTCTTCTGACAGCTGAGTGGAGGGCCGGGGTAAAAGGGTAGAGGTGAGAAGTGGAAAATTGTCACACTTCCAACCTCCTACATCACACTTCATAAATGACGGGCTATACAGCGTACCTGGACTCCGCTACCTTCCGGAAATCCACTGGCCCTTTGAGTTTGCAGGTTATAACTATAGTTTAAACTAGAGTTTTCTTATTAAGAATGCTAAAGAACCAATATTTGATATAATGTTGTATGGTAAAGGCCAAAGATGTCCTGGTTTCCGTTATGGAACCAGGCTTTTATTTTTATTACAGGTGCATTGTACAGGGAGGATAAGTTGATGAAGATTGCACTGGCTCAAATAAATCCTGTTGTAGGAGATCTATACTATAATGCTCAAAAAATTAAAAAGAATATACAAGAGTTAAGAAATCAGGATGTAGATTTAATTATTTTTCCCGAGTTTTCGATTACCGGTTACCCACCTAAAGATTTGATGCTAAAGGATGATTTCTTGATAACCGTGGAAAAAGTTCTGCATGAAGAGATTGTGCCGGAAAGTAAAACAGTAGGAATTTTGCTCGGTTTACCTTTGAGAAAAAAGAAAAAACTTTATAATGCCGCAGTATTGATTTGCAATGGATATATACCGTATATACGGTACAAGACTCTTCTTCCTGATTATGATGTTTTTGATGAAAAAAGGTATTTCAATTCAGCAGTTGAAAGGGAATGTGTTGAATTTAAAGGAGTAAAAATTGGAATTACTGTTTGTGAAGACATTTGGAACGATAAAGATTATTGGATTTGCAGGAATTATGATATCGATCCCGTGGAGGAGTTGGTTAATAAAGGAGCAGAAATAATTGTTAATATTTCAGCTTCTCCCTATAATTACGGTAAACAATTTACCCGTTTAGAAATGCTGGCTAGTACAGCCCGGAAGTACAATATTCCCGTAGTATATGTAAATCAAGTAGGAGGAAATGATGACCTGGTTTTTGACGGGTCCAGTTGTATTTTAGGTAGTGACGGTTCAATATGCAGGCATTTAAAGAATTTCCAGGAAGATGCACTGGTATTTGATATTGATGATTTGCCATATTGTAAAAGACTAGTAGATAATATGTATGAGGATATCAGCTGGATTTATGAAGCCCTTGTTTTAGGCGTCAGAGATTATTTTTATAAAACAGGTTTCAAAAAAGCCTTGGTAGGTTTAAGCGGGGGTATAGATTCTTCGGTAACCGCTGCGCTGGCAGCGGCAGCTTTGGGTAAGGAAAATGTAACCGGGGTTGCCATGCCTTCTCTGTATTCTTCTACTGAAAGTCTTAATGATGCAAAAGATCTAGTTCAAAATTTAAGTATAGAGTACCGGGTTATTCCGCTAGGTAGAATGTTTTCAACTTACATTGAAGAATTAAAAACCGGTAAGGAAATTGATTTAGCCGAAGAAAATATTCAAGCTAGAATCAGGGGAGATATATTAATGTTTATTTCTAACCGGGAAGGGTACTTGGTACTAGTAACTGGAAACAAATCGGAAATGGCGGTGGGTTACAGCACTCTTTATGGAGATATGTGCGGGAGCCTGGGAGTGCTGGCCGATGTTCCCAAGGGAAAAGTGTATCAGCTGGCTCATTATATTAACCGTAATGGTATAATCATTTCAGAAAATATTATTAGTAAACCACCTTCTGCTGAACTAAAACCGGGGCAGGTGGATGAGGATACTTTGCCGCCTTATCATGTGCTTGACGATATTTTAAAATCATATATAGAGGATAATAAATCTATACAAGAAATAGTGCAAGTGGGATATGATGGTAATGTTGTAGAAAGTGTAATCCGTAAAGTGGACCGGGCAGAATATAAGCGGCAACAAGCTCCACCCGGGATCAAGGTGACTTCTAAAGCATTTGGTTGGGGGCGCCGTATTCCAATTGTTCAAAGGTGGAATAGATAAAAGCTCGGGCCCTGGCTGAAATTACTAATCCCACTGTTAACTCTTATAAGTGATTAATTCTCGGATATGAGATTCCGGTATACCTGGCCTGAAGCGGTCGCAACCGCAGCCCGCTGATAAGAATACCTGAAAAGAGGGGAATGAGTACTCGAGTGGAATTGCGCAATCCCGATCCTGCCTGCAACCCGTACCTGTTCATAGCGTGTAATCTCGCTTCCGACCTCAACGGTATTAATAACAAGATAATGCCGCCTCAGCCTGTGATAAGAATATTTATGAAATGACAGAATCTGAGCGGGCAGATTTTGGTATTGATTCTCTGACGTCAAGTTTAAAAGAAGTCAATTAGTTGTTATTGGTATTGCCGGGAATATGAATCAACATGTTGCGTAATACAGGTTTAAAAATCTTACAAGCAGTTTACGTTATCTTCTAAATTTACTATTGATAAAATATATAGATTGTTATATAATATAAAATATTAAATAGCTGATACAATGAATGTATTACATAGGCCAATGAAGTCCTGGTACCGTAGAGGTGCCAGGACTTTTTAATTTTTCCAATGCAGGGAAAGTGAGCAAGGGCGCTCTGATCGGGTAATGATACCCGCGGGCGCCCTTAAATGTGTACAGCGCTGTATTTGTTAAGCAAGGATGCTTTAGGGAATAAACCCCTTTTAAAAAGCATCCTTTTTTTTATTTCCGCGCGGATTATCACAAAATCAATTTTTAGATTGGAGTGATTAGGAGTGAAAAGCAAAGTTGTTAGAGGTTTTTTAATGTTTTTGTTTTTAAGTTTTATATTTCCTGGGATAGTACTGGCCGGGGAAGGTCCAACGGCTCAGTCCAATGCTGCAGCAATAGATACAGTCTGGGTTTTAATCTGTGCTTACCTGGTTTTTTTGATGCATGCTGGTTTTACCATGGTAGAAGCAGGTTTTACCAGGGCTAAAAATATTGTAAATATAATGATGAAAAATATGCTTACTGTTTCCCTGGGTGCATTGTTATTCTTCGTTATTGGTTTTGGTTTGGCCTTTGGGGGCGATGCAGGGAGCTTTATCGGGGTTAAAGGTTTTTGTCTTGCCGGTATTCAGGACCTTGATTTTGGTATACCAATGCATGCTTTCTGGCTGTTCCAGGCAGTATTTTGTGCTACAGCAGCTACCATTGTTTCCGGTGCCATGGCTGAGCGCACAAAGTTTATTGCTTATATTGTGTTTACGGCAGTGATTACAGCATTTATTTATCCAATTGTTGTACACTGGGTTTGGAACGGGGAAGGCTGGCTGGCTCAGAAGGGTTTTATTGATTTTGCCGGTTCTACCGTGGTTCACGGGGTAGGCGGCTGGTCAGCCCTGGTTGGAGCGTGGCTGGTTGGGGCCCGGCTCGGGAAATACGGTAAAGAAGGAGAGGTTAGGGCTATTCCCGGTCACAATATAGCCCTGGGTACCCTGGGTACCTTACTTCTATGGCTTGGTTGGTTTGGTTTCAATCCGGGAAGTTCACTGGCCGGTACTGACCCTAGTATTGGTTTAATTGCTACGACGACCATGCTAGCGGCTTCTGCCGGAGTTATAGGTGCCATGATTTTTACCTGGCTGCGTCATGGTAAACCGGACATGACCATGGTTTTAAACGGGGCCCTTGGTGGTTTAGTAGGGATAACTGCTGGTTGTGCTTCTGTTTCGCCGCTGGGATCAATAATTATTGGTATAATCTGCGGAATAATACTACCTGTTTCTGTATCTTTCTTTGACAAAACAGTTAAAATTGATGATCCAGTGGGAGCTATTTCAGTTCATGGAGTATGCGGAGCTTTTGGAACTCTCAGCGTGGGTTTTTTAGCTGTAGACGGCGGGTTATTATATGGCGGCGGTAGTTCCTTGTTGATTACCCAGTTTACCGGTGTTATTGCCGTATTAGCATGGACACTGGGGTTAGGTTATATTGCCTGTAAGATAATAAATGCAGTAACTGGTCTGAGGGTATCACATGAAGAAGAAATGGAAGGCCTTGATATAGGAGAACATGGTATGGAAGCGTATGGTGATTTTATTCTACGCCCGGTTGATGCCCTGGGGTTAAGTCAAGGGCATAGTATCGAAGGTAAGTATTAAAAGTATTATGTGTTCTTACCTGGTTTCCTCAAAGTATAGGAGGCCAGGTAAGAAAAAAATTAAGCAAAGGAGTGAATATGCTTGGTAAAAATAGAATGTATTATAAGACTGGGACAATTAGAACCAGTAAAAGATGCCCTGGGTAGTTATGGTATTCATGGTATGACTGTTTCCCAGGTTATGGGCTGCGGCCTTCAAAAAGGTAGAACAGAAGTTTATAGAGGTACAGAATATAATATAACTCTTTTACCGAAAGTGAAAATTGAAATAGTAGTAACTGATAAGTTTGCAGAACAAGTAATTGACGTGATAAGCAAAACGGCAAGAACAGGTGAAATCGGTGACGGAAAAATATTTACTACCAGAGTTGATGATGTGCTGAGGATTCGAACCGGGGAAAAAGGAGAGGATGCTCTATAATTTACCTGTTCTTACATCCCATGGTTGCAGCGATAGCACTGGCACTGGCAGGACAGGGTATGTCTCTGGCTGGAGACGTTATAATCCAGGGTGCACCGGGTTTAACAGCAACAGCTGCCGGGGTTCCTATTGAAATGGTTACCTTTAAAGGCGGCCTGCTCACTATCATTACCGGTGCCGTGGCTATTCCCCTGGCTTATTTCATGAACAGGAAAGAAATAAAAGAATTTTACGAAGATGATACTAAAAATATAGAAGATTATCTCCCTGTTCTGGCAAATAATGAAGATGAAGATGTCGACCCGGCAAATGAAAAATATGATAAGTTTGGCGCTATCTTTCTCATTGTTGTAGTTGTAGGTGTTATTTTCTCCATGTTTGCCTTTGATATCAAGGGCGGGGACGCTGCAGGTCTCCTCGGCGGAGCTGCACTGTTTATTATTGCCGTCATGACACTGTTAACTTTTCAACTTGACGGTCTTGATAAAATTTCAGACTTTCTGGGTGAAGGTTTGCCTTTGCATTCAAAGTTATGGGCCCAATTATTCCGATTGCCGGGTTCTTTTTCCTGGGCAGCCCGGAAACAGCACCGGCAATACTGGGAGAAAATGCTCCCGGGTACTTGTTTGACATAGGTAAATATTTTGCCGGCATAATCAGTCCTACCGGCATTGTAGCCAGTTTCGGTATATTGATTCTCGGAATGGTAACAGGTCTGGACGGTTCTGGTTTCTCAGGACTGCCGGTTGTAGGTACCCTTGCTGCTGCACTTGCATCGGGACAGGGTGCTGGCACTGTATCTACCCTGGCATCTGTAGGCCAGATGGGATCCATATGGGCCGGCGGTGGAACCCTTGTTGCCTGGTCGAGCCTGGTTGCTGTTGCAGGTATTGTTGGAGTGCCTGTTCTCGATCTTGTGCGCAAGAACTTTATACCGGTTATGTCCGGCTTAATTGTATCGACCCTATTTGCATTGCTTTTCTTGT
>JAIPEW010000046.1 GCA_021736985.1 Clostridiales bacterium | reverse complement strand
CGGCACTCAGCCCATCTCTAATGCAGAAAAGCCAGAAGTAAAAATATACTACTTATAGAATAATTTTTTAAGAAGCGCACTGAGTGCCGGACTGGAGGAAACCACCGGCCCTCCACCCAGCCGTCAGAAGAGTTTTCATACTCCGTTGTGAGCTCTAAGCTCGTGGGCGTTTAATTAGAAAACTCCAGTTTTTGCCAGACCTTGGAACTCTCCGCTCCCTACTCCGGCACATAAAATTGTCCGAGCTCAACCGGCCTCAATCGCTCTATAAATGCGCTTCCGTACGTTCGCTCCGAGTACCACCGGTCTTAACACGGTTGCTGAAAGAGTTTTCATACTCTGTTGTAGGCTGGAGTTTATGGAACTTTAACTTAAAAACAAGTGAAAATAATAATTAAATACCAGTTATTCTTAGATATCCAGAAATTCTTATCTTGACATAAAAGTTTATCTGGAATAATCTATCTTAGTGTTAACTTGTAGGACAGCTGAACAGAAGGGCAGTATATATTTTAGGAGGATATCTAACTTGATAAAGCCAGCAAACAGGAGATTATTGTACGAAGAAATAATTAAGCAAATAATTGATATTATTAAGAATGGACAATGGAAACTGGGAGAACAAATTCCCGGTGAAATTCAACTTGCGGGTGATTTTCAGGTCAGTAGAAATGTTATAAGAGAAGCATTAAAATCTCTTGAATTAAATGATATTCTTTCTACAAAATCGGGCAGGGGGACGTATGTATCCAATAATGCCCTGCGAAATATACGCAAAATGGAATTGTTTTCTATGCTGGGGGAAAATAGTTCCATAGAAGAGTTAATGGAAACCAGGTTAGTTATGGAAGTTGAACTGGTATATAAGGCTACTCTGCGAGCAAAAGAAGCTGATTTAGAAAAATTACAAGAAATTATTAAAAAGAGTAAAAAAGCTGTAGTCGATGGGACATATTCTGAAGATATGGGAATGGAGTTTCACCTTTTTATTGCTCAGATTGCACGCAACAGGATTATGGAAAAATTCTTAAATTCCATAACAGATCAACTTTTAGTTCAGCGGAGTATATTGCTGCTTAAACACAGTGATGGAAACGAACTGCTGCGTGAACTAGATGAACACGAAAAGATATTTAATTATATAAAAGAAGGACTGCCTGAAAAAGCAAAAGAGGCCATGTACTTGCATCTTAGCAAAGCTGAGGATATCCTGGAAAAACGAAGAGAAGAACAAGATAGAAATAATGCCCAGGCGTCTTCTGTACACAACGAATCATAAAAGTTTTTTATCAGCCAGGCAGGTTGGTTTTCTTTTGCAGAATTTCGGAACTCTACAGGTTTTTTGTAGTTGTCAAGAATAAGTATCTACTTTATCCTTGACCTGTTTTGGCCTGTTCCCTTGATAGTAATAAAATCAAGTTTGGGATAGTAGTTACCTTGTTGTGCTGGGCCTGGTCCGATACAATATATAAAAGTAAATATTGTTGATACGATGAATATATTATTAAGGTCAAAGAAGTCCTGCTGCCGTAAAGGTGCCAGGATTTTTTAAATTCTTCTACGGCAAATAAATTGAGTAAGGGCGCTTTACCGGGTATGTATTCTCGGGGCGCCCTTTTATTAATGTTTTTAAAGCAAGGTTTTTTTGTACTTTTAAAATTACGTTAATTTTTTTAAAATTTTAGTGTTATAAGTAGAAGGAATATTAAATATAATGTCGAAATGTCTAGCTGTAGGACAAGTAAACAAAGAAAAAGTTTTTTTTATAAGGAGGAAAGTAAATGATCATAGGTGTTCCAAAAGAAATTAAAAATAATGAAAACAGGGTTGCTATTACCCCTGCCGGTGTTAAAACTTTGGTTCTTAACAATCATAAAATAGTGATAGAAAAAAGTGCCGGTCAGGGCAGTGGTATTACTGACGAGCAGTATATTAATGCTGGTGCGGAAATGCTGTCAGAAGCAAAGGATGTTTTTAATGCTGCAGATATGATTATGAAAGTTAAAGAACCGCTGCCGGTTGAATATGATTTATTTAAAGAAGGACAGGTGCTGTTTACATATTTACATTTAGCGCCTGAGGCTGAATTAACACAAGCCTTGTTAAATAAAAAAATAGTTGGTTTAGCATATGAAACTATTCAACCTGGTGATGGTTCGCTTCCACTGCTGACACCAATGAGTGAAGTTGCCGGGCGTATGTCTGTGCAAGTAGGGGCCCAAGCGCTGGGAAAACCGCAGGGGGGTAAAGGAGTTCTTCTGGCCGGTGTACCTGGAACTTCACCAGCGAAAGTAACTATCGTAGGTGGGGGTACCGTTGGTACTAATGCTGCGAAAATTGCTGTAGGCATGGGTGCTGATGTTACAATTCTGGACAAGAATCCTAACCGCCTTCGCTATCTTGATGATATATTTGGTTCCAATTTAAAGAAAATTATGTCTAATAGCTATAACGTTAAAGAAGCTGTAGCAGAGGCTGATCTTGTTATTGGTGCTGTATTAATTCCAGGAGCAAAGGCACCGAAGATTATTACTGAAGATATGGTTAAAGCTATGAATCCTGGTTCTGTTATTGTTGATGTAGCTATTGACCAGGGCGGCAGTGTAGAAACAGTGGATAGAGCTACTACTCATGCAGAGCCAACTTTTGTAAAGCATGATGTAGTACATTACAGTGTAGCTAATATGCCTGGTGCCGTGGCAAGAACTTCTACTTTTGCCCTTACAAACGTAGTATTGCCGTATGCAGTTGCCCTGGCTAATAAAGGTTATGAAGCAGCTGTTCAGGAAGATACAGCCCTGGCCCGCAGTGTTAATGTTATCGATGGTAAAGTAACTTATAAGGCAGTTGCTGAATCCTTGGATCTAAAATATACACCGCTAAATGAAGTTATTCAATTACCGTAGATATGCAATTATTTAATTAGTTATTAAATTAAAAAAATTTATATTTACCTGTAGGACAGTTAAACATGTAAGCTGTTTTTATGGGAAAAGGAGGTTAAAAAATTGGTTGTAGATAGCAATAAATCTAACCTGAAGTGGGTTGTTATAGGCGGCGGAAACGGTGGACAGGCTGCTGCAGGGCACCTGGCACTAATGGGTTACCCGGTTAAGCTTTATGATATTGTTGAAGAGACAGTAGCTGCAATTAATAAACAGGGTGGAATTTATGTCGGTGGTGAAGTCGAAGGTTTTGGTGAGCTTCAAGCAACTACCAGTATATCTGAGGCAGTAAAAGGGGCTAATATAGTAATGGTAATTGCCCCTGCACTGGCACACCGTGATATCGCCAGAAACTGTGCGCAATACCTGGAAGACGGACAGGTGGTATTTATACACCCCGGGGCAGCAGGTGGGGCCCTGGAAGTTAGAAAGGTTCTTGATGATGAGAATTGCCAGGCTGATGTAACAATAGCGGAAGCCGAATCTTTAATTTATGCAGTTCGCAGTCCAAGGCCAGGATATTCGGTTATACATGGTATTAAGAAAACTTTGATGGTATCAGCACTTCCGGCAGTTGAAAATGACAGAGTAACCGGTATGTTAAAAGAAGCATTTCCCCAGGTATATGCAGGTACTAATGTTTTACAAACAAGCATGCAAAATCCCAACAATATGATGCACCCTGCGCCATCCCTGCTGAATGTGTCTATGATTGAATCTAATGTTGACTGGAAGTATTACTTTGACGGTATAACTCCCAGTATTGGTGCTTATGTAGAAGAAATGGATAAAGAAAAAATAGCCCTGGGAGATGCTCTAGGCTTAGAGCTTTCATCAATCTTAGATGTTTACAGGGATTTATATGGAATACAGGAAGAAACATTATCGAAAACAGTAACAAAAGTTATGGCTTATAAAGATATCAGCGGGCAAAAAACTCTCGAAACCCGTTATGTTCTAGAAGATATTCCTATGGGGCTTGTTCCACTTGTATCACTGGCAAAACTTGTGGGAGTAAATGTAAGCAGGATGGAAATTATTATTGAACTGGGAGAATACCTGCTTAACAAAGATTTTGTCTCTAACGGGCGAAACGTTGAAAAGCTGGGACTTGCAGGTATGACAGTAGATGAAATTAAGCATTATTTGCATACAGGTGAAAAATAATGTTCTTATGTGGAGCAAATAAAGGGGTGAGCTTAAATTGAAAAATAAATTATTTGCGCTGCAAAGGGGATCAGCATTTGTTTTAATGCTCAGCCTGCCCTTGTTGATGTTTATACAGGTGTTGCTAAGGTATGTGTTAAACGCGCCCCTTATGGGTGTTGAAGAGCTGCTGCTTTTTCCAACAATATGGTTGTATATGCTCGGAGGCGCTAATGCATCAATGGAAAGAAGCCATATTACGTGTGGTATTTTAACCCTTTATATCAAAAAAGAAAAAACCATGAGTCTTTTCAATATTGCCAGGTGTCTAGTTTCTTTATTAGTAAGTTTATGGTTAACTTACTGGGCTTTATGGTATTTCGTGTATTCTTTTACCTGTTGGAAGTTAAGTAACTTGCTTTTTATCCCCATGTTTTTCGGGGAAAGTGCTGTAGGTATTGGACTTGTTTTAATGACCTTGTACACGGTGGTAGAACTAATTGATTATATAAAAGAATATTTGCGTAAATATTACGCATCTAAAGGGGAGAAATTAAAATGTTAACAACTATTGTACTGCTCGACATTATATTGCTTGTTGTTCTCCTTATGATGCGCATTCCTCTTCCTTATTGTTTTGGCGGGGCCCTGTGTTTTATGTCCGTGTTTGGCGGGGTCTCCATGAAAAGTATGATGTTGTGGGGATTTAATGAAATAATAAGCCCTGTTCTCCTGGCAAGTCCCCTATTTATCCTGGCTGGATCTATTATAGGGGAAAGTGGTATTGCCAAGCACCTGCTTAATTTTGCAGATTTATTTGTTGGTCGTATAAAAGGCGGGCTTGGTGTTATTAGCGTGGCAACATGTGCATTCATAGGAGCGATTTCCGGAAGTGGTTTTACTGGCGTAGCAGCTACTGGCCCAATCTTAATACCAAGAATGGTGGAACAGGGATACCCGAGAGGGTATTCTACTGCACTGGTTACTGTTTCATCAATTTTAGGACTTTTGATTCCCCCGAGCGTTATCATGATTTTATACGGGTGGATAACAGAGACTTCCATTCTGGCTTGTTTTCTTTCGACACTGGGCCCGGGACTTCTAATAGTTATTTCGTTTTCAATAATAAACATTATAATGGCCAAAAAATTTCCTGACATAAATATTGAACCTGCTCTTGCCGGCAAGGAAAAGAGCAAAAAGGTAATTAACCGTACATGGGTAGCGCTGCCGGGCCTTTCTATGCCGCTTATAATTCTGGGAGGAATATACGGTGGTATATTTACTCCAACAGAAGCTGCTGCTGTAGCAACTGTCATTGCAATTCCCATAGGGTTCTTTATTTACAGGGAACTTAAACCCGGTAATTTTTATGGTGTTATTCAACGCTCTGTTTCTTCTGTGGGAGCTATCATGACAATGATTATTTTTTGCCTGATGCTCAGCCAGACATACGTAATGCTTAGAGTACCGCAGGCAATTATTGAATTGTTTTTTAACTTAACAGATAATAAGGTACTTATGTTGTTAATTCTTAATGTATTCTTATTCCTGGTTGGAATGATAGTCAATGATGCTACCGGAATGATATTAGTGGCACCACTTTTACTTCCTCTTGTTACCAAGCTGGGATTAGACCCGGTACAATTTGCTGCAATTATGGGAGTTAACCTTGCAATGGGTGGAGTTACTCCTCCGTATGCAAGTATTCTATACCTGGGAATGCGCATTGGTGATTGCGAGTTTAACGAAATAGTAAAGCCAACTCTGATATTCCTTTTCTTTGGATACCTTCCTGTTGTTTTACTCACTACTTTCTGGCCGGGACTATCCCTGTTTTTACCAAAAGTAATGGGATTACTTTAAAACATAAAGCAACTTTTTTTAGTGATCAGGCAATAGGAGGTGGTTAACAGCATAAGGCGTACCAGAGGGGGTTTTTGGGGGGCATTTTTCATCATTTTTAAAGGAGGCTAACAAATGACAAGGAGAAGGCTAAAGACAATAGGTTTGATAGGTGTATTTGTAATCCTTATGTTTAGTTTAACTGCATGTTCCGGGGATAAACAGGAAAATGTTACCTGGAAGGTTGGACACGTTAGGCCTGCGGATACAACTACAGATAATGACTTGCACTGGTTTGCAGATAAAGTAAAAGAGAATACTGGCGGGGCAATAACATTGACATTTTTCCGGCCAGTGAGCTGGGAGACTACCAGGTTGTGCAGGAACGCGTAGGCATGGGTGATATTGAGATGCAGCTGGCACCTGCAGGAACAAGTGTAGACAAATCCCTGGGAATTTCTTTAGCTCCATATTTAGTGACTAACTGGGAGCAAGCAAGGGAAGTTTATGGCGGCGACAGCGAGTTAATGAAAGCTGTCAGTGGATTATTTGAAGAACAAGGAATTAAACTCTTAGCTTCTTATCCAAAATATTTTGGTGGGATTGCGCTGGGTGAAAAACCAGAAGCACCTGCTGACGCTAGTGTTGACAAAAATATAAAAATTAGGGTGCCTGGAATAAAATCGTTTGAACTTACTGCCCGTTCACTTGGGTATTCTGCGACTCCTATTCCTTATGCTGAAGCTTTTACCTCTTTTCAAACCGGTATCGTTGACGGTGTTATTGGTTCTGGTGCAGAGGGCTATTATGCAAGTTTTAGAGATTTGACTGAATATTATCTTCCTGTACGCGACCATTTTGAAATGTGGTACTTGTACATGAATAAAGATTTGTGGGACAATCTTTCTGATGATAAAAAGAAATCTATCCAGAAAGTATCTGATAAATTCGAAGCAGAGCGTTTTAAAAAAGCCGAAAAGTCGGAACAGGAATTCAGGGACAAGCTGCGCGAAGAGGGCGTGAAAGTTTATGAATTCTCAGATAAAGAGATAACAAGTTTTGCTGAGAAAGTAAGGCAGGAAGTTTGGCCCAAGATTAAAGACGAATACGGTGCGGAATTATTTAATAGGGTAACTAAAGATCTTAAAAAATAAAAAAATAATACAATAATAATCACTAAGTAAACATATAACTACCCTGTTAAAGGTAGTTATATGTTTTTTTGTAGGAATAGAGACCTATAAAAAATGAAGCTTTAGGACTATTGTATGATTGCCCGGCGCGCTATACCCTTGAGATAAAGAGTTGTGTCCACCGGGATGACAATAAGGAGGGGTTAAACAATGGGCCAGCTTATAGGTCTTGATGTTGGCTATGGTTTTGTAAAAGTTACAGATGGAAAAGTAGGCTATTCGTTCCCCAGTGTGGTAGGAGACGGAAAGGCAAGCCCGACTTTACGCACAAAGCCGCAGCAATTACAAACTGTGGATGATTTAAGGCTGGAAGTGAATAATCAAGTTTATTTTGTTGGCAAGTCGGCAATACGTCACTCAAATTTTGTTTATCGAGACTTATCTGCTGCACGTAAAGAAGGAAACGACCTTGAAATCTTGTTTTTAAGTGCTTTAAGCCTTTTTTGTTCTAATTTTCAAAACAAGTTTAAGGTTTTGACAGGTCTACCGGCCGGGCGCATGTATTTAGCAGATGAGCTGGTTAATCAAGTTCAAAACAAGCGCAATATTAAAATATATCATAATAATAAACAAAGAGATGTAGAAATACAGGTGGAACATGTAGAGATTGTTCCACAGCCTTTAGGCACGTACTGGTCGCAATACCTTGATACGTGGGGGCAGCCCAAGCACTCGCTAGAAGGCCGGACTGGAATCATTGATATCGGATTTCGGACTACTGACCTGGCTGTAATCGAGGACGGCGATTATATTCCTGAAAAAAGTAAAACATTGTCATTAGGTATGTCTAATGTATACAGTGAAATAAGAGATAATATTTTATCTAATTACGGGCTTGAAAGGGAAACGCATTCTTTAGACGGGGCAGTTATAACAGGTAAAATCAATATAGCCGGAAAAGAAGTAGATATCTCTCCAATAATTGACGATGCATTTAAAAAATTAGCTACAAACCTGCTGGTAGAGATAAATTCTACCTGGTTAATACCTGAATTTGATCTCTTATTAATAAGCGGTGGTGGTGGACAGGCTTTGAGTCCTTACCTGCTGCCAAACTTTACACAGGCAAAGCTTGTAACTGAACCTGTTACAGCTAACAGCAGGGGATATGAGGCATGGGCTAATCGCCTGTGGGGTGTAAATAAGACTAAAGATAGTGGTGAAGATAAGAATGAGAAAAATGGAGACAATGATTAAGAACGCCTGGATTGTCTTATGTAAAGTATCCTTATATTTTTATACATGCTTATTCTATACTTTCCTGGTTAATATTAAAAAGGATAAACTTCCCGGCGTGCAAGTTGATGTGCACGGTATGTACAAGGGTAATTTATATGCCAGGGGGAAAGTGTTCATTACTGTTAACGGGCATTACAGGGGAGATATAAAGTGTACTTCCCTGGAAATTGCCGGAGAAGTTGTTGGGGATGTTGAAGTAGATAATTTAATAATTCACAGTACAGGGAAACTGTTTGGCAGGGCAGGTTACAAGAATTTAGTAATATACGACTGCGGCATGTTATCTCCCGGCAACCTGCTCTGCAGCGGGGCCCCAACTGCCTCAGAAAATTTACCAGCAATATACAATAAAAAGCAGTGCAGTATTGTCGGACCTGTATTGCCGGAAACTAAAGAAGCTATTCCAGTTGAAAGCAAAAATGAGGATGATCCGGTTTTTTTAGATACACAGGTCGTAGTAGAAGAAGAGAGTGTATTACTGTTAAATAACAATGAAATTACAGCAAAAGAAAAAACGATTGAAATTGAACAGGGAGGAGATATCCAAGAAATCGCAGCTGCACCAACCCTGTTAGCAGTAGAAAATTATTTGCCGCTGGTAAGGGAAGATATATCATCGTCGAAAGAAGTAGAATTGGAAGATGTACAGTGTGAAGATTTTCAGGCAGAAGAAAATCTTCAAGATTCTGTATGTTTTTATACCAGCTTTTAATTAAATTTCCACGACCTGCTTGCTCACGACGGAGTATGAAAACTTTTCACTCAGCTAGTTTCTGATAACATCTGGAAGAATTGAGATGAAAAAGTACCCCCGGTAAGGGGGTACTTTTTTTAATTGTTATTAAAAACTCGTATAAAATCGCTATCATCTTTATCTTCTTCTTTTAAATTATCTAAATCAACTTCTACACTATAGCCTGTTTTAATGTTTTCCACATCTGAAAAAATATTAGTTTCATAAGCAATATCATCAAGCAGGTAAATATCTTCAGAATTACTTACCAGCATATCCATCGTTTCTTCGTCTTCATTCTGTTCTATTGCTTCAACTTTTCCATTGATTTTTTCACCGGAATCACTTACAAGTATATTTTCTTCAGGTAGAAAACATATACTTGTAGATTGAAGACTCTCATCATTGTCAATTATATTGGCGGTAATATTTGCTGCAGTTGGGTCATTGGCTTCAAAGGTAATAGTACAACTGCTGCTGTCTTCTGCTGCAGTCCTGGTGAAAGATTGTTCTTCGTTTGGTTCTAAAAGATAAAAACTGTCTTCATCTTTAGTAATTATAATATCTTCGTCTCCCGTGTTTTTTACAGTCCATTCTATGGCAGTATCTTCAGATAGTTCTATAGAATTTTTAAACTGGTCCAGTATTTTATAATCAAGTTCAACAGGTTCATCTTCCGGTGCGATCATAATACTTTTTTCATTTGCATTAAATATATTCAAGTCGTCAGAATTGAACACGCCAGTAGTTACTGCTGGTTCTTCAACTGTATATTCTACATTTACAGCACCTATTTCTTCACCTTCGTCAACCTCGTTGTTAAGATCATTGCCTTTATCTTTATAGAGTACTGCATTGACTATTGCAGTGCCTGAATTTTCTTCACTTGCTTTTGCATAAACGGCACGGGTAACACCTGTTTTATCGCTCATGTCCCTGGCAGTTAAATCCATTCCGTCTTCTGGTTTTTCCAGTATGTTATTGCTGTCATCAATTTGTATTTCAATTTGGTAGTTGTCTTGTAAGTCTATAAGATTTCCTTCGTTATCTTTAATTTTGAAAGCGAGGTCTTTAACTTCTTGCCCCGGTTCTAACAAGGTAGTCGGTTCGCCGTTTATTCCAATAGTAACCCCCTGTCTGTTTTCAAGTAATTCTTCTCCGCCCCTGTTTATTATTTTTTGCCGTAAAACATTTCTAGCCCGGTTGTTTTTATTACCATGTTGAAGTGCATTATGCAAGCCTTTTAAGCTTGGATGGGCGTATTGAACTTCATTAGTCTCAAACGTTTTACAATCCATTTTTTTAGCTAATCCCGGAGGCAATCCTTTGTTGTGAGGCTTGGCTTGTGCTGCACCTGACATTGCAGCCATGCTCCCACACATGAATAATAATGCTGTAAAAGATATTAAAATTTTCTTGATAAACATGTACAAAACACCCCTGTTTTTAATAATTTTTACTTACAATAAAATGAAAGCCTATTTACTGCCCGTAGAGTATCACCCCCGCATATTTTTCCCTTTTATTACTTATATTCGTAACAACTAAACTAAAAATGGGGTATAAAAAAAATAGAATAAAAGTCCTAACAAAAAAACACCCGGGACTAACGGGTGCTTTGGGGATTGGGTTGGTTATTTTTTTTGTTTGGATTATCTATGTGACCGGGAGGAGTATCTTTTGATTTTCCAGGAGAGGGTGGCTTTTGTTTTTTAGCCTGCCCGGGAGGAAGGGGGTTATTTTTTAAAACCTTTTTTTCTTCTTTTAGCGATGAATTATCTTTCTTCCCTTGATTTGTTTTGTTTTTTTCTTTGTTCTTTTCTTTTTTGATTTTTCCCTGTTTGTTTTTAACTTTTTCAGGTTTTGAGTGATTAGATTTGTTAGGTGTATTTTTTTTCTTCCAACTTACAGCAGCAGTATTAGACAGGTATTTTTCTATTTTATCGTTTTTATGAAGTATATTATTTATATTTTGCATATTAACTTGTTCTAAATCTATATCGATATTTTTTTCTTTTAATTTGTCCCAAATATAGTAACGGCAGGGTGCTGTATTCTTATTTAAAGCTTCTTGCCTTTCTTGAGGACTTACGCGGAAAGTATAGATGTTTACCTGGTTTTTGCTTTCTTTTAATTCTTTGCTGGCAGAAGATATTAATTTTTTTTCTAAATTTGCCTGGTATTTTCCTGGAGATTTCTCTTCTTTAATAGTAGTACTGAACATGATATTAGAGTTGTTTTTATTAATATATTCCTGGTTAGAACATGTACTCATAATAGTACGTACGGCTTTTTCTAGAGGAAGACCTTTAAGAGATAGATTCTTAATAATTTTTGTACCATCTTTATTTCTGGCTTTAGTTTTAATTACTTTATAATTTCTGTCAATTGCTAATTCAATACTTGGATTAATATCTATACCTAAATAAGCATAAACACCAGGAACAAGAACCTGGTATAAAACGCTACCAGCAATTAAAAATGCAACAAGCATGCAGGCTGCAGCTGCCAGGGGAGTTCGCTTCCGGTTCGTGTGTTTTATATCGCTGTTATTAAAATAAATTTCCTGGCCTGCTGCAGCCGGTTTTGTTTTTCTTATTTCTTTAAATTCAAATTCTCCGGTCATTACGATTAGAGTGTTGGGTTTGATTTTAAATACAGTACCCTTATGAGTCATATCCATCGCAACCTTTCAGAACGCTTAACACGTGTTCTCTTAAATAAGTGCTAGGCCCGTTCAATGTCAATGTGATAATTACTGCTATAATATACTTTCGGTGTCGTTGTATTGTTTTGGGGTTACAACGGAAATGAAATAACAGGCTTTTGTACGGTAAACGTTTTCGTTTTTTTAATTGCTGCAGCATCTCCGGATCATTTATTATCCACCGGGCCATTTCTATAACTTTACAGCGCGTATCTTTGTGTTTAGGCGTTTCTTTGACCAGGTCTTCCATGGAAATATTAAATTCTGACAATTGTTTTTCAAACCAGGTAATTTCCTGGGCCAGCTCTTCCTTGTATTCTTTTGGAGATTCTGTGTCTTTAGAATCAGTTTCGGGTAATTCATTTGTACTGATTTCTGGAGAAAATTTAGCATTACTGCGTATTAAGTCAATCAAACGTCTTTTAATTATCTGACTTGCAAATGTAGCAAAAGAAGTTCCTTTGCTGCTGTTATATTTATTTGCTGCTTCATTAAAAGCAATTAAAGCTATGCTGTAAGTATCTGTTTGGAAAATATCAATGTTTTCATAATTATACTTACTTGCAATTTTTATAATGAATTTCCGGTAGTTTTCAATTAGTTCTTCACGGGCTTTTTCATCTCCCGATTGTAACAGGTTAATTAAATTTAATGTCCTGTCTTGCTCACCGTTCACAGCAGACACTCCTGACAGGTATAAAATCTTCAATAATAAATATTCGTAAAGAGATATTATTTTGGGGGTTAACATAATAAAAGTTCAGTATTTTAATATTAACTATTTATTTAGATTAAAGCAATATTCCTTTATATTCATTATTAACACGAAAACTTTGTTTTTCCAGGCCGGTGGAACTCTCCGCTCCCTACTCCGGCACATAAAATTGTCCGAGCTCAATGGGCCTCGGGAATTTTGTATAGTAAAATTTAAATAATAAAAAAAACTGCACCACCGGGTGCAGTTTTTTTTATTATCAGCTATTAAATATTGTGACAAAAATAGCAAAAACCCCTATACGAGGGGCTTTTGCTAGAAGTAAGGTACTAGGGGTAAATTTGTCATTCGGGCGAGTTGCTTTTAATTATAATTTAATGTGTCAAAATGTGCTGTCAATTGGCGGACATTTGTTAAATAACTTTACTTAACTTTTTAACTCGTGCGGCAATTCATCCCCCACCTCTTTAGGTGGGGGATGAATTGCCGCCTTTCTTTTTGATACTTGCATTGATGAAACACTAAAATTATAGTAAAATATATATATTCAGTAGTAATTGCCATAATGGAGATAAATCAATGGAATTAGACAATAAT
>JAIPEW010000022.1 GCA_021736985.1 Clostridiales bacterium | reverse complement strand
CACCCTTGGTGAAGGTCACATCTTGCTAACAGATAATTGCATTGCTTCAAGTTTTATCTACCTATCAAAATGTTAATGGTAACAAAATTTTGAGAATGTGTGAGCATATCAAAGGAAAATGGAATTATAAAGAGGGAGGGTAGAAAGTGGCTACGCATATAGAAAACAGAGAACAAATAATTGAGGCCTTAAAAGAAGAACTTGTTGGCCCTTCACCGCAAGGTGAAGAAATAAATTGTTCAGATACTATTAATTTTGACACGGTTAAAGAATTTTACAAACCATGGAAACAAAAAGGTTTAGGAGAAGAAATACTACAGCGTGACAAGCCAACGTCACGTTATGGAGTTGGAGTATTATACCCGCTAGGTACATTAATGGAAGATGAGAGTTCTCAAACTGGTAAGGTAGATAATAGTGGAGATGAAGAAAATAAAGATGGAGAAGATTTTACAACTGACGAGCAAGTGAAAAGTGCAGAAAAAATTGAAAAAAGGGAAAATATAAGAGGTAGTAGCGAGCAAGAACCAGATGATTTCGAGCTTTCAACGGCTAATTCATTAAAACCCAGTAGCATGGGCATAAGTTTTTTAGCAGAATTTCCGGAAGGCTCGGAACTCGTTGTAAAAGTAACAGGAGGCCGTTATTACAAGAAAAAAGTTTCTGTCAATGACAAAGATAGAGAGTGGTGGTTAAGAGAACCAGTAAGTATTAATGCCAGGTTTAGCGAAAGTGATTTGTGTTTTGATGGTGAAGGATTAGTTAAATCAAGTTCTCTTGAAGAAGAAAATACTAAAGGGCTTGATATCAATTTAGAAGTGTTTTCACGACAGCATTTAAATTCTCGCACGCGTCTTTTAACAGTGTGTATTGTAAACCGTTCTAGTAGTGAAAGTACTAAAGAAGAATATAATGGTTATGATAGTATATGTTTATTCCAATCTTGGTTAAAAACACGTGTTGAATCCCCGGATAAAAAAGCTCATATATTACCATACCCGGGTTTATCTCCAGAAGAAATGGAAGAAGAAGAACAATCTCTAGCACTGTTATATAAAGAATCACAAACTTATGCTATCGGTCATGGTTGTGCAGCTGACTGGGAAGTTTTTGATGTCGATAAAGCACAATGGGTAAGCGCGGAATCCTTGCCAGTATACGAGTCACCTAATACAACACCAGAAATAAAAAGAAAAGACGGCACAAAAGTAGATGTATCAATGGCCTCTTTAGCCGGTTTGGTACCAGGAGATAACGGGATAGATGCTTTAAAAGAAATAATTCAATTATACAAAAACTGGATTGAACAAAAGAAAAGTGAAATACATTCTCTTTATAAAGGATATCAAAAACCTGCCCAAAAACATGTAGAAGAATGCGAGCGGTGTGTGGAAAGAATGGAAGATGGCCTTGATTATTTGTGGAATGATAAAAATGCTTGGCGTGCATTTCAGCTAGCAAACCACGCAATGTTACTACAGCAACTTCAAGGTAGACGTAAGCCAAGAAAAGCACAGTTCGATTCAAAAATTTCTTCCTATATATTTGAGGGTGAATATATTGAGCCTGATCCATTAAACACAGGGGAAAACCAGGGTAAGTGGAGACCTTTTCAAATAGCATTTTTTTTAATGTCCCTTTATTCTGCTGCAGACGGGAAAATTCCTGATCGACGGGTAGTTGAATTAATTTGGTTTCCTACTGGTGGTGGTAAAACTGAAGCGTACTTGGGACTGGCAGCATTTTCGATGTTTATGCGCCGGTTGGTAGACCCTTCCGATACAGGTGTTAACGTTTTGATGAGGTATACACTCAGGCTATTGACAGCGCAACAATTCCAGCGGGCGTCAGCGCTTATTTGTGCTATGGATTATCTTCGGAGGAAAACTAAAGATAACCTGGGGGAATCTGAATTTTCTATAGGCATATGGCTAGGAGGTAGTACTACACCAAACAAGCGTGACCAGGCTGTAGAAGCATTAAATAAATTAAGAAAGAGTAGCAAAGAGGAAAACCTTTTTGTAATAGGGCAATGTCCCTGGTGTGGGGCTGAAATGGGAAGGTATAAAGGACCCCCTCCAAAGAACAAAAGAATCCCGCGAGTATTGGGATACGAGCAAAAGGGTAATACTGTAGTTTTTAAATGCCCTGATAAACATTGCGAGTTTAGCAATGGATTACCAGTGTATGTTGTTGATGAAGATATTTACGAGCACAGGCCTTCACTAGTTATAGGTACAGTGGACAAGTTTGCCATGCTAGCTTGGCGGCCGCAGGCAAGATCAATATTTGGAATTAATTTGGGAGGAGAACGGGATGCTTCCCCGCCTGAATTAATTATACAAGATGAGTTGCATTTAATTTCTGGTCCTTTGGGTTCTATGGTTGGCCTTTACGAAGTTGTAATCGAAGAATTGTGTACAGACCGCCGGGGAGATACTCCGGTAGTACCTAAGATCGTGTCTTCAACAGCAACAATCCGCAAGTATACAGAGCAAATAAAGGCTCTTTACGGCCGGGACGATGTAGTCTTATTTCCCCCGCCAGGTCTTGATGCAAGTGATTCATTTTTTTCTTGTTATGCCAGGGATTCTAGTGGTAACTTGCTACCTGGAAAAAAATATGTTGGAGTTCACGCGCCGGGTTTAGGGTCTATACAAACAACACAAGTACGAACGTTTACTGCTTTAACTCAAGCACCATATTCTTTGAATAATGAAGAAAGGGACCCGTGGTGGAGTTTACTACTCTTTTTTAATAGCCTGAGGGAATTAGGAACTACTCTTTCCTTGTTCCAATCAGATATTCCCGATTATTTTAAAGTGCTTAAAAACCGCTTGGGGGTGGATTTTCAGGAGATTAGGAAATTATATAATATACAAGAGTTAACGAGCAGGTTACGGGGGGATCAAGTCCCTGAAGCTATTGCAGAGTTAGAAAAAAACTGTACAAGTAATAAATACCCTGTAGATGTTTGCCTAGCTTCGAATATTATTGAGGTAGGCGTGGATATTGACCGTTTATCATTAATGAGTGTAGTTGGCCAGCCTAAGACTACTTCGCAGTATATACAGGTAACCGGTCGTGTTGGGCGACGCTGGTGGGAAAAAACAGGAATAGTAGTAACTATTTATGGTGCATCTAAACCAAGAGACCGCTCTCATTTTGAAAAGTTTAGAAGTTATCATGAACGGCTTTATGCTCAAGTTGAACCTACAAGTGTCACACCTTTTTCCCCGCCGGCACTTGATCGTGTTTTACATGCTGTCATGGTTTCGTATGTTAGGCAAGCTGGTGATGAAGATATAGCAAAAAGACCATACCCGTACCCTAACGATATAATAGAACATTTAAGAAGTATAGTATTAAACCGCGTGAATTTTATTGATAATGATGAGGTGGAAAATACTAAAAATGTGTTTGATAAAAGGGTGCGCCAGTGGTTGAAATGGGAGCCCACATTATGGGAAAGCATGAATTCAACTGATATACCACTATTAAGGAGAGCAGGTTCTTACGCTACAAAAGAACAAGAATACCTTTCATGGCCTACACCCATGTCAATGAGAAATGTCGATGCCGAGTGCAGGACTAAAATAACAACTCTCTACAAGCAAGGAGGGGAAGGCGATGAGTAATAGCCCAATAAGGCGTGCCCAGCTTATTGCTCCTTTTGGTGTAGGGGCAATGTTTGTGGCTAGGGATGGTATTTCTCTTATTACTTGTGGCCTTGACCACTGGTACGAGAGAGAATCTACTAGTAATGAAAATATTGATATTAACGAGTTTAAGATAAACGAGTGGCGTTTAGAAAAACGATTAAAAGTTGACCATTTTCGCCTTCCCCCGGATTATAGAACTAAGGGTCAAGGAGAAGATATACCTAACTGCTGGCTTAATGTTCCCTTTTTACGCTTTCCACAGTGGCATTATTGTACAACGTGTGGTTATTTAGAGAAGTTGCCACTTACATCTCGTGAAAAAGCTAAGTGTAAAAAATGCGAGAAAGAAGGTAAAACAAGGTATTTAGTTCAAGTTCCCTTTGTAGCGATTTGCGATCACGGTCATATACAAGATTTTCCATGGAGGGAATGGGTTCATCGCTCGGTTAACCCTAGTTGCCAAGAGCCTATGCGCCTAGTTAGCACCGGCGGGGCCACGCTTGCTAGCCAACAAATCGTATGTAATTGTGGTGCCAAACGCCCTCTTGCTAGTATAACGATTGCCTACTCTAATGGCCAAACATATTTAACTAAATACTTAGAAAATGAAAATGAATATACTTGCAAGGGTAAACGTCCTTGGCACGGGACTGAAGAAGGAGAAAATTGTGATCGCCCGTTACGTGGCTCGCTTCGTAGTGCATCTAATGTTTATTTTGCAGATATATATAGTGCTATTTACTTGCCAAGAGAAAAGGATGATGTGCCTTCAGAGCTTGTAGCAACGTTGGAGGATTTACCTTTTTCAACAATAATAAAAACACTTGTTAAGTCAGGTGCAGAAAGTGAGTTAACTCCAGATTACTTGCGCCAAATAAACGCCCGTATGTTAAATCCTTATAAAGATAAGCAAATAGAAAGTGCATTAAAAGCAGTATTAGGGAATGATTCCAAGACCCAGCAAGAAGAGGAAAAAATTGAAGGAGATGATATAGAGACTAGTTTTCGGCGCGAGGAATTTAATGCTCTTCGTACTGAGAGAGACGAGGACCAGTTGCGAATAAAGCAAGCAGATTTAAGCATGTACGAGCAAGATATTACTAAGTTTTTTTCAAGAATAATGCTTATTGATAAATTAAAAGAAACACGGGCACTGGCAGGATTTAGAAGAATATTTCCTGAAAGCGAGCTAGAACCTGATGATATGAAGTCACTAATGTGGGCAGATTTGCCACATGGTAAAAATATGTGGTTGCCTGCATTTATTGTATATGGTGAGGGTATTTTTATAGAATTTGACGAAAACAAGATAGAAGAATGGGTAAGTTCTAATTATGAAATTATTAATGAACGGTTAAAACCACTGGTGGAGAGGTATACAGAGGAACAAAAAAATAAAAAATTGAAAGAAAGGCATGTAAGTTCAAAGTTTGTTTTATTGCATACTTTTGCTCATCTTTTAATGAACAGGCTTACTTTTGAATGCGGGTACAGTTCAGCTTCTTTGAAGGAAAGGTTGTATGTATCTACTAACAAAGAGGCTCCCATGGCAGGAGTATTAATCTATACAGCAGCTGGAGATGCAGAGGGTACGCTTGGTGGTCTTGTCCGTATGGGCAAACCTGGTTATTTAGAACCGGTTATACGCGGGGCACTTGCAAATGCCCAGTGGTGTTCTACTGACCCGGTATGTATGGAACTAGGAGCACGTGGTGGCCAGGGGCCAAACTCGTGTAACTTGGCTGCGTGCCATAATTGTGCTTTGGTACCAGAAACAGCTTGCGAGGAGTTTAATATGTTTTTAGACAGGGCACTTGTAGTGGGGGAGCATGCTAATTCAAACTTAGGATATTTTGGAGAGATTATAAGAAGTATATATTAAAAGTAAAATTTTAATAAAGCCCGCGCTAAGCGCGGGCTTACTATTATGTAATGCTTTATTAGTTAGTCATTATATTTATGTTTTAGGAAAGTTTTGATATAACCACTTTCTCACACTATCTTTTGTATTATAACTTGCCCGGGTTAATATGTTTACTATATCTATTGCTGTTATAATAATAACAGGGTGTCCGTCTTCTTTTATTTCTTTGTATGCCTGGTGGTGAACATGTGAAGTAGTGACTAGTATGCCAAATTGCCTGTATCTTAAACGTGAAATTAAACGAGATGTTTGTTCTACTCTTACCGGGTTATCAATAAAATAACATTTAGCTTCTAAAGCAAAATCAACTGTTATTGCGTTATCTTTCATTCCTATACGGTATTTGCCTGTAGCATCACGCCCCCGTCTACCCATCTTCTAGTGAGTTTATAACTAGTAATATTATTATCCATAAGACGTGCTATTTCTGTTGCACATTTTTCAAAAGTGTAAGGGTCATCTTTAAAATATTGATATATGTATTGAATGATTTCATAGTGCTGCTTGCTAGAAGGTATTTGGCTTGCTTTTGTACGGTACTCTACTGTTTTTGGGGCTTTTAAAGGGGTATAGAAACCTGTTTCTACCCACTTGTGCCACGCAGCTGGACAATTGTTACTTAGAACATTACCTTCTTTTATGTCACTGAGCCAGTTACGGGATATAGCTGGAACATCAAGAATTGTAAATATACTTTTATAATTTTGAAAACGAGAACCTTCTTTATTTTTCCAAATAGCTACTAAGCTTTAAGTTGGCGGGCATCCTTCAGCACCGGGGGCTGCTAGTCCCCTAAATATTACATCTCTACCCTGAGGTTCCTTTGTAAAAATAAAAAAAGGGGGGATTTTTTTACGATCAACTTGAGAAGAGTGTAATAAATTAAAAGTATATTTTAGTAACCTGTTCCCCTTTTTTTTATGCAAGTTATAACCCGGTTGCTTATTATCTCCATAATAAGTAAAAACTCCTGTTTCAAGATCCAAATCGTCAGGCCAGTCTGGTTCGTCCAAACTAGAGTATAAAATTGCATATTTATAAGATGGTGGTCTTCCTACAATACGAAATCCACCTTGATTACCGCATCCCATTAGCTGGTTTAAAGGGTCATCTTTAACATTACCTTCATTACCGCCTTGCTATATAGCATCAATATAAAGTTCTGAAGATACCAGTTCATTGAAAGAAAATATACCGTTATGCAAAATTAAACTCTCCTTTAAGTTACTCGCTAGTTTTTGAGAATAAGTCACGAAAAAAAAGTTTTAAATTTACAGTTTTTGTATTTAAACAAAAACTGTAAAGTCATTATAAAACATCAAAAGAAAACATCAAACCAGGATCTATAAAATTAATTAAATTTCAATAATACAAAGGAATATTTACTAATATTAAAGAAATTATAAATTTTACTCCTAAAAGCAAGAATAAATATGATTTGATTATTTTGTAAAAGAATGTAAGTTTCTAAAGCTTTATAAATTTGGTAGGGTATGAGAGGAAGATGATATGAAATCTATAAAGGTTATATCACTTTATTCCGGAGCAGGATTAATGGATTGTGGTTTTATTCACCAGGGATATGAAATATTATGGGGTTGTGAAATAGACCCTTCTTATGTAGAAGCATATAATTATGCGCTAAAGAATCACGTTGAAAATCTAAAAAAAATTAATTTACTAGACAAAAGTTATAATATCTGTACTATACCAGAAAGTGGAGTTGATATCACTAAAATAACTGCTAGGGAAATTATTAACCATAGTCAAAAGGAATTTTGGGGTATTATTGGTGGGCCTCCGTGTCAAGATTATTCTATTGGTGGTAATAACAAAGGAGTTACTGGAGAAAGAGGGCGCCTAATTAACGATTATTTTCAAAAAGTGAGAGAGTTAAAACCATATTTCTTTGTTTTTGAAAATGTGGATGGTTTATATAGAACTAAAAAACATAAGAAAGTTTTTATAGAATTAGTTAACGATTTTAACAGAACAACTAATTATACTGTTTGGTATAATGTGTTAAATGCTCTTGATTATGGTATTCCTCAGGACAGGCATAGAGTTTTCGTTATAGGTTTTAGAAATGATATTATTGATGAACTTTCGAAGCGGGGTTTAAATGTTCCAACGAATGAAGATTTAAGCAATTATCTTCAACTAAATACACCAGATTCTCGAGATAACTTGGTTTTCAGGTGGCCTCAAAAACTTTTCCAAAGCGAAGATCCAAGAAGTTTTAACTGGCCTGAAAAATGGTCATTCAGGGATAAAACTAAGATGAACTTAACTATTACAGAAGTCTTTAATGATAATAAAATTCCTGAAGTCGCTAAAAGATTGTGTGTTTATAGTAATTTTAAAGGCTTAACCCAAGAAATACCCAACCAGTTAGAGCATTTTCGGCCAATATCAAGAAAATTTAATGAAATTTGGGAAGGGGATACAGGTAGAAGGTCATTTAAAAGGCTACACAGGTTCCGGTATAGCCCGGCAGTTGCGTACGGGAATAATGAAGTTCACCTTCATCCTGTGGAGCCTAGAAGGTTAACAGTTCGAGAAGCACTCAGGCTTCAAACTGCACCGGATTCATATATTCTGCCCAGTGATATGGCTTTAACTAATAAGTTTAAAGCTATAGGAAATGGAGTGCCAGTTGAGCTTTCTAGTCTTATAGCTGCTGAAGTTAAAAGAACTTTAGAATTGTACTTAGATGTTCAAATTCCGGGTGTGCAAGCAGTATAAAGCAGTATTTGCAAATAGTTTTTTAACTAACACCAGTAATTTAAACTCTTTTTTAAGTGCATTGGGGTAAGATTGGGGTAAATTATTAACCATTTACATATAGCCAAGCGTAATTGAATCACTTTTTTTTGCTCTAAAAGCAATAATTAACTTGGTACCGATCACCCAATTTTCAAAGCGTAAATTTTAAGATGGATACAGTACCTCACCTAATAATACTTGCACTACACCTTGAAAAAGGAGGAAATAGATTTAGTTTTTCCTGACCGGAAAAGCTAAATCATATAATCAAGACTTAATTTAGATATACCCACGTAGATTAATTTCCCTGCGGAGGTCTGGCTTTTATTCTCAAAATGATGGGGAAAGTTGCCTTTATTTGTTATTAACATATTACCCTAGCACTTTTTTCGGAGTACAGCCAACACATACTAGATAAAAACTGCAAAATTCATAAGATCAAAGCAAACTCAGGCCTATGAATACCCGCAGGCAATAATGGCCGATGACATTTCGAACGACCGCTAAGTTATTAAAAATTTCTTCTGTTTTTCCAATCAGTATTCCATATTTTATGTATTTCTAAAATGATTTCATTTGGACTACTTTTGTTTTGACAATGTAGTCTTATCCTGTCCTTATGTCTTTAATTAAACTAAACATTTCTGCTAAAAAATATCTTTTTAAAAAAGATTATCTTACATGCTTTACATAATAATACAAATTCAATGTACTGTTTAAAATATGGTTTTTTATAAAGAATCGGTTTGAATAAAATGGACCAGTATAAAAGGTGGTTTTTATCAGTTGACAGTCACCAATAATAAAAATTACGAAGATAAATTTTTTTTTATTGACAACTTGCTATTTTGGGGAGATATAAATTTTCGTATATTTCCCTGGAGAGTTAAAAATATAACTGTTTATGAGAGTTTAATTGCCGAACTACTTCTGCGTAAAACCACAGCACTTCAAGTTGAAAAAGTCTACTCTAGTTTTTTAGAAGCTTTTCCATCATCTGAAAAGTTATTGTATAGCCCGGTTCAGGATATAGAAAAAATTATAAAACCACTCGGACTTTACCAACAAAGGGTTAAAGTACTTAAAGATATTTCTAAAGTTTTAGTAGAAAAAGGTATTCCCAAATCTATAGATGAAATCAAAGCTTTGCCTCATGTAGGTATATATATACCAAATGCGGTTTCATGTTTTTGCCTTGGCAAAAGAGTACCGGTAATTGATGCAAATGTAGTACGTATATATTCAAGATTTTTGGGTTTAAATGGTCCTAGAGATGTCAGGCGAAATAAAGAAGTTAAAAAAATAGCTTGGGAAATGTTGCCTTGTAAAAATTATATAAAATATAATTATGCATTACTAGATTTTGGGGCTTTAGTTTGCAAAGGTAGAGGAAGACCAAAATGCAAAGAATGTCCTGTTGAAAGCAGTTGTAATTTTAGAAAAGAATTTACTTAAAGCACTTGGTATAAAAAGTCTTGGAATTTGGCCTGAAAAAGCATTATACAAGGCTTTTGAGGTTAGTCGATTTCTCCTAAAATTTACTCCATAAAATTGACACGCAAGAGGTCGGAAGTTCAATTCTTCTCCCGCCCACCAGATATTATGCGAGCTTTCACTTGCAATCAGTTGCCGCCAGTCTTGAGCTGGTGGCTTTAACTTTTTATATGCCGTCCTGAGGGGCGGCTTTTTTTTATTACTGCGGGCCCCAAATTATATGCATATATAACTATCTTGCTGTGATGCATTAATTTTCAGAAGATTATACTAAATTCTTATTTTTTTTAATAATCAACTCGGCAAAATAGTTGCTAATATAACAAGATATAGTCAAGGAAATTGACCGATATTAGCGAAATTTATAGCTATTAGCTAAAAAAAATAGATAGATTATTAATTGGTGGGTGATGCTAAAATAAGATAATCGATTAGAGCAGTGAAATAGGGGGAGGGGTATTAAAGTTTAAAATACTGAGCATAAAATTGGATTTTTCTAAGAGAAGAAATATCTCAAAAAATGCTTAGTAGTGCTGTTTTTTAATAGTGTGCCATGGACTAGTTTAGAGAGAGCCCATCGAGCAGCCATTGTAAATCGCCAGCGTTTTGAACTGAGTGTGCTAATTAAAATAGCAGGTTCTTAAAGTAAAGGCCTAGTAAGAACAGTAAATGTTTGGCCAGGGTAGATATAAAGGTTTATTCTTAAATTGGATAAATTTGCATCTATAATAAAAATAAGGTTTATTTTATAAGTGTTACAAGATTTTTGAAAAAGCTTGTAACACTTATCAACTTGAAAGGAGAAAAGATGACTAAAATTATAAGAGCTTCTGCATTAAGTTGTCGCCATCGGGACTTGGGTGCCAAACTTGAAGAGTATATTCGCATGGGCGTACCAATGAAATATAAGACCGATATCCAAGAAGAACACGATGCTGTTCGCGATGCAGCAGGATTGTATGACTTGACTGCTTTCTTAAAATTCAATGTAAGGGGTTCAGATGCTGCAGATGTACTGAATCATGCCATGACTCACGATATGACTAAATTAAAGCCAGGGCAGTCGAAATACGGCCCGTTCCTCAGGGAAAATGGAACGATTTGTGATGATGGCATTGTTTTCAACATGGGTGATAACGAGTATATGGTCTGTCATGGAGACGGCTGTGCGAGGAAAATGGTAGAAGAGTCTGCCGTAGGTAAAGACGCTGTCGTTGAGTATGACGGCGGTACACACCTTATTTCTCTGCAAGGTCCGAAGGCAGTTGAGCTCCTAGACCAGCACACTCCTATCGAGCTGTGGCCTATGAAATATTTTCGCCACCAGGAAACTGAATTGTTTGGTTACCCCTGCGTACTTTCCCGCACAGGATTTTCTGGCGAACGGGGTTATGAAATTTTTGTAAGCCCGGATCTTGCATGCGATATCTGGGATAATATACTCAGCTATGGGAAAGATATGGGGATCAAGCCGTGCTCTCTTTCCAGCATATTCCCGCTTCGTATGGAAGCCGGATTGCTCTGGCGTCGTTTTGATTTAATGGAGTATACACCATGGGAAGTTGGCTTAGGCTGGGTTGTAAACCGCAATAAAGGCGATTTCCGCGGAAAAGAAGCTGTTATGGCTGCTGAAGGAAAAGAACGCGTTAAGGTTTGTGGTATTGAAGCAGACATCGATTATGTACTTAAAGGCGGAGAAAAGTTGATGCACAATGGCGAGGAAGTGGGAGTAGTCAATGATAAACCAGCATATTCTAACAGATTGGAAAAATCCCTGGCACTAGTGCGGGTAAAACCTGAATTGTCAGCTGTAGGTACCAAACTGGAAGTTATCGGTGAGGGAATGTTTTGCACAGCAACTGTTGTACGGTTCCCTGTGTATGATCCAGAGAAGAAGCGGACACACGAAGTAGACTAAAAGCTGCAAAGAGAAAAGCTTCTACTAGTATTAGTTCCTATCCATTCCGGGTGGGAACTAGCTTTTTTTACAACAAGTTAAACTGTCCACTAAAGATATACAGTCAGCATTGGAAAAAATACCTGGAACTTCAAATATTAAAGATGACTCCAGTGATAAAAAATATTAGTTTCGAATAGATGTAGACAGTGACCGGGCCCTGGAGATGGGAATCAGTAACTATGACATACAAAGGCAGGTAAATAATCGCCCTGAGAGGGGCTGTAGCCTCTGTGTTCCGCAAAAGCGGTAATAAGTACGATATACTGGTGGAAAGTAATATTAATACCAGGGAAAAATTAGAAAACCTGGCTATAAAATCTTCAGCAGTTGGGCATAAAGTACTGCTGAAACAAATTGCTGATGTAAAACTTGATGCTCAGCGGTCAACTATAAAAAGGTACGACCGGGACCGGGTGGTAACAGTTTTCAGTGATGTAAACCGGTCCACAGTGCCGTGAATATAGAAAATGTCCTGGAGAAAAAACTGTCTTCCCTGGACTTGCAAAAGGTTGGAGTAGTGTTTGACGGGACTACCATTTTCGGGTTGGTCCCCCTTCTTTTTTCTGGAAGTCCCCTGTTTGTGCTATGTCTGTTTCTCTGATGAGCGGTCTTTTGATATCTACATTTTTAACCCTGGTAGTTATACCGGTGGTATACAGCATGATTTATACGGTACTGGAAAAAAGGGTAAAGGCTTAAAAAAATGGGTTTCGCTCAAAATGCGAAATCCTTTTTTAATACGCAAAAATCTGACAAAAAACTTTTTTTATACAGTATTTTTAATAAAAAATAACAATTTATTATTTAATCATTATAACTAATGGTCTATAATAGATAAATATGATTTATAATAAGTAGGTTCTTTCTTGTCTTAGCAGAAGGAGCTTTATTTTTATATTCTTCAGCAAATTAATTAACATTAAAAGGAGCTATATAAATGAGTACAGGAAAAGACAAACTAATGACTGTTCCTGAAGCTGTTAGTAAATTTGTTAGAGACGGGGACATGTTGACATTTAGCGGTTTTACTATCTGGCGTCGTCCTATGGCTGTAGTATACGAAATTGTACGCCAGCAGAAAAAAGATCTGCACCTTGTAGAAGTGAATTCCGGAACCCATGGTGAAGTACTTATAGGTGCAGGATGTGTTAAAATATGGGAGTCCAGTTTTATGGGCCATGAGTTGTACGGCAAGATAGGAGCTAATTTATCTAGAAAAGTTAGTAATGATGAAATATTAGTAGAGGATTACAGTCACGTACATATGGTTTACAGGTTGGCTGCCGGAGCTATGGGAGTACCATTTTTACCTACTTACTGTGCCCTGGGTACAGACATACTTAATCCGGAATATGACGTGTTAGGTCGCGCAGGTTTCCGTGACGGCAGCAACCCGCGTATACCTGCTCAGAAGTTTGGTTACCAGGAAGACAAGTTTTACGGCGGTCAAAAAGTACTGAATGTGCCTGCTGCCAGCCCAAATGTATGTATAGCTCATGTGCAGCAAGTAGGTGATGAGGGGACTGTAAAGGTAAAGGGGCAAAGGTATACCGACAGCGAAGCTATGAAAGCAGCTGATAAATTGGTTGTAGTAGCTGAAGAGATAGTACCTGAGGAAGTAATCCGGCAGGAACCCAATGATAATTTAATCCCTCACTACCTGGTAGATGCAATAGTGGAGCAGCCGTGGGGGGCCCATCCCACAGGCTGTTTTGGTTGTTATGAAGTTGACGGCGAATTTATCCGTGATTTTTATTCGAAAACAAAAACCCAGGAAGGCTTTGATGCCTGGGCAGAAGAGTGGATTACTAAAGTAAGCGATTTTAATGAATATCTTAACAAGCTTGGTTTTAATCATTTAGATAACTTAAGAGTTAATACTGCAATGAATTATAGTTTGCGCGTCAAGAGGGGGGCTAAATAAATGCTGCAGTGGAAAGAAAATTACGAGATTGCTAAACCTGAAGATTATAAGACTATAGATCTATTGGCCGTTGCAGGGGCCCGTGAAGTTTCTGACATGGAAGTAGTATTTGCCGGAACCGGCCTTCCCATGCTGGCTGTTACCATGGCTCAACACACTGGAGCCCCCGGTGCTTCTATTATATATGAAGCAGGTTCTATGGATGGAAGACCTGCACACCTGCCTGCATCAGTAGGTGATGCCCGCTGTGAACATAAGGCATCAGTAGCCAGCGGTTTATTTGATGTATTTAACCAGCTGCAAAAAGGTTCTATGGATATGGCCTTTTTAGGCGGAGCTGAAATTGATCGTTACGGAAACGTAAATACTACAGCTATAGGCGACTACTTGAATCCTACCATGCGCCTTGCAGGCAGCGGCGGTAATTCGGACATCAATTCTTTATGCCCGCGCACTGTATTTATAATGGTACAGGAAAAACGTCGTTTTAAAGAAAATGTAGACTATATTACTTCTCCCGGTTGGCGGGTAAAAGATTGGCCTTCCGGTAAATGGGTCAGCCGCCAGAAAGCATATGGCTCAATGTATCGCGGCGGGCCATCTGCTGTGATAACTAATATGGCTGTGTTCCGGTTTGATGAAAATGGGATAATGTATCTTGATACTTTTCATCCCGGGGCAGATATAGAAAAGGTCAAAGAAAATGTAGGATTTGACTTAAATACAGCCTGGTGCCGCGGTGAAACAGCACCGCCTACTTACCATGAATTGTATCTTTTATATAACGTTATTGATCCAGAGGGAATATTTATTGCTTAACACGAAAGACACTGGTTTAGTCGCAGTCAACAATTTGTAGACCTACCGGCCCTCCATCCAGCTGTCAGAAGAGTTTTCATTCTCCGTTGTGAGCAAGAAGCTCGTGGGAGTTTAATCAGAATAAAAATTGTATGAAACCCGGTACTTTTATTAAGTACCGGGTTTCATTTATTGGGTATACTATAAAAAACTAGTATAGTCAAACTGGTTATAAAATAAAAATTTGAAATTTAGTACAGTTTACTTGTAGCGGGTAACTTAAATTGAGCACGGGTAATGGCGAGCCTCAAATATGTTTCGTTGTTTGTGGACGTTTAATATAAAAACCATTTCTACGGGAGTAAAATATGTCTAAAAATGTAGGTATCATTGATCTAGGGTCTAATTCTGTACGTTTGAATCTTATGCAGATTAAACATAACGGGGCATACAGGTTTTTAGATGATATCAAGGAGACAGTCAAACTTGCTGAGGGCATGGGCCCGGAAAAAAAAATAAAACAAGAACCGATGAACAGGGCTGTCAAAGCTGTCAAGCTATTCAAAAGGTTTTGTCAGGCGAACGAAGTAGAAAATACAATTGGTGTAGCTACGGCAGCGGTACGCACTGCTGTTAATAATAAACAAATTTTGGACATACTGTATAAAGAAACAGGTATTCACTTTCGTGTTTTATCAGAAATGGAAGAGGCCCGGTATGGTTATTACGGTGTCATCAACAGCATGAGCGTTAGTAATGGAATAATTGTTGATATTGGTGGTGGTAGTACTGAGCTAGTATTATGCCGCAACCGAAAAATGGTTGAATACGTAAGCCTTCCATTTGGTGCTATAACTTTAACTGAAAAATATATTTCCAGCCCGTGGATTAAAGATGGTGAAATTAAAAGGCTAGAAAATTATATATATAATAAGCTTACAGAAATTACCTGGCTAAAAAATGCTAATAAATTAAACATAGTTGGGATAGGCGGTACCATACGAAATATAGCACGTGTACATAAAAATAAAATAAATTATAGCGTTGATTTAATACATAATTATTTTTTGTCTTATAACCAGGCAAAAAGGATATATTCAAGTTTTCAGAATGTTTCTGCTGATGAACGTAAATCGTTTGCAGGATTATCTAAAGATAGGGTGGATATTATAGTTGGTGGTTCAGCTATGGCTATAATATTAATGAAATACTTAGAATCTCCGGGGGTAGTAGTAAGCGGGTTTGGATTAAGAGAAGGTCTTTTCTACGAGTACATGTTTTCTAACAGAAAATCTATTGTATTGAATGATGTAACAGAACGCAGTGTACAAAATATGATGTTGCTGTATAACGTAAGAAAAAGTCATGTAGAACATGTGGCTAAGCTTTCTCTATCCCTGTTTGACCAGCTTGCCCCGCTGCATGGACATGATACTTGGGAGCGTAATTTACTTCGGAAAGCATCTTTGCTGCACGATCTGGGTACTGTGGTCAGTTACTATAACTGCCATAAACATGCCATGTATATATTATTGAATACCAGGATTAACGGGTTAACTCACAGGGAACAAGTATTGATTGCTCATATCGTAGCTTACAGCGGTAAAATTAATTTAAAAGAAAACTTTAAAAAATACGCTGATGTTTTTGTTTTAAAAGACAATAAACTAGTAAGAAAACTGGGGATATTATTGCGCATGGCTATTTGTCTTGATCGTAGTGAGGCAGGCATTGTGAATGATATTGAATGTATTATTAAGGAAAAAGAAGTAGAAATATATAATATAGGTACTCAAAATTCAGAATTAGAAATTAGAGAGTTACATAAAAAGGTTACAAATTTTAACAAAGTTTATGGCAAAAGATTTAAATTTATAACAAAAGAGGGGATTTAATGAAATCCGAAGATTTTTTTGCTGCTGGTTATAATGGTAGATTAATAGTTGTTGAAGGATGCGACGGATCAGGTAAAAGCACCCAGTTATACTTGCTAAAATGCTGGCTTGAATACCAAAATTACCCGGTATTCTTTACTGAATGGAATTCATCTAAATTAGTAAGAAGTTATACAAAAAAGGCTAAAAAGGAAAATATGTTAACACCTACTACTTTTTCCTTGATGCATTCAAGTGATTTTGCTGACAGGTATGAAAAAATGATATTACCTCACTTGAGAGCTGGATATATAGTTCTTGCTGACAGGTATACTTATACCGCATTTGCAAGGGATGTGGCCAGGGAATGCGACTATGAGTGGGTGCGCAATGTGTATAGTTTTGCTATGCGCCCACACCTTACTTTCTATTTTAAAGTTCCTATAGATGTTGCATTGGAGCGAATTACTGCTGCCCGAAACATGATAAAATATCATGAAGCTGGCATGGATCTGGAGTTAAGTAATGATCCTGTAGAGAGTTTTAGATTGTTCCAGGGAAGAGTTAAAAAAGAATATGACAGAATGAGCAGTAAAGAAGATTTTGTTGTAATGGACGGCACTGAAAGCATTGAGGAGCAGCAGCAGATAATGCGAAGGATTGTCACTAACAAAGTACTATTAAACTTCAATTCGAATATTTATGAAGAATTTTTAAGTAAAGTTAAGGAGATTAGTGGATAATGGGAAAATTAAGTTTTTACGGGCAAGGTATACCAAACGTAAAAGAAGTTGATTATACAGGTAAATTAATAGTCATTGAAGGTGCTGATTGCTCCGGAAGATCTACCCAGGTTACTCTTCTACGCCAGTGGCTTGAAAAAGAGGGACATGCTGTTTCAGATGCCGGTTTAAGGCGCTCGAACCTGGTAGGGGACGCTATACAAGAAGCAAAGAAGGGGAACATTCTAGGAAAAAAAACATTGAGCCTTCTTTATGCAACGGACTTTGCCGATCAATTAGAAAATAAGATACTTCCGGCATTAAAAGCAGGATTTATAGTTTTATCAGATAGGTATATATTTACCTTAATGGCCAGGGATGCAGTTCGAAGAGCATCCAGTAAATGGTTAAAAAAACTCTTTGGTTTTGCGCCAGTTCCTGATATGGTATTTTACTTACAAGTAGATCCACAGGTTCTTCTTTACAGGTCGTTTGAAACATATGGTACACTGGATTACTGGGAATCAGGTATGGATATATGTTTATCAGGGGATATGTTTGAAAGTTTCCAGATCTACCAGAGTCTGCTGGCAAAACAGCTTGACATTATGGCTAAAGAATATGATTTTATATTGCTTGACGGTCATGAAAACCCTGAAGCTGTCCAGGACAGGATTCGTGAGAAGATCCTCAGTATTAAATAAAAAACTATCTTTTAAAAAAAGATAGTATGAATAAAAATTTTGTATTTTTGGAAATAATAATTCTACTCGCGAATTACTTATATGTATTTCCCCTTTTTTTTATGTGGGGAAATTTTTTTTGTAATCCTTCAACCATTTATTATGACTAAATTTTATAATATTATACGCATTTTTTTAAATATCAAAAACCATGTAAAAAGGATCATATTCACCCTGGCTTACGCCAATATATTGCAGGGTTATTTCTACACTGGAATGGTTAAAAAGTTTTTGCAGAAATTTTATATCAGTACCATTTTTATATGCATGATAACCAAAAGTTTTTCTAAGTGTGTGCGTACCTATCTCTTCTGTAATACCGGCATGCAGTGCGGCATTATTTATAATTCTATAGGCTTGTACTCGTGTTATTGGTTTATTTCCTTTTTTGCTTGGAAATAATGGGCTTTCATCTGACATTTCAGTTTTTTTTATATATTCTTTAAGCGCTTTTTTTCCCTGTACTCCCAGTGGAAATTCTTTGGTTTTCCCTTTATTATTTGTTATAGTAATTTTGTCTTTAATTTTACCATTTTTATCTGAAACATCTTTTATAGTGAGTTTAAGTAATTCAGAAATGCGTATTCCACAATTAATTCCTAACACAAAAAAACAATAGTTGCGCAGGCTGTCAGCTTTAAGAATTTTTTTTATAATTTCTAACTTTTGAGTATCTTTAATAGGTTGAACATAGTTCATTTAAAAGTACACCTCATTGATATATATATGTATTTCTTCGATAATTATATAGTTTGTTACATTAATGAGCAAGTACAGTGTATTATCTTATAATTACATTAAATAATAGAATCTATAAGGTTAACAAATAAAGAAAAATACACAATATGATACATTTTAAATTTTTATAAAATATAATAAAGAAATTGAATAAATTCCGATTTTTAATCTGTTATTTAGGATAAAATTTTCCGCAGGCCTGTGCATCAGGATTATTATTTTTTACACATTGTTTTAAACCTTCTTTTCCTACTTCTTTTATTATTTCTATAATAGGAATGACCGGAGGCACTTTTTTTACCTGCTGCTTGTAGATTTGTATGTTTATAACACAACCATATCTAATTTCTTTTTTACCCTGGATTTTTATAAAATACTTGCAGTGCTTACAGCGGTGAGTAGCTTTGGAGCGCATCTGTGGAATAAAAATTCGGTGTTTTTCCCATAACGTATTGTTGTTCATGATTTATTTTCTCCCTATAGAACATTTGTTCTATAGTAATTCTTTTACAGGGATAAATCAAGAGGTTAAAATTGGTTATATTAAGGGGTATAATACTATAATCATAAATGTCCATAAGGAGTGAGAAATGATTAAAGGAACAATGCTTTTTTCTACTATGTAAAAATATCCCCAGAATAAACCTGCAGCAAAGGCACCTAAAAATAACATGATATTTCCTGAAAAAATATATATTCCACCGTAAAATAGTGCGCTTAAAACTAAGGCAGCTTCTTTTTTCACATGTTGTCTCAGCCAGCGCTGCAGAAATCCTCTCCAGAATATTTCTTCGGCAGGACCGGTTACAAAAAGTAAGATACAACTTATTATCCATAATTTCTGGCGTGTAAGAAGGTCATAAATAGAATCTATTTGAACAGGTGCAAAGTTAAACAATTTACTTGCACCTAGAGTTCCAAACCAGAAAAGACCGTACAATATAATAGCTAAAAAAATACCCTTTATAATAGCTTTGAAGTTTATTTCTTTTAATGATAAAGGTTTTCCGCCAAATATAATTGCTAATAAAGCTAGTATTATTGCTGCTGCCGAGTAGGAATACCAAAGGTTTGTAAAATTTAATCCTAAAGTTATAAACCCTAGTATAAAAGCTAAAGTTAATGTGAAAATAGCTCTTTTATTTTTTATCCTTGATCCAGTAAACAAATTTTCGCCTCCTAAGTATTTTATTAGTAATTCTATAATAAAAAAATATAATATTCGACATTAAAATTTAAAAAAATTGATCTTTTAATAAACTATTAAATACCAGGAAAAGGAGAGAAAAACATGATTTTAAAAGATTACTTGGAAGAAATTTATGTATGGGAAGATGGAATTCCGTTTGACGAGTTTGGCTATGTTTTGTCGCCCTTTAATTTATATGATGGTACTTATAAACAAACAACTGATAAAGATAAGGCCCGTTATGCTGAAGATATAACAGATCCTTACGGAAAAAAGAAGTTTGTAATAGGCAGTGAGTACGAATATGTTTGTTTTGATTATTATAAACTGTCGAAAAATAATATTGTTTTGCACAGTGTTATCAATAGTGAAAAAGCTGGTTTTATTGACGAGTTGAGTTATGCTGTTGTTAGTGACCAGCGTGCTTCTGAAGTTGCCCTGGAAATGATTAAATCAGCATTATCGTGGATAGAAGATAACAATGTAGAATATAGCCCTGATTATTGGGACCAGGATCCTTATTTTTTTTACGAGGAAGTTTGTAAAGCATGCGGTATACAAAAGTAAAAAATAATTTATTACTTTTTCGCGGGGAGTGAACAGTCCTGGGGATACATGTAATGACATGGAATATTAAGTCAGGCCATTATTATAATTCAAGCATAAAAAGGACAATAAAACAAAATATGCATTTTATTTCAAAAACTATAAATCATTGTGGGATTGACATTGCTGTTCTTCAAGAAGTTGATGTTTATACAAAAAGAAGTGGAAGAATACACCAGGCTAAAGAAATAGCTGAAATTTTAAGTTTAACTTCTGGTGTTAAGTGGAAGCATAAATTTATTACGTCTATAAAAATGTATCCTGGGAGTTATGGTAATACAATAATAAGCAGGTATCCAATGAAAACTGTTATCCGTCATCATTTTAAAGGGAAAAAAGACACGGAAGATCGCAGCTTTTTATTAGTATGTGTAAAAAAAGATAATAAATATTATTACGTGGGAACATTTCACCTGGGGCTTGGAGATGAGGAAATGCAGGCTGTAGAAATAAAAAGCATTTTACACAAAAAATTTCCTGGAAGAGCTATTATTGGCGGGGATTTAAATGCCGGGGAAGGAACCATTACACATAATATTATGTGTAATAGCAGGTTTCAAATGATAGATGCTGGACCTGAAGGAACATGTACATTCGAGTGTTATGATAATTTGTATAATCCGAAAATTGACTTTTGGTTTGCCAGCGGAGTTAATGTCAAAAAAATATGCAGCAAAGTGTTAAGTGTTGATATTTCAGATCATCGCCCGGTTTTAACTTACGTATACTAAATCTTTTTGTTGTTTACTGATATGCTCGTCATTTTCATTATCTTTATTTATTTTCTCCAGCCCGATACTTTGTAAAATCTCTTCGATAAGTTCATTGGTCATTGTTTCACCTCCTTGCACTTATTATTTATAGTAAAGCACAAATATTAATATGAAATTAAGTGTGATTAAATTTTTTTTTGCGAGCAAGATATTTAACTTCGGGAGGTCTTCAGGTATTATTAACCGCGCGGAGAATAACCTTACAGCAAAAGTTTTTATTAATCTCTATAATAGTTCAGTGTTAGCTAAAAAAGGATTTAAGTATTTGGGTTTGGAAGAGGATAAATTAGACAGCGCAAAATTAGAATTGTTTTGGAAAGGCTTTAGGGATTACGCGGCGGAATATAAAGAGTGTAAAGAAAATTTTTTTGTTGAGTATAAAAGAATAATAAAGGGAATACGAGATGCAGTTAGAAAGACTAAACTGCGCATGCGAGATAATTATTACAGCGATCAGGATAGAGAAAAAATATTTAATGAGTTGAGAAACACTGAAATAGATGCAGCTATTTTTACAGAAGGCAGCATTTGTTTGGTAGAGGCCAAGCGTAAAGAAAAATTGGGATCTAATGGGAAAAATATACTTGCTCACCAGCTTATCAGGCAGAGGGTTATGATAGAAGTATTAAAAGCTTTACAATGGGATAAAAGAGATGTTTTTATGTTTGTAGTATGTGACTCTGAGAAAGTAAGGTCAATAGAGCGCATGGAACAACTTAAAGCTTTAAATTACTGGGAGGGAAAGTGCCCGCATGTAATTTCATGGCCGGAACTCCTGGTTAGTTTGCCTGCATCTTCTACTTTACAGCAAGAAGTAGAAAGTATCTTAAGTCTTGATTGAAGCAGCAAATTCTTGTTCTAAACTCGGTGAGCTATTTTTTAATATTTTTTCCTGAGCGGTGAATATTATGAGTGAACAGAGCTTATTGCCCGAAATCTATTAAAATAATTTTAATCCCGGTCCTAAAAAATAGAGTATTATGCATATAAGTAAGAATAAACCAACCGATTTGATAGTACGCATACGGTTTATCTTCTTTTGTTTTTCCATTTTTCTTTTGCGCAACATTTCTTTTTTTTCCGGAGAAACATAGTCCAATGCTTTTAGCTTTTTTTTCTTTTTAGTGTCAAATTCAATAACTTTATTGTTATCTCGGGACATGGATTTCACTTCCTAAAGGTGATTTTGTTTATACTCACTATATTTAACATAAATCTTTTTGTAACAAAAATCAATTAATAAGTTGATTAGTACAAGAGAAAATGCAAAATAATACTTGTATTGTTTATATTGACGCTTTGTTTTTTAGTTTATATTGTATAAGTCCTGCTGCGCATCCGTTTCACAAAAATTAAATGTTTTAACCATGGGAGTATTAAAATTATTTTCTAGCATTACTGAATAAGTTTTTGTCTATACTTTTTAGCACAAATAAATATATCTTTTTATATTATATTGTAATGCATGTATAAGTAGGAGGTGCGGCCAGTGAGTAATTCTATTTTAATTGGAGCAACAAAACACATGGACATATTACAAGAAAGGCTGCACAATAATTTAAAGCCCTTTGAAAAGGGTGGGTTCCCAGTAAATGTAAATATGGAAAGGAATTTTGTTGGTAATTACACTTTTTTATCCTGTAATTTTGATTGCAAAGAAAGTAATAATATTAATACTATTTACAAGGATAATATTGCCAATGAGATCTATGAGATTATAATAAACTACTGGGAAAAAATTATTTTAGAAAAAATAATAATAAGCACATATTATTATTTTGAACCAGAAGAACGTAAAATTATATTATCAAATGCACTAGAATATGTTAGAAATAATCGCAGTTATTACAGCCAGGAAAGAAAAGATAAAATATTAGATGAAGTTAATAGGTATTTAGACAATAATGATTATATCGTCATTGACGGGTTTATTCGGTTTAGATTAAAAGAGTATTTGCAAGAACTATATGATGCTGCAGACAAAGCTGTAGATGACTTTTTAATGGAAAGGGAATACGAAGAATTCATACAGCTGTTAAAGTATTTTGTAGAGATACAGGACCCGTATGTTAACCAGGTAAATGTGCTGCTTAATGCAGAAGGTGTTTTTGAGCTTTATGACGAGAATGAAAAAAGCATTGATGAAGAATATATAAAAGGATGTATGATAGAATTTATTGCCAGTGATATTAATTATGAAGATCTGTTAATAAGTTCCTTAATATCAATTGCTCCAAGGGAAATTGTACTTCATTTTACTCCCGGCGAAAGTTATAATACTGTGGTAGAGACAATAAAAAAGGTGTTTACAGGTAAAGTAAGAGTTTGTGAAGGTTGTGCTTTCTGTAAAAAGTACAGGTAAGGTAACAGTTAAAACAGTTTGACATGTCTGAATCTATGCTTTAAAATTATTAAATGTTATAAGTATATTTGTAAATGCAAAGATAGGGATGAGTAAGTTCTAAATGTTATCTTCAGAGAAGGGATGTATTAGCTGTAAACATTCCTGGTACATAGAACTGAAGACCCCCCTGGAGTTGCCCGGCCTAAATAAAAGTAAGCCGGGACGGTAAGCATCCGTTATATGCTTAGAGGTGAGGAAAAATATTTTCTCAATCAGGGTGGAACCGCGGAACCAAATCGCCCCTGGCAGTAGCCGGGAGCGGTTTTTTTATATTATTTTTGAACAAAGACTTATTTTTATCTAATAAGGAAGGAGATCTGTATGGTTGAAGTTGTATTAAAAAATGGTACTATACGCGAATATAAGGAGGGGACTGCATTACTGGATATAGCTAAAGATATAAGTCCCCGCCTGGCTAAAGAAGCAATTGCAGCTAAAGTAAATAATGAACTTACAGACCTTACATCAAACTTAAATGAAAATGCCGAGGTTGAATTTGTTGATTTTAACACAGAAGAAGGTCAGGAAGTATTTCGTCATAGTACTGCTCATGTGATGGCACAAGCAGTAAAAAGACTTTACCCGGAGGTGAAACTGGCTATAGGTCCTTCCATAGAAAATGGTTTTTATTATGATTTTGATTTGTCCCAATCTTTTTCACTGCAAGATCTGGAAAAAATAGAAGAAGAAATAAATAAGATTATTAAAGAGGATTATTCTTTTGATAAATACGTGTTGCCAAGGGATGAAGCACTGGATAAGTTTAAAAACATGGGAGAAGATTATAAGGTTGAGCTTATAAATGAAATGCCTTTGGGAGAAATTATTTCTTGTTATAAGCAGGGAGAGTTTGAAGATCTTTGTGCCGGGCCCCATGTACCTTCTACTGGCCGCCTTAAGGCAGTAAAATTGCTAAGCGTTGCCGGGGCTTACTGGCGGGGTAACGAGCATAATAAAATGCTGCAAAGAATTTATGGTACCTCGTTCCCTAAAAAAACCCATTTAGAGGAATACCTGCACAGGCTTGAGGAAGCAAAAAGAAGGGATCACCGTAAGTTAGGTCCAGAATTAAATTTATTTAGTATGCACGAAGAAGCTCCCGGTTTCCCTTTTTTTCATCACAAAGGTATAGTGGTATGGAATAACCTTGAAAATTTCTGGAGAGAAGAACATCTTAAAAAAGGATACCAGGAAATCCGTACACCAATTGCTTTAAGCAGACAGCTTTGGGAAAAAAGCGGTCACTGGTATCATTATAAGGAAAACATGTATTTTACCAACATTGATGATAATGAATATGCAATCAAACCTATGAACTGTCCCGGGGGTATGCTTACATATAAATCAAATCTTCACAGTTATAGAGAGCTGCCTATACGCATGGGTGAACTGGGACTGGTACACAGGCATGAATTAAGCGGCGTTTTACACGGGTTGATGAGAGTACGTTGTTTTACCCAGGATGATGCACACTTATATATGCTTCCTTCTCAAGTGAAAGATGAAATAATAGGTGTAATTAATCTCGTAGATTATTTTTATAAAACTTTTGGTTTTGATTACCATGTTGAACTCTCTACTAAGCCAGAAAAGGCAATGGGGTCAGATGAAATATGGGAAATGGCTACAAACGCATTAATCGATGCATTAAATACCAACGGAGTAAATTACAAGGTCAATGAGGGAGACGGTGCGTTTTATGGTCCCAAGATTGACTTTCATTTAAGAGATTGCCTGGATAGAACCTGGCAATGTGGTACCATACAGCTAGATTTTCAAATGCCTCAAAAATTTGATTTGACTTATATAGGTGAAGACGGAGAAAAACACCGTCCTGTCATGGTACACAGAACTATATTTGGAAGCATTGAGCGCTTTATTGGAATATTAACGGAACACTTTGCGGGTGCTTTTCCAACATGGCTTGCCCCTGTACAGGCAACTATTCTTCCCATTACAGACAGGCATCAATCTTATGCCAGGGAACTGTCTGAAAAGTTGTTTGACATGGGGATACGGGCAGAAGTTGATGATAGAAATGAAAAAATTAATTATAAGATACGCGAGGCTCAAACGCAAAAGATACCTTATATGCTGGTAGTGGGGGATAAAGAAGTTGAAGATGCTACTGTGTCAGTTCGCCACCGGTCGCGCGGTGACCTGGGTGCGCGTCCGGTAAATGAATTTATTGAATGCTTAAAAGAAGAGATTAATAAGAAGGCAATCGAATCAAGTTGTTAGCTATTTTTCCCCGTGTTGACTTAGATGCAAATACGTGCTATAATACCTGAGAATATAAAATGATTAAAGTAGGAGCCAGCCGCTTCTCACCTTAAGACGCTTTTGCAGTTATAAGGTTTTTTTTAGAAACACGTTATTAGTGTGTCTAAAAGCGGGTGGAAAACACCCGCTTTTTTAATTTAACTGGAGGTGAAACATTATTTCAAAGGAACATCGGGTCAACAATGCTATAAGGGTTAAAGAAATACGTGCAGTTGATAAAGATAACAATCAATTAGGCATAATGCCTATAAAAGAAGCCCTTAAGTTGGCCGAGGAAAGGCAGTTGGACTTGGTGGAAGTTGCCCCTCAAGCAAAGCCCCCGGTATGCCGCATAATGGATTATGGCAAGTATAAATACGAGCAGAGCAAGCGTGAAAAAGAAGCAAGAAAAAAGCAGCGTACGATTACAGTCAAAGAAGTCAAGCTGCGGCCGAATATTGAAGACCATGACTTTAGGGTTAAAACTAAGAATGCTGTTCGTTTTTTAAAAGAAGGAGATAAAGTAAAAGTAACTATTATGTTCAGAGGTCGTGAGATAGTACATCCTAAAAATGGGGAAGAGCTTTTAAATAAGGTAGCTGAAGATATAGGCGATTTAGCTTCGGTAGAAAAGAAGCCAAAATTGGAAGGAAAAAACATGTTTATGATACTGGCACCCAATCAAGTGATTAAAGATGAGTAAGGAGTGATAAAATGCCTAAAATTAAAACCCACCGTGGAGCTGCAAAACGCTTTAAAAAAACACCCAGGGGTAAAGTAAAGGCCAATCATGCTTATCACAGCCATATCTTGGGTAAGAAAAGTCCTAAGCGTAAAAGAAAACTGCGCAAGTCAATGGGACTGGGACAAAGTGATGTTAAAAGAGTTATGCGAGTGTTACCATATTAATATATAGATTTTGTTGTTAGGAGGAATAGTTGTGCCAAGAGCTAAAAGCGGTGCTGCATCGCAGCAAAGGCATAAAAAGGTGTTAAAGCTGGCCAAGGGTTACCGTGGGGCGAAAAGTAAGTTATATAGAATTGCCCATCAGCAGGTTATGAAATCCCTGTCCTACGCTTACCGTGATCGCCGCCAGCGCAAAAGGGAGTTCCGAAAGTTATGGATTTCCCGCATTAATGCTGCAGCTAGAAATAATAATATCTCTTACAGCAGGTTAATAAACGGTTTAAAGCTGGCCGGTGTAGATATTAATCGCAAGATGCTTGCTGATATAGCAGTAAAAGATGAACAAGCTTTTAATAAACTAGCTGAAACAGCAAAGTCCCAGTTAAGTGTTAAAAGTTAAAAATTTATTTCAATCTAATAAAGCATGGTAATATAGAGCCATGCTTTTTATTGTAAGGAAGGACGTCTTATATTGACGGTAGTGCAAAGTAAATATAATAAATACATAAAATATGCTAAAAAGCTTGGCAGGCGCCGTTTTCGTGACCAGGAAGAGAAATTTATTGTAGAAGGTTTGCGTACCGTTGAAGAGATAGTGGATACTGGAGAAAGTATTGATTTTATAATGTATACCTCTGCTGCAGTTGAATCTCCCCGGGGAAGTGAACTGTTAAGAAGAGCCCGGAAAAACAGGATCAATTTAGTAGAGGTTACCGAGGAATTATTTGAAGAAATCTCGCATACAGAGAATTCACAGGAAATCTCGGCTGTTGTAAATCGTAAAGAACCTGGATTGGAAGATTTATTTTATAAATCCCCTTCCTTGATAGTAATTATTGATGGTATACAGGACCCCGGTAATTTAGGTACTATAATAAGAACGTCAGCTAGTGCAGGTGTAAATGGCCTGGTTTTGCTGCCGGGAACCGTAGATCTTTATAATCCAAAAACATTACGTTCAACTATGGGAAATGTATTTAAACAGCCGGTAGTAAGAGTACAGCGGGATGAATTGTTAGAAAAAGTAATTTTGGAAAAGATGAATATTGTTGCAGGTCTTCCCGGTATTGGTAAACCAATATTTGATGTTGATTTGACCGGCCGGGTGGCAATCGTTGTGGGTAATGAAACCAGTGGTATTCAAAAAGACATACTGAATTTAGCAAGTCATAAAGTATATATTCCCATGTTTGGAGATGTTGATTCTCTTAATGTAGCAGCAGCTGCTGGAATCATGTTATATGAAATTAACCGGCAGAGGCATAAATAATATAGTTGTTGACGGCCCGGTACCGGGCCTGATTGTACCTATAATTATTTAATTTTCTTGTCTTGCTTGTGACCTTGTGGTATAATTACAAAAAGTCCCCAAAAATTAATGGAAAGGTTGTGTTAACATTTGTTAACCGCCGAATTTTTTTGGAGGCTGTTCGAAGCTACAGGTTCAATTAGGGCGTATATGTTGTATAAGAAGTTAGTAGTGCACTAGTTTTTTACATAGAGTTAAATGTAATGAAGGGGAGAGTATATTCACTGTGACCTTTTTAGGGAAGATGGGCCCTGGACTGAGAGCCTTTCTATGGTCGGTGAGTTGAAGTTCACCCCGGAACTGCAGCTGAACGTAAAATGAAAGTATTTATTAGTAGGTGTAGCCGGTGTTTCCGCCGTTACCAGGAGAAGACGGCAGTCCGTCCAAGAGGGGTTTGCATGTGAGATATGTGCAAAAACCAGGGTGGTACCGCGGGAAAATCCGTCCCTGAGGGGCGGTTTTTTTATTTTTTTACAGCTTAAAAATGTTAATGTAAACCGGAGGTGCTACATATTGGAAGATAAGTTGAAAGCAATAGCTAGAGAAGCTAAAATTTGCCTGGATGAAGCCAGTGACCTGAAAAAGTTAAATGAAATTCGGGTTAAGTACTTGGGAAAAAAAGGTGAACTAACAAAAGTTTTACGCGGGATGGGATCTCTGTCAGCTGAAGAACGTCCCCGGATAGGACAGCTGGCAAACAGCGTGCGGGAAGAGTTGGAAGAGTATTTAGAACGTAGAACAGATGAATTAAAGAACAAGGAATTGGAGGAGCGCCTTTCCCGGGAGAAAATAGATGTTACTCTGCCGGGTAAACCGTGCATGTTGGGGAAAATGCATCCCCTGACCCGTATACAAGGTGAAATCGAAGATATTTTCACCGGTTTGGGATTCAATGTTGTTGAAGGGCCTGAAATTGAAACCGATTATTATAATTTTGAGGCGCTAAATATACCGAAGGATCATCCTGCCCGGGATATGCAAGATACTTTTTTCACCGGGTCCGAAGTACTGCTGCGCACACATACTTCGCCCATACAAGTCCGCACTATGGAAGCTGCTGCGCCCCGGGTGCCGTTAAAAATAATTGCCCCGGGAAGGGTATATCGAAAAGATGATGATGCTACACATTCTCCAATGTTTCACCAAATAGAGGGATTGGCAGTAGACTACAGGATTACATTTGCTGATCTAAAGGGTGTCCTTAAAGTATTTGCTGAGAGTATGTTTGGAAGTGAAACCCGTACCCGTTTCAGGCCCAGTTATTTTCCATTTACGGAACCCAGCGCAGAAGTAGATATCTCTTGTGTGATGTGTGGAGGTAAAGGATGCAGGGTGTGTTCCGGCACAGGATGGCTTGAAGTGCTCGGCTGCGGGTCTGTTCACCCGAGGGTTTTAGAAATATCTGGTTATGATTCAGAACAATATACAGGGTTTGCTTTTGGTATGGGGTTAGAGCGTATTACTATGTTAAAGTACGGTATAGATGACCTGCGCTTGTTGTTTGAAAATGATCTTCGATTTTTAGAGCAAATTTAAACCTGCAGCAAAATAAGTTTCAAGGAGGATTATAAAGCAGTGAAAGTATCTTATAAGTGGTTGCAAGAATATGTAGATATTCCGGTCTCTCCTCTTGAATTAGCTGACAGTATAACATCTGCCGGGTTGGAAGTTGATAGTGTTGCTGAACTGGGAAAAGAAATAGAAAAAGTGTATACAGGAAAGATTGTTGAAATTAGTTCTCATCCCAACGCGGATAAATTAATTATTTGCAGTGTCAATGTAGGCGGTGAAAACAACCGGCAGATTGTAACCGGGGCGGATAATGTAAAAGAAAATAACATAATTCCCGTTGCTGTCGAGGGAGCACGCCTGGCAGGCGGACTTAAAATTAAAAAAACAAAATTGCGCGGTATAGAATCCAGGGGTATGCTGTGTTCCGGCGGTGAGCTTGGACTGGATACGGAAAGTTTGCCCGAGAACCAGGCCCACGGTATCATGATATTACCCTCGGATACTCCGGTAGGAGAAGATGCAAGAAAATATACTGGCCTGGACGATGCCGTAATAGAACTCGAACTTACGCCTAACCGGGGCGACTGCTTGAGCATGATTGGTGTAGCCCGTGAAGTTGCTGCAATATATAATACCAGTCTTAAATTACCAGGTGCTGATCCCAAGTCTTTAGATGAGTACATAGATGGGAAAGCCGAAGTCATTATAGAAAATAATGAACTTTGCCGGCGTTATGTAGCAAAGCTTTTGACCGGTGTTAAAGTTTTTTCTTCTCCTGTTTGGATGCAGGAGAGGCTTCGTTCTGCAGGGATACGCCCGATAAATAACGTAGTGGATGTTACAAACTATGTTTTAATGGAGCTGGGACAGCCGCTTCATGCTTTTGACTATGATAAATTAAAAGACGGGAAAATAATTGTGCGCCGGGCAAAAGAGGGCGAAATTCTGCAAACACTGGATGGCACAGAGCGTAAAATGAAAAAAGATATGCTGGTTATTGCTGATTCTTCCGGGCCTGTTGCAATCGCCGGAGTTATGGGGGGAGCTGATTCCGAAGTTACCGGGGACACAAGTATGGTTCTTCTTGAGTCTGCATATTTTGACCCGTCAAGCGTGCGGCGTACCTCAAATTACCTGGGGCTGCGCTCTGAATCTTCACTTCGATTTGAAAAAGGAATAGATGTAAACGGTTGTTTGCGTGCAGCGCAGCGTGCAGCTAAGCTGCTGCAGGAAATGGGTGCTTGCAGCGTATTAGCAGGGCAAATTGATAATTACCCGGAGTATATAGAAGAAAAAACTATTCCTATAAGGCCTTCCAGGGTGGGATATTTGTTGGGTAAAGAAATTTCTCAAGACGAATGTAAAAATATTTTAAGTTCCCTTCAGTTTAAAGTTCAGCAAGAAGATGAGGAAGGCTTCTTAGTTACAGTGCCAACATTTAGACCTGATATCAGCAGAGAAGTGGATCTGATTGAGGAAGTAGCACGAATTCACGGTTATGATAGGATTCCGCAAACATTGCCTTCAGGTGAGTCTACCGAGGGTGGTAGAACCGAAAGGCAGCGCATTATGCGGCAGTTAAGGCGTGAACTGGTTGCCTGTGGAGTATATGAAGCAATAACTTACAGTTTCCATTCCAGAAAAGAGTTTGACCGCCTGAGAATACCTGAAGATAGTTATTTGAGGAATACAATTAAAATACAAAATCCCTTAACTGAAGAACAGGAGATTATGCGTACGTTGATGCTTCCCGGGGTTTTAGATATTGTACGGCATAATTACAGCAGGAGAAACTATAATGCAGCAGTTTTTGATACAGGAAAAGTTTTTCACCCCCGGGATAATAGTGATTTACCCGAAGAGAGAGAAAAGTTAGCTGCAGTCTTTACCGGTAAGACTGAAAATGCCTGGAATACAGCATCCGGTAATATGGATTTTTATTATGTTAAAGGTATATTAGAGGCAGTTTTAAACAGGATGGGAGTAAAGGGGTGCAGTCTTGAACCTGCGTTTGATAATATGACCTATCATCCTGGAAGATCGGCGTATATACAGGTGCACGGTGAAAAAGCTGGCATAATAGGTGAGATACACCCGCTGGTGCTGGAAAATTACGAGCTGGATCAAAAAGTTACTGCTTTTGAATTTGACATGGAAGTTTTGCTTCAGTATGCTGGTAAAAAAGATAGGTATATTCCTCTGCCCAAGTATCCCGGCACAAACAGAGACCTGGCTGTGGTTGTCGCCGAGGATATTTTAGCCCGGGATGTTTTCAGGTTAATTCGCAAGGCGGGCGGCGAATTGCTCAGGGATGTAAAACTTTTTGATGTATATAAAGGTAACCAGGTTAGTGAGGGCTGCCAGAGCATGGCTTTTTCGCTCAAATTCCAGGCTGCAGACCGCACATTAACGGATGAGGAAGTGAATGAACGTATAAGTTCTATAACCTCGATATTACAAAAAGAGTTTGATGCGCGCCTGCGCAGTTAGATGGGATAACAGGTTTTATAAAACTTTAATGTCTATAATTGAGTGGAAGGAACTTCTTTTCTTCCACTTTTCCTTTTTTACAGAAGGATATTGGAAAAATAACTCGAAAATGTATACTAGTATAAAATTTGGGAGGGCTATTCTTGTCTGGCCAAAATAAGGTAGATGTTGAAATATTTGGAGAGTATTACAAGTTAAGGGGCGATGCTTCTCCAGAGTATATGATGAAAATTGCCCGCTATGTCGACCAGACAATGCGTAAGGTTATGCGACGTAATCCCAGGTTGTCAATACATAAAGCAGCAGTCTTATCAGCTGTGAATATAACTGATGAATTAATGAGAATTTATGATGAAGATGCTGCTGATGTACAAAAAGAAGAAGATGTTGAAAATACTAAAAAACAGGGAGAAGAATAATTTTTAAGAAATAAAAATATAAGTCTGGAGAAAAAATAAAAGAAAAAATCCCATGGAGAGAACTTCGTGGGTTTTTTATTGAGTAAAGAAAAAATAAAATGGGGCGTTTGCAGTGCGCAATATAGAGATAGTTTGGGCATTAAAGGATATAGCAAATTACCTGGAGTTTAAAGGTGATAATTATTATAAAATACAGGCCTACAGGAAGGCAGCCAGGGTTTTAGCCGGCAGCCCGAGAGCTATTAGAGAAATGTATAAAGACGGTACTTTAAAAGATGTGCCGGGTGTAGGAAAAAATATATTATCTAAAATAGGAGAAATGCTTGAAAATGGAGAATGTAGTCTATTACAAAGGTTAAGATCTGAAATACCTCCGGGTATTATAGAAATTATGCAAGTACCCGGCCTGGGCACTAAAAAAGCCAGGCTTTTTTATGAGAATCTAAATATTAAAAATTTAGATGAGCTGGAACAAGCTGCTCGGAAGAAGCAAATTCGTGTTTTGCCCGGCATGGGTGCAAAACGTGAACAAGAAATATTGCGTTATATTAAAATGCAGCGAAAAAATACCGGTATTTTTTTGTTAAGCCTGGCCAGGGAGTTAGCTGTTGAATTTATGAACTTTTTAGAGGCATATCCTTGTGTAAGTGATGTTTTTGCAGCTGGTAGTGTCCGCCGGTGGAACCCGTTAGTGAAAGACCTGAATTTACTGGTATCCACTGAATTCCCTGATGATTTGATATTAGATATAGAAAAACATCCCCTGGTAGATGAAGTTCTTTACAGGGATAAACATAGGCTTAAATTAAAAACAATATGGATGATAATGCTGGATATTATAATTATACCTCCTGCCTCGTTTTATCCGGCCCTGGTTAAGGCGACGGGTAATGAAGGACATTGGGAAGCCCTGTGTGAATTAGCCGTCAGGCAGGGTGTTTTTTTAGATCCTGAAGGATTGTATGATGAAAGAGGCAGGTTAATTCCAATTACTTCTGAGAAAGAGATATACAGAAAAATTGGTATTGATTATATCCCGCCGGAGATGCGTGAAAACAGGGGTGAGATTTCCCTGGCATCCTCGGGAGACCTGCCTGTATTGCTTGATAAAAAGCATATAAAAGGCGACCTGCATATGCATTCAAATTGGAGCGACGGTAAAAACAGCCTGGAAGAATTAGTTGCAAAGGCGCAAGAAAAGGGGTACAGTTATGTTGCTGTTACTGATCATTCTCAGTCATTAAAAATTGCAAGAGGTATGCCGGTTGAAAAATTGCAAAAACAGATAGAATATATAGAATACTTGAATAATAAATTCAAAGAGCTGACCATTCTTTCTGGAATAGAAGTAGACATATTAAGTGACGGCAGCCTTGATTATCCTGATGATGTATTATCTCGCCTGGATATAGTTGTAGCCTCTGTGCATACTGCATTTAAGCAGGACCGTGAGAAAATGACAGCACGTATAATTTCGGCAATAAAAAACCCCCATGTTGATATTATAGGACATCTAACAGGTAGAATACTGGGGTATAGGGATGCTTACCAGGTGGATGTGGATAAAGTAATAGAGGCAGCAGCCGAGTATAATACCGCGTTAGAAATCAATGCATCACCGGACCGCATGGATCTGAGTGAAGATAATGCATACCGGGCGGTTAAGCACGGGGTAATGTTATCTATTGGTACAGATGCACATGATTTAAGGCGACTGGGTGAAATTGATTACGGGATATCTGTTGCCCGGCGAGCCTGGTTGGGCCCGGAGCACTTTTTAAATACCATGGACGCAAGTGAACTTTTAAATTATTTAGGGAGAGATTATGACTAGTAATTTATATCCTCTTCAGTTCTCTTTTTACAATAGGGATACAGTAATTGTAGCTAAAGACCTGCTGGGCTGCTTGCTGGTTTACTGTTCTCCCAGGGGATTTGAGGCAGGTAAAATAGTTGAAACGGAAGCTTATATACAGGGTGATCCAGCCTGTCATGCTAATCGCGGTATGACTAAACGCAATAAACCCATGTTCGGTCCTGCAGGCTGTGCATATATATATTTTATTTACGGAATGTACTTTTGTTTTAACGTGGTAACTGCTGAAGAAGGCGTGGGAGAGGCTGTGCTGTTAAGGGCTCTTGAGCCGCTGGAAGGTATACCTGAAATGTGTAAAAGAAGAAACAAAAATAAGTTGAAGGATTTGTGCTCGGGTCCGGCAAAATTAGTACAGGCCATGGGGATCAGCAAGGAATATAACGGTAAATTTTTAACGGGTAATACGCTTTTTATAGCTCCCAGGACTGAAAATATCAATGGGATAACCAGTACGACAAGAATAGGTATTAAGACAGGGGCTGACCTGCCCCTGCGCTTTTATATAACTAACAGCAAGTATATTTCTAAAAAATAATATGATAAAAATCAGGAGGAATTTTTATGAAAATTAAAGAGATTTACGAATTGCTTGTACAAAAGGGTATTGAAAACGATCCCAGGGGAAAAGAACAGGTAGAAAAAATAATGGTTAAGGAAAAGAATAAATATGAAGAGCTAAAAGAAGATGAAAAAGCAGAATTTGATTTTGATCGTTTTTTAAATCCATATGCAGATACCCGTGTATTGAACGGAGATCTGGATAGTGAGGTTAAAAAAATTTTAGTAGGGATAGATATGGAAACAGGAGAGGTTCTCCTTGCCGACAGGTTAAAGGAAAAAGGGCAAGCAATAGACATGGTTATGTCTCATCATCCCGAAGGTAAGGGACTAGTTTCGCTTTACGATGTTATGCACCTGCAGGAAGACTTACTGGCAAAGTATGGAATTCCCATTAATGTTGCCGAGGGAATGATGTCTTCTCGTATAAGTGAAGTTAAACGTGGTCTAATGCCGCTAAATCACAACCGTGCAGTGGATGCTGCTCGCATGTTGGATATACCTTTTATGTGCTGTCATACACCGGCTGATAATCATGTTTCTACTTATTTGCAGAATTTAGTGGATAATGAACAACCGGAAAGCATAGGGGATATTATAAAACTGCTGAAAGCTATACCGGAATATAAAAAAGCAATAAGTTATAATGCCGGTCCCAGTGTAGTTGTTGGCAGTAATGAGCGCAGTGCCGGTAAGGTTTATGTAGATGTAACCGGTGGTACCAGTGGTTCTGAAGATGCCTATGCTAAAATGGTCGAAGCAGGGATAGGCACACTTATAGTTATGCACATGGGAGAAAAACACCGTAAAGAAGCGGAAAAAAATCATATAAATGTTATAAATGCCGGGCATATGTCCAGTGATTCTCTGGGAATGAATCTTATGCTGGATGAAATAGAAAAACAGGGTGTGGAAATAGTACCAATATCTGGATTTTTAAGATACAGTCGTAATTAATATTGGGGGAAATATAAAATGGGCAGACCTGAATTACTTGTTCCTGCCGGAAACTGGGAAGCTTTTATAGCAGCAGTTCAAAACGGGGCTGACGCGGTTTATATTGGCGGCAGGGATTTCAGTGCGCGAAAGTCAGCATCTAATTTTGACCGGCAGGAGTTAACCCGTGCAGTAGAATATGCCCATGTTCGGGGAGTTAAAGTATATGCAGCAGTAAATACGATTATAGCAGATACAGAAATGGAAGATGCAATAGACTTTTTATACTTTTTATATAATGCAGGTGTAGATGCAGTAATAATTCAGGATTTGGGGTTGTTGAAAGTTGCAGGTAGTGTTATTCCTGAATTGGAACTGCATGCAAGTACACAAATGACGGTGCATAATAATGATGGTGCAAAGCTATTAGGTAAGGCAGGTATAGATAGAATAGTTTTAGCCAGGGAGTTAAGCCTGGAGGAGATTGCAGATATAAAGTCGCAGTCAGGAGTGGAAGTGGAAGTTTTTATTCACGGGGCTCTGTGCATATGTTATTCAGGGCAGTGTCTTATGTCCAGCATGATCGGGGGACGTAGCGGCAACAGGGGGCGTTGCGCTCAGCCGTGCCGTATGCGATACAGTCTGGAGGACCAGTCGGGAAAAGTACTTAATGACGGTCAGAAAAACGGTGAGTACTTGTTGAGCCCGAAGGATTTAAATTTGTCGGAAAATATGCCCCGGTTAATTGAGGCGGGTATTGATGCATTTAAAATTGAGGGCAGGTTAAAGCGAGCTGAATATGTAGCAACTGTTACGCGTATATATAGAACAATTATTGATAGAGTTGTAGATGGTAATTTTTATATTACAGGTGAAGAGAAAAAAGATCTGGCACAGATTTTTAACCGGGGTTTTACTGCTGGATACTTTTTTGGGCGTTCCGGGCGGGATATGATGAGCTCCAAGCGGCCTAATAACCGCGGTCTTTTGCTAGGACGCGTTAAGTGTTATGATAAAATTAAATCACTGGTAGAGATAAAGCTTGAAAATACCTTAAATACCGGTGATGGCCTGGAAGTTTGGGTTTCCCGGGGTGGGCGTGTAGGGATTGATGTGCATGAAATTTTAATTAACGGTAAAAAGGCAAACAGTGCTTTCTCCGGTGATGTAATTAAATTGCATGCTAATGGTGATATAAGGTGCGGGGACAGAGTTTTTAAAAATTACGATGCAGTGCTGATGGAGAGGGCTAAGAAAACCTATACCTCTGAGCGGGAGACAAAAAAAATACCGGTTATTATTACTATCCATGCTGCTGTAGGGCAGGAGATGCATGTAAGTATAGAGGATGAAGAAGGATGTAAGGGTAAAGGCGCTACTGCTGTAAGGGGTGAGCAGGCTGCAAAAAGGCCGCTTGACAGGGAGTTTGTATTAAAGCAAATAGACCGGTTGGGAAATACACCTTATGAGTTAAAAGATTTATATTGTAATATTGAAGGAGAAGTAATGTTTCCTGTACGGGAAATAAATGAAGCACGCAGAAAGGCAGTAGAAGATCTAAGTTTGCAGCGATCAAGGGCCCGGGGTAATAAAAGCGTTTCTACTTATATATATAAAGAACGCCTTCAAAAAACAGTTTTTAACAGCGCAAAATATATTGGTCAAGAAAATACCGCTCCACTGCTGGCAGTTGCCGTTTCTGACATAGGCTCAATGCGTGCTGCTGTACAGGCCGGGGCTGATGAAGTTTTTTACGGCGGTGATGGTTTTCAAAAATTTAGTAAAACAAACATTGAAGAAGCAAAGAATTATTGTGCTTCCAGGGGAGCGCGTTTAATTCTTTCTACACCGCGCATATTGCAAAATATTAATTATGATGATTTTGTGCTGTTCTGGAAAGAAGCACTTTCAGTGCCGGTAGACGGTGTACAGGCTTCAAACTCGGGGATTATTCAATTATCGCTGTATGAAAATGAAATTGTGCTGTACGGGGATTTTACTCTGAATGTTTTTAATACTCAAAGTGCGTTTTTTTTGCTAGAAAAGGGGTTACGCAGAATAACGCTATCTCCGGAAATGACCTTGCAGCAGGTTAAAAATATCATTCAAAAAGGACGTTTTTCTGCAGAAGTAATGGTTCACGGGGCAGTTCCCTTGATGGTATCCAGGTACTGTATGTTGGGCGATCTTGCAGGAGGGGTTGCAAAAGGTAAAAGCTGCAGTATGCCGTGCAAATCTGCCGGGTCATTTCTCAGGGACCGGAAAGGAATTATCTTTCCCGTGAAAATGGATATATTTTGCAATATGCATATATTTAATTCCAGGGAGCTTTGTATGATAGAACACCTGGACAGCATAGTAAATACAGGTGCGTCAGTTTTAAGGGTAGATGCTCGCTTGCATGATGCCAGGTTAACAAAAGATATTGTTAGCATTTACCGCGAGGGATTGGACAGAGTGTTGAATAATTCATACAGCGAAAAATTTATCCGCCGTTCAGTGGATAATTTGACCCGGTATGCTCCAGAAGGATTTACCAGGGGGCATTATTTTCGTGGGGTAGATTAAACAAAAAATATTATCTTGGAGCGTTTATATATGGATCAACGTAATCTGAAACGTCTTGAATACGATAAATTGCTTCAAAAACTTTCAGAGTATACTCGTTCTTCTATGGGCAGGGAACTTGTAGAAGGTATGTTGCCTAAAATAGATGTAAAAGAAATAAAATATTTGCAGTCAGAAACTACAGAAGGTAGAGAATTATTAAGATTAGAGCCCGGGGCTGATATAAGCGGTTGGGAAGATATAAGAGATGAAATTAGCCGGGCAGCGCGTAGAATAGTTCTGGATTCGCAAGATTTATATAAGGTCAGCGTTACTCTTTCTGCGGCTCGAAGGATAAAAAATTTTTTATTTGAGCGCCAGGATAAGTATAAGATTATGGGTGAAATTGCTCTGGGGCTGGGAAATTTTAACACACTAGAAAATAAAATTGATCAAGTTATAGCGCCTGGTGGCGAAATATCTGACAATGCATCACCCGAATTAAATTCTATACGTAAAAAGCTGGTTTCACTCAAACATCAGATAAAAGATAAATTAGAACAGATAATTCGTTCTTCTACTTATCAAAAATATTTGCAAGACCCTATTGTTACCGTGCGGGAAAACAGGTACGTAGTCCCCGTGAAGCAGGAATACCGTGGGAATGTGAAAGGGATAGTACATGACCAGTCATCGAGCGGGGCAACTGTTTTTGTGGAACCTATGCAGGTAGTAGAAGCCAATAACGAAGTGCGGCGCCTGTTATCTGCTGAAAAACAGGAAATACATAGGATTCTGTCTTCGCTTACTGATCTTGTTGCAGGCAGCAGTGAAGAATTGTTATATACACTGAAATGCCTGGCTCATCTGGATTTTATCATGGCCAAGTCGCGCTTCAGCGGGTATTTAGATGCCTGGGAGCCAGGAGTAGCAAATAAGCCGGTTCTTGATATAAAACAAGGGCGCCATCCATTGCTTACCGGGGAAGTTGTGCCGGTGAGTGTGCACCTGGGAATTGATTTTAATGCCCTGGTGATTACCGGGCCTAATACCGGAGGTAAGACGGTTACATTAAAATCCGTGGGGTTACTGGTTTTAATGGCCCAGTCCGGGTTGCACGTACCGGCCGAAGAAGGCACTGTAGTTGGAGTCTTTCACAATATTTTTGCTGATATTGGCGATGAGCAGAGTATTGAACAGTCATTAAGTACTTTTTCCTCGCATATGAGCAACATTGTTAACATTTTAAATAATGCCGGGCCCGGTAGCCTTGTATTATTGGATGAGCTGGGCGCCGGTACCGATCCTACTGAAGGTGCTGCACTGGCGCAGGCTCTGCTTGATAACATGCAAAATGCAGAAGTCTGTACTATAGCTACAACTCATTACAGTGAGTTAAAAAACTACGCCTATACCAGGGAACATGTTGAAAATGCCAGTGTGGAATTTGACCCGGTAACACTCCGGCCTACTTACCGTTTGCTTTTAGGGAAACCAGGGCGGAGCAATGCATTTGAGATAGCACAGCGCCTGGGTTTGGAGACATTTGTAATTGAAAAAGCCAGGGAGTTTATGAGCAGGGAAGAAATTGAAGTAGCAGAACTGATGAATAAACTTGAAGAGGCTAAACATCAAGCCGAAGAAGAAAGAACGACTGCTGAAGAATTAAGACAGGAAGCAAATTCAATTAGAGATAGATATCTTGAGCAAGAAGAAGAACTCAATAACAAGAAAAATAAAATCATAGAAAAAGCACGGTCAGATGCTAAAGAAATAGTGCGCAGGGCCAAACACGACTCTGAAGAATTAATAAGACAACTTCGTGAAAATAAAGAAAAAGAGAAGGCTGCTAATGTAGAATCTGATATACACAATGCCAGGGAAAAGCTTAAAAAAATGCGCGGCAAATATACCGAAAAAGAAAAAAGCAGCAAAAACAAGACTGCTGCATCCCCTCAGGATATTAAAGCTGGAGCAGAAGTATTTGTCCCTCGTTTTAATAAAAAGGGGGTAGTAATGGAATCACCCGGTAAGGGGAAAGAAGTGCAGATACAGCTTGATACAATTAAGATAAACTTGCCTGTTTCAGAACTGCAGCCGGTGGAAAAAGAAGATAAAAAAGATGTTTCCTCACCTGGTTTTGCTCATTTAGTTAAAGACAAAACATCAGGTATAAGTACTAGCTTGGATCTGAGAGGTATGAGGGTTGATGAAGCCCTGGAAAAGATGGATAAGTATTTGGATGATGCAGGAATAAGTGGATTAAACCAGGTATTTATTATACACGGTAAAGGGACTGGAGCACTGCGCTCGGCAATACAGGAAAAACTTAAAACCCATGCAGGAGTAAATTCTTATCGCCTGGGTAAACACGGTGAAGGCGGCAGCGGAGCAACTGTTGTTGATCTAAAGTAAAAAAGTTCTCACCAGGAATATGGTGAGAACTTTTTGTTATTCGCCGATTATTTTTACCAGGACCCGTTTCTTTCTTTTTCCGTCGAATTCACCGTAAAATACCTGTTCCCAGGGTCCTAAATCAAGTTTCCCGCCTGTGACCGCCATTACTACTTCTCTGCCCATTACAGTACGTTTTAAGTGGGCGTCACCGTTATCTTCTCCCTTGTTATGGTTATAGCGGGAATGAGGTTTTTCAGGTGCCAGTCCTTCCAGCCAGTCTTCAAAATCCTGGTGCAAACCTGATTCGTCGTCATTTACAAAAACGCTCGCTGTAATGTGCATTGCATTGCACAGCAGCAATCCTTCTTTGATTCCGCTTTCTTTTACGATTTGTTCAATGTCAGGCGTAATGTTAATAAGACCTCGCCTGCTTTTTACCTCGAACCATAATTCTTTCCTGTAATGTTTCAAATGAATCACCTTCTTGTATGAATATTATTCTTCTGAGGTTTCATCATTATTTTTTTCGGTTTTTTGCGAGTCAGTTTCTTCGGGCTTGGTTTTGTTGTTGTCCTCTTGTGAATCAGATTTTTCTTCTTCTGATTCAGGTACTTCTTCTTTATCCGGCATCAGCGTCCAGTTGTCAGGGTCGTGCAGTTCACACATTTTAGTAGGAACACGAAGGTCTGAATCTTGTACTTTATCCGGAACTTTGTAAGGCAGTTTTAACATAACCTTGGTTATAGGATTAGGACAATATTCAGTAGCTTTCTTCCCTGATTCTGGGCAGATTTCTACGAGTTTGTGAACATTATCTATCTTAGTAGGAATGTTCTTTCTTACAAAGTAATCGTTTACCATGTGTTCCTCAGGTGTATTAGGTCCCGGAAGCAGGCCTGATTTACTGTCTACAGTGACTCTTACAATATTGCTTGGTTTATAAAAATCATGATATTCGTCAATGTTTTCATGAACCTGGCTCATTACTTTATGCCATATACGTGCCGGATAAGTCCCGCCGTATGCGCGGGGCATCTGTGTAGGACTATCGTGCCCAATCCAAATAGTTCCCACGTAATCAGGTGTATAACCAGAAAACCATATGTCTTTACTTTCATCCGTGGTACCGGTCTTCCCGGCCATGGGGCGGCCAATATTTGCACCTGTACCGGTTCCGCTGGTTACTACGGATTTGAGCATGTCTGTAATTAAAAATGCAGTTGTAGGTTTCATTACCTGGAAAGGTGCCGGTTGGTATTTTTCCAGTACTTGTCCGTTAGACGTTTCAACTTTTGTTATGGCAGTCGGTTCATTATATAACCCCTGGTTTGCAAAAGCCGCGTAGGCTGCAGCCAGTTGAACTGGGGTAACTCCCTTGTGAAGCCCACCCAGTGCCATAGAAGGGCCGTGATTGACGGCATTTAAGTCTATGCCCAGTTTATCTGCAAAATTAATGGCATTAGATATGCCAACATGTTCCATCAACAATTTTACCGCTGCTACGTTTACTGAGCGCGTCAGCGCAGTGCGCATAGTAATAAGGCCGCGGTATTTGTAATCGTAGTTGTGAGGTGCATAGTTATTATATTTAGGATAGTTTACCGGGGCATCGTCGATAACGGATGCCGGGCCCATTCCTCTTAGTTCTATTGCAGGCCCGTATGCAATAATAGGTTTAAATGCAGACCCGGGTTGACGGGGTCTGGTTGCCCGGTTTAACCCTCTTTTATGAGAATGCTCTCTTCCTCCTACTAATGCTTCAATTGTGCCATCAGAGGGGTCCAATATTACCATTGCTCCCTGCGGTTGTAATACACCGTTTTCACCTTCGCGGGAATAGGGATAATTGTCAGCATTAGAGAGTGCAGCTTCTGTTATTTTTTGAATTTCCGGGTTCAGTGTAGTGTAAACATTAAGTCCTTCTTTGAATACTTTTTCGTCTCCGTAGGTATTTATTAATTTATGTACTACGTAGTCCATGAAATACGAGTACGGGTAATCATTCTCTTTGCTTTTCCCTTTTTGCAGGAATATTTCTTGTTCTTTAACTTTAGCAACTTCTTCTGGACTGGCAAAACCATATTCAGCCATATTGTTCAATATTAAGTTGCGCCTTAATTTTGCTGTCTCGTAATTTTGAAAAGGTGAATATGTGCTTGGTGCTTTAGGCAGGGCGGCAAGAGTTGCTGCTTCATTCAGAGTATTAATTTGCTCAATATCCTTGTTAAAGTATGTTTTTGCAGCAGCCTGAATTCCGTACGCTCCTTCTCCGAGATAGATTTTATTTAAATACATTTGTAAAATTTCTTGTTTAGAAAAGTTGCGCTCTACCTTAAAAGATAATAACATCTCCTGGATTTTACGTTTAAATGTCTGCTTGGGAGTAAGGTAAGCAAGCTTAACTAATTGCTGGGTTATTGTGCTGCCGCCTTCTACAATATCCTGATTCATAATATCATTCCATGCAGCTCTTGTTATTGATTTAAAACTAATCCCATGATGTTCGTAAAAACGGTGATCTTCTGCAGCCATAAAGGCATCTTGTACTACCCCGGGTACTTTGTCAATATTAACAGGAATGCGATTTTTAACTCCTACCCTGGTAATTAAATCATTGTTTTTATCATATATCCTGGTAGCGCTTACAGGTACCAGAGGTTTTTTATTCCATGCAGGCATGTCCTTTATACTTACTGCTACTAAACCAGTTGCCATCCCAGCCCCGGCTAAAAAAAATAAAATAATAACTATAATAAAAAGCTTACTTAATTTGATTTTTTTATTATTATCTTGTCTGCCCAAAGGGCATTTCCTCCTTATGCTATTTAATCTGATACATAACTGCATTATATCATAACAGTTTATGTTAGACTACTTTAAATAGTATAATGATGAATCATTGTAAAATGGATCTTTTCTTTGATATAATCATAAAAGTTGATACGGAAGGGCGGAAAGGAGACAATATGATGTATACGATTGAAAAGCAGATGGAGGTTATAAAAAGAGGAACCGTAGAGATAATACCAGAGAATGAGCTTGCAGAAAAGCTTAAACGCTCTAAGTCTGAAGGAAAACCTTTAAAGATTAAACTGGGACTTGATCCTACTGCTCCTGACTTGCATATGGGCCATACGGTAGTCTTGCAAAAGATACGCCAGTTCCAGGAAATGGGTCATGAAACTACTATTATTCTAGGTGATTTTACTGCCCGGATTGGTGATCCTACAGGGAAGTCAGAAACACGCAAGCAGCTTTCTGAAGAAGAAGTGAAACAAAATGCCGCTACATATGAAAACCAAATATTTAAAGTATTGATGCCTGAAAAAACAACATTAGTATTTAACAGCCAGTGGCTCAGCCTCCTTAATTTTGCTGATGTAATACAATTGGCTGCCAGGCACACGGTAGCTCGCATGTTGGAAAGAGATGATTTTCATAAGCGTTTTTATTCTAATCAGCCTATAAGTGTGCACGAATTTTTGTACCCGCTCATGCAGGGTTATGATTCTGTAGAGTTACATGCAGATATTGAGCTAGGAGGAACTGACCAGAAGTTTAACTTGCTTATGGGGCGCCATTTACAAAAAGAAATGGGGCAAGAGCCGCAAATAGCCATAACTATGCCCATAATTGAGGGGCTCGACGGGGTCCAGAAAATGAGTAAAAGCCTTGGTAATTATATAGGAATAGACGAGATTCCGCAGGATATGTATGGTAAGGCCATGAGCATACCTGATGAACTTATTATGAGTTATTTTACGCTGTTAACTTCAGTATCCATGGATAAGTTGCGTGATATTGAAACCCGTTTGAGTGATGGGGTTAATCCCCGGGATATCAAAATGGATCTGGCCAGGGAACTGGTGAGTTTTTATCACGGAGAAGATGCTGCTTTACAGGCGGAAAAACAATTTAAAAGAGTTTTTCAGAAACGGTATTTGCCGGAAGATATGCCTGAATATCATGTGCTTGATGAAGAATTGGAGCAAGGAGTTATATGGCTTCCTAAATTGTTGCGCATTGCTGGTATGTGTTCCAGTACCAGTGAAGCAAAGCGCTTAATAAACCAGGGGGCAGTCAAAGTAAATGATGAAAAGGTAACAGATTCAAATAAAAAAATTGAACCAGAGCCGGATATAATAATTAAGGTAGGTAAAAGAAAGTTTATCAAGTTAATATAAAAAAAGCCGGGAGTTTTTAAATATAATTCCCGGCTTTTTTATGTTAAAATTTTTGTTGTATAGAACATATACTATAAAAACACCTCTGAGAGGGAGAAAAATGTTTAAACAGAGAAAATCTTTTAAAAAGTATTTTGTTCTGACGTTAATTGCCTGCGTGCTGGCCGGGATGTTCCTTTTTCTTGATTATCATGTCAGGCCTACAATATATTCTATATCAGAAGTAAAGGTTACCCAGATGGCTATTGATTGTATTAATGAGACGGTGCGCAATGAAATGACTAAAAAAAATATAGACTACCAGGATTTCATAACATGGCACAAGGATAACCAGGGACGGGTAGCAGTAATGCAGGCTAATACGATAAAAGTAAACCAATTGCAGTCGGAAATGGCTCTTAATGTACAAAAAAGATTAAAAGAGCTGGAAGATAAAGTGCTGCATGTTCCCCTGGGACAAATTACGGGAAGCTATATATTTGCCCACTACGGGCCTGATATAAATGTAAAAATAAGATCTATGGGTACAGTGGATGTTCAAGTTGACGATAAGTTTCAACATGCTGGTATAAACCAGACCAGGCACAAAATCTATTTTAATTTTGATACAATGGTTAAAATAGTAATACCTTTAGGTGCATCTAAAGTTAATATAGCGACACAGGTTCCCATTGCAGAAAGTATAATTGTAGGAGAAGTTCCTGAAGTTGTTGCAGATTTTTCAGGAGGTATTTTTGGAAAAAGTTCAATTTTAAGTGAATAATAAAGACATGTTTTTCACATTACTAAAATAAAAAGAGAAAATGTTAATGAGTGAAGTATGTTTATGTATGCGCAGATATTTATAAAAAAAGACCAGATATAACCACTTGTCAAAAGTAAAAATAAATGATAATATGTATTTTGCTGTCGGCGAGACAGCGTTTTAGAAAAATCTTTTTAGTAGTTAACTCAGTTTTAAAAAAAGTAGTTGACAGTTAGAAGATGGTCTGGTATAGTTATTACTTGTCGGCGCTAAACGGCGCTGCGAAAAAAGGTCTTTGAAAACTGAACAGTGAACCTGGTTAAGATAAATACCTCGTCATACACGAGTAAAGAGATTAAACTCTTCTAAAGATTAAAATATTATTGGAGAGTTTGATCCTGGCTCAGGACGAACGCTGGC
>JAIPEW010000045.1 GCA_021736985.1 Clostridiales bacterium | reverse complement strand
GTCTGCATTGATGATGTTGTTTTCAGTTATCCTCAAAGGATTGTGCACTCCCGCATATCCTTCGTGTTCCACACTATTCTTCTGCGGTGAGTCTTCCATACGGCTGTCGCCTGCTGGAAGTTGGCTGCACTTCGTTCCTCTCTTGGTAACATTCATTTACTATCATCTCCTAAGGTTCAGCCCTTCCCCGGTAACGTCGACTTTACCGGGTATTATGGCCTCAGCTGACTTCTCATGACAAATCTTGTTTCAACCGTGATTTGAAATTCATCTCCTCACGTTCATGAGACCTCCCCGGGTAAGAGCGCAGTCTTTCCTTCCATCTATCTGCCACATTTACACCGTAGGCTTCCGGATAGTTTTGGGCTTTAGTTTGTTTAGCAACCTTACCCAGCCTACATGTGCCTGATGTGATTCCTGTTCGTCAGACCGGAAGTTTGCCTCCAGCTTCCTTCAGATTCCACCTCGCGATGGACACCCTTGCTTTTGGCTATGCGCTTGGCACTATCAACCCGCACTCGGGACTTTCACCCGTTAGACTACGCCCATGCCGGGCGCACTAAAAAAATCCCAGTGAGATACCCACTGGGATTTGTAAACGATTTTATCTAAGCCATAAATTCAAGAAGGTTTATTTGTTCTTCTGCAGGCTTTTTCTTCTTAGAAGAACGCGTTTTCCTTGTTTTCTTGGGTTTTTCCGGTTTTTCACCTTCAAACTCCGGGAAAAGTGTTATAACTTCGCCCCGGGTCTCAACTGGTTCAGCCGTGGCAAGAAGTTCGATAGAATCATAGTTATAATAATCTTCGATGTCTATGTCAACAATAATAATGTCACTTTGCGGTTCATCGTCTATAATGATTACATCGCTGTCTTTCTCAATTGTAGGAGCATGTTCTTTGATATCTTCAACCGGAGTTGCAGTTACATCTATTACTTCCTCTGGTTGTTCATTTCTCTTCCAGTATTCAGCCGGGTCAACGCCGCAAAGCCTAAGTGTCTCATTGACGAGGTTTTCCATGGTTTCTTCCATCCGCTGCTGGAATTTATCTTCGCTGACGGTTTCGATGTTTTCATCTATATCCTTTTCGGCAAGCTTGGTCCATTTTTCAGCCAAGTCGGATTCCGCAAGGCATTGGGTAATGTTGTAGGCCATGCTGGTGTTTTCATCCATGGCGTACTCGGATAATTCTGAACGGTCAAGACGGCCCTCCACAAACATAGCGTGTCCCCTGCCGGCCATAACCCGCTTAAATTGTGCCATTTGATAAGTTTCATCGTATACCATATAGTAAGTACGGCACTCTCTGTTCTGGCCTATACGCCAGTGGCGGCGCCCATTCTGTCGATCTTCGTTTACGCGGAAGTCTAATTGGTATTTTATAATGGTAGGATATTCCAGGAGATCGACACCGACCGACAATAATTCCAAATTACAGATGATAATTTTTGTTCCCTGTTTGGCCTGTTCTTCTACCCACTCGATCCGTTTATCGGTAGAAATTGAAGAAGGCATTATCACGCAGTCGATATTGTGGTCGTTTAAGACTTTTTTAAGCCGCTCGTTCATTTTGTATTGCCTACTGTATTTTGTGTATATTACAATATTTCTATTCTCTTCTAGTTCTTTTTCTACAATCTCAACCAGTTTCCTTTCCTTCGCGTGGAAATAATTTTCGTCGAATTGTTCTGCTTGAAATAAATCCTCCCCTACTTCCACTTCTGCTCCCAGGTCAGGGCGGTCTCCATAATTTATTGAGGTGGGAATGAATTTGCTGAAGGCTCCTGAATTCCCGGCTTGGGCTGCTTTAGCACATGCTTCATAAAGATCTCTGTGTAATCTTGAATATTCAGCTTTATGGCCGCTTTCTTCATCCATTTCTATAAATACCGGTATTTCCTTAAGCTCTGGTAAAGGTAAGCCCAGGTCGCCTAGCTCTAAAAATATCGACCTATCCAAAAGGTAAGTTGCAGTTAATTCCGGGCTTATACCGGGCATTTCCTTCATCCGCGATTTGGCCCCTTTTCTTACCGTAATAATACCTTCGTCTTCTGTTTCTTCAGCGTCGTCTTTATCCATTATTTCTTCTAAAACTCCATAACGCTGGGCCCATGTCCAGTCGCCTACATCCCGGGTAAAACCCTCTTTTATTAGAGTAGCCGGGTCCGCCCTCCAGAGTATATGCTTTATGCTGTTGCTTTTTCCGGTAGTAAGTGTACCGGTTAATCCAAGGAATTTTTTAGTGCATTTGACGAGCTGGGATAAAGCATAGCCTCTGCCGCTGTCGCTAGCTTTTGTTTGGTGGATCTCGTCAGTTACCAGGAGGTCGAATATTTTACCGGCGTTTTTTAAGATGCGGCAGATAAACCAACGGTGGCTCATCTTTGTTTCCCCGCGGTGCTTATTTGCTGGTCTCCATAATTTTGCATCGCGGTTCGGGAATTTAGCTTCGCAGTATGGGCATTTTTTTAATTTGCTTTTCTTTCTCCAACGCCCGATGTATCCCCGGGGTACACCGTTTCCCGTTATAACGTTGTTGAATATACTGTTGTTTAAATCATCCTCATTAGGTGGGCGTTTTGGCTTTTCCACCAGGTCGGTCCAATCGGCGTACATGGCCGGCATGGCTTCGGGGTTCTTTTTTAACTGCTCTTTTAAGTCGTAATATTCATCTTCGTCGGGGAGGGGTTTACCACATTGACAGCAGTGCCATGCTTTATATTTTGCCCCTTTTACCCTCTGCCAGCGTCCTGTAAAGAAAGGCTCGGCCCCGAATTTTGATCGGTCTATGCTGATTAAGACTATTTCTAAGTGTTTAGGCCTGGGGTTTTCTTTAAACTCTCTTACCATTTTTATAGCATCTTCTGTACTTTTTATAATCCTTATTTTGACGTAACCAGGTAGTATTTTTCTTATTTCCTGTGCCCACTTAGGTACAACTAATCCCGTCGCTGTTGTAAGAATTCTCCTTATGCCTTTATTGTGGTATAAAACATGAATTACTCCGACTGTTATCTGCGTTTTACCGGTTCCCATATCACCTATTCCCAAAGCGTCAAATCTATATTCCAGTGCGTTAACTATACCCTGGATGCAGTGTGCCTGTGCTGGGAAAGGAATGCGTTTCAAACTGGCTATGGTAGGCGATAGTTTATCTTCATACGGAGTATATAAAGCTTTAATTTCACCTATCTGCTGGCCCAGTATAGGGGCATTGGCCTGGGTATATTCCTGTGCTGTCCAGTTAGGGTCAAATTTTCCTTCCACTTCAGAGGGTGGGATGGTTAACCTGCCACCTCTGAGGGCCTCACTTATCTTGTTTTCCACGAATTCCTGGTCAATTCCCATCAACTGTACAGCTATCATATTATTCCACGTTTTATATTCCGGATTAGATAGTACTTGTAAAACTTCTATCCTTTCGTAAATCAGGTCGTAGTATTTATCTTCCCATTCGGGAGGCAGGGAGTATATAGTTGAGAGAAATTTGCCAACCATTTCTTTTACATTACCTTCGGGTGCTATAATAACCGGGTTTAGATTGCCGTTTGCGTTTAGTGTTCCTTTGTTAACTGAATATACGGCATTTTTATCTAACAGCACCCCATGGGATATTCCGCTGCCGGCCTGGTAACTCAATCTTTTACACTGGCCGCTTCGGGTTCTAAAGTGAGTTGTTCCTTCAGTGTGTTCTATTTCTCCATCGGAACCGAGGATGAAAGCTGATTCTATTGCGTTTACTGCCGTGTTTAACCCGACAAAACTGGCGGCTATTACAGTACTTGAACTGTTTAATATGGCGTAGTGGAGATGGGCACTAAAACTTTTGTGGTCATTGTTAATTTTGATTTTCATTTATACTTTCCGGAATAACCGTGACGGGGGCATCCCCCGGCACAAGCATACCGGAAGGCACCCCCTTTATAATAGTTTTTATTATAGATGTTTGATTATTTTATTCCAGCTTAACTACTCCGTGTTCTGGGGAGAAAACCTTAACTGTAGTGACCATTTTTTCAGTCCTGGCCACTGTTTCTTCGGTTCTTTCGTGTACTTCACTTACTTTACTGGTAGTGCCGGTGACAATATGGTTTCCCATATTGCCCCCCACAGCTCCCGCTGCAATGGCGGTTCCCATGTGAGCCAATTTTAAAGGCATTACAGGTGACTTCATCCTAACCTCGGATTCTTCGGGCGGAGTAATCATCCTTTCCATACGCTCAAACACGTTGCTTTCACCCAGCACTTCTTTTACTTCGTCTATGCTAACTTTGCCGTCCCTAAACAGTTCCACTTCTTTATCAGTAACCGGTACTGTATAGGTTGCTTCATCTTCTTTATCCAGGGCGGGTACTACTCCGGGCCCGGATTCGGCTATACTTTTCAACCAGTCCCGGGTGCGTCTTGCCTTCGGCCCGCTGCTGGATTTTTCCTTGCGATAGCCGAATAGAACTATCTGTTTAAAAACCGGGTAAAAATCATCGGTGAAACGGTATACGCTGATTTCTTCGAACCGATTGGCAAGCATCCCGCTGCATTTACCCAGTATATACTGCGGTATTACGAATATCAGCAACCCGCCGGGTTGGAGGCGTTTATCCGTTAGGTCCCGTAAAAACCTTACTTCTTCCCTTTCCTTATTCCTTGTCTCCTGGTAAGGGGGGTTTAAATACATTAGAGAAAGTGCCTGATTAGTCATTCGTATAGCTTCGTAACCGTCAGCAATTACATAGCCGAGCACTTCCTTTGCTTTCTGGGCCCTGCTTTCTTCTAGCTCAATACCGAAAGTTGTTACCTCGCCCCCCTGTTTTTTAAGGGTTTCGGCTATTTGTTTCAAAGCAGTACCTTCGCCGGCGCAGGGGTCGCAAATATTTACTTTTTCCCCTTCCTCGTCTTCGCCAAAAATGAGCTTATTTGCTATCAATTCCGTTTGTTCCGGCGGCGTAGCAAAGTAGCCGGCTTTTGCTTCAGCTCCCAAATTTGCCATTGTATCCCTCCTGTTCTGTTTTGTTTTATAAAACAAAACAGGGTAGACTGTTAAAATCTACCCTGCTTGTTCTTCCACTACTTTTAATCCATGTTTTTTTGCCAGTGCTTTGGCGAGCTTTTTTTCTTCCTGGGCTTCAAGGTTATCTAGTTCATGGTAAATCTGCGGTGCTACGGATGTAACCAGTTCTACCATGGCCTCATTTATATCCCGGTAGTCGGAGTCCTTAATCCACCACCCCAATGCACCTTCACCAAAGCCGGGGGCATTGCGGTCGAAGTGTTGTATAAACCTCCTAAAGTTGCGCCCGGAGAATTCTTCTTTGAAACCTAGCATGTTATAATGTGCTATAAAACTGCAGTGCAGGTGCAGGTGGTTGTAAAGGTTTTTGTCCATCTTATTAATGTCTCTATTTTTAATCACCCGCTGGAAGCACTTATAAGCACGTTCTTTTTCCTTGGCGGTAAAGAATTTGGCGTCGTAAAACTGTGGTGCAGATGCCGTTTGTGTTTCTTCTATGCCCTCGAATAGGCTTTGCATATTAACGGGCCCGGTTTTTAAGCCGGGCCCATCCCCCCTTTTTACATAAAGTTTTTAGCATCAAAATTACCCTTGATTTTCTTCTTATCGCGTTTCCTGCTGTATTTCTTTTTGTCCTCCACCACCCGGGTTGCAGGGTTAATACCCCATGTATAGCGATTTTTTTTAATCGCGTTAGTTGTAGAAACTTTTTTCTTGGTCAAAGCAGTTTCCCTCCTAATCTTCACTCGGCAACATTATGGTAAATACCGGTTTTCCGTCATCACCTGGGCCAATAACGGCCTTTAGTGTAACTTTCTCCGGTTTCCTGCCGGGTTTTTTAACGACCAAAACAGTATACGTTAGTTCGCTTGAATTTTTGTTATTCCTGGCAGCATGGGTAAACATCGTCAGTACATCCCACAGGCGCCCATTTTCATCCTGGCCTTGTGTTTCTAATTCTTCAGTGACGGATACAGCTTCTGCCCAGGCTGCTGCAGTTAATGCGGTCGGGATGCGGGCACCTGCTTCTTTAGCCATCTTTGTTACATCTATCACCTGGCCGTCTTCTATTGCTTCACGCCTGGTATATACACTGATAATCTCAGCATCTTTAAACATTCTATCTACTCCTTTTTAAAAAATATAAGCCGCGTGTATTAAGAATTCTTCCTTAACCACGCGGCTTTACCAATTAACTAGGCAGACTCGTTTTTTTCTTCTTCCTCTTCTACAGGCTTCCACTTGAAGTTTTTATTACCGGGCTTCTCGCTGATGAATTGCCTGTAATTATCAGCTTTTATAGTGGCCAGGAGTTTTCTTAAATCACCCGTTTTTCCCTGCAGGTATTTTTCCGGCTTTTTATTGTTTTCAACGAGTGCGTTGTGAAATCCGGTTACATCCTTAATGACTAATCCCGTTGCGTTCTGGTAAAAGTCGTAACATACACCGGAGGCTTCTATGGGCCCGTTTTTCTTGACCCGTTTTTTTAATTCATCCTGGATTGCTTTATACTTGGCTTCAATAGTCAGGCACTCATTAGCGAGTTCCTCGTCGGTCTTTTCTTTGAGCACCTTATCCGCCGGTTCCGCTGCCGAACAGTCGGCAACATAAGCGCAGTACTGGCAGAAACGGTTCGGCGTAGGCGGGAATCCGAGTTCTCCCTGTGCCATACGCTCGTCTATTTCTGCAAAGCAATCCATTATCCATTGTTTACCTTTCTCCATATCTTCAGGGCCTAAATCTTCCGTACGGATATCCGCATCCCGCAGATACCACATTTCAGCCCTGCAGTTTTTGTACCCGTATTTTTGCGAGCCTAACCAGGCGTAGACTTTTAACTGCATAGTGTTCTGTTTTAAGCGCCCGGTCTTGTAGTCTATTAATCTCGCGCCGCCTTCGGGGTACACTGCCGGTGATTACATGGCCGCTCTTACCTAACTGCACCTTAATTCTTTGCTCAGTGTGAGTGCTGGCCAACTCCGGTTCAAAATATTTTAAAAATGTCCTGGCCATTATGATTACTTCTTTGAGTGTTTCTTCATAAGTCGGGAACAAAGTATCATACCGTTTGACTTCTTTTCTGCAGGCTTCTTCAACATCCAGGAAAGGGTCTTTGTGCCACCTTTCCAGAACATCATGCACGGCGCTCCCCATGTCTTTTGCCTCAGTTGCTGGTTCTTCTATGCCCTGTACATAACTTTTATAGAACTTACGGGGGCAGTCTTTTAGCGTTTGAAGTGCGCTGTACCTTAAAATCAAAGGGCAACCCCCCTGGTGTTAGTACTCATTAAAAAATTTTTAAACGCCCCCAATACTCTTTTACGGTCTTTACTTAAAAGTTCTCCGATGTTTGTAAAATGGCGTTTATCTGAAATAGTAAATAGTGTGTCCACTTTGACTTTACAGGGTTTGCTTAACCCGGCCTGTTTCCATTTGTCTATGGATGCGGTCCACGAAAGATGTCTTTGGGTTGATGTTACAGGAGCGCAAACGTAACGCTGGCCGGATATTAACAAGATAATGGCAGGCCGAAGTTTAAATTCAGGGCTGTCGTCATACGGGTACCAGGTATTAATTACGTCACCTACTTTCACTTTTAGTCCCTCCTTTTATGCTGTAAATGCATCGACTATTTTTTTAGTGAATTCACCTATTCTACCAGCCCAGCTGTTTTCACCCTGCGGTGGTCTCGTGGTGTTGTTATTGATAGGTGTCGGTTGAGGTGTTGCTGTGATTGGCTGGTAATTAAATACGGAAAAGTCCCCTCTTTTTTGAGGCAAGCCTTTATATTGCAGATATTCCGGGGTGATATCTACTGCAACACTCACCTGCTTTATTGGCTTTTGTATCAGTGATACGTTTTTATTTAACAGCAAAGGCCGGTTGTACGCCATTGCGTAAATATCTGCGGCGGCTGCGAGATGCCAGCAAGGCTTGCCTGATTGTGTTGCAGGACAAGAGTGAATAATTGCTTCTCCATTCTTCAAATAAACAGCGGCGATTCGGACATTACCTGATGAAGCATCCATTTCTACTGCAATGTTGCCTTTTGGTGTGATACCTACACCGAACAAGTACCCCCTGGCCAACCAACCTTCATAGTTAACAAATTGTTTTTCATTTAATTTCATGGCTATTGAGGGGTGGCTAGCGCCACCCCTCATTTCACCTCCTATTTTTTTGTCTTATGCTGCATTTTGAGCACTTATCTGTGTAACTGTGATAGAAAAGCTTTTATCGCTTCTGGTTGCATAACCTTTTACCAGGAATTCTGAACCTTTCTTCAGCTCTTTTACGAAACTCGGTTTGAGGTTTACTGGTATATATACCTTGCCGGGCAGTGTGCCTTCGCCTACTGGTGTTATTGCATCCAGAGCCCAATATTTTTCATTAGGCTCTGCCGGCGGATCGTCGGTAAGTTTAATTTTTAAGGTAGTTTCTTTTTGTGTATCGTTTTTGCTGTTATTATCGTTTTTACCAGTTTTGCTGCTGTCTTCATTGCTCTGACTATCTTGCTTTGACTTTTGTTCCTGGTATTGCTTAGCTTCAATCACTTCTTCGGCGCTAGCAATGCCGTTGCCGATTATGCCGAATCCCAACTTGGAAAGGGCACGCCCGAGCGCGCTGGTGCTGGCATTTTCAATGGGATTGGTTTCGTCCGCCCCGCTGCCTTTCCAAAATACCGTAGCCTCTCCTCTGGCTTTACCGTAAAACTCGGAGTCAACGGTTACGATAACAGGTATTTTGGGATTGCACTCTCCTTTTTCGGCTATAATTTCGATAATTTTATCGAGGTTGTCGGTAATATTGAACTTGGCCCTTGTCCCATCTTCTCTTTCATGGGAATCCACAAACCAGAGGTTTCTCCCGCTAACGGTCATGTAAGGCTCTTTTACCGTAATGCAGGTTTTACCGTCGTACTGGTAGCAGTCCTGGGGCATATCATCTGGATTTTGTGGCAGGTTGCCCACGGTTTTTTTCTGCGATAGCAGCATGATAAAACCCTGGTACTTTTCCGGTATCCTACTTTTTGCATCGGTAAACTTTTCTTCTGCTTCCTTTTTGATTTCTTCTACTTTTTTAGCCAGAAATTCATCTGCCAAAATAATCCCTCCTAAGTAGTGTTTTTTTTTAAAATAAAAAAAGACTACCCGTTTTACGAATAGTCTCTTTTATCCCCTCATGAAGCTTTTTTGTAAGTTTTGATAGTTGTAAAAAAACCGTTGGTCTTTTTTAAGGTTTCCACTAATTGTTTTTGGTATTGTTCCATATAAGGCCTTAACTCCTGGTATACTTCTTCTTCACCTTTTACCGGGTGGATTTTTAGGTTTGTAGTAATTGTTGCTACCTGATTTTTTCTTAATAAGGCAAGCAGTGAGCGCAGTTTGGGTTCACTGCAGAGGCTTAAAGGACCAACCAGATTTTTGTGTCTGGGGATTCGGCCCATGGATTAACAGTTACTTTAACTCCGTGCTTTTTAAGCACATACATGTTTTCAAAGCTGGTCATGGGCTTGTAGGAATTCTGGATATATTCTAACTCTTTCTTGGTGTAGGTTATACCCTTGTCTTTTACCTTTTCAGCCTGCTCGTCATCTAAAGCCCAGATGACGGTTTCGTCCAGTGTTTTGCTTTTGACGCTATACGGGCCTTTTCTTAAGTCCAAGTTTTCTAAGTCCACATCCTGTGACACCTTATTACCTCCTTTCTTCCTTTCTTTAGCTCTATTTTCAGCTTCCCAAAAGTGAGTTTTAGTTTAACCCCTCCTTTTTTGGATTTATTTACCCCGGGAAATAAAAAAAGCCTCGCTGCTTTCCTCTTAACTGAAGAAAGCGCGGGCTTTTAAATCCGAAGTATTATAAAAGGGCGCAGTGCGCCCTTGAAAAGCGAATATTATTTTGTAATTACCGGAAGGTGCCCGGGGATAGATAATTACGCAGGAGTTGCCTGCCAGTAAAAATTTCCGGATTTAAACCGGGTTAAATGCTTGAGAAAATTATACCAGTGTTTTTATTGAAAAACAAGAGGGGAGTTCTGCGTTATCTTGTTAACCAAAATGACAAGTAATTTATCTATGATAGAAACCAAGTTTATTTTACTGATTCAAGTAGTTCTTTTCTTTCCTTTAGTTCTTGCTTTGTAAGGGTGGTTTCTGCTCGTTGCAGAGCGTCTACGGCTGTTCTCTTAAAATTTTCCGTAGCATTAGCAAGCACATGCTTTGGTTCCTTGCTGTTTTTATTTGATTCAAATTGATATTTAGATGGAAGTAACAATAAATTTTTATCTAAATCATAAACCACTCTCAAATTAATTGATTTCCCATTTTCTCTAGTCGCATGGTCAAACTTTATTAAATAAATATTATCAGATAGTAAACTAGATTTGGCGTTATCAACTAGTTTCCCTTTTTGATGGGTTATTGAAGAAATTAATTTTTCAATCTTATTAGTTTTTTGGGTTATTAAATATGGATTGGCAGGTTGTGGGGCATTATAATCATGAATAGTTAACTGTTCTGATGATTTTAAGAAGTTAAGATAATTTAATGATACTTCCTTGGTGGTACTTTCCCCACATCCACTAGTAATGATAAAAATTAAAACAATTAAAACAATACTTCGTTTCATTTATAATCTCTCCTTTACCTAAAAATAGAAATTGCTTGCCTAATTCTTTCAACATCTTTTCTTTCATTTATGTTTTGATAAATAGCAATAGGTTTGTCTTTTTTAAATATCACATAGGCGGGTATTTTATATACTCCCAATGATTTAGTGTAATTATAATTGCTTTGGGATTTGTTGGTATCCACTTCTTTTATATTATATTTTTCATTAATTTTTTGTGTATATACAGACATTTCACGACAAATTTTACACATGTTGCTGTGGAAATATTTTATAGTGTAAATTTTATTATTGCCATGTGTTATCAAGGAACAAGTAATAATTAATGCAATTATACTAATTTTTACATAACGCTCCCACATAACATATGTGACCTTTTGTGATGGTTGTAGGTCTACCTATAGTTAAACACCCACATCCCATAGGTAAATATTTTTCCATATTTAAAAACATTAAAAAACCCAAAACTAAAAAAAATATCATCCCTAAAGTGCAACCTATTCGGCTCAATTTTTCAGTAAATAGCATAATAAATATAATTGCTTCAACTATTATTAATAGACATGCGGATGCTGATATTAGTTTCGGTGGTATTGCATCATATGTAAACAAAATAAAACGGAATTCGTCAAAATTATTTATTTTATTAGTTACACTTATTAATAAAATAGATCCAATTGCGATGGATATTATTTTATGTACAAGTTTAGCTTTAATCAATTTAATCATCCCCATATTTTATTTTAACATAATAAATGCGGTAAATAAACCTATAAACACTTAGACGGTACAGTATTAATATTTTTTAGTTGCGATTTAATGTTGGTTACACATAATTTCATGTTGCATTTATTGTATTTTATATAAAATAAACACAAAGGAGGTGAACTATTTAATATTAATCTGTAAAAGGGAGGTTATTATTTTGAGTTTCAAAAAGAATTTGTTTGGTATAGTTTTAGTTGTAACACTTTTACTTGTATTTAGTTTTGGAAGTGTTGCTATGGCTGCAACCAATACAGGCAGTGATGATTTTAGTGACAGTGTTAAGTTTGGTGATTTGTGGGCAGTAGTATCTTGGTCAGTAAATTATACAGGTGAATATGTAGTAGACGAAAGAGTAGAAGGACATAATGTTAGCGGTTGCATAAGTAGTCTTCCGTATAACTATTACCCTTATTGTAATGCTAGCTGTCATTATAAGGAAGATGGAGATATTATAGAGACAATTGGTGTTGATGATTGGACAGATGAACCTGCATTGTGCCAAGATCATGCTTACAATTATTGGGAAGTTAGAAATGTTTACTATGATAGCTCCAGTACCTTTTATGCGGATATTTTAACGGTTATCGATACTGTTGGTGGCGACAGAAACCCGATAGGTACTCTTCAAGTTTATTATTAAAATAAGCTAGTTATATAAATTAAAAAGTAAGGAGGATTAGCTTGATGAAAAACAAATCAATTATTTTATTAGTTTGCGTTTTTATTTTATCTATAGCTGCAACAGGCGTTTATGCTTCAACAACCCCATTTGAAATACCACGGAATGTTCCAACTGAAAAACAGGAACCATCTTTAGAACAAGTGACGCAAAATGGTCAGGAAATACAGGATTTATTACAAAGTGACCTTGGAGAAAAACCGGTAGTAAAAGTATTTGATGAGATAATCACTGCAGCAGATATTGAACTAGTAAGAAAAAGTGCAAAATTACATGGAAAACAATTAACTAAAGATGACGTTGTTAGTTATTATGTTTTACAACAGGCGGTTGCTGCTGAAGCTAAGAAATTAGGTATTTATCCCAGTAAAAGTGAGACTAAAGAATTTATAGAAAATACATTTGAAAAAATCAGGAATAATAACAGTATTTACAAAGAAGTTGCAGCTGAATTAAAAGGCCGTGGCGTTTCTGAACAAGAATACATTGAAAGTCGTTTTGACGAGTATCGCGATCTTCTTGCTGCATATAAGCTTAAAAACCATATTGCTAAGGAAATGGAGTTAGCAAAGAAAGATCCGGCTAAAGCAAATGAAATTTACTCGAATTATCTTGACCAACTTGTCAAAGATGCCGAGTACAAAATTATAGATAAGGGATATTTAAATAATTAATTTAAAAAAAATGTGGGGTTTAGGTAAGCCCCACATTTTTTGGGCTATATGAATGTATTGAAAAAAAAATATATAAAATAATAATTAAATATTTTGAAAGTAATTAAATTCTATTTTAAACTTTTTTATACGTTTTGCAGTTGCAGGTATTGTTTTTCTCTTATTTTTAAAACTTACAGAATATGAGTTGTTTCCATATTCGGATATTTTATAAACTTGTTGTAGGTTAACAATAAATGATTTATGGCAACGAACAAAGGGACTATATTGGAAAATCTGTTCAAATTCTTCAATATTGGCACGTATTTTATATGAATCATTTGTAGTAACTATATAAAGATTACTTAATCCTTTTTCTTTTTCTAAAAGTAAGCGTCAAACATAACCCACATAGTAATCCCCCCGGATTTATAGGATAACATACCTCAGAAACAATATTGTTGGAGGTGGATTTCCTTAATGACGAGAGCCGAACGGCAAAAGATGTGGAAAGCACGTGTTGCCGAATACCGGGCCAGCGGCCAGAGCGTTAGAGAATGGTCTGCTGCCAACAATGTGAATCCCGGGCAGTTATGGTATTGGCTCCGCAAATATACAATTAATGAAGA
>JAIPEW010000006.1 GCA_021736985.1 Clostridiales bacterium | reverse complement strand
AGTTTAATCTCTTTACTCGTGTATGACGAGGTATTTATCTTAACCAGGTTCACTGTTCAGTTTTCAAAGACCTTTTTTTCGCGGCGCCGTTTAGCGCCTGGATTTATTACTTTATCAGTTTTTTTGTACTTTTGCAAGTAATATTTTTTGCCATTACAAAAACAGTGGTATAATCTATATAATTCTTATAGAATAGTTTGACTTCCCGGAAATCCAATTTTTTATTATTATGTGTACATGTTACTTCATACATAATAAGGATAACAAATAAAAAAGGAGATTTCAAAATAAATAAAAATGTTTCAATGATTTTTTGATTTGTATTTTGCATCTAACTTTTAATTCTTCTGGCAGTTTCTATACAATTATTATTGCCGGAACTACCAGATAAGCTAGAACATTGCTGTATCTATAACACTTCTTCGTAATTTGTTTATTATTAGAAAGTAATAGGTGATGTATTATGTTAACAGATATTTTATATAAGAAAGAAGAGAATTTTATGCTGTAGTACATGGGATTCTCTTTTTTGTATTGTGTGCTTACTCGCAGAGATTATGTAAACTAAAACAAGTATACTGGTTTGTAACTTCAATACCCCTTCCCTTTTATAAATAATTTAATTAAAATAAAATGAAAGGTTTGTCTTTATCATTATGGATCCTGTTACACCTGCTGTTCGGGTATTGCGAGAAAAAACATAGATTTTACCAATCATATATATAAATACATTGATAAAGGGAATACGTCTACCGCCTTACTTGAATCAGGTTTGGATGAACATATTGTTGTAAAAACGCTGGTAATGGAAGATGAAAACAAAAAATCATTTATTATACTTATACATGGAGATATGGAGGTTTCTACTAAAAAACTTGCGTGGTGTGTTGGAGTAAAGGACGTTTCTCCGTGTTCTCCTGATACTGCTGTTAAATATACAGGTTATTTGGTTGGGGGTATTTCTCCGTTTGGAACTCGAAAGGATATGCCTGTATATATGGAAGAGACAATTCTTGATTATAAAAAAATATATATCAATGGCGGAAAAAGAAAATTCCTGGTAGGTTTAAATCCAGAAAAAATGAAGAGAATATTAAAAATCACCCTGGTGCGTGCCGGAATTTAAGTTTGCAGAGAACTTTAAGGAAATTTTATTCATGCTTAATAATGAAGCCTTAGTTTGCAGCTTTTTTCCTGTTATTTTGCACTAAGTCTGTATAATAATATAATAATTTTTTGGCGCAGTTCCTGGAAGATATTTTTTCTGCATTTAATTTTGCTTTACTAGACATTTGCATTCTTAAATTATTATTCTGCAGTAATAATAGAGTAGCGTTTGAAAATTCCTCTTGAGATAAGTTAGTCAAAAAGCCGTCTTGATTGTTTTCTACCATTTCAGAGACGCCGTATGCATTAACTGCAATGACTGGTAAACCTGCTGCTTTTGCTTCACCAATTACTAGTCCCTGTGTTTCTGTAAGTGATGTGAAAACAAACAAGTCAGCGCTGTTATAGCAATTTATTACTTTTTCTTTAGGAAGTACTCCGGTAAATGATATTTTTTCTTTTATACCCAGTTCAGCAGCTTTTTTTAGAAGGTGTTCTTTTTCAGGCCCTCCTCCTACCAGTACAAGATGGATGTTGGGGAAATTTTTTTCTACCAATGATATTGCTTCTATAAGCCATTCTATGTTTTTCTCTTTGCCTAGGCGGCCTACACATAATAAAATTTTTTTATCATATTCAATATTATAATTTTTTTGCAACCATGTTTTATTACCAGAAGCATATTCATCAATTTGAATTCCTGTAGGAATATTAATTACAGGTGATTTTACGCCCTGATTTTTAATATGTTCGCCGATTATTTTAGTTGGTGTTATTATAAGGTTGCACTGGTTACAGAAATAAGAACATATTCGCTGGGTAACGTTTTTGGTGATGCTACGTGCAAAAGGTACATAATGCACATATTCTTCATATAGGGTATGAAAAGTGAATACTAAAGGTATATTCAATTTTTTTGCTTGTTGTAATCCTACTCTACCAAGTATAAAGGGTGAATGTGTATGGATTATATCCAAGTTAAGATTATTAATAAGTTTATTTAGCTTTAAGGAAAAAGGAATGGCAATAGTATAATCAGGATTAGTAGGTGCAGGTACAGAGGCATACCTAAAAACCCCTCTTTCCTGTTCACAATCAGGATAATTAGGTGCAAATATAAAGATTTCCTGCTCTAATTTATACAGTTCGTGCCTGAATGTATCAATAGATCGAACTACGCCGCTAGTATATGGTTTATAACTATCTGTAAATATGCCTATTCTTAACTTGCTCACATCAATCACCCCCCCCTAGTATTAAATAAAATCTACATAAATTAATAATACCTTATCATGTCTTTTTTTATACTCATTTTAATAATACGCCATCCATTAGATGTATTTTTTAATGACATTTCGTACATTAAAGGTGCAACTATATTATTTATAATATCAACTTCTGAGATGTATACTATCACCGTGGCTTCTTTTTCGTCAATGCAGGTATAATTTACTTCTAATAAATTAGCTTTTTTATACCAGTCAGTATTTTGATATACAAAATGCCATGTATCTTTCACAAGTTTCTTATGAAGAGCTCCAGTAAAATACTTGCTTAATATATTTTTTACTTCCTGTCGTTTTTTTGCCTTCATCCAGGAAACATCTTCTATGGCTCCTTTTATTACCCATTCAATATTCTTTTTTGTGGTGTTTAAATTATTTTGGCAGCTGTTAGCTTGATAACAATACGAAAATAAAAATATTAAACAAAAAATAGTAATTACAAAATACTTTCTGGGCATTAGTTACACTCCTGTAAAAAAATGTATAATATATAATATTAAATATTAATATTATATATCCTGCTTAAATAAAAAAAGTTGCCTTAAAAAGGCAACTTTTTTTTATTGTGCGCCCGGCATGGGCGTAGTCTAACGGGTGAAAGTCCCGAGTGCGGGTTGATAGTGCCAAGCACATAGCCAAAAGCAAGGGTGTCCATCGCGAGGTGGAATCTGAAGGAAGCTGGAGGCAAACTTCCGGTCTGACGAACAGGAATCACATCAGGCACGTGTAGGCTGGGTAAGGTTGCAATACAAACTAAAGCCCAAAACTATCCGGAAGCCTACGGTGTAAATGTGGCAGATAGACGGAAGGAAAGACTACGTTCTTACCCGGGGAGGTCTCATGGACGTGAGGAGATGAATTTCAAATCACGGTTGAAACAAGATTTGTCATGAGAAGTCAGCCGAGGCCATAATACCCGGTAAAGTCGACGTTGCCGGGGAAGGGCTGAACCTTAGGAGATGATAGTAAATGAATGTTACCAAGAAAGGAACGAAGTGCAGCCAACTTCCAACAGGCAACAGCCGTATGGAAGACTCACCGCAAAAGAATAGTGCGGAACACGAAGGATATGCGGGAGTGCACAATCCTTCGAGGATAACTGAAAACAACATCATCAATGCAGACATGTCGAAGGAAAGACTGTTAGAGAAAATTGTGGACAGAAACAACATGAACAAAGCCTATAAGAAAGTTAAGTCTAACAAAGGTGCCCATGGAATCGATGGGATGGGAGTAGATGAACTTCTACGATATCTCAAAGAAAACGGAGCCCAACTCAGGCAGTCAATCCTGGACGGTAAATACCGTCCTAATCCCGTTAGAAGGGTAGAAATACTTAAAGAAGACGGGAAGAAGAAAAGGAAACTAGGAATACCCACAGTGGTGGACCGAGTAGTACAACAGGCAATAGCCCAGGTACTAACCCTGATATTTGAGGAACAGTTTTCAGACAACAGCTACGGATTCCGTCCCGGGCGAAATGCTCATGACGCAATCAGGAAATGCCAGGACAACATAAATGAAGGATATAACTATGTTGTGGATATGGATTTGGAGAAATACTTTGATACAGTCAACCAGAGTAAGTTGATAGAAGTATTATCCAGGACGATAAAAGACGGACGTGTAATATCGTTAATCCATAAATACCTGAGAGCTGGAGTAGTAATAAAACACAAGTTCGAAGAAACGGAAGTCGGTGTGCCGCAGGGCGGACCTCTAAGTCCGATTCTTAGCAATATCATGCTAAATGAACTGGACCAAGAACTCGAAAGAAGGGGGCACAGGCTCGTCCGCTACGCGGACGACCTAATGATCTTCTGTAAAAGCAGGAGAAGTGCAAAACGCACCTACGAAAACATACTCCCTTATATCGAGAAGAAACTATTCCTTAAAGTGAATAGAGATAAAACGACGGTTGACTACATAGGTAAGGTGAAATTTCTCGGGTTTGCATTCTACCGGTACAAAGGCAAAGCAAGAATCAGAATTCATCCGAAATCCGTTGCAAAGATGAGAAATAAAGTTAGAGAACTTACTTCCAGGAGCAACGGAATGGGCAACAAAGACAGAGTAATGAAACTTAGACGCTATATTATGGGGTGGGTCAACTACTTCAAGATAGCGGACATGAAGAAACTATTGTCCAATACGGATGAGTGGATGCGGAGACGTATCCGCATGATTCTCTGGAAACAGTGGAAACGAGTTAGGACAAGATTTGAAATGCTCAAATCACTCGGAGCCCACAAACAGAAAGCATGGGAATATGCAAACACAAGAAAAGGCTACTGGAGAACATCCAATAGCCCAATCCTATCCAAATCCCTTACAAATAACGTTATTAAAGGATTTGGTTTCCTATTCTTCTCAGATTATTATCGACATGTCACTGTGTAAACTAAGGAACCGCCGTGTACCGAACGGTATGCACGGTGGTGTGGGAGGTCGGCTACTCAAATAATGGGTGGCCCCCTACCCGATTAAGTTTTATACCCTGAGCGTTGCTATTAGTCTTTTGGGATGTAAAAGCATGTCCAGTGCTTCTTCTATATTTTTAGTTACTATATCGGCCTTTAGCATCCCTGTCAGAGAAGAACCTTCTGCCTCAATCACGAAGATACCGAGTACAGCTTCTCTTAGCATAAGCCCGTCATTTGTGCCGTTTCCCACTGATACAGTATTGTCAGCACCTATTTTTTTAATAAATTCCTTTTTTTCAGTGCTTCCGCTGCTCGATTCAAGAATATTTATTTTACAGTTTATTGGTTTACAGGCCTTGCGCGCTGTTCCAAAAGTATCAGCAGTTAAAATATGAATGTTTAGTTGTTCGGATAGTTTATTAAGTCTTGAGATTACACCTGGTAGTAATTCACCATCTTTGGCAATGGTTCCGTTAAAATCGAGGACAATATTTTTTAGTTCTAGATCTTTTCTTCCCGGAATCTCAATTTTAACCATGTTTACCTCCCATTCAAATTTTTTATAGTATCTTTCCTGCTTTTCTGCTTCTGAAACTAGCAGTAGTATGCAGTAGTATTATGTAAATTGATTTATAATAAATCAATGAAGTCGTTTAAATATTTGTTAAATTGTTCCGGGTTTTCTACTATTAACATGTGGCCGGAATTTTCTATAACTTTCTGTTGTGTATTGGGAATATTTTGATGTAAAATTTTACTTTGTTCGGTGGAAACTAGATTATCTGTATCGGCATATACTACAAGTGTTTTAGTGGATATATCTTTTAAGTTATCTGTTATATCGAAGTTATTGCAGGCCAAAAAATCATTATAAAAAACTTTTGGTGGTGTTTTAGCCAGTTCATCTCTGGCAAAGATTAATAAATCTTTGGGAGTATTTTTATTATAAATATAATCTATTAACTGGTAAAAAATTTTCCCTCCGGCAAACATGTTTGTTATTGCCGGTGCTATTTTTAGTTGTCCACCAGTAGAAGCTAAAACTAAACCTGATAAATCTTCCGGGTAATTAACAGCAAAATCTAAAGCTATTGCTCCTCCCATGGAGTGCCCTACCAGTACAATAGGACTACCTATAACATGTTCGCAAAAATTTTTTAAGAACGTGGTATAATGTGAAATATCTTTTTTGGTTTCTCCCTGTGAATTTCCGTGTCCTGGTAAATCAATAGCTATAGAAAGATATTTCTTACCGAAATATTCCACCTGGTATCTCCAGTCCTGGTGGGTTCCTCCTGCACCATGAAGAAAGACTACTGTTTTTTCAGGATCTTTATTGTGTGGATATCTAGCTTCATAATAAAAACTTTTTTTATCGTAATTTAAATAAGCCATTTTTTAATTTCTCCTTATTAAAAGTATATAAAAATAACTACCGGATACTCCAAACCGGTAGTTATTTTTTATTCTAGTGATGATTATTTTTGCAGTTGGAGGCCGAGGGTTTAATCAGCTTATCTTCATATTTTTCCCACATTCCGTGAAATAGACTAGCAATGGCAAGCATAGCACTGAGGTTTACTATCCCAAAGATAATTCCTTGCCACCATGTATCAAAGTACATATTTTACCCCTCCCTACATTTTAAAACTAAGTTGTTTTTTGACTTGATTGTGATATGCGCTTAAGCACTTCTTTTAATTCTTGCATTGTTTCTCCGTAACCTGACCAGTCGCCGTTTCTTAACTTGCTTTGAGCTTCTTCATAAAGATCATTAGCTTCGTTTATTAATTCTTGTATATTTCTATCAGGACCTTGTTGTTCCTCTGTTTTTTCTTTTTCTCCTTCTACTTGTGGTTCTTTATCAACTAAATCTACATCGAATAATCTTTCCAACGCTAAGTCTAAAGAAGGTTCCATTACTATTTGATCTCCGTTTGCAACAATTACTCGTCTCAGTTCTGGTAATTTGCTTTGTTCAGCTTGAAGATACAGGGGTTCTACATATAATAAGGAGTCTTTTACGGGTATAACCATTAAATTTCCCCTTATAACGTTAGATCCTCTCTGGTCCCACAAGGATATTTGTTGTGAAATATTGCTGTCCTGGTTTATTCTGGCTTCTATCTGCATGGGCCCGTACACTAATTCTTGCTTGGGAAAATTAAAGTTCATAAGGCTTCCATAATGTTCTTTATCTGACCTGGCAGCAAGCCATGAAATCATGTTTTTCTTGTTTTTAGGTGTAAAAGGCATGATCAGAACATATTCCTCTTTTTGTTTTTCTCCTGGCAGGTTAATAATTGTGTAATAGGGTTGCATTGTTGTTTCTTCGTTTCCATAATTTTCTGTTGGCAGGCTCCACTTGTCCTCTTTGTTGTAAAAGATTTGCGGGTCGTTCATATGATAGACAGCATATTTATTAGCCTGTACTTTAAAATAGTCAACAGGATACCTGGTGTGTTCTACCAGGCCTGAAGGCATTTCACTTTTTTCCTTGAATAATTTTGGAAATATTTTTTGATATGTTTTTGCAATTGGGTCACCTGGTTCAGTTATATAATAATCAACTTCACCCGTATACGCATCTAATACTACTTTAACTGAGTTTCGAATGTAATTATCACCTGATCCGTTAAAAGGATCCGAATAAGGATACATAGTTGTTGTAGTGTATGCATCCCACATCCAGTATAATTTACCGTTATTTAAAACAATGTACGGATCACTATCGTATTTTAAGAAAGGTGCAATACGCGGAACTCTTTCATTTATATTCCGGCGGAACAGTACCTGGCTTTCATTTTTTATATCTGAAGCTACAAACATTCTATAATCGCTTAAATAAAGCGATAAAACAGCCTTTTTAAAAATAGAACCTATTTTTATACCGTTGTTTACTTTATAAGATGTGTAAGCGTTTTCTCCACCCTTGGGATAATCAAATTCATCAGTGGCAGTATTTACTATTACGTATCTGTCAGTAGATTCTCCGTAATATATTTGAGGCCTTTCTACCTGTAAGTCAGTACTTCCAGTTGGTGGTATGTTTTTTAAAAAGAATTTAGGTAGTCCTTCAGTGCTTATTTTGTTAACCGGACTTGTGACAATACCGAAACCATGGGTGAATTTAAGGTGTTTGTTTATCCATGTTTTAGCACGATCTGCAAGTTTATCCTGATCCATTTCTCTGGCTGAAAGCATTACCTGCCTGTAGTCACCGTCAATGGTATAGCGATCAATATCGATATTTTTAAACGCATAATATAATCGCATTTCTTGCAGTTGGCTGTAAGTGCTTTTAAGTGGTCTCCAATCCCACAGGCGTATATTTTTAATGGTACTTTCGTGTTTAACAATATCTTCTTTGTTGAGTGTTTGCCCGGCCGGAAAATTCTTTTCTTTAATATTATCTAAATTATAAGCTTTCCTGGTATATTTAATATTGTTTTCTATATATTGTTTTTCTTTGACTAATTCATTGGGCGAAACTATTAAATTCTGTATGGCAGCAGGATATAAACTTCCTAGTACTATAGATACGATCATTAAAGCGCCTATACTGTAAAGGACATACTTAAACCTGTGCATAAATAAGTTTATAAGTATAATTACAGCTGTAATAAGCGAAATAACGAATAATATTTTTAGTGCAAGCAACCTGGCGTGTATGTCAGTATATCCGGCACCAAAAATTACACCACTGTTTGAAAATAATAACCGGTATTGATCTAATAAATATCCCCATGCTTTTATAACAAAGAAAACTGCTGCAATAGCAGAAAGATGAAATCTTGCAGAAAAAGAGTTGAATAATTTGGTAATTCCCCCGTGGCCTGTATTTATAAAAAGATATATTATGCCTACTGTAAGTGCAGATAATATAGTTATCCACATTAGTATCTGATATATAAGTTGATAGAAGGGTAGCTTAAATACATAAAAGCCTATATCTTTTTGAAATACTGGCTCTATAGTATTGAATGGTGTGGCATTTATGAAGTTCTGAAATATTATCCAATCACCTTTAATAGCAGTACTAACGAACAAGGCTAGTACTAGTGAAGTTGCAATAAAAATAATGTTTAATACCCTGGGTGCTAAAATTTTATCCCAGGAGGAGTTATTGATATCAATAATTCCATCGTTTTCTTTTGATTTAGATTTTTGAATGAGATTAAGGATAGGCCGCCTGGTTAGGTATAAATTAAATAGTAATACAATAAAAGTTAATAAGCCAGTGATTAATCTTACACCAAGATCTGATAAAAGTATTTTTAAGAATACTGAGCTATATTCTACTGAATCAAACCAGAGGTAATCTACATACAGATTTACTCCCCATTTTAGAAATATAACAGCTAGTAGTACAGCAACCAGTGCTAAATAAATAAATTTGCGAGCATGTTTCAAAAAAATTCCTCCTTATTTTACATAGGCTTAGAAGGTTTATGCTGGTCATCAGCTTCTTTTTTTAATTTAGCTTGACATTTATGACAAAAAGAAGGTGGTTTTTGGGGATAGTCTTCATCTTCATCTTCGTCCTTATTCTTCCATTCCCATTCTTCTATTATACGTCCGCACATTATACACCGATGAGCCACGTTTTTCACCCCTCGTATTTAAAATTCAAAAAAATCTTAAAGAATCTTTCGTTAATATATTAAAAAATCCTTCTTTTTAAATTTTGCAATTAAATTATATAGTTTATTTATGTTATGTTAAGTATGTTTGTTAATTGCTCTTGCATAATTTTTTCACCAGAAGAAGTGCCCAGGCGGTCTGCCCCGGATTGCAGCATTTTTAATGCAGTGTCCAGAGTTTTAATCCCTCCTGCTGCTTTTATTTTTACTGTTGTACCGGTGATTTTTTTTAATAATTTAATATCTGTATGTTTTGCTCCTTCAGTGGAAAAACCTGTTGAAGTTTTTACATAATCTATGCCTGCTTTAACTGCACTTTCACATGCTAATATTTTTTCCTCTTTTGTTAATAGACAAGTTTCTATTATTGATTTTATTGTACAGGGATATAATTGTTTTAGTGAATTAACTATAGTATATATTTCTTTTTCAATCTCTTTCTTGTTACCTGTTTTTATATTTCCAATGTTTAAAACAAAATCTATTTCAGAAGCACCGCATTCTAGGGCTTCTTTTGCCTCTAAGGTTTTAATCCTGGTGGTAGCTGCACCCAGGGGGAAACCAACTACTGCACAAACTTGTACTCCAGAACCTTCCAGTTCTTTTGTTGCTTGTGTTACATAACATGGATTTATACAAACAGAAGCAAATTTGTATTTTCGTGCCCGGGCACACAAGCTAGTTATGTGTGCCCGGGTAGTGTAAGGTTTTAATTGTGTATTATCAATAGTTTTTGCCAATTCTTGTACATTCATTATATCACTCCAAGCTGTAAAATACTATTTTTTCTATCAAGTTTTCAAAGCTAATGCCTGCTGATTTTGCTGCATCTGGAACTAAACTTGTTTCTGTCATGCCTGGTATAGTATTAACCTCTAAAATAGTTGGTTTTTTGTTTATTGAATCTACCATGAAGTCGACCCTGGAAAATCCTCTACACCCAAGGGATTTGTATGTTTTTAGTGCTAAATCTTTTATTTTTTCTTGTAATTCAATGGATATGCGTGGTGGTATAATATGATCACTTAAACCTGCTGTATATTTGCTTTTATAATCATATACACCAGTTTTAGAAACAATTTCTATTAATGGTAGAGCAACAGGATCTCGGTTACCTATAATAGATGCAGTTATTTCTGAACCATCTATCAATTCTTCAATTAAAGCATGAGAATCATATTTAAAAGCTTCTTGTAATGCAGGTAACAGTTGTTCCTCTTTGTATACAAAAGAAGTCCCAATAGTAGATCCCTGTGTTGGAGCTTTAACAACAAGGGGTATTTTGTGCTGTGATAAAATATTTTCAATTACTTTACTTGTATCTAATAATTTATTTTCAATCACAGTGAAATTAGGTGTAGGTAATTTCTCATAAATTAATATTTTTTTAGTTGATATTTTATCCATACACAGAGAGCTAGTTAGTACACTTGATCCAGTGTAAGGTATATCCAACATTTCTAAAAGACCTTGAATTGTGCCGTCTTCACCATATTTACCGTGTAAAGCAATGAATGCCAGGTCAAGTTTATTATCCTGTAATTTTTGAGCTATATCGTAATCCACAATAATTTTTTCAGCCTGGTGTCCTGAGTTTATTAATGCCTTATATACGGCTTCACCAGTACGCATAGAAACATCTTTTTCGGCAGAGCGTCCGCCCATTAAAATACCAATTCTTGTATTCATTGCACATTCCTCCATAAATATTATAACATTATCTATATTATTAAAAGATACTTAAAATATTAAGCAGTTATTAATATCTCTTGACCGGTATTAGTATATAAGATATAATATCTCACAGTAATTGATAAGAAAATATTTTAGGGGAGTAGCTCAAGTGGCAGAGCGTCGGTCTCCAAAACCGAGGGTTGTGGGTTCGAGTCCTATCTCCCCTGCCAGATTGTATGAAAATGCCCGGGAAGTGCCCGGGCATTTGTTTTCGTTTTAAGATTTTTTTTTAAGAGATACCTAGTAAATAGAGACTTGAGGTATCTCTTTTTGTTATTTATGCTTCTTTTTCTTTTTTGGCTTCTTGTATAATTTTTTCTGCCAGCTGTCCGGGAACTTCTTCGTAGCTGTTGAAATTCATTATAAAAGAACCTCGTCCACGGGTTATTGCTTTTAAATCTATGGCATAATTATACATTTCAGAAAGTGGAACAAGTGCTTTTACGGTAGTTTTATCACCGGATGGATCCATGCCAAGAACTTTTCCCCTTTTACCGTTAAAATCACTTATGATATCTCCCATATAACTTTCCGGCACAGAAACTTCTACTTCCATAATGGGTTCTAAGAGTATCGGGTTAGCTTTTTCCATGCCTTTTTTATACGCTAAAGAAGCAGCGACTTTAAAAGCCATTTCGGAAGAATCGACAGGATGATATGAACCATCGTAAAGTTTTGCGCCCAATCCTGTAACTGGATAACCTGCTAAAACTCCTTCTGTCATGGCTTCCTGGAGACCTTTTTCTACAGCAGGTATATATTGTTTAGGAACAGCACCCCCAAAGATTTTTTCTTGAAAATCAAAATCTTTATCAGCAGGATAAAATTGTATATGCACGTGGCCAAATTGACCGTGACCACCTGATTGTTTTTTATGTTTTCCTTCAACAGAAACCTCGGAACGTATAGTTTCTCTGTAAGGTACCTTAGGAGTTTTTACATCAACATCTACTCCGTAACGTTTTTTTAGTTTATTAACAATAATGTCTAAATGAACATCACCCATTGCAGTAAGCAGTGTTTCTTTAGTTTCAGTATTTTTTTCTATTTTAAGCGACTGTTCTTCTTCCATTATTTTGCTCATAGCATTGCCCAGTTTGTCTTCATCGCCTTTAGTTTTAGGTAAAATAGCTACAGTATAGTTTGGTTTTGGAAAAGAAATAGGATCATATTGTACAGGATTATCTTTACTGCTCAAGGCATCCCCTGTTCCCGTATTCTGAAGTTTTACTAACACTGCTATGTCGCCGGTAGGTACTTCCTGAGTTTGTATGCTAGTTTTGCCCCTAACGTAATGTATTTGAGCTAATTTTTCATTTTGTGACTTGGTATTATTATAAAGGTTTACACTACTGTCTAATTTACCAGAAAAGATGCGTATAAAGTTCATCCTTCCTACGTATGGGTCAGCCAGTGTTTTAAAAACTAAGGAAGAAAAAGAATCGGTGTCACCTGCTGATGGATAAGGTGTATATTCAACTATAAAATTCATCAGGTTTATTACACCCATATTTCTTGTAGCTGATCCACACATAACTGGAAAAACCTTTGATTCAGCAACTCCTTTTTTTAATCCTTTTTTAATTTCTTCTGAAGTTAGTTCTTCACCTTCCAAGTATTTCATTAATAATTCATCATCTGATTCTGCTGCTGCTTCGATAAGTTTTTCTTGATATTCATTAAAAGTGTCTTTAATTTCAGCGGGAATATCTATTTCTTGAAGTGTACCATTATTATCGTATTCGTAAGCCTTGTTATTTAATAAATCAACAATTCCACTAAAATCTTGAGCTGAACCAATAGGTATTTGTAGTGGTGCCGGAATTATGTTTAACTTTTCTTTTATATTATCAAGTACAGAATAAAAGTTAGCATTTTCACGATCCATTTTATTTATAAATATTATTCGGGGATGTTGTGAATTTTTGCAATAATCCCATAATATTTCTGTTTGAACTTCTACCCCGTCTACTGCAGAAAGCACAAACAAAGCTGTATCTGCAACCTCTACAGCGCCTTTAACTTCACCAATGAAGTCTGAATACCCGGGAGTGTCCATACAGTTCACCTTGGTTTCTTTCCATTCCCAGGGAACCAAACTAGTATGAATAGTAATTTGCTTTTCTATTTCTTCTGGATGATAGTCAGATGTAGTGGTGCCGTCTTCTACAGTTCCAATTCGGCTAATTGCCTCTGTATTATAGAGCATACTTTCGACGAGTGATGTTTTTCCTGCACCACCATGGGCCATTACGGCAATATTTCTGATAGCCGTATTTTCGTAGTTCTTCAAAGTCTTGTACCTCCCTTTGTAAGTAATTGATTCCCTTAAAACCGCTGTTATATGCAAGACAACGGCCATTACTAGGTTGCGACGGGAAATTTACTTAAAATTAATTAAATATTTGATAGTTAACATTCATTAAAATAACTTTATTCTATATTAATTTTTAAAATCCTTGTAGTAGATAACTTAATTGTCATTAAAGTTTGCAAATTTTACCACATAGATAAGTTTGTACAGGCATAGATTGTAATAATTTAATTTGTGGTAACTTTACGAGAAAAGAGGAATTAATTAATGGCCCGGTCTTTTATGTATGGAGCACTGGTATTATTTTTGGCAAATTTTTTTAATAGAGTTATAGGATTTATTTATCAGATCTTCATGTTTCGATTGCTTGAACCTGAAGGTGTAGGGCTTTTTAATATGGTTTATCCTATATATGTACTTGTGCTTGTTGCTGCTACAGCAGGAATTCCGGTAGCAATATCAAAATTAGTTGCAGAAGAAGTGGCAAAAAATAATATTTACCAAGCGTACAGGATATTTAAAATTTCTTTTTTATATATAGTTATCTTAAGCATTTCATTCACAATACTTCTAATATTATTTGCCCCGTTTTTAAAAACGCATATTTTCCCAAACCCTAAAGTTTATTATTGTTTTATAAGTTTAACTCCTGGAATTATTATCGTGTCCCTGTGTTCAGCGTTTAGAGGTTTTTTTCAGGGATTACAGCGTATGACACCTACTGCTATGACTCAGATAACTGAGCAATTGATAAGATTTCTTGCCGGTTTAACAATAGCACACTATTTACTCCCATGGGGTGTAGAATATGCTGCTATTGGAATATCTTTAGGCGTCATATTAGGTGAATTTACAGGTTTTTTATTAATGCTAATTTTGTATATATTTGACCGCCCGCGTATAAGTTATAAACCACAAATGTCTAAAAGTTCAGCAGTGCAGGTATCTGTACGCATTTTTAATCTTGCTGTTCCAGTAACCATGACCAGGCTTGTTACAACTGGAGTAATGTCTGTAGATGCTATTTTGATACCTTATCGACTTCAGGTAGCAGGATTATCTATATCTCAGGCAACTGCAGCATATGGAGAATTAATAGGCATAGCTATGGTTCTTGTATTAACACCGGGGATTGTTACATTTGCTCTTGCTACGGCACTGGTTCCGGCTATTTCGGATTCGGTAGCACTTAACAATTATTTTTTATTGCGTAAAAGAGTAAGTGATTCATTTAGATTGACTATGCTAGCCGGGGTTCCTGCAACTGTTTTGTTAACGATTATTCCAGAACAGTTGTGCGATTTGTTCTTTAGTTACCCGCAGTCTGGAGATGTCTTAAGGGTAATTGCTTTAGGGGGCCCATTTATATATTTATCTCAAACAACCACTGGTATCCTGCAAGGTTTAGGAAAAGCTGAAAAACCACTCAAAAACTTGTTAATAGGTTCATTCGTTAAGATAGTTGGAGTGTATTATCTTACTGCTCTACCATCTATGGGTATACTTGGAACTGCTTATGCACTTTCTTTTTCATATGCTGTTGGTGCATTTTTTAACTATCGTGATTTATGTAAACAAACTGGTTTAAAAACTGATATATCCTCGTGGTTATTAAAACCTTTAATGTCCTCTTTTTTTATGATTGTGTTTTTTATGGTAATTTATTCTTTATTAGGTGGCGAAAAAATTAGCCTTATTTTTACCTTGTTTTTATGTATTCCTGTCTACGTGATAATAATGTATATAATGGGTGGCATAAAAAAAGAAGACATCAATAGGATTACAGGGGCACTACGTACCAGGTAACTCTTACTTTTTTTCAAACCATGTGCTAAATAATTTAATAGAATTATAGTCTGTAAGATCAAAATGGACAGGAGTTATAGATATATAATTTTCTTTTACAGCACATGCGTCGGTTATAAAATCAGAGTTGTTTGATAATTCTTCGTCTTTAGGTTCACCTCCCATCCAATAATACGGTTGTCCCCTGGGATCAAGTCTTTTATGAAATACATTCTCGTATTTTCTTCGGCATAAAGTGGTGATTTTTGTTCCTCTTATCGTGCTTATATTCGGAATATTTACGTTACACAAGCAGTCGGAGGGAAGTTTTTTATTAGATATCTCTTGTATTATTTTTTGAATATGTTTTGTTGATGTATAAAAATTAGGGTCTTCGCGTGTTGCTAGTGAGATAGCTATGGAAGGAATATTGTTTATTACTCCTTCTATAGCTGCAGATACAGTTCCAGAATATAGAACGTCTGTGCCCAGGTTGGGGCCCCAATTTATACCAGATACTAAAAGGTCAGGAATACACGGCATAAGAGATTCTAAACCTAGTTTTACACAGTCTACAGGTGTACCATCAACGGACCATGCACTATTTGCTCCTTCAATAGAAACTTCTTGAGCTTTAATAGGAGAATGTACAGTTATACCGTGTCCTGTTGCACTTCTTTCGCGGTCAGGAGCTACAACATATATTTCTCCTATTGGAGATAAAATTTTTTTTAATGCTTGTAACCCTTGGGCATAAATACCATCATCATTAGTTAAGAGTATGTACATAAATTACCTCCGACTTTAAGTGTATTATGTTTCATATATAGATATTAGCATGTCTCCTTCTTCTGTTTTTGATAGACCAAGCATAATTTTCTTGTCTTTAAGGTTTTTGTTTAAAAAATCAACAATCTTGTACATATCCGAGTATGAATTAAATTTTTTTGATGCTATAATTTCTAGTTTTCCGCTAGAACTTTGATCCAATTAAACTCCTCCTAAGTTGTTTCTTATTAAGGCAAAAGCTTCTGCTCTAGTAGCATCATTGTTTTTAAACCCTCCCCTTACTGCCGAGGTAATTGTTTTAGAATTTGGTTTTTTTACTCCCCGCAGAGTCATACACATGTGTTCAGCTTCTATTACAATTAAAACACCGATGGGATTTAAATATTTCATGATTGTATCTGCAACCTGTGTAGTTAATCTTTCCTGCAGTTGAGGTCTCTTGCTATAACCTTCCACAACACGAGCTAATTTAGACAGTCCGGTAAGTTTACCGTTTCTTGGTATGTATGCTACGTGTGCTTTGCCGTAAAAAGGTAAAAGGTGATGTTCACACATTGAATAAACGGGGATGTCTTTGATTAATATCATTTCTTCATGATTTTCTGAAAATATCTTGTGAAGATGCTCTTCAGGGTTTTGCTTTATACCACAAAAGATCTCCTGGTACATTTTTGCTACTCTCGTAGGTGTGTTTTTTAAACCTTCCCTGTCGGGATCTTCTCCTATAGCTTCTAATATCATTTTCACGGCTTGCTCAATTTTGGCTGTGTCCATTATATTTGTATCCCTCCCTAAAAATTGTATTACATGTCAAAACAGACAGGAATATTAAATTAATAATTTTTGCTTAATTCTTTATAATAAGGTTAAGCTCCTTCCTTGTAAAGCAAAATATAGTATAAAAAACTATTTAATTTAAAAACTACGGTAAACAATGAACACAAGTATAAAATGTTTTTTTTGGTTATTAAAAAGGTGTATATTGTACAAAATAAGTTATAAAGGAGGGATTCTTTTGTTAAAACGTCTTAGTCGGGGACTGCATTTTATAAAACAGAAAACAGGATCTGCTACGCAGGTAAACTTAGACGGCCGAGCAGAACACAACTTTGTGGATGATAAAGAACCTTTTGAAAAAGATAATAATAAAGAATAGGTGGCTAAAGCCACCTATTCTTTATTATTATCCGGAATTTTTATCTGATTTGTTCTTTATTTAGTTATATTTGCGTATAAATATAACTAAATAACTTGCAGGGGGGGGTGAAAGTTTTTTCTCACTTTAATGATGGGAAAAATTATGCTGGAAATGTATCTCTAAGTTTTATGTCAGTCTTTAAGGGGACTTTTATTTCTCTGGTTGTTTCTGTACTAGGTGCTTCTATTGCAGGACTTGTTTTTTATTTTTTTAGTGTTTCAGAAAAAATTATTCCGTGGATATCTACTGGAGTGTTATCGATAAGTGTTTTCATTGGAGGTGTATGGGCAGCTTACAGTGCTTCTAACAGGGGAATTTATCACGGGTTAATAGTCGGAATACTTTTCTTTATTATATCCTGGTTGCTGGGATTATTGTTTTTCCCGGGTACTATAGTTTTATTATGCTCTTTACAAAAACTGGTGTTAACTGGAATGGCTGGTGCCTTGGGAGGAATCATTGGAGTTGGCAGCAGTTAGTATGTTTAAATAAATATCTTTTACAAATTGCAACAATATACCAATAATAAGTATAATTAATCCAGTATAGAGTTTTATCCTCTGGCTGTAATTTGGCATCACGATTATCCTTTCTATGTGTAAAACTCACCCTAAGAGGTGAGTTTTTTTAGATTTTTTAAAAAAATTTGGTTTTTTTTTAATTCAAATTAATATATAATGAAATTATACTCAAGTGTCTAAATAAATATACAAATATAGTTAAATTATAAATAATTGCTAGTTAAAGAGGGGGTATGTAATTGAGCACTGTTAGTCCGGAAAAAAGTTTTTTAGATGAGGTTAAAAAAAGAAGCGGACAGCCAATAGAATTATGTTATCAATGTCAAAAGTGTGCTTCAGGCTGCATTGCTACGGAATTTGCAGATTATTATCCAAATGAAGTCATTCGCATGGTACAGCTTGGACAAAAAGAACGTGTATTAAATTGTTCAAGTATTTGGTTGTGTTCGGCTTGTGAAACTTGTGGTGCACGGTGTCCTAATAATATAAATGTACGTGCAGTTATGGATGCACTGAAAGAGATGGCTATCGAAAAAGGTATTATTAAAGAAAAAAGAGTAAAACAGTTTCACAATGTCTTTTTAGGTACGGTTTATTCACACGGTCGTATCCATGAAGTTAGCATGATGGCAAAATATAAGTTAAAAAGCCTTGACTTGTTTTCTGACATGGGCATTGGTTTTAAAATGTTTACGAAAGGTAAATTGCCCTTGACTCCGAAAAATATAAAGGATAAAAGTAAGTTGAAAAATATTTTTGATAAGTCTGATCCTAGTATGTTAAATGTTAAATTAGAAGATATAAATTATGGTGAGCAAAAAACTGGTGTTTAGTGTTTTTAATTTTAGTTAATTAATTATAAGTTTGATTGGAAAGGGGGTTATCCTTCATTGAAATTTTCCTATTATCCGGGTTGTTCCTTAGAAGCTACTGCTAAAGAGTATGATTTATCAGCACGTGCTGCTTGCCAGGCATTAGATGTTGAGCTGCAGGAATTAGATGACTGGGTATGTTGTGGTGCTACATCTGCGCACAGTATTAATAAAACATTATCTGTATCCTTGCCGGCTAAGAACATAGCGATTGCACAACAGGTAGGACATGATTTAGTTATACCTTGCTCAGCTTGTTATAACATGTTAAAAAAAGCTGATCATCATATGCGCAATGATAGTGATGTAAGGGGAAAAATGGAGGAAATTGTTGATTTTAAATATACTGGTGATGTAAATGTTCTATCACTACTAGAGGCTATGGTTAACAGGTTGGGAATAGATAATATTGCCCAAAAAGTAGTTAACCCGTTAAAAGATTTAAAAGTAGTTTGTTATTACGGGTGCCTATTGGTAAGGCCGCCGGAAATAACACATTTTGACAGGGATGAAAATCCCGAAAGCATGGATAACCTTGTTAAGTCCTTGGGTGCAACAGTTATACCATGGTCTTATAAAACAGATTGCTGTGGTGCAAACCTTGGTTTAACTTCCAGTGACGTTGTACAAGGTATGGTAGGTCGTTTATTGGATGCAGCTAAAGAAGCAGGAGCTGACGCTATAGTTACTTCATGTCCTCTTTGTCATTCAAATTTAGAAATGCGCCGCAAAGAGCATGGTACAGATTTGCCAGTATTTTATTTTACCGAATTAATGGGCTTAGCCTTGGGTTTAAAAGATTGCACTAATTGGTTTAGTACGCACCTGATTGATCCCCGCCCGTTATTACGTTCAGTTTCTTTGATATGACAATATTTTGTAAATGGAGGTTTAACCTTGGAGAAAAATAATGTTAATAACAAAGATCTTGTTGGTTCTGTTTTAATTATAGGTGCTGGGATCAGTGGAATGCAATCTGCATTGGATTTAGCTGAATCAGGATATAAAGTTCATCTTGTTGAAAAATCTCCGTCAATTGGCGGTAGAATGCCTATGCTTGATAAAACTTTTCCGACTAATGATTGCTCTATGTGTATACTTTCTCCTAAACTTGTTGAATGTGGGCGCCATCATAATATAGATGTCTATAGTTATTCAGAATTAGCAGATCTAAAAGGAAATCCTGGTAATTTTACTGCTACAGTAAGGAAAATTCCCAGGTTGGTAGATGCTGAAAAGTGTGTGGGATGTGGAAAATGCGAAGAAGAATGTCCTGTTAAAGTTGATGATCATTTTAACCAGGATTTAAATAAGCGTAAAGCTATTTATAAGTTATATCCACAAGCATTTCCAAATGCATATGTTATTGATGCTGATAAGTGCCTGAGAGTTAAAAAACCTAAAGCATGTGGTAAATGTTTAGAAGTATGTCCGACAAATGCAATTGACCATAATATGCAGGCAGAATTGCAAGATATTGATGTGGGTGCTGTAATATTGTGTCCTGGTTATGAATTAGTTGATCCAGGGATACGTGGTGAGTACGGTTATGGTCTTTATAGTAATGTAATTACTAGTTTGCAACTTGAAAGGATGTTAAGTGCATCTGGTCCATCTGGAGGCCATGTTCAGAAATCTGATGGTACAGTACCAGATAAAGTTGCATTTATTCAATGTGTTGGTTCTCGCGATATATCTAACAACCGGGGATATTGTTCTTCGGTATGTTGTATGCATGCTTCTAAAGAAGCAATTATCGCTAAAGAACACCATAACAATTTGGATCTAAGTATATTTTGCATGGATGTAAGAGCATTTGGTAAAGATTATGAGAAATATTATAACCGGGCCAAGGATGAATACGGTGTAAAATATGTTAAGTGCATGATTTCATCTGTTAAAGAATTACCCGATAAGAGATTGCGTCTTAGATATAAAAAAGATGATAGAAGTATGATTGAAGAAGATTTTGATGTTGTTGTATTATCCCTGGGATTGAAACCTACTAATGATTCAATAGAATTAGCTAAACAACTTGGTTTGGAGCTTAACCATTATAATTTCTGTAAAACTAAAGAATACACTGCTGTTGAAACATTGCGCGATGGAATTTATGTATCAGGTGTCTTCAGCAGTCCCAAGGATATACCTGAGACTGTAACAGAAGCTAGTGCGGCTGCAGGAGAATGTGGTGCCTTCCTCTCCTCTGCACGAAATACAGAAGTAGTTGAACGTGAATTTCCGCCGGAAAAAGATGTGGTAGGAGATATTCTCCGTGTGGGTGTGTTTGTGTGTCACTGTGGTATTAATATAGGAAGTGTGGTAGATGTTCCTGGTGTAGTTGATTATGTTAGTAAATTACCCGGGGTTAAATACGCTACCGATAAACTATATGCATGTGCGCAGGATACATCAACCCAAATTATAGAAGCAATCCAGGAACATAATTTAAATCGTGTTGTTGTTGCCTCTTGCTCACCCAGGACTCACGAACCGCTTTTCCAGGAGACCCTTAAAGAAGCAGGATTAAACCCGAACCTATTTGAAATGGCTAACATCAGGGATCAGTGTTCCTGGGTTCATGCTAGTAAACCTGAACAAGCTACAGAAAAAGCAAAAGATCTAGTAGCTATGGCCGTGGAAAAAGTAAAAAGGTTAGAACCTATCCAGGGTACTGAAATGGAAATTAACCGCGATGTACTAGTCATTGGCGGTGGTGTTTCAGGGATGAATAGTGCAATAAACATGGCCAAACAGGGTTATAAGGTTAATATTGTAGAAAAAGAAAATAAACTGGGTGGCGTAGCTAATAGAATAAACTACGGTTTAAAAGGTGAAGATGTACAGTCTTACCTTGCTACCTTGATTAAAAAAATAAACGACAATCCTTTAATTACAGTTTATACTGAATCAGAAGTTGATGATACAACTGGTTTTGTTGGTAGCTATACAACTAAATTAACTACTGGTGAGGAAATAAATCATGGAGTAGTAATTATTGCTACTGGAGCCAATGAATATAAACCAGTCGAGTATTTATACGGGCAAAACGACCGGGTAATGACAGTACTTGAATTAGAAGAAGCAATAAACAGCGGTGACAATAAAGTTAATAATGGTCAAAATTATGTATTTATACAATGCGTAGGTTCAAGAGATGATGAAAGGCCGTACTGCAGCCGTATATGTTGCACAAAATCTATAAATGCGGCAATTAAAGTAAAAGAGAATAATCCTGAGGCAAATGTATATATATTATACAGGGACATAAGAACTTATGGGTTCTTTGAAGATAATTATAAAAAAGCCCGTGAAAAAGGTGTAATATTTATACGATACAATACAGATGATAAGCCGGTAGTTAAGCCATCAGAAAACGGAGTTACAGTAACGGTTACAGATCATATTTTAAAAACATCCCTGGATATTAAAGCAGATGTAGTAGGATTAGCAGCAGCCATAGTGCCGCCCAGGGAAACTAATAATAAGCTTAGCCAGTTATTTAAAGTACCCTTAAATCAAGATAATTTCTTTTTGGAAGCTCACTTGAAATTACGTCCAGTAGATTTTAGTGCAGATGGTGTGTTCATGGCTGGATTAGCACATGGACCTAAAAACCTGGAAGAGAATATTGCTCAGGCTAAAGCTGCTGCAGGTAGGGCAACTACTATTTTATCTAGAGATTCCATAAAGCTAGAAGGTAAGTGCGCTGCTGTAGATAAGCGCAAGTGTATCGCTTGTGGGACCTGCGAAGCTGTATGTCCGGCAAATGCTGTTAGTGTTGATCAAGAGCAAAAAGTAGCCGTTGTAAACGAGGCTATTTGTAAGGGGTGCGGGGTATGTTCCTCTACATGTAGGTGTGGAGCTATCACAGTAAAAGGTTGTACTGATGATCAGCTTACTGCCATGGTAAATGCAATTTAAAGATATATTAAAAAATATTATTAATAATATTTTAAGAGGACAGACCGTTTAAATGGTCTGTCCTCTTATGTTTTTATTTCCATATTTTCAAAAGCATACTTCTTAAAAATGAAGGAAGGCGGACAAAATAAATACGCAATAGTAACTCACCCCTTTTAATAGCCAAGTAATAATATATATATTATTACTTGGTACTCATAAATGTGTATTTGCTTTGTATACTTTATTTAACCGGTAAAATTTTCAATTAGTTTCCAGCCATTTTGTTATATTATTCATAACCTGTTGTGTATCGCCTTTAATATAGTAATTTATTGGTAGAGAGCGCAAAAAGGTTAATCCGTATTTTTTTGTTAATATTCTTTTATCCAATATTATTATTGTGCCTGCATCAGTGGTATTTCGTATTAGTCTACCAAATCCTTGTTTAAACCTTATAACTGCCTGCGGCAAGCTAAAGTTGCTGAACCCATTTTTACCATTACGAGTTAATTTTTCCAGGCGCGCTTCAACTACTGGCATATTTGGAGGCAAAAAAGGTAATTTAATAATTATAACGTTAATTAGTGCATTTCCCGGGATATCTATACCTTCCCAAAAACTTGAACTGCCGAGGAGGACTGTCCGGGGATTATTCTTAAATTGTTCTATTAATTGTGAACGCGTACCGTCAATATTGTGCCCTAATAAACATATGTTCATTTCTTCTAGTATATCTTTTAATTTATAATATACCTGTTTTAGTGAATAGTGCGAAGTAAATAATACAAGAGTTTGCCCTTGTGTTGCAGTTACATACTTTTCTATTGCATCTGTTATATCATTATAATAATCCTCTGACTCGCATGGAATTTGCAAATTATTATTTATACATAGCAGGCACTGGTTGTCATAGTCAAAAGGTGACGGCACCATGCTGGGTAAAATATCATCACTGTTCATGTGCTTAATACCTGTACGTTCTGTAAAATATTCAAAACTGTTGTTTGAAGTTAATGTTGCAGAAGTTAAAACAACGCAGCGTTTTTTTTGAAAAAGGTTTTCATATAATAATCTGTCGATTTGGATTGGAGAAGCTAGAATAGTAAAATCTGAATTAACTGTATTTATATCTATCCAGTAAACATAGTCTTCATTACTGGCAGATACAATAAAAGATAAATCATTAACTATATTATTTCCTGAATTTATTATATCTGATATTTTTTGAAAATATTCCGGGTGTATTTCGTAAGTAGCGTTCCATATATCAAGTAAATCATTTAATTTTTGTAATGTTTTTATTATGGTTTTAAAATTAGTTGTTAAGTTATTTCCTTCTGTTTCTAAAATTTGCTGCAGGCTGCTTCCCTGTTTTATGCGCAGAGTAATATTTGTACTTTGAGATAATGGTTTTAATGACAGCAGTGAATTGTTAAATGTTCTAGTTTTATTATAAGTTTTATATCTGTCCTGCTTTATTTGAGATATAAGTTCTTTCCATTTGTTGTTATCTGCTGGTGGTACAAATTGTAACAAGTTATTTACCAGTTTGTATACAGATGATAGCCACTGGCTAAGTGCTGCCCTTGTTACTTGGGTACTTAAATGAAATGTTGCTATATCTTCTAAATGATGTGCTTCGTCTATTATTAAAGGGCCAAAAGATGGCAATATCTTATTATCTGAACGCATATCAGAAAATAACAATGAATGATTAGTAATAATTAAATCAGCATTTTCTGCAGTTTTCCTTGCTTTACTTACAAAGCAGTGAGATGAAAACCATTTACACTGCGGGCCCTGGCAAAACTCTGCGTCTGAGCACAATTGCCTCCAGATTTCTTTCTCCCTTTTGTTTAAGTTTAATTCACTTTTGTCTCCAGTCTTAGTATGTTTAAACCAAACAAATATACGTGCAAAAAAGAGAGCTTCATCGGTATACAAGTGATTATATTCCTGGAATATTATATCTTCCCAGCGTTTTAAGCATATATAATTACTTCTACCTTTAATTAATGCAGGAGAAAACGAGTTTTCAAAAATATTACTTAATATTGGAGTATCTTTATTCCAAAGTTGTTCTTGTAAATTAATAGTTTGAGTAGCAACCAGTGTGCTTTTATTATTTAATTTTGTCCACATTAGAGAAGGAATTAAATAGGCCAGGGTTTTTCCAGTTCCAGTACCTGATTCCATTAAAAGACACTTGTTGTTATTAAGTGCTCTACATACATTCTGTGCCATCTCTACCTGCTGGGGTCTAATTTCAAAATTGTTTAATTGTTTGCTTAAAGGACCGTTATGGTCAAATATTTCCTTAACTTTTTCTGCATTTATTGAGTTTTCAATTTTTGTTTTTTTATCTTTCTTATTTGATGATTCACTTATAAAAAAAGATGGAAAATCTATTTCAATACTTTCACTGCCAATAATCTTGTTTTTTTCTTTGATTATAGATGAGGTAATTAGAGACCATGATGATCTTGCTTGTTTAAGTAGTTTATCAAGATAGATTAACGTGGCCAGTTTAAATTTCTTAATTTTATTTATTAAGTTCAAAGCCAGCTCAGCTGCTGCCACAGCATCATTAAGTGCTCTGTGACAGTCTTCGTATTCTATCCCTATGTAGTTACATAAATTTGAAAGGCGATGTCCGGGGGCATCCGGATAGATGATTTTAGCTATTTCTAATGTATCAAGATAATGAGGATAAGATACTCCTATGTTTTTTTCTAAAAATGAAATGTCAAAAGATATGTTGTGGCCTACTATATATTCATTGTCAATAAAATTGGTAATGTCAGAGGAAATATCTTCTATAGAAGGACTGTTGTAAATCATGTCATCTTTAATCCCGGTCAGGCGTTTGATTTTTACCGGCAACTTACCAGGTGGCTTTATTAAAGACTGAAATCTATCAGTTATTTCACTATTATTTACTTTTACAATTCCTACTTCAATAATATTGCATTTTTCAGGATTGATACCTGTAGTCTCTAAATCGCAAACAATAAAATTCTGCAAATCTATCACGCCTTTTAGTCTTCATCCTCACTTTTATATTCTTTTAAGACGGGCTTTACTTTAGATACGGCCTTTTGTCCCCAATTTTCATGGCCAGGATATAACATACTTAATGCCATTACAATTCCATTTACCTGACCGTGAATATACGCAGTATATTCATTGCTCTCATGGGTATTATTTAACTTTTCCAGGGCTGAATCCAGATAATTTAATAATTGATGTACATGGTGTTCTTCATTATTACAGTATTTTGATGTTACATTCTCTTTCATAAGAGTAGACCTCCAAAATAAAATTAAAATTATTATATTAATTTATTAAAAATATGCAACTTTCAGCTTAAAAAGAGCATTAAAAGACTGTTAAAGTCAACATTTACATTTTTTATTTTTCACACAATTTACTACCTGGTTTATGTACTAAATATTCTGGGATATTAAAGATTTATAACGACCTTGATAGCGGCCGTTATAAATCTACTTATCAGCAAGTTTTTCTATATATTTTTCAGCAGAAACTGCAGCTACTGCGCCATCAGAAACTGCTGTAACTACTTGCCTTAATGTTTTTTCTCTTACATCTCCAACTGCATAAATACCAGATTGAGATGTTTTCATTTCTTCATCAGTAACTATATAACCATTGGAATTTATTTTTACAATATCGCTAACTAAATTAGCTGCAGGCTTAGTTCCAATATAAATAAATACACCGTCTATAGAGAGTTCGCTTAATGATTCATCCCTGGTATCTTTTAATATAGCCTTTTTAACTGTAGCTTCTCCTTCTATTTTATCTATAATGCTAAACCATTTAAATTCAATATTGGAAGTATTCATGGCTTTTTCTTGAAGATATTTTGTTGCTCTTAGTTCACCACGGCGGTGTATTATGTAAACTTTATTTGTAAATTTGGTAAGAAATAAAGCTTCTTCTACTGCAGCATCTCCTCCTCCTATTACGCAAACATCCTTATCTCTAAACAGTGCACCATCACAAGTTGCACAGTACGATACTCCTCGACCGTGATATTCACCTTCACCTTCAATACCCAACATTCTGGGTGATGCTCCTGTAGCCATGATTACAGTCGAGGTATTTATGCTACCATCTTCAGTTATTACCTCAAAACAGTTTTCCATTTTTTTTATAGACTCTACATTTGTGTTTTTAAATTCCATTCCAAAGCGCATTGCTTGGTTTTGCATTTGCATTGCAAGTTCTGGACCACCAATACCTTCAGGAAATCCTGGGTAATTTTCTATATATTCTGTATTTGCTACCAGTCCTCCAGGCATACCTTTTTCAATAAGTGTGGTTTTAAGTGCTGCCCTGGCTGCATATATTCCAGATGCTAATCCTGCCGGGCCGCCTCCTATAATAATAATATCCTGTTTTTCCATAGTAATGCTCCTTTCAAATATAAACCTTAAATTATCCTACCCCCGCTGTATATTTAAGTCAAGATATAAATGAAATATATTTTAGAATAAAATATATTTTGGTAAAATTATTTTTTTACAGCTATGTAAAAGTGACGTATACTATTAAGCTCGGGCGATGAAAAAGTAAAAGCATCAAATACGTTAAGTAATTGTAACCCCGATTCATTTAGAGCTGTTTTTATTTCAAGATTTGAATAGGCTCTTTCCATGTGGCTCTCTTTAAACTTAATATAGTGGTTTTCTTCTTTTAAAAAGCCTAGCATATTAATATGCCAGGTATTGTTTCCATGATTGTAGGAAGTATCCCATATGATTGTTAGATCAGGTTCGTCTAAGTATGAGGTATCATTGCTTGTTTTGGATAGCCAAGATACAGTATTCAGGTCAAATATAAACATACCGTTTTTACTTAAGTGATAATAGACTCTTAAAAAAAATTTTTTTAGATCATTTAAATTAATTAAGTAATTTACCCCGTCATGAAAGCATGTTATAAGATCATAAAATTCAGGCAGATTAAGTTCTGTCATATCTTGTTGATAAAAATTTATTGAAAGTCCTTTATTTTTAGTTTTTTCCCGGGCCCTTGTAAGCATTTGCAGTGACAGGTCTACACCTGCAGTTTTGTATCCTCGCGAAGCAAAAGGTATAATTGTATTTCCTGTACCGCAGGCAATATCTGCAATATTTTTTACGTTTGCACCTTTATTCAGAATTATTTTTTCAATATATTCTATCCATTCTTCAAAATCAACTCCTTGTACAAGATAATCGTATACGTAAGCCAGTTTATTATATTGTTCTACAGACAAAAAATTCATCCTCCCGTTTATATTTACATTTATGTAAAACCCCCGGTTCTGTAACCGGGGGCCCCTACTTATTTTTTCAGTGCTGCTAGTATGTCATTTAGTACTGATGTTATTTCTTGATCTCCATTTATGTCTGCAAGTAAACCTTTTTCTTTGTAGTAATCAATTAAAGGTTGCGTTTCTTGAGTATATACATCTAATCGTTTACCAACTGATTCTTCATTATCATCACTGCGCTGGTATAATTCTCCGCCGCAAGAGTCGCACTTTCCTTCTTCTTTGGGTTTATTGAAAATCACATGAAAACTAGCACCACAATCACGACAAATTCTACGACCGGTAAGTCTTTCCATTAATTTTTCTCTTGGAACAGAAATGTTAACAACCCCGTCTAATTTTATTCCTAGTGATGCTAGCGTTTGATCAAGAGCTTTTGCCTGATCAAGTGTCCTAGGAAATCCATCAAGTAAAAAACCTTTTTCACAATCTGACTGAGAAAGCCTGTCTTTTACCATCCCTACTACAACTTCATCAGGTACCAAATTACCTTGATCTATAAATTCTTTTGCCTTTTTCCCCATTTCGGTACCTTCTTTTATTGCATTTCGAAACATGTCCCCTGTTGAAATGTGTGTGATGTCCAGCTGTTTTATTAATTTTTCAGCCTGTGTACCTTTACCTGCACCTGGCGGCCCCATAATAAGTAAATTCAAAACTATCCCCTCCCTGCATGTTAAAAATATAACAAACTTGGAATTATTATAGCATAAACAAGCTTTTGAGGGAATAACCTTGCTTTTTTTCTAATTGGCCCTATATACGGATATAATTAAAGTTACATTAATTAACTGAGACTGATATTAAAAATATAACTTACGTGAACTACTTAAACAGCAACTCCTTTGTAAATATCAATATTATCCAGAAAATTAACAAGTTCTTTTATTGAATCTGTCCAGCTTGGGAGCATTTCCGTTTTTTTATCATTAAAATCCTCAACCAGGTAATCGTTAACCAAACATATCTCTTCATGCCAATAGTTGAAGAAGGCAGATCACATTTTATATCGTTGCCTATTATTAAACATTTTTCAGGTTCCATTCCTAATATTTCATTTATTTCTTTGAAGTAACCAGTTTATGGTTTACAAAAATGTATTTCTTTATAACTGGTTATTAAATCCCATTGTAGGTCATGTATATTGGCCCATTTCATACGGTCTAGTATTGCTGATTTGAGGAAGATAGGATTAGTTGTTAATACTATCTTCAATCCTTTTTGTTGGACAGTTTTGACTGTTTTTCTGGCATAAGGATTAGCGCGTATTGAATTCCCCAGTGTATAAAATTTATAAGCATAAAAATCATCTAAAATTGGTTTTATAGTATTCACGTGTTCTTTTAAGCGGTAATAAAATTAATTCCAGAAAATATCATAGTTTTTATTGTAAGGATTGCTGTTTTCTATCATGGCATTGGTACAGATCACTAGAACATTTTTAAAATTATTCGGGATTTCATTAGTTGATCCATATCTTTAAACAGAAAATTAAACCCCAGGTTAGGGATACCATGGACTATGAACAAATTGTAAACGGGGAGATGCCATGCAACAACTAAATGCCGAGTTAAAGCAGCATATGAAAACACTGCGGATCTCAGAAGCTGCCGGTATTCTTACTTCGGCCGGTATTTTTTTTGTGGCGTTATGCATCTTGCCGTTTCCCGTGCTCTTTAGTCAATCCAAGCACTGTTCGTTAAGCTTGTCCAGGTTGGAATAAGGACGGTATTTAGCAAAATTTTTCTTAACATAACCAACTACGTTTTCAATGCGTCCCTTACTCTCCGGATCACTTTTCCTACACATATAAATTTTAAAATCCCTTTGATGCTGGTAGGATGCGAATTCGTAGGTATATATTAGGTCACCACTATTTTCACTTACCAGTACGAGGTGATCCTGGTCATACACAAATTCCACTGGCATACCATCGTAGTATCGAAAACAATTTTCATGCATTCTTATTAAATCTGTCGTGGTAAATGGCCGGTCCAACCACTCTACGTATTTTTGCCGGGAGTTAGAAAGCACGAAGGCAATAAACCACAACTTGTGTAATTTTCCATTAGGGTCTTTAAGTTTTTCTTCACTAAAATCGACTTGTACCTGGTACCCCATAGGCGGGTCAGGGATGGCTTCATACTCTCTTATATAGGCGATTTTCGGTATGGCATACTCCTTTCTTAACTGGTTTAACTAAGTTACCCACGGTTCTTTCGCAAACACCAAATTCAGTGTGTTGTTCTTGTAGCCAATCACAAACCTGGGCTGCGGATAAGTCTGGGAATTTTTTTAGCTAACCTAGTATTTTATCTTGATAATCATCGAGTTTTTTCTTTCTAGTTCCTCGCCTCTCCAGGGATTGCTGAAATTCTTCTGGTGTCATATCAATATATTTGTAGACGGTGTTTCTACTAACTCCAACATGCCTTGCGATTTGAGAAATTTTCAAATTCAATCTTTTTAATTCTTGAATTTTTAAGTACATTTGCAACCTTTCTATTTGTTTCATATACCTCTCCCCGTATGATTGATTATTTCCAGCTCAATCATACCGAAAAAGGTGCTTTATGGTAAATAGTGTTCATTGTTATTTGCTGAAAATTGTTAAGTTTATTTTACTGGTTACAACTGAGCAAACCAGTGATACAAAATCATAATCTCCACTTAAAACAGGTGACAATATGACTGTATCAGCACCGGTTTCTTTTATGATATTTTCTAATATATTACGGTTATAACAATTACCGGCCAATTCAATACTAGTTCAGGTAACAATTTAAGCAACTTAATATCTAAAGCTTCAATACTAGTAGCTACCATAACATTCAAAACCTTACCTCCCCCCTTTTCCCTTGAAGTATAAGCATTGGATCTATCCAGCTTTCTCTACATAAATCATAAATACCAAAATGTAAGTGAGGGCCATTAGTTCTCCCTGTTATATCAATCTTACCAACATTCTTATTTGGACTTACTGATTCACCTTCATCTACAGCTATAGATGATAAATGTGCAAATAAATAACGGTGCCGATTATCTTTTACAATAACAGTTTTCCCATAACCATCAATCCAGCCAGTATGAGTTACTATTCCTGAAGAAATTGATACAACAATTTTGCCTGCAGGAGCAGCAATATCTATACCTTCATGGTCTTTCCATTTCCTTAATATTGGGTGGAACCTGGGGTCGAAAGGAGATGATATTCGATAACAACCGGGAAACGGCCAGATAACATTTTCTGCTCGCCTAAATATAACTATTTCCGGCCTCCCAAACTGCACTCCTTGTCATTGCTATGCTGTTGTCCTTTTCTAGCTCATATGTTTCGATTAGCCAATTCTCCAACCTCTGCCATTTATTTTGTGCAATTTGCCGGCTGTTTTTTAAGTATAATCAAAATTATTGCAATGTACGGTAGAAATGGTTTGAGTACCTTCAATAATAGATAAGATAATAATTTAATAATTTTTTTTGACTTATCAACAGCATCTTTCTCTATTTTTTCAGTATTCATATCTACCCCACATAAAAAAAGCCTTCCTAGAAAAAGGAAAGGCGCAAAGTAATGAATAATTCACCTAAACTGTGACGCTAATACTATAAATATTTGACAAACCCAACTCTTTATAAGGAGGATTTCCATCTCTATATAATACATAAGTATATTAACTTTGATTTATAATAAAACTGTTATTATTTTAAAAAGCCATAAAACTAAATCTTTATTGTTATTTATGTAAATGCGATTAATGAGGCGGTGGTTCATAATAACAGAAAAATTATATATAAAAAAGAATGTCGCCCAAAAGATCAATCTTTTGTATATTATTAGGCGTTTCTTTAATAACGCTCCCTACTCTTTTTCGTTGATCACCATGGCAAAATCAACACTAGCAGGGATTGGTGGATCACAAATTATCGAAGGTGCTATTGGATATTGGCCCGTGTTCACCCTCTTAGGGTGGTCCACTCTTGATAAAACTAATTTTAACACTTTCGAACCTGGAGGATAATTACAAATGAAAAAAATAAATGACCGTATTATTGCGGGTACAACTAGTGGAATAGTAACTTCCATACCCTTTCAAGTTTCAGATGCCTTATTTTACAAATATAGAATAACCGATGTGCCTTATGGATTATCTTCTTCAAAAATTTTTTTGACTAAAAAAGCTGCTAAAACTCCAGCTGGACAAACACTATCGTTGTTAGCTAATTTTGTTAATGCAGGAATAACGGGAACTTTTATTACTTATGCCCTTTCTATTACTGGCAAGGACTATGCTATTACTAAAGGAGCAGGTATAGGCAGCTTAACTTGGGTTGGAATAGCAGGATTAGTTTCAAATTTAGGTTTAAAAATTCGAAGTAAAAAACCAGTAACACCATGGATAAATTACTTTGAGAATATTCTATTCGGTGCCTCAACTGCTTATATGATTACAAAAATTGGTGATGATAGCTTATTTCCGAATAACATAAATAAGCAGAAAATACCTATTGTAGGTACAACCCCAAACAGTAACTGACAGTATTTCTAATACTTTTGAATTATCCTCAACAATAATATTCATGCAAGGGTACGTAGTAGGTTCTAATCTAATTACTACGCTTTATTACCTTTATATTCAATCTAAAGCATTATTTAATGTTTTTCCACCTTCCATATTAGTATTTAACGCACGCCCTGTTGCCTGTTTCCCCATTCCAGCAGCTTTGCTACCTAAAGGCGACATGGCAAGTACTGTGGTTGCCTGAGTTGTGGCCGCTACCCTGCTATTTGTTCCAGTAATGTCCTGCATTGCCTGCCAGAAATTCTGTCCGTTTTGTTTACGGTTTTTGATTTCCTTCCCGAAATTATATGGAGTAGCAGTTAAACTTCCGGCAGCTTTACCTGCTACTCCATACATACCGGCTACAATCGGTGCACTTCCGGAATTGGAAAAGATGACGCAGCCCCGACCTTTGACATTACACCGGAAGCTTTATCCCCAGCCTGGCCAGATGCATTTATAATGGCATTCATGTTGCGCTGACCATTTTGTGAACTTTCAAGTCTATGCTCATTGATCTGATAGCCACCATTTATTTTCCCCCCTTCACTCACCTGCCCTCCAGCACCTGACACATTACTTGAATTGATGCTTGTCGTACTGTTAGTTGATTGCCCCATCATAGTAGAAGACTGGTTACCCCAAGTCCCTTCAGTACTACTTCCGGCGAAATTACTTTTATTATTATAAAAACCACTGGCATTTATATTTCCCATTCCTTGTGTTACCGGCCCGATCTGTATTCTCCTTCAGGGTCTATAATTACTGTCCATATTTCGTGTGCCATAGACCTGGCTGTTATACCTTTTACTGTATATAACTTTTACCAGACCTGGTAGCCCCATCATCTTCTTTTACTTTCTTTTTAGATAGGTACAGACCAGCGGCCGTAAAAGGGATAATAGCTGGCAGACATATAATAAGGTTTTGTAGTTCAGTTCCTATAATAAAAAATACTGAAACTGCTGTAATTAGACCAATAAAAAAGCCTCCTCCCAGCCAGAGCATTTCTCTGATTTTAAGTCCAAAAATAAATGGTTCTTCTTCACGCGTGGAAAAAGGTACCTGGTATTCTCTCATTCTTAAGCTCCAGCTCCCTTAATAAGGAATGAAAAAAATCCTACAATTAAAACAGCTAACCCTGTTAATCCAAGTCCAATAAATACATACATAATATGTTCTTTAGTATCAGACCTGGTACGTTCATTTCCTGTTTTAAGTTTAAACCCTAGAAGTATAAGGATTGTTGCTGCTACTACACCAGATAAAGCACCTACACCAAGAGCAATTTTAAGAATTTTGTTGGCAAGGGTATTAGCATCTACCTGCTCTAATCCAGCAGTTATATCTGGATTCTCAACTGCAAGAGATATTTCAGGAAAAATTACTGTAACAAGACAAATAAAAATTAATACAAGTACAACCTTACTGTATTTCAAGATACCCCCCCCTGACTACCTTATTGTAAAATTACTTAATAGGCTAATTACCTGCGGGCCCCATAATATAAGAAGCATACCTATGATTGCCCAAAGCACTGCTTTTTTGGCTTCATTTAAAAATATCCCTACAATCCCCCCTATTATAAAAATGAACAGTGTTACCTGTGGTGATAGCTCTGCTGCAAAATCATAAAATTGCGTTACTATTCCAGTAATAAATGTTAATACTTGATCAGGTGTAATTTCTGGTATTCCAGCGTTAATTACGGGCTGTAAATTATTATCAGTTTGACTGCATTGTAAAAACGTCAGTATTGCTGGAGGATTTTTGTTGCAGCGTTTTAATCTTTTTATCAATCTTTTATTACCTCCTTAATAACTCTCTTCAAAATAAAAAGCCGCTCTCAATAAAAAGAGCGACTAAAATTTAATAAAATTATTCCCATGCCAACCTTTCTACTGCTTTCTCCAGGTCCTGTATACATGGTTTCGTATATTTAGCAGTTGTATTTAAATTACTGTGTCCCATTAATGCAGCTACCCGGTCCAGGCTCTCCCCCCTATCTATAAGCATTTTTCCGAAGGTATGGCGTAACTTATGCGGGGTAACATCAATTCCAGCAAAATAGCTAAATTTAAGTAAGATTTTTTCAGCATTTCTGGTTGTCATATGATTACCTTCCCGTCCCGGAAATAACCATTTTCCTTCTAAATCTATTAAATAGTTTTTAATTGCTCGGCGAACAGTAATATTTAAAGGTACCTGGCGATATTTATCACCTTTTCCATAAACTTTCACTATCCCGGATCGTTCTTTCAATACCAAATCATCAATTTTTAATGATACTGCTTCTGAAATACGCAAACCAGCATGTAAAAGCAGCATAACCATAACCATATCACGAGATTTACCATATTTCTGCACTGTTCTTACAAAGGTTCCTAACTCTTTACGAGCCAACCAGCGCGGCGCATTTTTCTGCTCATGCATTCTCTTTACATCAGCTGTAGGATCGTATTGGATAATTCCCTGAGTAACAGCCCAGGAGAAAAAACTTGATAGTATATCTAGAGCGTGATTTATTGTTGCAGGTTTCCTTTCTTTATCTACCAGGGACCTCCGGTAATCTGCAATATCTAATGGTGTTACAGCAGTAATATCAAATTCTCCATAAATACTTTCTGCCCAATTTATAAAACGACGCACAGTAGATATATAAATATAAATACTCCGATATGAAAAAGCTTGCCCCTCTAAATATAACTTGAAAGAATCTAAAATTTTCACCTGTACCCCACCTTTTACTTATACGAACAAAAAATACCCCCTTAGCAGGGGGCTATATATATCTATACTAGGTATATATAGGGGTTTTAATTCGTATAAGGCATCTTAGAAGAACTGTTAACACAACAACTATCATTACTACTAAATAGTAGTAGTTAGTTACTAATACTAGTCCAATTTATAAGACGACAAACTACCATTTAATAATATTTAAACCAGGAAAACAAACTTAGCGAGACAAGATTCTACTTTTTTTCATACAATATTTTTTACTTAAAAAAAGTTTTAAAAAAACAAAAAGGTGATTTAACTAGTATTTATACCATATTATAATTATTTATAGAAGGGAGGTATGACAATTTATAATTTAATTTCTGTTTTTAGTATGGTCTTATCACAATTAGGCACCTTATTCTTGGTTATTTGGCTCATATATGAAGTTTATAAAAAAAAGAATAACATTAATAAGTCTTTTTTAAACTGGCTAAAGAGCAGTGAACTAGGAAAACGTATTCTTTTATCATTTATATTAATATTTCTTGTACTTGTCATTGGTTATAGCACAATCTTAATTATCACTCTTTTTATGGTACTGATGGTATAACACAGTATAATAACTACCTTTACTTATATTAATCAAGCCCTAAACCTACCTGAGGTAGGTTTAGGGCTTGCAAAAGCAATTAAAGACTCATTTTAAGTCGTACCATACTGCTTTGAAATCACTATTGCCATTCAATTGATACGTTTGACATATACATTCCATAGCCTCCAGCTGATGGTTCCCATTGATCATTTTCCCAATCACATAGACGCGCATCAGCACCTTCTTGCGCATCTTGGCAGGTTGTAGCTGCAATTGTCCCAAAATTAAATCCATATTGATGACCAGGTTCTAAGGTCTCAGTGGTAGATACTATAAATTCATCATCAAACTCTTTTGTCCCCAATGTCCTTATCACATTTGCTAATTCATTATAGTAAATTTCTTGATTATCTGTATAGTCATATATTTGAACATAAAAAGTACCACCGCTTGCAACTGGATTGTCAACACTAAACTAGACAATTTTTTTAAGGTGCATAGACTTGAATTCCATAGGGCTCAAATATCCTAGTGTTCCGTGTATGCGAATATGATTAAACCAGTGAACATAATCAAATAATTCTAAATTCAGTTCTTCTTGGCTTTCAAAATGAGTGCCTTTAACAAATTCGGTCTTGATAACCTTAAACATAGCTTCTGCTACAGCGTTGTCGTAAGGGGTACCCTTTAAACTCAATGAACGTTGAATATCAAACGTTTCAAGAGCGTCATCAATCAGCTTGTTTTTGAATTCATTGCCTCGGTCTGTATGAAACATTTTAATTTTGTTTAAGTTCTGTTCAATAGATGAGAAGGCCCGGTAAACAAGCTGCGCATCTTTTTTGGGTCCAGAACTATGACCAATGATCTCACGATTAAAAAGGTCAACAATCACACAGATATAATGCCAGTTTTGGTTGACACGAACATAGGTTAGGTCACTGACAACAACTTCTAGTTCTTCATCTTGCTGAAATTCACGATTTAACTCGTTAGCCTGGTTAGACTCATTACAACTGCTTTTAGATGGTTTATATTGAGCAACGGTGTATTTAGAAACCAGACCTTGTTCCTTCATGATTTGCCCGATTCGCCTTCTAGAGACGAACCAGTCCTTTTTCTTGAGTTCAACTTTAATCTTTCGTGTGCCGTAGTTCTGACGGCTATCGTGAAAGATTTGAACAACTAATGCTGTCAGTTCTTCTTCATTTGAATATTGAATTTCTGACTCATAATAATATGTACTGCGTGGTAATTGTAGGACGCCGCACATTGCTGATATCGAGTATTTGTGTCTATTATTTCGGATCACATTTACTTTCGTCCTATTATCAGCGCGGCTTGCTTTAAAATATCATTTTCCATTGCTAGTTGCTTATTTTCTTTTCTAAGCTTGATTAACTCGGCTTCTTCTAGGGTTCGGTTATCCTTTTCTTTAAATGAACCACTATTTTGGCTTTGTTTAACCCATTTATCAAAGGCAGAGGCAGTGAGTTCGTATTCCTTAATTATTTCATCCCTTGACTTGCCATTTAGGTATAATTGGACCATTTGGTGCTTAAATTCTTTCGTATATGTCCGTCTTTTTCTTTTGGTCATGATAGAGTCTCCTTTTTAACTTATTAGTTAAGTCTACCAGACCTTAATTTTACTGTCTAACTAAGTGTAACCCATCCACAATACAAGACCGGCAACCAGTGTTTGTTTTTTTACATTCCACACCTTTTGTTACCCCTTTGCAGAGAAATCCTTTTCTAAGTCAACTATATAGAGATCGTTTTTTTTAAGTATAACTATCAAAATTAAGGCAATTATCATATGAGGAACAGGAATAATTATTCTTAATAAATCACTAGATATTATCGTATCTAAATTTAAACCCGTTACGGCCATTATTGAAGGAATAAATACTGCTTCAAAAACGGCAACTGTAGTGTTGGCAATTAGAGAAGCCGATAAAGATTGATAAACTGACAATTTTAAAAGCAACTTAAAAATAATTACCAGGAACACTGTTTGAATTAAAATGTGTACTCCAAATGGAATAAATAGCCCTCGAACCCAATAAGAAATTATGCCAAATATTATTGAAGCTAACAATAACCTTTTCCAGTCGGGGCTAATGTTAATCAATTGCAGTCCCAGCCAGGAGAAAATATAACACTCGGGCATAGATTGTAAAATAACAGCACAAAAGGGCATATTGTCCAAGATGATCTCCTCCGTCTATCAATATTGACTTTTTATACTTCAATGCCCTTATATTAACTCCTTTAGCATTGACATTATTTACTACCTATCGACATATTATGGTTATATTTATATAATACTTGTAATTATTTAAATCCTCTCTACGGATTGACCTCCAATAATTGTTTATAACACCGATTTTCTTGTCTATATAGACGATATTATTGCTTGAAAAATATATTGTTTTTTATATTAATACCATCAGGCTATACCTAAATCTACTTATCATATCCATCAAAACTTTACTAGTACTGCTAAAATAAAATTCGCAACTGTCAACAAAAAAATTATCCCTTTTTAACCCACAGTCTAAAGACCAAAGGTTTTTTAAGAGACAATGAAAATAATTATCTTTAAAGCGGAAAACTACACATCCACATGCATTTCAGTTGTAAGGGTTTTTGCCCAATTCCCTCCTCCGACACCATTATTTAATTGTAATTAATTTTTTAGCTTCTTGCTAAACAATATTCATCTAAAAGCCTTTTTCTTTAGGGAGCGGGCTTTTTCAATATTTCCTTTTTCCACCGTTTCTTGCATTTATAATAACTTTTACAACCAGATGGTTGATAACCTTTTTCTGTTTCTTGTTCTGAAACGGCCTAATAAGGAGAACAACAGGGGTATAAACCATCGCATAGCTGTTCCCAATTATTACCCATACATGGCCCAGGCGGGCTTGTCCAAATTACACTATGCTTATCGTCTTTAACTTCAATCCTACTGCTGCCATCTGGCAACTTTTTAGTTTTAAAATTTTTACTTCCACCAGGAGAACCATCTGTATCTGAATTAATAACTGACATTTCAACGTTACTTCGCTTATCCACTGCTTCCTTAAACCTACTATGGTCAGCTGGGTCATCATTGATTGTATATTTACCAAACGCTGGATTTTTCATGCTGTTCTCCCCTTTTCCTATCTAGATCGTTATAAAAAAAGACAACAAGGCCAATAGGCATTGTTGTTAAAAGTTTAAAACTTTTTTGTTTGTATTTTGTCTGCATACGATCTGCACTTTGTCTGCAAAGTCAAGGAAATTCAAGTGTTTATAAGGATACATACGGAACTAATTGTCTGGCTCTCCTTAAACTATAAAAACCCGCGAAAACTTGGTACAACAAGTCTCGCGGGTTTATTTAATGGTCGGGATGACAGGATTCGAACCTGCGATCCTCTCGGTCCCGAACCGAGCGCTCTAGCCAAGCTGAGCTACATCCCGAAATACGCTTATTTTATTATGCCTGATTAATAAAATAAAGTCAAGTATAGATCTCTTTCGTTATTTTTCATTATTTTGGTAAGTAATATTACAAGTTAAAATGTTCAAACTATTAATGTTTAACATTAAAATATTTAGGAGGTGCATCATTTGAATACATTACAACCTTATAATTTTTCCGCTCCTATACAAGGGGTAAAGGTTAAACCTATGTCTGAAGATGGCACAATGGTAAAAATACGTTATGATGGGTTATTGCACAACTCGGGTGCAGAAAATGTTTTACTTTATGCTGGATTTGGAGATGTTAATAACTGGGAAAATATAAAGGAATTACCTATGCAACTTATATCTACAGGCTGGGAACAATCATTGCAGATGGAAGAAAACCAATTAAACTTTTGTTTTAAAGATCATGTTGGAAACTGGGATAATAATAACGGTATGAATTGGATATATAGAATTTCGTAAATAAGAGGGGTTAATTTAACCCCTCTTATTTTGATTTAGAGATAGTAATAAAATAAAGTCAGAATCTTTAAGTAAAAATTGATTAGTTGAAAAATATTAGTTAGCGTAGATATTATGTTACCCTGCTAGGAAAAACTGTTATTGATAACAAAACAACGAATGTTACCTTTATTCGATGAAAAAATATAAAATAGCAGCAGTAATAATTCCTATGAGTGATATTACTAATCCAATACCCCCAAAGTTTGTTAGTGCATTTAATTTTATCCCTCTATTTTCTGCTTTTTCCCTTAGGCATCGATAAGTTTCTATCCTACCAACTGCATCCATCATAATTTTGTCCGCTATGCACGGTTCTCCCCCACGATAGAGTAAGTTTTCTAATAATTTATCGTGTAAATCTTCTTTTTCTTCACTGCTACAAAAAGAAAAAAATTTTTGAAGATATTTTTTATATTCTTTTTCTCTGAGTTTGATATTTTGAAAATAATGACGTCGTTCATTTCTTGTTAACTGTTTAGAGTTTTTTAGTAGTATTTTTATGTCTGTACCTGTAATGTCGAACTCTTTTTTTAAAAGTTGTATGGTTATGTTTTCCATATTTTTCTCTCCTATATGAGAACCTTATGATCTTATTCTTAATTTTTTTAAAGTTTCCTTCAAATAATTTGATTATTTTATTGTTTTAATTTGTGTATGATTGGAAAAAATCCCTAATATGTATAACAATTGTTAAAGGATTCAGTGAAGAAATGTGGAATACCACTTTGTTAGGGAGAGTGGTTTTATTGAAAGTGTTTTCATTTATCGGTCCAAGCGGAACTGGAAAAAGTCACCGGGCTAATTTTGTCGCACATAAAATTGGTGCCGAGGTTATTGTTGATGATGGTCTTTTAATAAAAGACAATAGGATTATTGCGGGAATTTCTTCTAAGATACAGTCGACCAGAATCGGGGCTATAAAAACAGCTCTTTTTATGTCTGATGAACAAGCGGAACAAGTAAAAAAGAAAATAAAGTTTCTTAACGTAAAAAGTGTACTTATTTTAAGTACATCTAATGGAATGGCTAAAAAAATAGCCTCAAGGTTAGATTTAGACCCTATTGTGGAGTTTTTATACATTGAAGATTTTGCGTCTATTAAAGAAATCAGAAAGGCACGATCTATACGCAGTCAATATAGTAAACATGTCATACCTGCTCCAACTATGGAAGTAAAAAAAAGTCTACCGGAAACACTGGTTGATCCTTTACAAGTTTTTCTGCGTCGTAAAAGTAAATTAGAAAAAAGTGATTCTCAACATAATTGGCTTGAACAATCTGTTGTACGTCCTACTTTTACATATTACGGAAAACTTACAATTTCCCAGCATGCATTAAGTAGTATTTCTAAAATTAGCGCTGAGCAGGTAAAAGGAGTGTACTGTACAAAAGGAATACATTTGAAGCGTGTTGCTGACGGTATAAATATATACTTGAATTTGGTGTTACAACATGGACTAAAAATGGATTGCTTGTGTAAAAATGTGCAAACTGTGGTAAAAGAACAGCTTGAAAATATGACCGGATTATATGTTGCACAAGTGAATATTTTTATAATTGGTGTCAGAACTGGTAAAAAAGTAGAAAAGAGATGAAATCATTCATATCTCATCTCTTAGGCACTTGTTGCAAATACATGATTGCCAATTCTAGTTATCACAGGGAGTGTAGTTATCCACTGATCAGTACTGATTTTGGGATTATAAAAGAATAATGCACCGTTAGTAGGATCTTTACCATTCAATGCACTTATAGCTGCTTTAATTGCTGTTTTATTAGGATTAAGATTTATGGTACCGTTAGATACCGGTGTGAATTGAGCAATATGTTTGTTTCTTTGCATTATGACTTTTGTAATTGTAGATGGAAAATGCTTATCTTGAACACGGTTTAAAATTACTGCTCCAACAGCAACTTGTCCTTTAAATGATTCGCCCCTGGATTCTGCATAAATAGCTTTAGAAAGTAAGGATAAGTCTTCTCTAGAGATCTTTGACCTTGATGATAATTTTAACTGGTTGGGAATAATTAATACTTGTCCGGGGTATATAATAGTACTATTTAATTTATTTCTCTTAATAAGCTGTGATAAGGATATGTTAAATTTAGCAGCAATTCCTGAAAGTGTATTACCATGTTTTATTGTGTACTGTAATTCAATGTTATTTAGGGCTGCTGTATTGCCATACGCTTCTTTAGAATTAAAGAAGGTATTGTTGACATGCATTAAAATTAAAAATAAGGATAAGCAAATAATACATAATTTTTTAGACATAATGTCCTCCTTTCGCGTTCATTATTTTATACTATTTCTTAAATAAAAATGTATAAAGAATTTTACTTATTTACCATATATTTACTACTACGTTTATAAAAAAATTACTCCGTTTTTTTGACTGGAGTAATTTTTTTATTTGCTTAATATATCTTTTCTTTTTAGGAATCTAATGTCTATATCTACTAGTAACCTGTAGGGCTTGCACATTTGTAATATGCGTGATGTAGTTCTTTCCCCCAGGTATTCTTCTAAATCTTCCAGGCTGATGTTGGTTGTAATTATAGTAGGTAAGTTATTGTTTAACCTGTAATTTATAATAGAATAAATTTTATTTTTAGTCCACTCGGTATAGTTATGCACTCCTAGATCATCAAGAATTAACAGTGGAACCCCTCTTGCTGTGCAAAGCAAATCTTGTTCTGTATAAGTTATATCACCTTTTTGCGAAGTGTAAGTAGCTCTTAGCATATCGAGTAAATCTGGTACTACCATAAATAGAACTGTTTTTTCTTTGTTTAATAAATAATTTGCTATGCAACAAGCTAAAAACGTTTTACCACTTCCAATTTGTCCTGTAAATAAAATACCTTCTACTTCTTCATTATTTAAAAATTTATGAACAAAATTTTGAGATGCCTGGTAAGCATATTCTGCTAGTTGTAAATATGATACATTTTTAATATTATCGTGTTTTTCTTTTGAGTAATATTTAAGATTAAAATTATTAAAAGTATTATCTGTTAAGGCATTTGGTAAGCGCGAATTTTTAAAACAATTATATATAGCTTTTTTCTTCTGACAACTGCAGGGGACAGCAGTATTTCCCTGGATTATTACTCCCCTGTCTTTGCATATGTTGCATATATATTCTGACATATAAATATCTACCCCATATATAGAGTTTTCATAAATTCCTTTCTTTTGTCATTATGGTTTTGTGAAGTTTTGTTTTTTGACTTTTTGCTTGTTGATTTTTTACTGTGAAATTGATGGTCGTAATTTTCTATATCCTGTAAGGTATATAAATTATTTCTTGACCATTCTTGTAGTATACTGTCAATATATTTAAAATTAAGTTTGCCTATTAGTACTGCTCGTTTTAATGCCTCAAGTATTATCTCTTCTTGCTTGATATTTTTTACCCAACTTTTTATTTGTGCTATTTCCATAGGCGAAAGAGGTCTACCAAATTCTTTTTCAAATGTATGGTATAAATTATCGGGTACATGTGTTGTAGAATCTTTCGAGGATTGATTATCTAGTAAACATCTTGTGCGTTCAATTTCGTGCATTTTGCTGCAGGCCCAGATTTCTGATAATTTCTCCATTAATGGTTCTAAGTCATACCCGGTAATTATTTCATCTAATTCTTCGTCATAATATTGATTGTATGAAATAATCTCATTTTCTAACATGTTGTTTAGAGAGTTATTTATTTCTTCAAATGAACTAGTTAAATATTGAGATAAATATTCGGGAGTTGGATTAATAATTTTTTCTTCTGTTCTTAACCTCAAAAGCTGAAGGAATATCATCATTTCTTGATCAGTAATATCCAGTTTTTTGTAAGATCTTAGTAACAGGTTAGGTATAGATGTAGTACCCATGGTGATTAATTCGGTAGTAAATGAGGCAGTTAGATTACCCTGTTTGTATTGTTTTACTGTTTTATTAAAATTTTCTAATTCCATAATATCGCCCCTACATGAAGTAATAATACTATTTTATGGTACCAGGGGCTGGGTTGTCCAACCTTCATGTTTTGGGTTTAATGTAGTTTTGTTCAGCGGGCGCCAAAACTTATATATAAATTAGTTAAATCGTAAAATTTTAAAACTTATTCAATTTTCATTTTGCATAATTCTAGCAACTCCACTGGTAGGCCTGATTATTAAAACTTGCAAGATTCATTTATTTATTAATTTTCAGTTTTCTAAAGTTAAAAAAATCCCAGCACTAAATCTGGGGATTTTGACTGGACTCTATAGATGTGAAAACCTTACTCGTATATATTAAAGTTATTTCAAAGCATTGTCAAGTAATATTGTATAACGGTTAAACTTTATTAAATAAGGAGAAGCTGTTAAGCTTCTCCTTATTTATAATTAATCAAATTTAGGTCTTGGATATAGGCCACAGCGTTCAACAATTTCTGGAACTTTTTCTTCCCATGCAATGGCCATTATATGAACACCATGTACACCTTTTATCTTTTTAACATGATTGATTTGTTCAACTGCAATATTTAATCCTTCTGCCTTTTGATCTTCCGCACCTTTAAGGCGTTCTACAATTTCGTCAGGTACAATCATTCCGCCCACATTATTACCAATGTACCTGGCAGCTTTCCAGCTTTTAAGCGGTGTTATACCAGCCATAATGTGTACCCTTTCATCAATACCGCGCCTGCATACTTCTTCCATGTAACGTTCAAAACGTTCCATATCAAAGATGCATTGAGTCTGGATAAATTCTGCACCAGCTTCAACTTTTTTCTCTAATCTATCTACTCTAAATTCAAATGGATCACCAAATGGGTTAGCTACAGCACCAACAAAGAAGCGTGGTTCTTGATTTTTAATTTCTTCTCCACACATAAATTGTTTTTCGTCTCTCATTTTGCGGACTGTTTGAATAAGGTGCATAGAATCAATATCATAAACATTTTTGCTTGTTGGGTGGTTACCAAAAATTTGATGGTCACCAGATAAGCACAGTATAGTATTTATACCCAAGCTGTATGCACCCAGCAAGTCAGCTTGCATTGCAATCCTGTTTCTGTCGCGACAGGTCATTTGAATTATAGGACAAACATTTTTGTTATTAAGGTGTACTCCACCTGCTATGCTGGATATTCTTACGACTGCTGTTTGGTTGTCAGTTATATTTGCAGCATCTACATAATCTCTTAGTACATCTGCATAATGATGCATACCTTCTGCGGACGCATGTTTTGGGGGGCCAATCTCAGCAGATACAACAAATTCACCACTATTAAATACTTTTTCTAAATGACTATTTGTATTCAATCTATAAACACATCCTCCCTAGTTACTTTTCGCGGACCCCCGTCCCGTGATCTAGACCAGTCTTTTGGAGGTTGGATTTCTAGTAACTTATCAAGCTTTCCAAGTGATTTCATACGCTCGTAAATAAGATGCCATGCACATGGTACATCTTTATTAATTTCGCATTTACCATCCTGTGAACCACCGCAAGGTCCATTTAATAAACTTTTAGAACAGCGAATTATGGGGCATATACCACCTGTTCGATGTAAAATGCAATCACCACAAAGTCCACAACGTTCTTCCCACTGACCATGCTCAATCGAACCACCTGCAAATTTAGTATCCAGTGCAGGAATTACCCATTTGTTGTAAAACCGCTCTGCTAGATATTGTACACCTACACCGCAACCTAAAGAAATAATTGTATCTACATCTTCTACACTATCATCAAGAGTTGCAATATATTCAGGGTCACATTGACGAGTTACCATTTTAGTTACTGTTTCTAGTGGTTTTCCTTCTTGTTTGCGCTTAATACGCAATGCACTTGCCAGGACTTCAGTTTCTTTTTCTCCACCAGCCAGGCATACAGCTACACATGCAGAACATCCAACTAATAATACTTTATTACTATCTTCAATTAAATCCGCTATGGTTTTGATTGGTTTTTGTTCAGCTACTATCAATTTTTGTCACCTTCTTTCTTATTAAAAGGACTAGGACCTAAACTGCGTATGCGTTCTGTCATTTCATTAGCAATTTCAGCAAAGCGTGTTCCATTGTCTGCAGATACATTGTACATTTCCAGTCTGTCTGATCCAAAACCAATTTCATCAAGTATTTCTTTAACTTTTTCTACTCGTTTTTTAGCTCGATAATTTCCCCTTGTAAAGTGACAATCTCCTTCCATGCAACCAGCTACGAATATACCGTCAGCTCCATCTTCAACAGCAGACAGCAATACTTTGTGGTCAATAGTTCCGGAACAAGGAAGTTCTATTATCCGCACATTAGGAGGATACTGAAGGCGCATGGAACCAGCTAAATCTGCTGAATATGCAGAGTAATGGCAACAAAAAGCTACAATTTTTGGTTCAAAATTATCCAAGTTAATGCACCTCCCTATAGAGTTCATCTACCATATTTGTAAATATTACATCACTATAATTTTGTAATATAATAGCCTTATTAGGACATTCAGCTGCGCAAATACCACAACCCTGGCAGAGTATAGGTTCAATTTCTGCTGCGTAGTTAATTATTCTAGGTGCATTAAACGGGCATAACCGCGCGCATGTATAACATGCTGCACACTTTTCTCTTTGTACTACAGCGATGATGCCAGATGATTTTGCTGAGTTTTTATTTAAAATCGTGGCTTCTCTGCTGGCTGTTGCTTTTGCTTGTGCAATACTTTCATCTATAGATTTTGGTCCTTGAGCTAAGCCTGCTACAAATATTCCTTCAGATGCAAAGTCTACAGGGCGCATTTCTTTGTGTGAAAAACCCCAGGAACCGCGGAAAGGACATTCACGGTAGAAACCCTCATCACTTAAAGATAAATTAAATATCTGGTTCAACTTTATACCGTCTTCGGGGGGAAGTATAGCTGCAGCTAAACCAACAATATCTGCATCAATTGTAATATTTTCTCCGAGTATGTGATCAACTGCAGTAACTTTTAAGTCTTTTCCATCTGTTTGAACTTGAGGTTTGTTGTCAACTTCGTAACGTATAAAAATAACGCCTTGTTTACGAGCTTTACGATAATTTTCTTCATTAAACCCGTAAGTCCTCATGTCTCTGTAAAGAATATAAATATTTGCATCAGGATTCATTTCTTGAAGTTGCAATGCCATTTTAACAGACTTATTACAGCATATACGGCTACAATAACGCCTGTCAGGTTCCCTGGAACCGACACACTGAATTAGTACTATGTTTTTAGCATTTTTTACACGTGTATTATTTGCAGTAATTTCTTCTTCAAGCTCTAATTGGGTTAATACGGCATTATGCTCATTGTAAAGATATTCGTTTGGTTTATATTCATGTCCACCAATTGCTATTGTAATTACCCCGTGTTCAATCTTTTCATTATTGCTAAGAGTTGTTACAAAGTTGCCAACATATCCATCTACTTTACTTACTGAGGCTTGTGTAGTTACTTGTATATTTGTATTAGAATTAACTTCATCAACTAATTGGTTGAGATAAGATTGAACATCTTGATTATTAAAATCTGTTGAAATTCTGCGAGCATTACCGCCTAGTCGATCACTTTTTTCAACAATATGAGCTTGATAACCTTGTTTAGCAAGGTTTAAAGCATTGGTCATGCCAGATACTCCGCCACCTATAACTAATGCCTTGGGGTTTATATTTACCGGTGCTTCATTTAAAGATTCTATATTTCCTGCCTTATTTACAGATAATTTTACTAGGTCTTTTGCCTTTTCAGTTGCTTTTTCAGGTTCATTCATGTGTACAAATGAACACTGATCACGGATATTTACCATTTCAAATAAATAACGGTTTAAACCTGCTTCTCTTATAGTTTCCTGGAAGTAATATTTAAGTTTACGCGGAGAACAAGAAGCAATAATTATCCTATTAAGAGAATGCTCTTCAATTTTCTGTTTAATGATTTCTTGACTGTCTTGAGAACAAGTATATAAAAATTCTTGAGAATAGACTACATAAGGTAATGCTTTTGCTGATTCTACTACCTTAGGAACATTTACAACTCCACCAATATTGTTACCACAGTTGCATACAAAAACGCCTATACGTGGTTCTTCGCCACTAACGTCCTTTTCTGGAGGATAAGTTTTTTCTTGAATCATTGTTCCACGCACATCACTTAACAACTCTTCAGATGCTCCTGCGGCTGCACTTGCTTCAATGACAGTTTCAGGTATATCTTTAGGTCCACCAAAGATCCCTGCAACATAAATTCCAGGTTTAGATGTATTTACAGAAGTGAATGGAGTTGTTTCTGCAAAATTAAAGTCATTAAGTTTTATTCCCAGATTGTTGCCGAGTTGAACAGCTGAATCAGAAGGTTTAAATCCAACGGATAGTACAACCATATCAAATTCTTCGTGATGAATTTCACCTTTATCGTCACCATATCTAATTAACAGGTTGTTACTTCCATCCTTTGTTTCTTCTATGGCATATATTCTAGAACGTATGAAATTAACACCGTGATCATCACGTGCTTCTTCGTAATATTTTTCAAAATCTTTACCATAAGTACGCATATCCATGTAGAAAATGGATGTATCTACTTCATCATCACTGTATTGTTTAGCACATACTGCTTCTTTTATTGCATACATGCAACATACGCAAGAACAATAATGTTTTTCATCACGTATATTTCTTGATCCTACGCATTGTATCCATGCAATTTTGTTGACTTTTTTATTATCAGATGGCCTTATAACAGATTGCTTGTCAGATGTTCTTAAAATGCGTTCAAATTCAATGCTTGTTACTACATTTGGATATTTATTATACCCTAAATATTCAATTTGATCAGCTTCAAATGTTTCTCCACCCGGGCATAATATTACGGCTCCTACATTTACTTCAAAATCACCTGATTTACCATTATCGTCACCTGAAATATCTTGTCCTGCATTAGGCAATTCTACAGGAGTTACATAATTTGTACATACCTTTGTATCTGCAGTATTTGGAGTCTGACTTAACTTTACTTTAAAGTCTCCTGCTTCACCAGCAACTTCAGATATCTGGGTATTGGTAAAATATTGAATACTAGAGATGCTCCCAAATTCAACAAGCTTTGGAGCTAAAATACTCATAGAGCTGTTGTCTGTTGGAAATGCTTTGTCCAGTTTAGACATGTTGCCCCCAATAGTTGAGGACTGCTCTACAAGATATACATAGTATCCAGATTCGACCAGGTCAAGGGTTGCCTGTATACCAGCGATCCCTCCCCCTACTACCAACACAGCACCAACCTTGTTAGCGCTCATTAGATCACATCCTCTCATCTAGAGTCCAGCACAAAAGAAAGGTGTATTATTTCTTTTTTAATATATTTTAGTATTCGTTGGGCATTTCCAACAGTTGAGCTCTTGTAAAGACAGGACCATCTTTACATACATATTTGCTTCCTACATTGCACCTTCCACACATTCCTATACCGCATTTCATCCTGTTTTCTAAAGACATTATAATTTGGTCAGATTTGAAACCTAATTTTTCAAGAGCAGGCATAGTAAACTTGATCATAATGGGTGGTCCACATACTATTGCATAAGTATTTTCTGGACTAGGAGCAACTTCTTCTGTTACTTGAGGTACAAAACCTACTTTACCGTCCCATCCTTCAGCAGGTTTGTCAATAGTTTTATGCAAATCAATGTCAGAGCGTTTATCCCATTCTGCCAGTTCTTCTTTGTATAACAGGAGACCTGGAGTTCTAGCACCGTAAATAATCGTAAGGTTGCCGAAATCTCCCCGATTATTTTCATTAAGAATATATGTTGCAAGTGATCGCAGGGTAGTAAAAGCAAATCCCCCGCTTATTAAGACAATATTTTTGCCTTTTAATTTCTCAATAGGAAAACTGTTTCCCAAGGGGCCACGGACTCCTAAAGTGGTTCCTTCTTCAGTTAAATGAAGAGACGTAGTAACTTTACCTACTTTAGCTACTGAGAATTTTAATATACCAGGTTCTGTCGGGGATGACGCAATACCAAACGGCGATTCACCTTTCCCGAATACACTTAATTCAGCAAATTGTCCAGGGGTATAGGTGAAGTTCTTTTTGTCTTCTTCATTTATAAACTCCAAAGTAAATGAATTAACTAACTTATCATCTGTTTCCCTGAAGTTCTTAATCAATTTCATTGGTATGGGTAGATATGGATTATTCATTAACTAACCGACCTCGCTTCCAACCCCTGAATTTCTTCTAAAATTTCGCGAATATCCATATTTACAGGGCAATTTTTTATACACCTACCGCATCCTACACAAGCAGTAATATCATTTGTTTCTACAAAGTAATTAAATTTGTGCATAATACGGTTGCGAAAACGTTCTTTATTGCTCGGGCGCGGATTGTGACCCGATCCATGTAAGGTGAACAAGGGAAACATGCAGGAATCCCAGTTACGTATGCGACATCCGCCTGAATCTGCAGTTTCATCAACTATGTCAAAACAATGACAGGTAGGACATGAGAATGTACAGGAACCACATCCTATGCATTTTTCAGAAATATAGTCCCAGATTTCATTATAGAAGTTATTATCAAGTTTTTCTTTTATACCTTCTATATTAATTGAAGTGGTAAGAGTTGCATTCTCTTTTACTTGAGATGCCTTTTTCTTATCTTCTTCCCCTGCTTCTTTGCAGGAAGTCAACATGTTCTTACCTTTTTCAGATATTACTTCAACTAGGTAACAATCACCAATATCAACTAAAAGTAAATCTAAACCAGTGGTATCAAAGGGCCCGCCACCTAATGAAGTACAAAAACAGGTGGATTCAGGAGCATTACAACCTATTCCCACCAATATAGTATTTTTACGCCTGTTCAAATAATAAGGATCTTGATACTTATTATTATCGAATACTTTATCAAGTATAGTAAAACTTTTTGCATCACACGGGCGGATACCAAAAATTACTTTTTGCTGCTCATCAGCCTTTTCCTCCATTTGTACACCATTTTCCTCAACTTTATAACAATAAAGTTTTTCTGATTGTGGGAATAAAATTTTCTTTGGAGGAGTCTTAGTATTACTGTAATCCAATACAGCATCTGCTCCGTTTTCTATTTCTTTAAACTCTGTATAATGATCTTGTTTAACCGGAGCAAAAACTTGATAATTATTTTTCAGGCTGTCTAAAAAGTTAGGAACATCTTTTTTTGTCAATATCATGATTTTATTTCACCTCATTCCTTCAATAAAAAGGGTTGTGGATCATCCATGTTATAAGTTGAAAGCGCGGGTGCATCTTCCAAATTGGCGCCAGCTTCTGTGTTAAACATTTCTGTTGTATCTTTATACAGTTTACGTGTTAAAAGTCCTAAATTAATATCCATTGGACATGCACGTTCACAAGCACCACAGTCTACGCAGCGTCCCGCTAAATGAAATACTCGAACAGCCTGGAAAAACAAATTATCTTGTACATTTTCAGCACTTTTACCGATCCATTCAGGATTGGTAGAGTCCACGAAGCATTCTTGACAGTAACACATGGGACAAGAATTTCTACAAGCATAACAGCGAATACACTTACTGAGTTCTTCTATGAAGAAATTTTTCCTTTCTTCTGCTGGCTTTTCTTCAAATTCTTTGATTTCAGAGAAATCAGTATTCGAGTTTTCTGATACTGGTTCTGCTACCATTTCATCGTAAATGACAGGATTTTTGTGATTACATTTTAAGCAAGAATTGTGCATAACCTCATTCAATTTAATTGTCTGTTCAGAATCTTTAGTTTTAATTATCAAAGAATCTTCGTTGCAATTAGTCTCTAAGATTTCCTTGTCGCCAATTATCCTATTTACTTTCTTCCTGTCAATCATACCGCTGCAAGGTACTCCAATTAGATATAAATTGTCTCTGGTTAATTGATTTTCTTTCATTAATGCTACAATAGATCTGGAATCGCAACCTTTTACTACTACACCAATTTTTTGATCTTTGTTACGAAGGTAGTTAGCAAGATTGTTTTCGCAATAATAGTTCCATTCCAGCTTGTCTGCATCATTTGAATCACGTATAAATACTGGAGTACTGCGAAGAGGTATGGTACCTTTTTTGAAACCAATTACCACATCAACTTTATTTTCTTCTAATAACTTTTTAGCTGAGTTTTGAACTGCAGTTGTTATTGATTGCATCCGCCACACCCCGATTCCTTATTAAATAACCCGTTATTGGGGCCTACCTTCTTAGCTCTCTCTGTTACTTTGTTGATTACTTCGGCAAATCGAGTTCCTTCAGAGGCAGATACCCAGCTGAAACTTACTCTTTCATCTTCAACTCCGATATAATCCATTAAGTTTTTTAGTAAAGCAAACTTCCTACGAGCTACTAGATTACCAGTTGCGTAATGGCAGTCACCGGGATGACAGCCTGAAGTGAGTACGGCGTCGGCACCGTTACGCAAAGCGTTAATTATAAATAGGGGATTTATTCTTCCTGAACACGGTACTCTTATAACTCGAACGTTTGGAGGATATTGTAATCTACTAACCCCTGCAAGGTCGGCGCCAGCATAACTACACCAGTTGCATAGAAATGCTACTATCTTTGGTTCTTTTTCCATAAGTTTCCCTCCCCAGTTGCTATAGTGCATTTACCATGGCTGCGATTTGTTCGTCAGTCCAACCTTTTATATTTATTGCTCCACACCTACAAGATGAGGCACATACCCCGCAGCCTTTACAGAGTGCCTCGTTTACTACAGCTACTTTTTGTTGTTCATCTAGTTGCACTGCATGTGCCGGGCATACTGACTCACAAGTTCTACATCCAACACATTTTTGTTTATCTACAACAGCACACTTTCCTTCTATAGAGATAGTGTCCTGGGTTAAAATGGTACCGGCCCTGCCTGCAGCAGCTTTAGCTTGAGCAATATTTTCTTCTAAATTTTTAGGTCCATGTGCTAATCCGGCCATAAATACACCGTCTGCACTGGAATCAACAGGGCGTAGTTTCATATGGGCTTCTAAGAAAAAGTTATCTTGATTCAAAGGTACTTTGTAAAGTTGGCTAAGTTTATTATTATTTTCTTCAGGTGGAACAATTGCTGATGCAAGTCCAATAATATCAGCACTTATGACAATTGGAATATCTAGTACGTGATCAGTAATTGTAACCTTGAGAGTGCTACCTGAATTTTCAACTACGGGCTTATCAGCATTATTGTAGCGAATAAATATAACACCTTTTTGTCTTGCTTCTCTGTATTTATCTTCAAGGAAGCTGTAAGTTCTTATATCCCTGTAAAGGATATATATATTTGCTTCAGGTTTACTTTTTTTAATTTTAAGTGCTGTATTTATAGACTTAGTGCAGCAAATGCGGCTGCAATAAGGCCTCTTGTCATCTCTAGAGCCTACACACTGTATAAAAACATAATTTTCTGCGTTATTAATCTTAACATCGTTACTAGCCATTGCTTCTTCTAATTCTAACAACGTCATTACCCTGTTGTTTTGTCCGTATAAATATTCGGATGGTTTATATTCATTGGCTCCTGTGGCAATTATTGTTACCCCGTGGCTTATTTCTTCGCCTGTAGTTAAAGTTGTTGTATAATTACCTACAAATCCGCTAGCATCTTTAATCTCAGACTCAGTAAAAACTGTAACTAAAGAATTGTTATATATATCTTTGATTAAGCCGGATAAATAAGATTGTACATCTTCTCCCTTTATACCATAATTTATGCGTTTAGCTATTCCCCCTAACTGTTTTTCTTTTTCTACAATGTTTACTTTATATCCTTGTTCTGCCAGGTTAAGGGCACTATTTAATCCCGCAATGCCTCCACCAATAACCAATACATTGTGATTTATTTCAACTTCAGAAGACTGAATAGGCTCCAATAGTTTTGATTTAGCAACTGCCATAGCAACTAAATCTTTCGCTTTTTTAGTTGCTTCCACTGGATTGTTCATGTGCACCCATGAGCATTGGTCCCTAATATTAGCCATTTCAAAAAGGTTAGGATTAAGTCCTGCTTCTTTAATTGTTTCTTGAAATAGAGGTTCATGCGTTCTGGGAGTGCAAGAAGCTACAACAACCCTGTTTAAGTTATATTCCTGGATTGCTTCTTTTATTTGATCTGTTGCGTCTTGGGAACATGTGTATAGTTTATCAGTAGCGTACGCTACACTATTTATATTCTTTACATAGTTAACTACTTCAGGAACATCAACTGTGCCACCGATATTAATACCACAGTGGCAAACAAATACACCTATACGTATAATATCTCCAGCTATATCTTTTTCGGGCGGAAAGGCTTTTTCTTTTACCATTGTACCACGAACATTAGCTAGTAATGAAGCAGAATCTGCTGCTGCAGCGCTTGCTTGCATAACAGTTTCTGGAATATCTTTAGGACCGCTTAATGTACCAGCAACATAGATACCATCTTTATTTGTGTTAACACCGGTAAGTTGTTTTGGTTCAATAAAATTATATTTGTTTAAATTCAAATCCATCTTTCTGGCAATATCTACGGTGTCAGAAGATGGTTTTAAACCTACTGAAAGTATTACTAGATCAAACTCTTCGTTACATATATTTCCATGTTCATCGGCGTATCTTATGAAAAGATTGTTATCCTTATCTGGAAGCTCAGATATAGAATATATTCTAGACCTTACAAAATTTACTTTTAACTCATTTTTTGCTTTTTCATAATATTGTTCAAATTCTTTACCATAAGTACGCATATCCATATAAAAAATTGTTGTATGTAAAGGATAACTGCAATGTTCTTTAGCTATTACTGCTTCTTTTATAGCATACATACAGCATACTGAAGAGCAATAACCTTGGTTTTCTCGATGGTTACGAGAACCAACACATTGTAACCAGGCAATTTTTTTAGGTTCTTTGCCATCTGAGGGTCTTTGGATGTATCCTCCATATGGTCCTGATGCACTTAAAACACGTTCAAATTCTATACTAGTAAGCACGTTGGCATGCCTATTGTAACCTAGATATTCTAAATTAGTAGGATCATAAGTTTCACAGCCGGTACTTATAATAATTGACCCCACATTTAATTCTATTTCCTCATCTTGCATATCATGGTTAATAGCTTTAGACATACATGCTTCAACGCATTGCCCGCATTCAGAGCATATTGCACAATTAAGACAACGTTCTGCTTCTTTACGTGCATCTTCTTCTGAAAAGCCTAAAGAAATTTCCGAAAAATTATTGATACGTTTTTCTGCTTTAATTTCTTCTGGTTCTAAACGTGAAATACCTGTATTTCCAGACTCATGATTAGGAAAATCTACAACATTATCTTCTGCATTACTATTTATTTTATTTTTGTTAATCTTATTTTGCAGGTAACAATCAATGTTTGCTGCTGCTTTTTTCCCTGCTCCTATAGCTTCAATCACATTGGCAGGTCCAGTAACAACGTCACCTGCCGCAAAAACGCCTTCTGCACCAGTATTCATAGTACTATTGTTAACTTTAACAGTACCTTTTTTTGATACTTCCAAATATGGTTCTACACCGTTTAATTCAGGGTTTTGGCCCACTGCTATTATTACACTATCCAGATCAAGTTCAAAATCAGTTCCTTCTATAGGTATAGGTCGCCGCCTGCCGCTAGAATCGGGCTCTCCTAAATCATTATAAACACATTTAAGACCATTAACTTCCCCACTGTTTCCCATTATTTTCTGAGGGGATGTTAACATCTTAAATTGGACACCTTCTTCTTTAGCCTGTCTTATTTCTTCTTGTTCTGCAGTAATTTCATCTTCAGAACGACGGTAAACAATTGTTACCTCGCTAGCCCCTACTCTTAGTGCTGTTCTTGCTGCATCCATGGCAGTATTGCCTCCACCAATAACTGCAACGCGCTGACCTATTTCAGGGTTTTTACCAGTGTTTATTTTTTTAAGAAGTTCTATGCCTGATTGTACCCCTTGTAATTTCTCACCCGGGAGATTGAGAGATACACTTTTCTGCGCTCCTATAGCTAAGAATATAGCCTCATATCCTTGTTTTTTCAGACTATTAAGAGTAAAATCTTGTCCCAGCCTGCAGTTTGTTTCTATTTTTACACCAATTTTTTGTAGCAAGCTTATTTCAAAATCTAGAATATTTTTAGGCAACCTATATTCCGGTATTACAACCCTGAGCATTCCACCTGGTTCAGACATTGCTTCAAATACTGTAATATCATAACCAGATTTTATTAACTGGTAAGCAGCAGATAAGCCCGCAGGGCCAGAGCCGATAACAGCAACTTTTTTACTTTTATTTTGCGGAACTTGAGGAAGTGGAAGTTCATCTGGCTTTTTATAACAAAAATCAGCAGCAAATTTTTTAAGTTCCCGTATGCTTACAGGACTATCAATTTTTCCCCGATAACAATGGGATTCACAAGGTCGAGTACATATTCTACCGCAGATTGCCGGTAGGGGATTATCCTCATATATTAAACGCCATGCTTCTTTATATTTTCCATTTTTTACTAACTGCACATAACCTTGCACATTAACTCCGGCTGGACAAGCTGCTCTGCAAGGTGAAAAGCCATTTTTTTCAATTGCGTAAGCAGCAGGCATGGCTTGAGCATAAAGCTTGTAAACTGCTTTTCTTTTATCAAGCCCGCAGTTAAATTGGCAAGGTAGTTCAACAGGACATACATTGGAACATTCACCACACCCAGTACATTTTTCTGTGTCAATATATCTAGCATGTTTGTGCAAAAGGACTTTGTAATTACCAGCAATTCCTTTTAAGCTTTTTATTTCTGTACCTGTGTGGTTTTCTATGTTTAAGTGTCTTCCACAACCAACAAGTTTGGGAGACAAGATACACATTGAGCAATCATTTGTTGGGAAGGTTTTATCTAATCTGGCCATTTCGCCACCAATGGCAGTTGATTTTTCAATTAAATATACATAATAACCCAAATCGGCTAAATCAAGTGATGCTTGTATGCCAGCTATGCCACCTCCAACGACTAATACAGCACCAACATTTTTTTTGTTACTCATCTTGTATCACATCCGTCCTCCTGAACCGGTGTTAAGTAGTCAAAACTGAACGATATTATAATTTATTTTTTATCAAAAAATAAATTATAATATTAATTTTATTAATATTATAACAAATTTAACAATAAAAGCTGATGAAATGAGCCATAAAAATACTCAACACCTTGGAATTAGTATAATATTTCTCTTTTAGGCTGTCAATTGTTTTAAAATTTGCAAAATTTAAAACAAAAGGGCAGAACCATAAACAAATGGAAACTGCCCTTTTGAAATTTTTTTAGCTTTGTATATATGTCTTTACAAAGGAATCACAATATATATCTTCATTTTTCAAAATCTTGGTAGCTGCTACTTCCTCAACGAGGGAAGAATCATAAACGTCAACAATAGCTGAATCAAGGCCGGAAGCTATGGCCATTATGAGGTAAGTTCTGTTAATAAGATTACGGTTTACACAACTTTGAGAAACATTACTTAAACCTATGGTAGACTTTGGTGCAGGGTCTGATAAGGTTTTTATTTGTTGTAATGTTTCTAGAACTTCGGGGGCATGTTCTTGAGCAACATTACAAGGTAAGATTAATGGATCCAAAAAGAGATCATCAGTAGGAATTCCTTGCATATCACAATTAACTACAAGTTCCATAGCTAATGCAATGCGGTCTGCAGATGTTTTAGGTACACCTCTCTCATTCATGGTAAGGCCTATTATTCCAGCTTCATATTTAGCAGCTAGTGGTAAAAAGATATCCATTTTAGCCTGATCTGCAGTAGTTGAATTGATTAATGCTTTTCCTTTATGCACTTTTAATCCTGCTTCAATTGCATTAAGGTTTGTAGTATCAATACAGCACGGTAGTTTACTTACTTCTTGAGCAACCTGTATTAACCATTCCATTACTGCTGGTTGGTTTTCTTTGTCTACAGTTGGACCAGTGTTAACATCCAGATAGCCAGCGCCAGATTCTTCTTGCTTAATTGCGTGCTGTTTAATTGGTTCAGGGTCTTTGTTCTTGATAGCTTCTTTGATATCATTGAACATCCCATTAATACGCTCTCCAATTAGGATCATTTTTTTACCCCCTTAGTTTTTAGTATTTATTACTTACCATAAGCTTTTCAAAATGAGTTTTTAATTGTTTAACAGACTCAGGATGGCGAAGTACAAACAAGGAACTGCCTCCCTGGGCAAATGCTACTGCTGTTGAGACTTCCCAGAGTATAGCACGTTTTTCTAATTCTCCCCACGCAGGGTTTTCATCAATTGGGCTTTTTGACTCTTTTGCTTTCCAGGCTTCAGGTCCTACAAAAGAAATAATAGGTTGTGATAACATTTTATCACCCATCAAAGCACCTAAACGTGAGCGTTCCATGATTGAATAAGCATATTCTAAACCGTATCCTAATGCGCCTACAAGTGGATCAATAGCAATTTTATCAGCACCGAGATTCATTTCAGTTATTAAAATATTTAGCTGTTTTGCCAGGTTAATGTCTAGAGGACTGGATGCGATTACATTGTGACCATGCACCATGGCAGTAGCAGCAAGTCTCTTGTAATTATTTTCAGTAGCCAAGCCAAGAAGGTGATTTTGACCGCTTAAAGCTTCACCAACAGCAGGAATAATTTCAGAGTCTTTTTCTTCAACACCGCACCCTAGAATAATTAGAGGTACATCAACTGCTTCAGCTACGGCTTTTGCAGTTTCAGCACATTCTTCGCCGCTAGCATCTTTATTTTCAGGGTCAGCACTAACTAAATTTAAGGCAATCAAGTCAGCCCCATATTCAACATTTTTCTTTGCCCATGCAACCGGATCGGATAATACACCTTTAAAAGGTTTTGTTACAGTTTCAGGCCAGTCTGTTGGTTCCATATCATTAACTTCAAGTGCCATTGCAGGCCTATTAGGGATTTCGCCTTCAAAGTGTAAGAATGGTAATGTAGCTTCCCCACCTACTTTAACCGCGTTAGGTTCAGTACCGATAACCATCTCACTAACTTTGCTGGTCCATTTTTCTTTTGCTATATTAACGGCCATTATTTCCGCTCCTTTCTGTATATTAAATATTATATTTTACAAGATTCCCGAGTTTTTAAGTATGTTTGTAATTGCAGTTGCTACTTTGGAATCTTCGGGTAAATCAAATAAGGGTTTACTGTTTAAGTCATATTCATATACTTGATTGTCCAGAGGAATTTCACCAGCTAGTTTTAACCCTGTACGTTCAATCTCTGGTTGTAAAGATTGTAGTGAATTTTCTTCAACTTTAGTTACTACTAGGAAAATTTCTTTTATGTCTAGTTTAAGCTTATCTACCAATTCTTTTACACGCCCAGCTGACCTTATTCCCCTGGCGCTGGCATCACTGGTAACAAATAAAACATCTACATTTTGAGTGGTTCTCCTGCTTAGATGTTCTAAACCAGCCTCATTATCCATAACCATGTAATTGTAATTTTGACTTAACTCAGACATAAAGCCGCGCAGCAAGTTGTTTGCATAACAATAACAACCTGATCCTTCTGGCCCGCCCATGACAAGTAAATCTACTTCGTCACCTTCTGATAAAGCCTGGTGAATGCGGTACTGCATGTATTTATCCTTAGTCATGCCGCCGGGCATAGTTACATCTCTAACATTATACAGGCTGTTTAATGCATCTGATATTGTGTCTTCTATTTCCATGCCTAAAGCTTCATTTAGATTGGCGTTTGCATCTGCATCAACAGCTAAAATAGGTTTCTTTTTATATTTTATTAATTGTCTTATAATTAATGATGACATTGTTGTTTTTCCAGTACCGCCTTTTCCAGCTATAGATATGTTAAAAGCCATTTGTACACTTCCTTTTATTTGTATTGCATACAATTAATTCTGCAAATTCTAGAATAATAACCTGTATTATACTTACGTCTTAAGCATTCCAACGTTGTTTTAAGAAAGTAGGTAAACCAGAGGATTCACGAGGACCAACCATGATTTCTAAACCTGTTACATCCTCAAGCTTACCGCTTAATACTGCAACGCCACCTGGTATTATTATTTTTTTGTGGTTAACTTTATCCATTATACCAGTTGATTGAAGTGATTCATTAATATTTTCAGGTGTTAAGTTCCCTGATGCCCAGGCAGTTAAAACAGATGTCCCGTCGGTATCTACGGGGAGTATATAGCCAGTTGCCCTAGCTGCTTCAATATCACCCTGTACACAGAAGAAAGTCAGGGAGAAGTTAGTTGTAATAAATACGGGTGAATTTTCATCCGGTTCTCCGACTTCATGTATTTTTGCTTCTACTGCAATTGGTTTCTGCGGGTCAGTATATATATTAAGACGCAAAGTGATTAAAGGTAATATCTCTGCTGGGTCTGCAGATGGGAAGACAATAATGCCTGCGTATTTAGAAATATACACACTAGCATCAGCAACTGCTTGTATTGGATCATCATCGCATACCATTGTAAAAGCAGGATATCCAAGGGAACGAACTTTCCTGAGAGCTTGGCGGCGTATTTGTGTTTGATCAGCTAATACCTGGCTTAACTCGCGTGCACCAGTGTCAATAACTAACTGCTTGTAACCAAGTTCTTGAATCTTCTCTACTAATTCAGAAAGATTGTTGAGGTCAGTACCTTTTACACCAAGTACAACCTCGCTCTTTTTAGCTAATTCAGTCATTGTTTCATAATTATCATTTGTAGCAGCATAAAGCAGTGGTTTGTCAGAAGCACATACTTCAAGTGCTTTTTCAGCAACTGCCGGATCTTCTGTGATTAATGCAATAGCAAACTTAGATGATTCTTTTACAGCCTTTACAGCTTCAACGAATTTTTCGGCATCTCCAGATTTATTATTAACAGCTACTAGATTTACATTTTGGATCATACCTACTCGATCAAATAATAGTTTATTAACCTCATTTACTTTTTCTTTTATAGCATCAGTGCCATCAGTGTCTGCTACAGAAATTGCAATACCGGTCATGTTTTCAAAACGTTTGTCGTGGCGAAAAGCTACTGTCTCTCCACCAATAGTGAATTCTTGTTCACCAGTACCAATTGTAACCGTAGCCATAGGAGGTGCAGATGCAGATTCTAAAGCTTCCCTTGCTTGATCAGATACGTAAGGACAACTGTCTAAGTTAGCTTTGCCGCTAGCTAGAGCCATTGCAAAAGCTAAACACGTAGGAAATCCACACTCTTTACAGTTTGTTTTTGGTAATTGTTTAAAAATTTCTAATCCTGTTAAACCCATACTCCATACTCCTTTCTCTATTTATATTATGCATATAAAAATAATGATCAGCCGGATTTTTTGTCCGGCAAGTATTATTTAATATATACATTAAAATTTTTTACATAAGCTGGATGTTTTGTGCTCTAATTAGCTTATTAATATTTTTTTTCATTATTGTTAATCTCAGCCTCTATTTTACTGCAGATATTGTTGATTTGTTCTATCGTATCTTCTCCTAACTCGTTTGGTAATGATGATTCCAGGGAACTTTCCCAAATATTTTCATTGTACTTAATAATGCCTAGTATATCATTATCATTAAAGTTATCTTCAATAAATTGTTTCTGTTTATCTCCATTAATTTTATTAGCAATAACTTTTACATTTTTTATTGATAAATCTTCTGCTAGTTGTTGAACGCGATGAGCAGTATTTATACTGTTCTTATTAGGTTCTATTACTACAAGTATTAAATCTACACCCCGGGCTGTACCCCTGGTTAGATGTTCTATACCAGCCCCCATGTCCATTAAAACTGCTTCATCCCTCTCTAGTAATAGAGATGATACTAAAGCGTTTAAAAAAGTATTTTCTCTGCAGTAGCATTCGGAACCACCTTTTTTAACATCACCCATACGCAAAAACCATATATTACCGTGTTTATAACAATAGTCTTCTACTGCATCATCAAGTTTAGGATTTAATACATAAAAAGACCCGGCTCCAGTTCTGTTTCTTATTAAATCCCTCATTTCAACCACTGGTTTTATGTTTAGCGCTTTTTCCTCGGGGATTCCAAGAGCAGATGCAAGACAGGCATCCGGGTCTGCATCCATGGCAAAAACAGTTGAATGTTTTTCTGCCAGCTGTTTAGCCAGTATAGATGTAATAGTTGTTTTACCAACGCCGCCTTTACCTGATATAGCAATTTTCATTTTTGTCACTCCTAATTCATAACATTTAGACTAATTTTGTTGTAATTATAAAATTGCCAAAAATTAACACATCTTTTGTTAATTTTTTCAGTATATCCATTATAAGTCATGCTATCAATAAATTCTTAATATTTTGATTACTATTTATGTTCTGTTCTACGAAAATTATTAAAATCCTTCCGGCAGAAACAAAAATAGTGCAAACACTCTTTAATAAAATCGTTTTATTTATATCAATGAAAAGACTGGTAATACATGGGTATCTATTAAACAATATTTGAATATAATAATTTTAGGTGATAGTTTAATGATTATGTTTTTAAGGATGTCCTACAAAATACCACGTACAACTAATCTTGATTATTTTCCTGTTTTATAGATTTCTCTAACTCGGCAATTTTTTCTTTTATCTCATTTAATTCTTTTGAAGTAACTAAATTAAGTTCTTTATAATATTTATCAAATTCTTTTTTTACAGTTTGTTTTAATTCTTCTCTCTCTTCTTCCCCTTTATTGATCATGTTCTTTAGTAAAGATTGTGCTTCATCTCTGTCAATATGCCCCTTTTTTGTCATTTCACTAATAATTTCTTCTGCTTTATCTTTAGTTAAAGCAAATGCTCCCATTCCTGCTAAAAACATTTTTTGAGCAAAATCTTTCATAATTATTCCCCCCCCCCGTACGCATAAAAAAATACTACAGTTACATTATAACATTTTATATACATGTTATTGTATAAAAAAAATAATATTATAATGTATAGCGCTTGTATATTTAGTTAAGAATAATAATGCTCCGCTTTGGTGAGTTCTATCTCTCCCCGTCCAGCTTAAGCTGGACTTTTTTTTTATAGAAAATGCTTCGAAGCTATTTTTTCAGTCATTATAGCAAGTCCAAGACAAAGTATATAAATTAGTTCAGGTTGCAGATTTTCTTCTGAAGTTTTATCAAAAGTAATATTTAACTTGGACTTAATATTATCATCCTGTTGTTGATAATTAATATAAAGCGGGATTTTCGGTAGTAAATTTAAAACATATGAAGTACCAGGAATTAAATTATTTATAAATGGCTTACCACCTAAAATACATAAGATATTTTTGAAAAAAGTAAAATCTTTATCAGCTATTTGTTTTAAAGGTTTTATACATTTTTTTTCAAAAAGATCTTGCCTGGTTGATACATTTTTCATTTCCCTGAATAAAATATGTTCTCCGGAAATGTCGCTCCCTTTGCTGTATATACTGTAATTAAGTAAAGGTATGGTTATCCATGGATTTATATGGCAATCAGATGTAATATTACCATTATTATCAATAATAAAATTTTTTCCCAGCATTTTTATGTACAGCTTATTATTGTATTGTTTTGCTCCTAATTTTTCAGCAGAGTATAAGAAGTCAATCTGAGTTACCAGTTTTTTTAAGTGCTTTTGTATTTGCTGCTGATTATAGTCAATAGTAACTACATCAACGGTTTTTTCTTTTTTTATTTTAGTATCCAGATAAGGGCAGTCATAAAGACTTTTTTCCCCTTTTATTACTGCATCAGCAAAAGCCAGACATGTTGGGAGTTTGCATTTCTTGCAGTTTGTTCTAGGCAGTAATTTATAGATTGTTAAAGAGTTTTTCAGTGTGGATATACATTATTCCCCCTATATAAATATAGAATTTATTTTTTTTTGGAGAACAATAAAAAAAAACAGGGAATTATAATCTTAATGACTACAAACCCTGGTTTTTTATGTTTTGGTGCGGCAGAGAGGATTTGAACCTCCACGGGCGTTACGCCCATAAGAACCTGAATCTTACGCGTCTGCCAATTCCGCCACTGCCGCATTGAGTATTTTATTTTAACATCAATTGCATTGCTTATTATAAATGTTACATATAATATTGTCAATAAAGTGATATTATAAATACATGAAAAAATCCGGGGTAAAAAACCCCGGATACAAGATTATTGTATTTTTAGCTAGCTTCTTGATAATCAGGATTAGGATTTTTACTTATTGCATCTACTGGACAGGCCCTGTAACAGCGACCACAACGGTTGCACTTCTCAAGACTAATCGCGTAATTAACATTCTCATCAATATAAACTGCTCCAAAACGACATTCCACTTCGCATGCTGCACATGACATACAATTATCGGGGTCAATAACAAAATTGAACTTAGGTGTTTTCTTCTTTTTTTCTTGAGCCAAAATACTACCCCCTTGAATTTAAAAAATTATCAAAATAATCTTTCTACGAGTTATGATAAAATCCTGCTAATAATACTTCATTATTTTAAATTAAATTTATTAATTTTAGAAAAAATAAAATGAACTAAATAAATAGGAGGTAATAGTGTGTCTAAAAGAGTTCAAGGATTTTTAAAAAATCATGAGAAAAATCGTAATTTTCCTCGCGGTTATAAACCTGTGTGGGATATGGGAAAAGCAGGAGAAAGTAAAAAATATCAAAGAATGACAGGTATACAAAGACCCAGTACTTGATAAACTATTTTATGTTTTCTTATTAGCAAATATTATGTGTACTGTTCAAAAAACTTGTCAATAGTAAAACCCCGTGAATTATCACGGGGTTTTTTTGGCTGAGGCGGCAGGATTCGAACCTGCGAGTCCCGGGACCAAAACCCGGTGCCTTACCGCTTGGCTACGCCCCAACATACTGGTGGAGGAGGCAGGATTCGAACCTGCGAAGACTACAGCCGGCAGATTTACAGTCTGCTCCCTTTGGCCACTTGGGTACTCCTCCTTTGTGAAAATGGTCGGGATGGAGGGATTCGAACCCTCGACTTCTTGCTCCCAAGGCAAGCGCGCTAGCCAAACTGCGCTACATCCCGTAATAAAAAGCAGTTTCTATTATATTTTTTAGATTAAATATTGTCAAGTGTTTATCTTTTTTTTGTTTATTAACTTTTAGCTGTTTATTTAAAAGCTTGTGTTTTGTTATTTATTTGTATGAAGGCCCAGGTTAAAAGTAAGCACTTCCAGTTTAACTGATAAATCAACATTTCTGATTTCTATGTGGTCCGGTATATTCAAAGCTACAGGAGCAAAATTTAGTATTGCTTCTAGACCTGTATCTACCATTAAGTCTGCTATTTCCTGGGCAGCTTTAGGGGGTACTGCTATAATACCAATTCTGGCATCATATTCTTTAACTTTTTCTTCAAATCTTTCGATAGGTAAAACTTCTAATTCTCCAATGTTTTTTCCTATTTTAGACTGGTCATTGTCAAAAGTTCCTTTTATAGTAAAACCTCGCACATTAAAACTTTTATATGTGCAAAGTGCAAATCCTAAATTTCCTGCTCCAACTAAAACTAAGGACCAGGGATGATCAAGGCCTAAAATTTTTAAGGTATATTTTTTTAAATCATTTACATTATATCCTACGCCTCGAGTACCAAATTCTCCAAAATAAGCAAGATCTTTTCTTACCTGGGCTGGGCTTACTCCTACTCCTTCAGCAATTTCGCCGGAAGAAATTGTAGTGACTCCCATTTTGTCTAAGCGTTCCAGGAAGCGAGAATACAAAGATAACCTTGTTACTGTTGCCTCTGGAACCCGTAAGTTCTTCAATAAACTCGCCTCCTTTAAAGTAACTACATTATATTAGTAGATAGTTTTCTATGAAAATAAAATAGCGTTATTAAATTCACATACAATAAATATTTATATCATCAAGGTATAATATTGTCAATAAAAAAATTTTAGTGTATATAGTTTTTGCATGATTATAATTATTTCTTTAACTTTTTAAAAGCTTTTTTTGCAGCTGCTACAGTTTTTTCTATATGTTCTTCATCATGTTGTAGTGATATAAACGCAGCTTCAAATTGGGAAGGGGCCATATATATGCCCTGTTTAAGCATAAGGGTAATATAATTTAAAAATGCCTGTATATTGGAATTGTTAGCAGAAGAGAAATCAATTACCTGCTGGTCTGTAAAATAAGTACATAACATGGAGCCTACCCGGTTAATTGAGATATTGTACTCTGATTCTTGAGCTGCATCTTGAATTCCTTTTGCTAGACGTGATGCTTTTTTGTTTAACTGTTCGTAAATATTCTTTCTTTTTAGAACGTTTAGTGTAGCTAATCCAGATTTAACTGTAATGGGATTTCCAGCAAGGGTTCCTGCTTGATACACTGGTCCAGATGGTGATATGTATTCCATGATTTTCTTCTTTCCACCATAAGCACCTACAGGTAATCCCCCGCCAATTATTTTTCCTAGACATGTTAAGTCCGGCTCAATACCATATAGTTCTTGTGCCCCTCCGTAAGCAACTCTGAAACCTGTCATAACTTCATCGAAAATTAGTATACTACCATATTGTAGTGTGATCTTACGAAGGTTTTCTAAAAATCCAGGTTCAGGAGGAATAACTCCCATATTACCTGCTACGGGTTCCACTATTACTGCTGCAATTTCAGAACCTTGATTATAAAATAATTCCCTGTATTTTTCAATATCATTATATGTGAGAACAATAGTATCTTCTGCTATAGAGGATGGAACACCAGGGCTAGTTGGTACACCATTTGTTAACGCACCGGAACCGGCTTTAATTAGAAGAGAATCTACATGTCCGTGATAACATCCTTCAAATTTTACAATTTTGTTTCTTCCTGTGTATCCGCGTGCTAGGCGAAGAGCACTCATGGTTGCTTCTGTACCAGAACTCACTAACCGGGCCATTTCAATGGATGGAACAGCATCTATAATTTCTTGTACTAATTTTGTTTCTGAATCTGTAGGGGCACCGAAACCTGTACCTTTTTGCAGGGATTCAGTTAACGCTTCAATAACTTCAGGGTGCCTATGCCCTAAAATAAGGGGGCCCCACGAACAAACGTAGTCTATGTATTTATTTTTGTCTACATCATATAAGTAAGGACCTTCTCCCCGCTCGATAAAAATTGGATCTAATTTGATAGAATTAAAAGCTCTTACAGGGCTGTTTACACCTCCAGGGATTATTTCTTTTGCCCTAGCATAATATTCTTCAGAATTTTTAAAGCTTATGTTCACATTAACACCCCGTTTAAAAATCTAATCTACAAAGTATTTCATACTGCTTTTTTTTAATTCTTTTGTGCTGAATAAACACCTGTAGTTATAATAACCTGTTTCTTTAGATATACGCTTAGCTTTGTTTATACACTCTTCTTCAGTTTTTCCGTGAAGTACAGTAAACAAGTTATATGGCCAACCAGGATAAGTTGGCCGCTGGTAGCAGTGGCTTATTTCTGGATATTCAGACATTAAATCACCTGCTGTTACAATTTCATTTTCCGGAATTTTCCATACCACCATAGCATTAGCAATATAGCCTAAATGCTGGTGTTTTACTGCTGCTCCAAACCTGCGCATAATGCCTTGTTCTTTTAGTTCTTTAATTTTATTAATTAATTCTTGTTCTTCCATACCAAGCTTTTGAGCGATTTTTTCAAAAGGCCTATTTACTAAAGGCAAATCTTCTTGCAATTCCCTAATTATTTGTTTCTCTCTCTCGTTTAGCATTTTCCTCTCCCTGCAGATTAAAATTTACTTTTATTTTAAATATTTTACTTGCCGGAAGATTTAATATCTGGGTTATTCCTGTTTCTACCTGTATTTGTTTGATAGTTTGTTTAATTTTTTCTTGTGATTCTGCTAAAAGTGTAAACCACATATTATATTCATGATCTCGCAGGTAATTGTGTGTAACGCCCGAATATTCATTTATTACTCTGGTAACATTATTAATTTTATGTCCGGGGACCTTCATTGCTATTAGTGTTCCTGTATAACCTACCTGACGGGAATCAAAGATACCACCAAGCCTTCTTATAATTTTTGACTGCTGCAAGTGTTTTATTCTTTCTATAATTAATTCTTCTGATGTATTTAACCTGTATGCCAATTCTTTATAAGGTTCAGGCACAAGTGGAAAATCAGTTTGAATTATGTCTAATATCTTTTTATCTAAATTATGTACTTCCATATCAATATCCCTTTCTGCCATGATAAAGACACCAGGGTTCTTCCGCCATGTAATCCCCATGGTAAAAATATGCCCGGGCCCTGCACCCTCCACATATATCTTTATACCGGCAGGATCCGCATCCTCCTGAATATTCCATAGAACGAAGTTTTTTAAATATCTCGCTATTATTCCATATTTTGCTAAAACTTGTTTCTCTTATGTTCCCAGCTGGTATATCAAGGTATGCGCAGGGCTGAACATCTCCAACAGGGTTTATTATACAATATGAAATTCCTGCAATACAGCCCCTGGTAAATCGCATTTTTATACTTTTTTGACTGGCTATGCGCATGAATTGAGGTGCGCATGTAGGTTTAACTTCTATGGAAACTTCCTTTTGTTTTTCTAACAAGCGATGAAGTAAACTTTCATATTGAGTAGCCTTTAGGCTTTCTTCTTCGATATTAACAGCTCTCCCTGTGGGTACCAGAAAAAAAACATGGTGTGCAACTGCACCTTCTGAAACAGCAAAATCAGTAAGCTTTTCAATTTCATTATAATTCCAATCCATAACAGTAGTATGAATTTGAAACGGTAGACCTACTTCATGACAGGCTCTCATACCATTTACGGCTTTTTCCCATGCACCGGAAACGCCGCGAAACTCGTCATGTTTATATTTATCCGTGCTGTCCAGGCTTATTCCCATACCTTTAGAGCCGACTTCTTTTAATTTTTGAGCAACTTCAGTGGTAATAAGTGTACCATTGGTCCCAAAGACAGGGCGCAAACCTTGTTGTGATGCGTATTCCACGAGTTCGTAAATATCTTTACGCATCAAAGGCTCACCGCCGCTGAAAATCATAATCTTAAAGCCTGATTTGACTATTTCATTAATTAAATTTTTTGCTTCTGAAGTATTTAGTTCTTTATCAGCAGTTTCACCGGCATTACGATAACAATGTTTGCAATAAAGATTGCAAGCATTTGTCGTATTCCATGATACCAGCATATTATCAATCCTTTCCACCTAGAAAGGGCAAGTTTTTTAGATTTCTTGCAGCCATTGAGCAGCATCAACTGCATGATAAGAAATTATTATATCTGCACCTGCTCTTTTTAAACCGGTTAAAGATTCTAATACAACAGCTTTTTCATCAATCCAACCCTGGGCTGATGCAGCTTTAATCATTGAATATTCTCCACTTACATTATATGCTGCTAAAGGATGATCAAAATATTCACGTGACCTGGATATAATATCCATGTAAGCGATTGATGGTTTTATCATTACAATGTCTGCACCTTCATTAATATCAAGTTCTATTTCACGTATTGCTTCCCTGGAATTTGGTGGATCCATCTGGTAAGTTTTTCGGTCGCCAAATTGAGGCGTAGAATCCGCTGCTTCTCTAAATGGACCATAAAAAGCAGATGCGTATTTTGCAGAATATGCCATTATGGGTATGTCTGTATAATATTCTCTATCAAGGGCTTTTCTAATGGCAGCTACCCGCCCATCCATCATATCCGAGGGTGCTACTATATCTGCACCGCTGCGAGCATGGGATACAGCAATTTTTTGCAAAATAGTTAATGTTTCGTCATTAAGTATATTTTTATCTTTTATCAGTCCACAGTGCCCGTGGTCAGTATATTCACATAGACATACGTCTGTAATCACAAGTAGACCAGGATAATTTTCTTTTATAGCTGCAGCGGCTTTTTGGATTATGCCATTTTCAGCATATGCTTCAGAAGCATATGCATCTTTGTTTTCAGGAATTCCAAATAATATTATTCCATGTATACCTAAGTTCTGCACAGTCTTCAATTCTTTTAATAATACATCCAGAGAATAATTATATATTCCGGGCATCGATTTTACAGGTTTTTTGATTTCGCTTCCAGTTGTTACAAAAACAGGGAAAATCAAATCTTCTACTTGCAGTTTGTTTTCTCTTAACAAGTTGCGCAAGACAGAACTTTTGCGAAGTCTTCTCATGCGAGTCATTGGATATGACAGGGTTAACACCTCCCGTGATTAATTTATTCCTATTTCCTGATCTGTAAGATAACAAGCTGGATCTGGGGCCCAGAAATCCCCGTGATATGCTTCTCCCCGGGTTCTAAAATTACCGTTACAAATATTAAGCCATTTGCAATGACTGCATCTTCCTTTTAGAAGGATCTTGCGGTTTCTTAATCCATTTAACACAGGATGTTTGGAATTACTCCATATATCTGAAAAACTTTCCCGTGTAACATTTCCTAGTAAATAATTTTGAGTGAATTGGTCAGGATGCACATTACCCTGCCAATCAATTTGAGATATCGCTATGCCGCTACGGTTTCCGCCATTTAATTTAAGCAGCGCAAGTGCCTTTTCTGCCTGGTCGGGGTCATTATTTAACAACTTTAAGTATGTGTATACCCCGTCTGCGTGGTTATCTACAGTAAGTATTTCTTTATATGTACCTTTTGAGTAAGAAAATTTTGTATAATCAATAATTTTATCAAGTATATTCCTGGTTTCTTCATGTGATATATCTTCATCTATCATTTTACTACCCCTGCCGGAATATACTAAATGATAAAAACACGCTCTTGGTATATGTTCTTCTTCGATTAACTTAAATATATCCTCAATTTCTTTATAATTGTGCTTATTAATAGTAAATCGAAGACCTACTTTTTGCTGTTTTTCTCTGCAGTACTGTATACCTTTTAATGCAGCATCAAAAGCACCTTTCTTACCCCTAAAACGATCATTATTTTCGCCTATACCATCAATACTTATCCCTACATATGATACTCCTGCCTTTTGCAAATCTGACGCAATTTCAGGGGTAATGAGTGTGCCGTTTGTTGAAACAGTTACTCGTATATTCATTTTTATGGCATAATTTATCAATTCAAAAAAATCAGGTCTTAATAACGGTTCTCCACCTGAAAAAAGTATTACTGGCACGTTAAAGTTTGCTAATTCTTCAATAAGTGAAAAAGCTTGTTTGGTAGTTAATTCATTTTCATAACGTATATTATCTGAATCAGAATAACAGTGTTTACATTTTAAATTGCAAGTACGTGTAATATTCCAAACTACTACCGGACCGAAACCTTTTGAAGTACCATTCTTTTGATTGGCAGATGTATTACTATATCTCAAGGTATCTCCATAATACTGAATGCCGCACATTAACCTGCTAATATTTATCATTTATAATCCCTCAATTTATAAATAAATATTTTTGCATATTATAACATATTTTTATTTAATGTAGTTATTATCTCTTCTACTAGGCCATCAATAGTATACTCACTGGCTTGTATGGAAACATCTAATCCTAATTCTATAGCGGTATTAGCTGTAATAGGCCCAATACACGCTATATGAACACCCTGCAAAAGTTCTTGTAAGCGTTTATTATTAAACATGGTTGCAAAATTTCGCACAGTTGATGAACTAGTAAAGGTGATAATATCTATCTCATTATTTTCCAGCATCTTAGAAATTGCTCCTGTATTACTGCTCTCAGTAATTGTTTTATATGCTGCAATTTCAGTCACATTTGCACCTGATTCTTTTAATGATTCAGGTAATATATTTCTGGCAATATCTGCCCTGGGCAGCAATATTTCAATTCCCGGGTATAGTTTATTTTTTAAACCCTCGATTATTTGTTCTGCCTTGAATTCGCTGGGAACAAAATCTACTTTTAAACCGTAAGCATTTAATAATTTTCCTGTAGCAGGACCAATAGCACATATTTTGATATCTTTTAAATCTCGAACATCTTTATTTAAATGATAAAATCTTTGCATAAATATTTTTACACCATTAACACTGGTAAAAATTATCCACTTAAAATAATGTATTTTTTCAATAGCTTTATCTAATGGTGTAAAGTCTTCCGGGGGAATAATTTTTATTGTGGGTAATTCTACAGGTTCTGCACCTAACCATGATAATTTTTTAGAAAGCATGCTAGCCTGTTCCCTGGTGCGAGTTACGATAATTTTTTTATTAAACAGCGGCTTTTTTTCAAACCACATTAATTTCTCCCTCAGGTTTACAACATCTCCCACTACTATAACCGATGGATTCTTAAATTCCTTTTGCTCTGCTAGTTGAGCAATATTCTCCAGGTTTCCAGTTAATGTTTCTTGTTTTGAATAAGTACCCCATCTAATTAAAGCTGCAGGTGTAAAAGGATCACGACCGTGTTTAATTAGTTTGTGTGCTATATTAGGAAGGTTAGCCATGCCCATTAAAAAAATTAAAGTACCGCTTCCTGGTGCAATATGCTCCCATTTAATAGCAGAATCCTGTTTATCAGGATCTTCGTTTCCAGTAATTATGGAGAGATTAGAATTAAATTCACGGTGAGTAACTGGAATTCCGGCATACGCAGGAGCAGCTATGGCAGAAGTTACCCCCGGTATTATTTCAAATGGGATATTATTTTCTGCCAATGCCTGGGCTTCTTCGCCTCCTCTTCCAAAAACGAATGGGTCTCCACCTTTTAATCTTGCTACAGTTTTACCTTCTTGAGCTTTTTCAACTAGAATACGGTTAATTTCAGCCTGTTTTAGAGCGTGATGATCCGGGCCCTTGCCTGCAAATATAAACTCTGCGTTTTTACCGGCTTTTTTCAATAATTGGGGGGAAACAAGACGGTCATATATAATAGTATCTGCATATTCAATACAATCTGCACCTTTTACTGTTATTAATCCGGGATCACCCGGGCCAGCTCCAATTAAGAAAACTTTACTATTGTTCATGATTATCAGTCTCCTGTTTAACCTTATCCAAAATTTCTTTTGCTCCAGATGCCAGCAATTTATATGCTAATTCTTTTCCAAGATTATTTGCTTTATCCACATGACCTTCCAAATCCTGATAAACATTATCTTTACCGTCAAGGCTGGCTACTAATGCCTGTAAATATAGGTTTTTGTCGCTAACTTGGCCGAGTGTACCTATAGGAGCCTGGCACCCTCCTTCTAGAGTTTTCAAAAGTGCTCTTTCTGCTTTTATTGCACAGCTGGATTCATAATGATTTAATTTTCTTACAATGTTGTTTATAAACGGGTTATTTTCTCGTGTTTCTATCCCTAGTGCTCCCTGTCCTACGGCTGGAAGACAAATAGAATAAGGAATCTTTTGAGCAATAGTATTTTCCATTCCCATGCGGTAAACACCAGCATGAGCCAAAATAATACCATCTAAATTTTGTTCACTTTGCTTGCGTATTCTTGTATGTATATTTCCCCTGATGGTTACAATTTTTAAATCAGGACGGTACCGTAATAATTGTGCTTGCCTTCTTAAACTGCTGGTTCCTATACTTGCCCCGTTTGGAAGATTATCTATAGTAGTTCCTTCCGGTGCTATTAATACATCACCTGGAAATTCTCGCTCTGTTACAGCGCTTATTGTTAATCCCTCAGGAAGTTCAGTAGAAAGGTCTTTCATACTATGTACAACTAAGTCTAATTCTTCATTTTCGAGTGCCAGTTCTAATTCTTTGGTAAAAAGATTTTTATCTCCTATTTTGGCTAAAGCAACATCCAGTATATTGTCACCTGTAGTTTTCATTCCTTTTATTTCAAAACTGTATTCTGGGTTTAATTTTTGCAAGTGTTCATATACATACCTGGTTTGCTGCATAGCTAATTCACTTTTACGAGTGCCTATGACAATATTGTTGTGCATTTATTTGCCTCCAGTATCTTTTTGTATAAATAATTTAACAATGCAAATATTTATACAATATTTATACAATGATACATTTTAAACAAATGTTAGTCATAAAAGTGCGGGTGTGTAGTATTCTGCTTTCACCCTGTAACTTTATATTTTAATTTCTCCTAAGATTAATTTGCCTTGATATCATTATCTTTATCCTCTTTCACATTATTTGCTGTGTTTAATTTAAATAAATTTTGCAGTGCTTCTGTATATATAGCTCCTTTTTCTGTTGAAGCATAAGATTTTAAACATGTAACAGGATCATGCAGTAATTGATTAACAATAGAATTTGCCATAGAACTTACCACTTTACGCTGGTGGTCTGTCATTTCTCCTAATCGATTGTATGCTCTACGCAATTCCTTTTGTTTTATTTCCTCACCCCTGTGCTTTAATTCTGTGATAGTAGGGATGACATACTGGTTTTTCTCCCATTCAATAAAACTCTTAGCATTTTCTATAATAATAGTTTCTGCCATAATTGCAGCTTGTTTTCTTTCATTTATATTATTATCTACCACGTTTTGTAATGCATCTATATCATAAACAGTAACATTTTCAATCTCACGCACGTCTGGTTGTATATCCCTGGGTACTGCAATATCTATAAACATTAATTTTTTACCTGGCTGCTTGTCCATAACTTGCATCACTTGATGATAACGTACAACATAATGTGTCGCGGCTGTGCAGCTTATTACAATATCAGCTTTTTCCATATGCTGAAATAACTCATCAAATTTTACTGCAATCCCATTGAATTGCCTGGCCAGTTCTACGGCCCTGTCAAATGAACGGTTAGAAACTATAACACCAGAAACCCCGTTGCTCACAAGGTGTTTTGTAGTAAGCTCGCTCATTTTTCCGGCGCCAATGACAAGAACTTTACGTCCAGTAAGGTCTTTAAAAACTTGTTTTGCCAGTTCAACTGCCGCATAACTAATTGAAACTGCATGTTGATCGATTCCAGTTTGGGCCCGTGCTGCCTTGCCTGTATTAATAGCTTGCTGAAAAAGCGTGTTTAAAACACTATTTGTACTTCCGACTTTTAATGCAATTTCATAGGCACTACGTACCTGGCCAAGAATTTGTGTTTCACCTATTAACATAGAATCAAGCCCAGAAGTAACTTTAAAAAGATGTTCAACTGCTTTTTGTCCTGTTTGAATATAGATAAAATTTAAAATATGTTCTTTAGAAACACCTGATCTGACGGATAAAAATTCAACAATACTATCTAACCCCTGTTCTTCATCTTTACTCACCGTGTATATTTCTGTGCGGTTACATGTTGATAGTATTACAGAGCCTTCTATACCCAAGTTTGATTGCAACTGGGTTAAGTTTTCATGCATTGAATGCTCAGCAAATGATAATTTTTCGCGTATTTCCACGGGTGCTGTTTTATGGTTTAGTCCAATAGTTAGAACAGACACTAATAACCCGCTCCTTTGCCTTTTGCAGATTTCCCTGCCTCAATAATAACAATGTTTCTCTATCTACTAATTTTTTAAGAAGCTTATGTCTTTCGCCAGAGTCTTTCATGCTTAAAATCAATTTTTCCCTTTGTTCACTCAAAAAATTTATAAAATCAGCAAAATCTTGTCCGTAAAGTATTTCGAGGTCTTCCCTGATTATTTTAGCCATAAGAGGGCTTTTCCCAGCAGTAGAAACAGCTATAGATAATGGTCCTCGCTTTAGCGTTGAAGGTACATAAAAATTTGCCAGTGATGGCTTATTAATTACATTTATTAAAATACCTCTCTCAGCACATTCGTTAGCAACAGCGCGATTTACATTTTTTTTATCAGTAGCACTTATAACTAAAAAGGCGTTTTTTAAGTCACCATAGCGGTAATAATCTTGTTTATAAATTACAAGGTTTTTACTTGCCAACTGCTCAAGCTCAGGGGTTAATTTAGGACTAATTATTTTTACATGCGCATTATACTCAAGAAGCGAATGTACTTTACGTTCAGCAACTTCCCCCCCGCCAACAACAATGCAGAGTTCTTCTTTTATTTTTAAATAAACGGGGTAATATTTATTCATTTATAAAAAATTCCTTATTAGCAATATTCTTGCCTAAAAAGACATGTACACTTTTTAATGTTACCAAAATTTAAATATGCAGGCAACTGTAGTATAAATAATATATTTAAAAATTTCTATAAGTTATAAATTCTGCAATAGTCATCAAAGTTTTTTTTGTGCTAATATCAGGAAGATAATCAAGCTGCTGTTTGGCTTTTTCAATATAATGATATGCTATATTAGAGGACATCTCTAATCCTTTGCATTTTTTTATTATATTAATAGCTTCTTGTATTTCATTTTCCGATTTATTATATTTATTTATTAATTGGTATAAACGCTTTTGATGAGTGCTATTTTTCAAAGCTAAAATAACGGGTAAAGTTATAATTCCTTGTCGTAAATCTCCACCTATAGGTTTTCCCATGCACTCTTGTTCAGCAGTCATGTCTAAAATGTCATCTGTTATTTGAAATGCCATACCAACATTATGACCATAACGGCGCAAAGCCATGTATATATCAGGTGAAGCTCCACAGGCAGCTGCTCCAAGTTGACATGAAGCTGCTATTAATAATGCTGTTTTTCTATTGACACGATAAAAGTAATCTTTTATCGTTTGCTGGCTGTCATAAGAAGCAGATATTTGGTATATTTCACCTTCACACATTTTTACACTGGTGTTAGATAGTACATTGGGAATGATACTATCTTGATAAGAAGATAACAGTATAAGTGATTTTCCAAATAGATAGTCACCAACATGTGTGGATATTCTATTACCCCACTGAGCTTTAACCGTAGACTTTCCGCGCCTGGTTAATGCAGCGTCTACAACGTCATCGTGTATCAGGGTAGCCATATGAATTAATTCCAGGGCTACGGCAAGCGGTAGTATTTTTTCTATGTCAAAATCATGAAATTTTCCACTTAACAAGCTAAAAGCAGGACGTAATCTTTTACCGCCTGCTTTAATTAACTGCCTGGATGTCTCTGTGATCATTAAATCTGGTGAATCAACTTGTTTTAATAATTCTTTATCCACGACTGTTAGTTCTGTATTTATTTCATCAAAAAGGTAAATCAAGGTATATCACCTGCTTATTATGGGCTTGTTAGTAAATAAATTTTAGATTGTTTTCGCCAGATATTTTAAAAAATCCTTCCTAAAAATAAAGAGAAAACTAAATCCAGTTTTGTTTGTTAGTAGTTACTTTTATGAATAATCTATTGCATTTATGTTAAAATGATATTTATTAGATGATTAACAAATAGAAGGAAAAAAAATATTTTAAAAAGAAATATAAAAAAAAGAATAAAGGAGAGGATAAACATGTCAAAAGCAAAGATTGTTTCTTGCCCAAATTGCGGTTCTGATAACATTAAAGAATACAATAAAGGCTATGCTGCCATGCTTATAGGCCTATTTTGTTTTTCTATTGGCTTAATGTTAGACAATTCAATTATATATCTACTTGGTGTTGGACTAGCCGGTGGAGGTTTGTTGAGAAAAATAATAAAAACTAGAAAACCCGCAGATTTTATTTGTATTAATTGCAAACATCGCTGGAAACAAGAAAAATAGTAAATGATGAACCACATGCAGTCTCTTGTATGCAGAAATTACCAATAAATTATACTCGTTTTTAGATAGAAGGACTATTTTATATTAGAAAAATTTAAAGGCTTCCACAAGTGGAAGCCTTGCACATTTATTGGCGGGAGTGTGTGAGAATCGAACTCACCAAGGACGGGATCGCCGCCCCACGACTGGTTTTGAAGACCAGGAGGGCCACCAGGCCCCATCCACTCCCAATAAAATTATATTCCATGTTATTATTTTCGTCAAATAACGTAAAATTATTATAAGTATTAGAATTTTACGTTATTTTTATTAAGTATTTTTTTTAGATAATCCAAGTTGATGTGAATTATCTAATTTTAATTTTCATAAGATAACCTCTAAAGAGTTTATTTATTGAAATTTATAAAATAAAAGACATACTAATTCTGGGAACTGTTGCCGGGCTTGGAGTAAATATCGTAAAAGTTAATTTAGTGAATATATTAAAAAAAATATAATTTTGCTGAATTTACAGGCGCAACTAGAGCAGCAGAAATGTTCCTCCCCATAAAATAGCTGATAAAACTTGTACAATAGTTGGTTGTATTGCTGATAATGTTGTTACTAGTATTTTTGGGATACAGGTAATGTGGAGTTTATTATATGGTGCTTTATCCGTCATGGGAGCAACAAGGACAAATCCAGTTTTACCTGAAACAGCAATAAGTGAATTCATCGGTCATACAATTTTTGGAGCAATAGCTGTAGTATAGCGGTTAAGATAGTAGATTCAGGGTTGTTTGATGGCACAGTACCGTTGAACAAATGTCCTGTAAATCTTAGACAATCAAACAGGCGCAAACTAATGCAGGCTTTTTAATTGTTTATCATTGTATTTATTAAAACGTATTTGTTAAAACAGGGTGCCTCCTTTTTTCAGGGAAGCACCCTTGTTTTTATTCTTTAATAGATCTTGCTCCAACGGGACAAACTTCTGCACAAGCACCGCAGTCTAAACAGCCTGCTTCTTTTAAAGAAATATTTCCAAAAGTTGTAATTACCCGATCTATTCCGCGATGAGCGAAATTTAGTATGCCATTACCATTTTCTTTACATGCGGTGATGCATTTCCCGCAAAGTACGCATTTGCGTGGGTCATATACAATCTTATCCATACTATCATCTATGGGCAGCTCTTCATTAACCTGCTGGATTAATTTTTTCGGTTTTAATGGTAGTTTGCGAGCTTTAGCTATTTTTTGTAGTTCGCAATTTTTATTTCCGGGGCAATTTTTACAATCAAGGTGATGGTTGGACATTATTAGTTCAAAACCTTTTTTGACTAGTTCATCAACTCGCTCACTACGTGTATGCACAACCATATTCTCGTATACAGGTTGCGTACATGATGTTACCGGGGCTTTTTTCCCTTCTACTTCTACAAAACAAAGCCGACAAGCTGCATAAGGAGTATAATCTTTCATAGCACACAAATGAGGTATATATATATCATTTTCTAGTGCTACCCATAAAAGCATTTCACCTTCTTGTGCTGAAACCTGTTTATCATCAATAGTTAAATTTACAGTTTTACTCATCTATGACATTCTCCTTTACCTTCAGCATATCTACGGGAGAAAGTTTTATTACCGCGTCATATTGTGGTGGACAAGCATCAAGACAGCTGTTACATTTAACGCATTTTTCCTGGTCGATAACTTTTATCCTGTCTTCATTAGAATAAATACATTCTACCGGACATGATCCAATACAAGCATCGCATGAACGCTCACATTTTTCAGGCAGTATATAGAATGTAGTAAGTTCTTTACACATTAAAGCAGGACATCGTTTTTCAATTACATGAGCCTCATATTCATCTCTAAAATGTCTTATGGTACTCAAAACAGGATTTGGAGCAGTTTTGCCCAGATTACATAAAGAACCGTTCTTTATATTTTGAGCTAGTTCTCCCAAGTAATCTATATCCTCAAGTACACCTTCTCCCTTAGTTATTCTTTCTAGTATGTCTAACATTTGCTTAGTACCAATTCGACAGAATGTGCATTTGCCGCATGACTCTTTTTGAGTAAAATCTAAAAAGAAACGTGCTATTTCTACCATGCAGTCATCTTCGTCTAGTATAACCATACCGCCCGAGCCCATCATGGCCCCGATCTTACTAAGTGAGTCAAAATCAATAGAAGTATCCAATAAAGATTCTGGAATGCAACCTCCTGACGGCCCACCTATTTGTACTGCCTTGAATTTTTTACTTTTTTCTATGCCGCTGCCCACATCGTATACTATTTGTTTAAGCGTTGTACTCATAGGAACTTCTGTTAATCCAGTGTTTATTATTTTGCCAGCAAGTGCAAAAATAGCTGTACCCGGGTTTTCAGGAGTTCCTATACTCTTAAACCAGTCAGCTCCCTTTTTAATGATATGGGAAACATAAGATAATGTTTTTACATTATTAATAACTGTAGGTTTATTCCATAACCCTGCTTGTGCCGGAAATGGCGGTCGATGACGTGGAATCCCGGGATATCCTTGCATTGAATTGATTAAGGCAGTTTCTTCACCACATACGAAAGCACCGGATCCCTGGAAAATTTCCAACTCCAGGTTAAAATTACTGCCCAGGACTGAGTTACCTAACAAGCCTTTATCCTTTGCCTGTTCAATAGCCATTCTAACTCTTTCAACAGCCAGCGGGTATTCTGCCCTTATATAAATATACCCGTGAGATGCACCAACTGTAAAAGCAGCAAGAGCCAAACCCTCCAGCATCTGGTGAGGATTAGACTCTAACAATGCACGATCCATAAAAGCTCCCGGATCACCCTCATCAGCGTTACAAATAACATACTTGACATCATCCTCGATATTCTGGCAGGTTTCCCATTTTATACCCGTGGGAAAACCTGCACCTCCGCGGCCGCGTAATCCCGAATTTTTTATTTCTTGTAATACCTGTTCAGGCGTCATTTCTATAGCGTTTGCTAATGCTTCATAGCCGCCATTTGCTATATAATGATTAATATTGTGAGGATCAATAATACCGCAGTTTTCCATTACAATTTTTTGTTCAACCATGCCCCTCGGAAAATCTTCAAATGTAGGAAACATATCATTAGGTTCTGTTGCAGCCAGTGCGAACTCAATGCACAGGTCATCTCCTACAATGAATTCCTTGACTAATACCGAAGCAGTTCCTTCATCAACATACCCGTAACAAATTGCAGGATAACCAGGTTTTTGAATTATGACCAGGGGTTCTGCATAACAATGCCCCATGCATCCAACTTCCATTAATACTGCATCTTTAACTCCTTGATTAGCTAATTCTTGATCAATTGCTCTCATTACTTCAACAGCACCGACTGCACGGCCGCAGGTTGCAGTGCCAACCATGATTACTGTTTTTTCTTTTAGTGCCTGCCAATCAGCCAGTGCTTCCTGTTTGATTTTTTGAAAAGTTTCATTATTCATTTTCTTCCCCTGCCTTTTGTTCTTGTTCTTCTCCTTCCTCTTGTTCTTTATCTAACTGATAAGAGTATAATAACCCGTCTACTCTTGTAGGTGTAACTTTTCCGTGTATTTCTTCATTCATTACTACAACGGGTGCCAGGGTACAGCATCCTACGCAAGCTACTCTTTCCAGGCTAAACTCCCTGTCTTCTGTGGTTTCACCACATTTAATATCCAGACGCCTTTCCCATGAATCCAATATAATTTGCCCGCCTCTCATATGACAGGCTGTTCCCATGCAAACTTTTACCTGGTTTTTCCCCGGGGGTATTAGTCGAAATTGATTATAAAAAGTTACAATACTATAAATATCTACTGCAGGGAGTTCAAAATGATCTGATACGGTTTGCATAGCCGGTAGAGGAACATATCCTAATTCATTTTGTATGTTTTGCAGTACCGGAATTATTTTTCCCCTGTCTGTACATGTATAATTTTCTAAAATATTTTGGCTTGTTTCTTTAGCTGTTTTTATTTCTTCTTCTGTTAATTCCAAAAAACACACCTCCTTTTTATGTAAAACCAATAACCTCATTGATGTTATTTAAAATATATCATAAATTTCTGAAAATATAAACCTTACCAGAAACAATGTATTATATATAAAATTAAGGCTTCAAAAGCTGAATTCTAGAGGTTTGCACTTCTAATGCATATGAAATTAAGGATATAATAATATTGAACACAGCGAAAAAAATATACAACAAATTAAATACAAAATTATTTCCGAACGAAAAAAATAAAATTAATAAAATTATACCGGTAAATGCATAATTTCTCGTTTTATTACGTGAACCTATAGCTTGTTTTTTTATTACTTGCCACTGATTTTTTTCCTGGTAATAATCTGAGTTTGTAAAATCTTCTTCTTTAAGTCCTGATGTTGAAGGGTGATCAATATAAGATGCTAGAGCAGCCAGCCTGCTGTTGTCTATCCATTCCACATAAGTATTACATGCTATTTCAACTGCAGATTTAATATCATAAGATATTTCATCTCTTGTTGTAATTATAATTGCATGATAATAATTATTATCAACATTGTCTGTAACCCATTTTACTATTTCTTGTTTCTTTAAATCTTTATTTAAAAATTTCCATAATACTGATTTATTTTTAATTGTTGCTGTACAGCTGTCTTCATGTGCTGCTTCACTATTGTTATATGTAAAACCATATTTTTGTAAAACTTGCTTTGTAAAATGGATTAGTTCTTCAGCTTGCATATTATCAATATTTTCCATGTAGCTTTTCCTGGAAATTTCCCTGCGTGTATGTAAAAGTTTTTTGTTTAACCTGATTCTTTTTATCATATTAAATATAATTGTGGAAATAAATATTAATGCTAATGACAGTAACAACGCTTTTTGATTCTTTGTATAATTTGATAATAAAATAAACCATACAAACCAGGTTACGAGTATTATGCCTAATAGATCCAGCCATTTTGCTAATTTGTTTCTATTATCATTTGTATTTTCCAGATAAAAACTTAGATTATACCCCTTATTCTTGCGGTTTTTCCAGGATAAAAAACCGAGATTTAAAAATCGCTTAAACAATTTAATATCACTCACTTGTTAGAATTTATTACTATTATAAATTATTAACTTTTAGTAAATCTTTTTAAACATTAAATGCTGCAGTATTTATACTGCAGCATTTAATGTTACAGTTTATTTAAATTGTTCTGGCACTTTGATTTCACCTACTTTAAAGTACGATGTCATTTTTTCTTCTACAAATTTCCATGTATCCCGTGCATTAGTACGCCAGTTAGTAGGACATGCAGATAAGGCTTCTACAAAGGAAAAGCCGTTGCCCTGTATTTGATTTTGCAGTGCTTTTTTGCAGTATGATTTTAGCTGGCGCAAATTAGCTATACTTCCTCGTGCTACGTATGAACCTTCACGGGCTATAGCAGCAACCATCTCCGGTCCCTGCATAGGATAACCAGTTAGATCGGTATCACGCCCGTAAGGGCTGGTTTCTGTTTTTTGGTCTGGCATAGTAGTAGGAGCCATCTGACCACCTGTCATGGCATAGTTTGTATTATTTGCAAGCAAAATCATAATTTTCTCATTACGGGCCGCTGCATTTACAAGGTGTTGTGAACCTATAGCATAACCACCTCCATCACCCATATAAGCAATACAAATTAATTCAGGTCTGGCTCTTTTTACACCTACTATCACTGGTGTTGTTCTTCCATGGTGCGTTTGTACACTGTCTATATTAAATAAGTCCCATGATAAAAGTGAACATCCTATATCACATCCAAATACTGTATCACCCTGGATTTCGAGTTCGTCAATCGCTTCACCCAGGCATTTTAATAAAAGACCGTGACCGCAACCTGGACAGAATTTATGTGGTTTTGTTTCATCACGCCAGCATTTTGGCATTGCAGGAGTTACCACTTTATTTCCTCCCTGTTTTTAAAATTTATATCTAATTAAAATATCACCATAAAAACAATGCTATATACTCGTAAAATAAAAATAGTACCATTTAGGTACTATTTTTTATTAATATAATTTATTGCGTTTTCAAAGATTATTAAACCGTGTGGTTTATCCTTTTTTCTGCGCCAATTAGGATGATGATAATATTCAACAAATCTTTCAGGGTGCGGCATCAATCCCATAACCTTGCCTGACTTGTCACTAATACCTGCAACAGCATTTAATGAGCCATTTGGGTTGTCAGGATATGACTCTGCAAGTTCACCACTAGCTGTACTGTATCGTAAAACTACCTGGTTGTTATCTTCTATTTTATTTAGGGTATTTTTATCAGTATAAAATTTCCCCTCTCCGTGAGCTGCTTGAAAACTTACTACTGAATCTTCTAATCCCTGTGTAAATATACAGTTAGATTTTTGTACCAGCATATTTACCCAACGACACTCAAAACGCCCGCTGTCATTATGTGTTAAAGTGCCTGTTATATTGTTTGTATCATCTCCGGGAAGCAGCCCTGTCCTCATTAATACCTGGAAACCGTTGCATATTCCCAGGATTAAATTACCCGTGTAAATAAATTCAAGCATTTGCTCTTTAAGAAAAGCAAGTAATTCTACAGCCAGTATTTTACCTGAATGAACATCATCTCCATATGTAAAGCCGCCAGGTATTATTAATAATTGAAAATCAAATAAACTATTCTTATTTTCCCGCAGGTGGTTTATATGTACCAACTGCGCATCCCCGCCGGCTTTTTCCACTGCGTGTCGTGTTTCTAGATCACAATTTGTTCCGTCAGTTCGTAATATGCATGCCCTGGGTTTGATCAACCGCCAAACACCTCCCTCATAGGTTTTTGCCAGGCAGTTTTTAATTCTTCTAAGTTTACTTTAAATAAATCTTTATTGTCCTGGTTAACCCTTATAGTTTTATCAACAGATGTATTACCCAGGTGCACAAAAGGAATACCTGTAAATAAATCCGAGGGTTTTAAGTATGCCGGTATTTCTACAAGAAAACAGCCTGGGGTCTCGTTAAACAAGAAATGTTCGGGGTGTTCTTCCCGGGGAATAATAATATCTGCTCCCATGTTTCCACCAAAGCACATTTCTGCCAGTGTAACAGCTGCTCCCCCTTCACTTATATCATGACAAGCTAATATTTTACTTTCGCTTATGGCTTTATGCAGTACCTTAAATACATCATACATTTTATCCGGTTGTACCCGGGGTATATTGTTATCAACGGCACATAAAACATCATTATATATTGATCCACCCATTTGATTGGTGTCATTATAACCTATAGAAATAATATGGCTTCCGATTTGTTTGAAGTCTGCTGATACAGTTTTATTTACAGAATCAATTCTGCCAAATGCTGAAACACACAGTACAGGTGGTATTTTTATAATATCACCGCTGTCTGATCGGTAGGTACTGCTTAAACTGTCCTTACCTGAAATAAAGGGCATGCCTGTTGCTTTTACAAAATCAGTGCATGCATCAACAGCCATATCCAGGGCACCCAGAGATTCTTCGTCTGGAAAAGGCCATATAAAATTATCAATTAAGCACAAATCTGCAGGATTACTTCCTACGGCAATTGCATTTGATACCGCTTCTGCTGCTGCCCAAGAACTTCCATAATAGGGATTCAATTTATTTAATACTGGATTAAGCCCGTGGCTAATTACTACTCCATAAGACTTTCCAGGTACAGGGGTAATTACCGCTGCATCACTGGGGCCTTCGCTGTTTTCCCCAACGAAGGGTTCAAGCACGTTATTGCCTTGAACTCCATGATCATATAACCTGACAACAGGTTCTTTTGAACATACATTTAAATTCTTAAGTATTTCTATAAAAATTTCTTCATAATCTAAATTACGATCTGCATGCTGTTTATCGATATTTTGCGGTTTCCAGGATGCATACATTACACGTTGTGGGAGCCCGTTATGCAAAAATTCCATATCTAAATCGCATACTTTTTGTTTTTCATAATATACTTCCAACCGATTATTTCCAGTAAATTCACCTATTACAGTAGCTTCTACATTGTGTTCTTTACATATATCCATGATTTGTTTAATATTTTCCGGGTGAATTGCTGCTGCCATTCTTTCCTGGCTTTCTGACTGCCATATTTCCCACGGGGCAAGACCTGGATATTTTAAGGGTACCCTATCAAGCCAGACTTCTACACCAACTTTCTGTCCCATTTCTCCCAGTGCAGAACTAAACCCTCCTGCACCGCAATCTGTAATAGCTTGAATTATCCCACTATCTTTTGCTGCAAGTAGTGCATCGCACATTCTCTTTTCTTCAATAGGATTGCCTATCTGTACAGCGCTGGAATTTACAGAGATCGTTCTGTTAGTCATTTCACCGCTTGAAAAAGTAGCACCATGTATTCCATCTCTACCTGTACGTCCTCCAAATATTACAGCATAATCCCCTGTACGTGGTTCTCTTTTTTTGCATTTTTCTTTTTCAGTAATGCCATATGCTCCTACAATAACCGACGGTTTTGCCTTAAAATCTTGATGAAAATGAATTGAACCATTATTTGTAGGGACCCCCATGCGATTACCATAATCTCTTACTCCGGCTACAACTCGGCGCAAAAGGTAATGGGGATGCAGGCATCCCCGGGGGACTTCGGAATAAGGTAAATCCGGAGGAGCAAAACAGAACATATCAGTAGAAGCTATAACCTTGGCTCCCTGGCCTGTACCTATTATATCGCGAAACGCCCCGCCGCTTCCTGTCATAGCACCTCCGTAAGGTTCTATGGCAGATGGGGAATTATGCGTTTCTACTTTACCACAAAGTGCAAAACCGTCATATAATTCCATAACGCCGGAATTATCTACGTAAGCAGATAAAACCAGCGGGTGATCAGCCTGACTGGTAGAGTCTTGCAAACGTTTCATAAGAGATGGCTTTTCAATACCATCAACTATTAATTTTGCCTTAAAAGTTTTATGTACGCAGTGTTCTGACCATGTTTGAGCTATAGTTTCTAGTTCGCAATCCGTGGGGTTTTTACCTAATTTTGTAAAATGTTTTTTTATAATCTCCATTTCATCCAGGTTAAGAAAAAGCCTGTCCTTACTTAAAGATTTCATTTCTTCGTCATTCATACTGCAAAGGGGTATAATTTCTGTTTCTCCCGGTGCTCCCCCTATAATCAATGTTTTGGGCTTTTCTTTAACTACACGTTCTACAGTTTCATTAACCAGCAGACGCCTGGTAATTAAGTCAATATCTTCTGTATTTATATTTCTACCTGATAAACAATACTCCATGCTGGAATCAACAGCCTTTAAGGTGTTAATGCCAAGATCCGCTGCTGATTTTAAAAGAGAAGCAGCTTCAGGATTCATAACCCCGGGTTGGTAAGCCACTTCAAGCATATAATCACACCGGCTTAGTACGGGCTTATTTAAACTAAATTTTTGAAAAATAGTTTCAGATAATAATTTTTCAGCAAGTACAGAAGCTTCCTGTTCACTTATTCCTTCAAACCTGTAAATTTTTGCTGTTTTAACTGAATCAATACTGTTGATTTGTAGAGAATTTTTAATCTCATACAAGATTTCATTTCCCTTAATATCAGTTATACCATGTAAATTTGTTACTCTTATTTCTTGAATATTCAATTCTTCACCTCCAGGAGTTGGATTGTAACTCCATGTACGCGTATATTTTAGTATATCCGCACAATAAAAACAATCATATAGGTATATTGATTTATATTGTTTAAATTTTCAAATCAGGAAGGTAGATTTATATATACCTCGAACATATTAATTTAGCATTTTAAATTACTTTAGAGGGAGGAAAATCATGGAATATAGCCCTACATCTTTAACTTTATTCTGGCTGTTAGTGCCAGGGAGTATAATTGTAATTCTATCTGCATTTAATTTAGTACTTAATAATAAGGATCGGGGGGAATAAATTTTGCACAGTTCTACGGTAGCAGTTTTTTTAATTTACATATTGGGCATGATCCTAGTTGGTGCTATTCTTTACCAGAGAAATAAATCTTTGTCTGATTATTTTTTAGCTGGACGCTCGTTGAACGGGTATGTAGTTGCTCTCAGTGCTGAATCCAGTGATATGAGTGCATGGCTTTTACTTGGTTTACCCGGAGCAGCCTATGCCGGTGGTTTTAATGCTATGTGGATTGCAGTAGGACTTGCTGTTGGAACTTTTTTTAACTGGCAATTTGTTGCCCAGAGACTGCGAAAATATACAGAAGTTGTTGATGCTATAACTCTTTCTGATTTTTTTGAATACCGTTTCCATGATAATACACATTCTTTGCGTATTATATCCGCAATACTAACTCTTATATTTTTTCTTATTTACGCTTCTTCTGGCTTAGTAGCTGGTGGAAAATTGTTTGCAACTACTTTTGGATTTGATTATAATATGGCTCTTTATGTCGGTGCAGCTGTTATTATTACTTATACTTTTTTAGGTGGTTTTCTAGCGGTTAACTGGACTGATTTCTTTCAGGGAACTCTAATGTTTATTGCGTTATTACTTGTTCCCTCCTTATTAATTACTGATTTAGGAGGGATTAATTCTCTCTGGCATGAACTAGGTACATTAAACCCTGATTTGTTAAATGCAATGAAAAATGTAAATTATGATTTTGGAGAAGGGGTTTTTTGGATTAGTGAGCCTGGCTCGATAACATTACTAGGAATAATCTCTCTAGCAGCCTGGGGAATGGGTTATATGGGACAGCCTCATATACTAGTGCGCTTCATGGGTATTAATTCTCCCAAACAAATGCCCAAGGCTCAGTTTATTGGTGTTACCTGGGTTGTTCTAACATTATTAGCTGCTATATTCATTGGTATTGTTGGTATTACAACACTAGAACCTTTAAATGACCCGGAGACAGTATTTATTGTTTTAGTAGAAATGATTTTTAATCCATGGATTGCAGGTTTATTCTTAGCTGCTATTCTCGCTGCTATAATGAGTACTATTGATTCACAGCTTCTTGTATCCTCCAGTGCCCTTGCAGAGGATTTTTACCGTTCACTAATTCGCCCGGCAGCTTCTGATAAAGAATTAATGTGGATTAGCCGGGGATCTGTAATTTTAATAGCCTTATTAGCAGTAATATTAGCTCAGAGCGGCGGCAGCGTGTTAAACATTGTGTCGTATGCATGGGCTGGACTAGGTGCTACTTTTGGCCCAACAGTAATTTTATCACTTTACTGGAAACGAATGACCGGTCACGGGGCCCTGGCAGGAATGCTTGTAGGCGGATTAACAGTAATTATATGGAAGAACTTTCTGGCATTTACCGGTTTGTATGAGATCGTACCTGCATTTATATTATCTTTCATGGTTATTATTATAGTTAGCTTAATAGATAAAAAACCAGATGAGGCTGTAATCAAGGAATTTGAAAGTTATAACAATTAATGCATAAATAATAAAAAAACCCAAAAATATATTTCTCAATATTAAAATTTAAAGAAATGAATTGAGACAGTATATCTACAACTTAGTCATATATAATACGTAAAACCTACCTCGAATCTTCTATGAGGTAGGTTTTATAATTGCGCATAAATATTGAAATGTAACAATAAGTTGCTACAATATGTAAGCCGAAATCTTTTTCAAGTTTTATTAATAGATTAAAAGTTCTAGTTTCTGTTCTTATGACAACAATTGTTTTCGACTCTGGAGCAGCCAAAAAGCACTTCTAATAAATTTGTAAGCTAATTCCCCGGTCGAAAACCAGCAATCCTTCATATTTGAGAATAAACTAATTAACCCTTGATCACTCAAATTAGAAGCATGAAGTACTTCAAAACCACGTGCTTTTATGAATTCAGCAAAAGAATCTCTTCACATAACATAATAATAAATACATGTAATACTTATTTGGGTAGCTCACAAAGCTCGAAGTCCGTCAATCATGGATAAACTCGTCAATAATAATGGTATACTCAAAACACTTTCAATTGAATCTTTTCGCCTCCGTGCTTCCCTCTCAGACTTCATACCTGCTTCATTCTACCTGCCTATGCAAAAGGACTTCCTATTTGTGCTGTAAGATCATAATCTGCAGCTTCTGAACTTTGTGCAGAATAAAAAAATACAAGTTAGATAGTTTATATTAGACTACTAACCTGTATTCATTATAGCCCGATTAAAATTACTTTCCTGGTCTTTTAATTAAGTACAGAATATAACTTTTCCTCCTGCAAGGCTAGCTACCGGCGCCAGCGATTCTATCCTTACTCCTTCATCCCTTAATGCCCGGCCGCCTTGTTGAAAAACTTTTTCTATTACAATTCCGGCGCCAACCAGGTTAGCCTGTGACTGCCTTATTATGTTAACCAATCCTTTTAAAGCTTCACCATGAGCTAAAAAGTCATCTATTAATAAAATATTATCTTCTTTATGCAAATAATTTTTGTTTACATAAATATCAATGCTTTCTCTTTTTGTAAAAGAGTAAATACTACTTTTTAATACATTAAAGTCAGAAGTAGAAGCCCTATTTTTTTTAGCAAACACAACAGGAACATTTAATTCTAGACCTGCAGTAAATGCTACTGCAATACCAGAAGCTTCAACAGTTAAAATTTTATTTATATTTTCTTCTCTAAAACGATAAACAATTTCTTGCCCTAATTGGAGTGCAAATGAAGGCTCTATTTGATGATTTAAAAAAGAGTCCACCTTAAGTATTTTATCCGAAAGAACTTTGCCTTCATTTAAAATCTTCTCTTTTAATGCATCCATGTTATGTACAACACCTTTGAAAATATTTTCATCTTTCTTCACGGTCATAAGGTATACCCAGTGCTTGTGGTGTTCCTATATGTTTTTCTGCATTTTTACGCGTTATGATAATAAGTACTATTACAGTAAATATATAGGGAAGCATTTTCAGGAAATATGACTGCACCATGATATCCATGGCTTGTAAACGAAAACCAAGTGCATCGATACCACCGAAAATATATGCACCCCATAATGCATGAGCAGGATTCCATGTAGCAAAAATAACAAGTGCAATAGCTATCCATCCCCTGCCCGCAACCATGTTTTCCATCCAGGTAGGTACATAAAACATAGAAAGGTACGCCCCACCCAGGCCAGCCAGTATACCACCCATAATAACATAAGCATATCTTTGTAGAAAAACATTAATTCCTAGAGAATCAGCCGCTGCAGGATTTTCACCTATTGCCCGTAATTGGAGACCAAAATTGGTTTTATATATTAAAAACCATAAAAAAGGAACTAATATGTAACTTAAATATACTAGGGGGTCCTGTTCAAAAAATATGGGCCCCACAAAAGGAATTTTACTTAAATATGGTATTGATAAAACTTCCATTGACGTTTTTAGCGGTGTTCCAACCATTGATTTTCCAAGGAATGCACTTAACCCGGTACCAAAAATAGTAAGTGAAAGTCCGGTAACTGTCTGGTTTGCTTTCATAGTAATAGTTAAAAAGGCATGAATAAGAGCCATACTCCCCCCGGCAAGCATAGCAGCTATCAGGCCTAACCATATTTTACTAGTAATCAAGGTAATCATAAAACCGCTAACAGCACCGACAAGCATCATGCCTTCTACACCCAGGTTCAAAATACCTGAACGTTCTGTCAATATTTCCCCCAGGGCAGCGTAAAGAATTGGAGTTCCAGCAGTAATTGCAGTTGACAATATGGGTATTAATATCTCTACGTTCATGATATACCATCTCCCTGGCTGCTTCGATTTTTTAAAGTTATCCTGTAGCGTGTTAATATTTCACCGCCCAGCACGAAAAATAGAAGACTGCCCTGCAGCATCATTACCATCGATACCGGGATATTTTGCATTTGTACTGCATAACCACCTACTTGCAAGCCGCCGAATAGTACGGCGGTAATAATAATTGCCAGAGGGTTAAGCCTGCCCAGCCAGGCAACAATTATAGCAGTATAACCGTATCCAGGGCTAAAACCTGATTGAAGCCTGTGTACAATACCTGAAACTTCTACCATACCAGTTAACCCACAAACAGCCCCACTTAATACCATTACAATTATGATTTTTCTTACTATATTCATTCCCGCATACCGTGCAGCATTTTGACTCTGGCCAATAATGCGTATTTCATAACCAAATTTAGTTTGCTGAATAAAAAAATGGAGTATAACTGCTAGTATAATCCCAATTATTATACCGGCGTGTATACGTGTATCCCCTATAACAGGTAAATGAGCGGTATTTGAAAAAGTAGACGTAATGGGAAAATTATAACCATCAGGATCTTTCCACGGGCCATGTACAAGATAATCAATCCAGTAAATGGCAACATAATTAAGCATAAGTGTTGTAATAATTTCATTTACTCCCAGGTATGCCCTGGGAATAGCGGGTATAAGGGCCCATATTCCCCCTGCAACCCCCCCGGCAAGCATCATTAAAGGTAGCAACAACCAGGCTGGTTGACCTGCTAAATTTAAAGCTATCCAGGTAGCAGCAGCAGCTCCCATATATATTTGTCCCTCGCCGCCAATATTAAATAACTGCATACGAAAAGCTATTGATAGTCCTAGCCCGGCCAGTAAAAGGGGAATAGATTTTACAATTGTTTCAATTATCCCATATGCTGATCCGAATACTCCGCTAAACATTACCGAATAAATTTCTACCGGGTCATTCCCCGTTATTATAAAAAATATTGACCCAAAAAGAAGTGACAATATAATAGAGAACAAAGGTACGAGAATGCTTGTCAGGGGCGAAGGTGTCAATTTCTTTTCAATTGTTATGGGGATTTTATTTGAATAGTTTGTCATGAGTTTATTTCCCCTGTGTTTTTTACTCTAGTCATAAGCAGCGCTATTTTTTCTAAATCGGCATTTTGTTTTTCCAATATACCGTTTATTGTTCCTTCGTATAAAACTCCAATTCTATCACTGAGCTTCAAGATTTCTTCAAGATCTTCTGAGATTAGTAAAATTGCTGTTCCGTTAGATCGCTGCTCCAGTAATAACCTGTGTACAGACTCGATAGCACCTACGTCAAGACCCCTAATAGGATAAACCGCAACAAGCAGCGCAGGATTAGATGACATTTCTCTTGCTAAAAGCAGTCTTTGCAAGTTGCCGCCTGATAAAAGGCTAACAGGACCGCTGGGATCACCTAATTTTATATCAAATTCATTTAATATTTCTCCTGTCTTAGAAAAAGCCTTTTTATAATTTAAAAAAATCCCACGGGAAAAAGAATTTTTATACCCTTTAAGCATAATATTATTAATTATATCAAGGCCTGGAACCAGGCCTGTTCCCACCCTGTCTTCTGGAACATGGCCTACATCTTTTGCATTAATTTCACTGGGAGACATGTTCGTGATATTTTCACCTTTTAAATGTATATTGCCTGAAGTACATTTACGTAATCCTGTTATAGTTTCTGCCAGTTCGCGCTGGCCGTTCCCGGCAATTCCTGCAACACCAAATATTTCACCTTTTCTAATATTAAAGGAAATATCTTTGAGTGAGAGCCTGCCATTTTCATTTAATGCTTGTACATTATTAAGTTCTAAAATTTTTTCACCGGGAGGTTCAAGTGTTATGTTTTCAGAAAAAGAGAATATATCTTTACGCCCTACCATAAGACGTGCAAAGTATTCCTGCGAAAAATCTTTTTGTTCTAATGTAGCCATGGATTTTCCGCTGCGTAAAACTGTAACCCTGTCTGCAGCTTCTATTACTTCATGAAGTTTATGTGTTATTACAATTATTCCCCGGTCTTCCCTGGCCATTTTTTTTAAATTACTAAATAAATCTCGGCTTTCACCAGGAGTTAATACAGCTGTTGGTTCGTCAAGAACCAAAATTTCTGCTCCCCTGTACAGTAATTTTAATATTTCTACTCTCTGTTTTTCGCCAACGGATAGTTGCCATAATTTTGCTCTCGGGGATACCTCTAGCCCGTTCTCTTTTGCTAAATCATATACTTTTTTTTCAATGTCATTCTTGTTTAACTTGAAATTTTTATGTGTTCCCAGAACAATATTCTCAGCTGCTGAAAAAGTATCGATAAGCTTAAAATGCTGGTGGACCATTCCAATACGAGCTTTAATAGAATCTCTGGGGGATTTAAATATTGTTTTTCTACCTTTTATAAAAATTTCTCCCCCGTCAGGTTTATAAATTCCTGATAATATGTTCATGAGAGTACTTTTGCCCGACCCGTTTTCCCCCAGCAGCATATGAATTTCTCCGGGATGTAGAGTGAAATTTATACGGTCATTTGCTAATATCCCGGGAAATCTTTTAGTAATTTGCTTCATCTCTAATAATAAAGTTTGGTTCATAGTAACGCCCCTAACAAATTGTCGCTGGCAGCAAAACTGCCAGCAACAATTCTAGTCGTTAGATTCAAGTTTTCCCTGTACACCTTGTACAAACCAATTCATGTTTAAAAGTTCTTTATCAGTCAATTTTTTGCCCTGTTTTATTTTTACTTCTCCATTTTGATTCTTAATAGGACCGGTAAAAACATCCCATTCTTCATTTTCTATCTTGTTTCTCCACTTTTTAACAACATCTTTTGTTTCTTGTTTTACCATGGGCCCGTAAGGAGCAATATCTATAACACCATTTTTTAAAGATCCCCAGTACTGGCCTGACTCCCAATTATCATTTTTAACAGATTTTAAAACTTCTTCATAATAAGGACCCCAGTTCCAAACTGCCGAAGTCAGAACATTATCCGGTGCAAATTTACTCATATCCGTATTATATCCAATACCATAAGCGCCTGCATTTTCAGCAGCTTCCTGTGGGCCTGGAGTGTCCTGGTGCTGGGCTATAACATCTGCTCCCTGATCAAGAATAGCCTCGGCAGCATCTTTTTCCTTGGCCGGGTCTAACCATGTATGAGTCCAAATTACTCTTACGTTGGCATCCGGGTTAACCTGTTTTACTCCGAGCGTAAAAGCATTAATTCCACGGATAACTTCCGGGATCGGGTGTGCTGCTACATATCCAATAAGATTGCTTTCAGTAGTTTTTCCTGCTACTAACCCCGTCAAATAGCGTGCCTGGTACATCCTGCCAAAATATGTACCGAGGTTATCAGCGGTTTTAAAACCTGAACAATGCATAAATATCTTATCGGGATACCTTTTTGCTACATCAACAGTATAGTCCATAAACCCAAAGCTGGTAGAAAAAATGACATCGTTACCTTTTTCGGCAAGTTGTGTTAATACTGTTTCCGCTTCTGCACTCTCAGAAACGCTCTCAACATAATCATCCGCTTCTACATAATCCAAATTTTCCAAATGCTTTCTTCCCTGCTCATGTGCATAGGTCCAACCAGCATCTCCTGCTGAACCGACGTACATAAAGCCCACATCAATCTTATCATTTTTCTCTTTATTTTGGGCTTCATCTTCCTTTTCCTTGTTATTGCTGGAGCACCCGGTAGCAGCCATTAAAATAAATACCGCTAGCACAGCAACTAAAATAACTTTGCAATTTTTAAAAGACATCATACTCAACCTCCTCCTTAACATTCGGTACTCTTTAATACCTAACCCTTGTTCATTCCATACAATTAATCAAAATCCTTCTATGCACGACAAAATAATATTTTATATTTTACTTTTTTAGTTTGAAGTATAATAATTAAGATGATAAAATTTAAACTTAAAAAATGGCAGGTGAACTGAATGACCAGAGTTGAAATATATACTGACGGGGCATGCAGTGGAAATCCCGGTCCGGGAGGGTACGGGGTTGTTTTAAAATATGGCGAGATAATAAAAGAATTATCAGGCAAGTGCAATGAAACTACAAATAACCGCATGGAGTTACTTGCTGTAATTAAAGGATTGGAAGCATTAAAAAAAAACTGTGAGGTTACCCTTTATTCAGATAGTAAATATATTGTAGATGCTATGAATAAGAATTGGGTAAAAAAGTGGCAGGCAAAGAACTGGAAAAAATCAAATAATGAGCCTGCAAAAAATATAGATATGTGGACAAAAATTCTTGAACTTGCTTCTATTCATAACATCAAGTGGGTATGGGTTAAAGGTCATGCAGACAATGAATATAACAACAGGTGTGATAAGCTGGCTGTAGAGGCAATAAAAAACAAGGAATAAACTGCAAATAAATTGCAGTTAAATTCCTCTACCCTGTTTTGTTCCAGATAAAACAGGTAAATTGTTTCCTTTGTACTGTATAAGTACTTTAAAAATTCTTCCCATTCCTTCGGGCATAATCAAGTGTTTAACTGCCATAGTTTTTTTTGTTCTTTCGGCATCATACTTATATTCTTCCTCCGGCCTGATTTCTTCTAATATACCCAGGTTTAGTAAAAATTGTGATTGTGTAACTAATCCCAGGTTTTCTAATCCTGTTTTTTCACCCCATTTTTCCTGAGCAGTAAAATTTACTGTTGTTGTAATATCTTGATTTCCTATGTTTTCAAAAGGGGAAACACTCAGCTGGTGTTTGGAAAAACAGCGTAAAGTACCATCAAACCTGAGTGAAGAATAAAGATCTTCTGCTTCAGTTCCGTAATCAATAGTCATAATATATCCATTAACTAAATGCTTTGCTGTATTTTGCAGCCATTTTATTGCATTTAAATTTACTTCTGCTGTTTGCCCGGGTTCTAATTCGATATTTTGCAGTTCAAAATATTTTTGCAATTCTCCGGTAGAAACCTCTCCAGGTGTAAAAATGAAATTATTATTGTCATAATCAACGTAAAGTTCTTTCAGACCATTACTGGTATTTTTTACTATATGTACAGGGAAAGAGTCTAATAATTCATTACTAAAAATACATCCTGTAATTCCTTCTTCTTCGATTTCATTTAGATTATTGATAAATTTAACTTTACCAGGTATGGAAGTTTCTATATTTTCTTTTTGTTTATTTATCATGCGCCAGCTTTTTTCTACGCACCAGTAAGTTAGTGTATTAAAAAAATCATGATAATGTTCCTTCAGGGTTTTTAATATATCTCTGCTTAAAACTCCCTCGCCTGGTCCGTATTCTACCAGGTGCCAGGAAGCTGTCTTTCCTGCCTGGTTCCACATTTCATACAGCTGTTTTGCCAGCATAGATCCAAAAATTGGATTTACATGTGGGCTGGTATAAAAGTCGCCTTCTTTTCCCAATTCAGCTTTTTTATTATAATAACCCCACTGCTCGTGATAAAGTACATTGTCCATAAACTCTTCAAATGTTATAGGTCCTTTTTTGTTAATTAAATTCTTTATATAATCTTTAAACTGTTCTACCATATATATTCTCCTTTTAATTATTCAAGCACTTTACCAGCTACCCTAACATCCCCTGTTCTTTTAGTTATTTTTTTAGTATCAAAATACTCTAAAAGAGGAAGAGTATATTTCCTGGATGTATTGAACATATCTCTGGCTTCACTTACCGATATTTGTCCCTTTTCTCTTATATAGTTTATTAATTTTTCCTCTGCTTCATCTAAAACTTTATAATGCAAATATATATCATCAGAGATTTTAGCCAGTATTTTGTTTCTTAAAAGATAACGCAATAATTCAACAGATTGGTCATTAGGCAAATCTAACTGTTTACATATATTTTTCCACATGGGCGGCTGTGTACCGCTGGATAATAATATCTCTTTAATTTTTATTATATTTTCTTCCTGTTTTTTACCTGGTATGGGAATAAACTCAGGTATTAAAATAACTTCTCCCCTGGTAATTATTAAATTTTCTTTCTCCATATATTGTAAAAACAGGTCGAATTGTTTATTATTAAGCCCAGGAAATTTTTTGGAGCGAATTTCTTCTTTTGGATGTCCTTCTCTTAATGGGTATGTATCATGATATTTTTTTACTAAAGATAAAATTGTTTCTGTCCAATTTTTATAAGCTGAATTTGATATATAACAATTATTATCTCCCTGTATGCATGTTATTTTGTTTTCTATTACAAGATTATTTAAAATTTCTGATTTTTCATTATTGTTTAAGTTAGCTATAGGCTCAATCTCACTTTGCATAAGCATTGTTTTTTTATTATATAAGAATTGTTCAGCTAATTCTTGTGGAGTTCCCGTTTCATTTATTTTAATTGCTTGTATAACGTCATTTTTAAATCTTTTGTGCTTATACGCAAAAGGTTCTATTATTTTACCCCCGCCTATGGTTTGCATAGGTGAATAAGAGCGTATAACAAATCTATCATTTTTTACGCTTACTGTTTTATCTTCTAAAAATAATTGTGCATAACATTCTTCGCCAGGCTGAATTTCATCTCTGTCTAATAATAGTATTCTTGATAATATTTCTAAAGTACCAAGATAAACTCTAATACGTGCCCTGTTTTTAATAGGTTTTGGTGAACTTTTTAATAATTTGAATTTTACATCTATGCGGTTGCTCGGTTTAAATGTATTGGGAGGAGCAATAACATTACCTCTTTTTAGATCTTTTTTCTCTATCCCTGCTAAGTTAATTGCAACTCTTTGACCAGTCCCGGCACGTTCTTTATTTTCACCATGTACTTGAATTGAACGAATTCTTGATTGTATTCCCTGTGGGTAAATTTCTATTTTATCGCCAACATTAAAATACCCTGAAACCAGTGTCCCTGTTACAACAGTTCCAAAACCGGTTACAGAGAAGCACCTGTCTACAGGTAACCTGGAAATCCCGGTCTCCGGACTGGGCGGGACGTCTGCAGATATTTCTGTTAGCTTATTTTTTAAGTATTCTATCCCACATCCAGTAACAGATGAAACTTTAATAACCGGGGTACCTGCCAGACTAGTTTCAAATAAAAATTCTTGTACTTCTTCTTCTGCCAGTTCGAGTAAACTTTCGTCAACCAGATCTTTTTTAGTAATAACAGCTATTCCTTTTTTTATTTGCAGCAGTTCAATAATATCCATGTGTTCCCTGGTTTGAGGCATGACACCTTCATCTGCCGCTATAACCATTATTACCATATCTATGCCACCTACGCCGGCCAGCATGTTTTTTATAAAGCGTTCATGTCCGGGAACATCTACTATACCTGCTCTTTTGCCGTTGTTTAACGTTAAAAATGTAAAACCCAGTTCAATAGAGATGCCTCTTTCTTTTTCCTGGTACAACCTGTCTGTGTTCGTACCTGTAAGTTTTTCAACTAGAACAGTTTTACCATGATCTACATGTCCTGCTGTTCCAATAACCAGGTGTTTCATTTATATACCTTCTTTTAATTATTTTTTTATTTTTTGTAAAATACTAACTTTATTATAAAGACTGGTGCTCTACCGCGGCTGCCAGAAAAATTTTCATGCTTTGTTGTAAGCAGATACTCGTGGGAATCTAAAAGTTTATGGTCCGATAACAACCTGCAAATTGAAAGGGCCGGTGGGTTTCCGGAAAATAACGGAGTCTCATGGAAGAAACCACCGGTCTTCTACCTTGCTGTCAGAAGAATTTTCATTCTCCGTTGTGAACCATGGACCGTAGGAGTTTAATAAGAAAATCCCTATTAGGAGAGGGATTTTCTTATTACGTCAAAAAGGTCACCTGTTTGATCTTCTTTTACGGTACGCATATCTAAAATAATACTATTGTCATTTATTCTTGCTATTACAGCCGGTTCTTCCTCCCTTAGATAAGATGTTATCTCATTAGGATTTGAATTTTGAGGAATTATTTCCACCCCCCAGGAAGGCAGCTCTGCTGTAGGCATGGCTCCTCCACCAACTTTTGATACTGTTTTTACCAACTGAAATTTAGCAGCAGTTAAATTCTCCTGATTGAACTTTTCCAACATATCAACTGCTTTAGTATAAAGTTCTTCCGGGGAATTTGATATCATTTTTAGAGTAGGTATTTTATTAACAGCACTATTAATATCACGGTATTCATTAAGAGTAGCCTCTAATGCAGCGACTGTAAATTTATCTATTCTAATTGCCCTGTTTAAAGGATTTTTTTTCATTTTTTCAATAATATCTTTCTTTCCTACAATTACACCTGCCTGGGGCCCGCCCAACAGTTTGTCTCCTGAAAATGTAATTAAATCTGCACCGGCCTTTACAATTTCGGCAACAGTAGGTTCATATGGGAGTCCGAATTGACTTAAATCTACAAAAGAACCACTTCCCAGGTCAGACATTACCGGTACCCCTTCTTTTTTTCCTAACTTGACCAATTCAGATACTGTTGTTTCCCTGGTAAAACCCACGATACGATAATTGCTTGTATGTACATTGAGTAAAAGACCTGTATTTTCTGTAATAGCATTTTTATAGTCATTCGGATATGTTTTATTTGTAGTTCCTACTTCTACCAATTCAGCCCCGCTTTGAACCATAACATCAGGAATTCTAAAAGATCCCCCGATTTCAATCAGTTGGCCGCGAGAAACAATTACTTCCTTATTATTTGCAATTGTTCCAAGCGCTAACAGTACAGCAGAAGCATTATTATTGACCACTAGTGCAGCTTCGGCACCGGTAACTTCTGTTATAATTTTCTCCAAGGGAGTATAACGTGAACCTCTTTTCCCACTATCTAAATTTAATTCCAGGTTGCTGTAATTTGATGCTGCCATATTAACAGCTTGTAAAGCACTTTCACTGAGAAGTGAACGTCCCAGGTTAGTATGAATAATCACCCCCGATGCATTTATAACACGTCTTAAACCGGGGCTGAATTGCTTATTTACTTTTTTGATAACATTATCTATTATAACTTTAATTACTTTATCCATGGATGACGGCTTGCTAGCTTCTCCCAGAATATCCTGTCGATAATCTTGAATAGTATTTCTAATTATACTTACAATTGTTTTCCTATTATTTGGGGTAATTATATTAATTAATTCTTTTTGCTGCAGGATTTCATCCACAGATGGTAATAATTGCAGGTAATTTAGCGTTTTCTCAGAATTCATATGTGCCTCCGTTAACCATAATTATGGCTAACATTATATGGCAAGATTACATTGATTGCAACAGTATTAAAGTATTATGTAATATATTGTTGTATAAAAGACAAGTCCAGGGGAAAATTTAAAAATAAAGGAGGGTGATAAAAAATGATAAACACTTCAGAACGAAGTGAATTACAGAATTGTATAAGAAATGCTCAGGAGTGCATGATGGAAATGGGACAAATGATTGACATTTCAGATATGGATAAAAACAACTTAATGAGAATTTGCACAAAAACAGGTATTCTTTTAGAAGAAGCCCAACAGCGATGCGAAACTATAATGTAGAATTTTAAATTTTATAAAAAAGTTATACTTTAAGACCCGGCATAAAACCGGGTCTTTTATTTAATTCCTATATGCACTGTAGCAATACCCCCTGTTAGTTCAAAATAAACAGCATTTTTTAGGCCAATTTTTTCAAACAGGTCTCTTATTTTGCTCTGGTGTGGAAAAGCAATCACAGATCCAGGTAGGTATCTATAAGCTCCTCCCTGGCCTGCACCAATTTTTCCAAGTACTGGAACCAGGCAATTAAAGTAAAAATAATAAGCTTGTTTAAAAAACGGGGCTCCCGGTTTTGAAAGTTCAAGAGACACAACTGTTCCCCCAGGTTTTATTACTCTTCTCATTTCACGTATTGTCTTTTCAACATCCGGCACATTTCGTAGTGCAAAAGCAATCGTAGTACTATCAAAAGTATCATCTTTAAAAGGTAAATCAACAGCGTTACCTCTTAGAAGTTCAATATTATTTTCTAACCTTTCACTTTTTACATTCTCTCTTGCTTTTACCAGCATATCTTCACAAAAGTCTAATCCTACAATTCTACCATTAGGGCCAACTTTTTTAGCCAATTCTATGGTTAACATCGCAGTCCCGCAGCAAATATCCAGCACTGATCCATTTTCTTTTAACTGCGTTTTAGAAACTGCATAATTTCTCCAATATTTATCTCTGTTAAAACTTAATACAGTATTAAGCAAGTCGTAACGATGCGCGATAGATGAAAAAATTGAGTGTACATATTCTTCTTTATTTTTATATTTGTTATTATAAATCATTCTTTATTACCGCCTTTTAACTTTAACAGCAATTTAATTGATAATTTTCTTGTTTAAAAAATTGTAGTAAATGTTTAAGCTGATCTTTATAAATATTGTTTGGAATTAATTCTAAAAAATCTTTGCTCTTTCTTAAATGAGTGTTTATCTTATAAAGATGCGTATTTTTCTGCCATAATCCATAAGCTATACCAAAGTTTTTACCAAAGCCGAGCATAATTTCCTGCTGTTTGCTGTCTACCCCGGAAATATCAGCAGCCAACCTGCAGCCAGTTTCAAAAAGTACTGCGAACTCCTTAATTATAATATCTATCATAATAGAGTCTGTTTCAACTGCAGGAGTTTTTTCTTTTATTGTTCCTGCTTCATGTATAGAACAGATAACTTCTGATAATGGTTTCAAGTAGTTTACCATGTTATTATTACATAAGAAAGTAAAGTATTTACCATATAAAAAATCGCCAACTAATACTGGGAATTGGCTTCCATCTCTCTTGTCTTTCTCTACATTAGAATATTTATCGTCTTCTTCACTTACACATCCATGAATCTTAGAAGCTATATAAATAAACTGTATAACAGCAGCTAAAGATATTATTTTATTATTTATACAGTTGAATAATCTACCGGTAAGTATTACTGCTCCCGGGCATATAGTAGATTCCAAATAATTTTGTTCAACTCTTGCAAAAGCATTTAAATCTCCTGCCTTAATAAAATATTCTTTTCGAAGCATCTCGTCAACTGATTTTAAGTCATTTTCTACGCATTTAAGTATATTATACATATTTATACCCCTCTCAAGTACATAAACTTATTAAATATTCGGGATTATAAATATAATTTCCTTCTCTAAATTAAAAATATAAACTGTTAATAAAAAGCAATGACCTTGCAATTGCTTTTTCCAGCAAATTACAAGGTCATATTACCCCATACCCGTGTCACTTAAAATAAAAATCCCTCCTAGAGATTAACAACATTTTCTTGTTGGGTATTACTTATGATTCCTCTTTTTGATTCATTCGCATTAAGTTCTTTTGCCTCAAAGTGTTCACTTAAGTAATTACATGCTTCCCAAGGATTCACATTATCACCACAAGTAAACACATCTACTGCTGCATAACCAAATTCAGGCCATGTATGTATGGCCAAATGTGATTCTGAAATAACCACCACGCCGCTGATTCCTTGTGGGCTGAATTTATGGAAAACACATTCTCTTACTTCTGCACCAGATTCAAGCGCTGCATTTACCATTATGCGCTCTACTTTTTTTGCATTATTCAAGGTGTTAAAACTGCACCCATAAATCTCAGCTAAAACATGGCGGCCCAGCTGCTTCATTTATAAATTCCCCCTTTTTATTGTTTTCGGAACAGACTCCCTCCTTGATATTTAAGATTGTCTTATCCAATCAAAATTCATTTTAACATATTATTAAATATTGTCAATTAAGCATGATTTTTTTAGTAAGATTTAACATGTATTATTTATTAGTTGATTATTCGAATCTACTCTTAATTTCAAAGGTTTTTTAGGCACTTTACATTTTTGTATTATGTTTTATTTAATACTATATGCTCCTGTAAAATAATGTAAATTAATGGATTAGCTCCGAATATCATTGCAGTTGCTGCTGCAACAATGCCAGAGTCATTAAAAACAAGGGCTAAAACACTTCCGGTGATGATACCGGCGATGCCTTTGAATAAATATGGATACTTTTTGTGTATAAACTCCATCGTTCCAACCGGCCGGTAAAACAGAATTACCAGGCAAGCAAGGCTTCCAATAAAGATTCTGCTCCAGATAGTATATTTTATCAGCTTTATATTTATTGCTATTTTCCTGGAAATTATATTAAATGCTGTTTCTATTCCACCGGAAGAAATTAATGAAGCCACACGTCCAATATGTGATTGCTGAGCTGCTGGTCTTGAAATGTCAAAAAAAATAAAACTTAAAACTACACATATTATCCCGGCACCAATGTAAGCAATTATTCGGGGAGTAATTTTTATATCCAATAAAAGCAGCATACTAGCTAAAAATGCTCCTGTTGAAGATATAGTACCTCCTACATTTGTACCTATACCCGGTGCAGCAATTACATAAATAACCAGGGCAAAATACAATCCGATTAAAGTAAGTATTGCACGCTTGTACCTGTGCACAATTGTTATTAAAGATGTTGCTGCAATTATCGTGGAACCTATTAAAACGCCCATGTATTCATTTCCTAACCCGTAAAATCTTGCTCCGACTATAGGATCATATCCAAATAAAGAGCATTTTTGCAAGGGAGCACCTAGCAGCAAATCAATTATAAGAACTAAACTGGTAATTGCGCTTATAAATAAAATAGGCGCAAAATTACCCCACCGGCGTGTTAAAATAGATATTACAGTGATTATAAAAATTAGACAAAATATTTCACCTAAAAAAATTACCGGGGAGCAAACCTGTATCAATGGAAGTATTAACAAAACAAGTGGTACAGACATTACAGCTAGAATTAATGGATATAGAATAAAGTAAGATAGTGGTTTTTTCCAAAATATATAAGTTAAAGATACAATTAGTAAGACTAATTGTAATAAAATATAATTTTGTAATACCGGCCTCCGCCAGCTATGATTAAAAACAAGGTCACTTTGCAAATTAACAAGTGCATCGATACTGTAATTACCGGGCATAACTTTAAAAGGTTGACCGGTAACACCCGGGGGAGATTTAATATTAAAGAATTTAAAAATAAAAGGTAGAAAATCAGTGTTTCTTATAATCCCCGGTCGTTTGGTTGCAGGAGAATATATAAGTCCATTTTCAATTCCGTTTCCGGCCAACAGCACCGGTGTTAACAAGTTCTCACCGTTAACTGTATTTCCTTTTGCAGTAGGGGATATTATTGCTAAAGTATCTTTATTTAAGTTTATGTGTTTTAATAATCTGCCAAGAAAATTGTCCAGTCTTTGAAATGCTTTCTCACGGTATTCAGGAATTATGATTTTTAGCACGTTATCCCGGGCATCTTCTATACGTGAAAAGTCTCCTGTATCTATAACAATAAAACGAGTATCATTAGATAGCGAATTTAGTTTTTTTAAAATTTTGTTATAATTTGTAACAGCGCCACCGGGAAATTCATTATTTTTTAATAATATGCTTTTTTCAATACTACCGTTACTTACAATACCTTCGTTGTTCATAGCCATAGATACTGCAGGGCGTTGTAATCCAAGCAAACTATCGGAATTTCCCAGTACAGCTGTTTTTATTCCATGTTCATTTAGTTTCGTCCCCAAAGTGCCCGGGCCCAGCGTGTAAGAAGAATCTTTGTTTAAATTATAAATCTTTGCAATGTCGAGCTGTAATATGGAATTGTCCGGTGGACTTTTGCCTGTTCGCTGTTTATAAATGTTGCGTGCTTTTACATTATTTAACAACTTGTCTGACATGTAAGCAGAAGATGCTGTTTCTGGAGCACACAGGGGAACCCCAGATCCAATAGTTAAATTAGTATTATCAGCAATATCTTTTCCGCCAGTATCGCAATTCATTAAGCCTATACTAAAACGTGAGCATAATGCATCAAGGTTAGGAGCATTTATACGGGCCCAATCATCAATACTGGTTCTATCTGCAATAATCACTATTACTTTGCCGTTATTATTTGCATTAAAATCAATGGAATTCGGGGAAAGTTCACCCCCTGATGCTACTGGTCCAGGTGATAGCTTCTGAGCTAAAGCAGGTGCAGAACTAACAGATATGAAAATTAATAATGATAATGATATTAATAGTAATAATTTTAAGTGTTTATTCATTGCCTATCCCTCACTGAGGATTTATTTACCATTTTACAATTTTTATTCTCTTAAGACCAGCACTTTGTTTACTAAAATGAAAAAAAGACACGGTTAAATTACCGTGTCGTTAAATTACAAAAATATAGCTAGCTGTATTATTTTTTTATAATTGCCTCTGTAGGACAGCTTTCCATGGCTTCCTCTGCCTGGTCTTCAATGTTTGATGGAACTTCATCCACTTTAACACAAGCCTTCTCATCATCATTCCAATCAAACACTTCCGGACAAGCGTCTATACATGCACCGCAGCTTATACATAAGTCTTGGTCTACTTCCATTTTCAAATTATACACCTCCAGAAAATTGTAATTTATTTTAAATACAACCATAGTTTTACACTCTAAACGTTAAATTATGCTTATAAAATCAATTAAAGTAATATCTTGACATAACAACATAATTAAGGTTACTTTGTTTAAGGAGGTGTATGATGTGAAAAGTAAAAATAGTAAATACCAATCTGCCCGCAGGTGGTATTTAATGATAATATTGGGCCCCGGTATTTTTTTTATTGTTTACTTGTTAATTGTGATAAATGGTACTTCAAAACCTCAAAATCATAATGTTCCTCTTCCATCCAACTACAACAAAGCAGGAGACTTGATAAAAGAAAATAGTTTTAAAATACAAGCCGGGATAGAAAGCCGCAATATTTTTACAAAAGAAATGGATATTAGCACTAATAATCATGTAGTGGCTGGGAAAAGTGAAAAATTTTTTATTATTCCTGTGTTTATTAACCAAAGCAAATTAAAAGGTGAAATCAATTTATTGGATTCAAGTGGGCATAGTTATAATGCATTAAATATAAATAAAGAATACCCGGCTCAAATTGCCGGGTTAGAAAATTATGAAATTCCAAATAATATGAACGTTTATTACAGAACATATAAAGTAAATAAGTCTTCAGGTTATTACTTTATATTAAAAAATAAGTATGGTAAAAACACATGGTATTTTAAGTCTGAATCATGAACTGGATTGGGATGCAAATTTTTCAGTCAGGTGTAAAATAGCCCTTTTTTCTATTCTGCTTACATATGACCGCGAAATGCCAAGCATTTTAGCAATCTCTTTTTGAGTTTTTTTAACCCCGTCTTTTAAGCCAAAACGCATTATTAAAACCTTTTTTTCTTGAGAACTGAGCGTTTTTAATTGTTTCCACAGTTGTTCCTGATCTAACAGTCTGGTTACTTTATCTGTAACTATTTCAGCATCAGTACCTAATATATCAATAAATTGTATTTCATTACCTTCTTTATCAACTCCAATAGAATCAAATAGGGACAATTCTGATTTGTTCTTCTTTTTAGAACGTAAATGCATTAAGATTTCAATTTCACTGACAAAAGTTAATATATTATACTGTTTGATTATGACATGTTTTTTGTACCCGGCAGTTTTGCTATGATAGTAATATTAATATTGTTGGATTTTTTTCCCTCTCGCACATTTCCCCCTGATATTACAACCTGCGATATCAGGATGCGGACAAGAGACTTTTTTTCAATAAAATCAAGGGTATCAAGTTGGGATAATAATTCTCGTGTTATATTCTTCAAATACACCTCTTTTTCCGCTGTTTTATGCATTATTTGTAAATTACTTGTTAATTTTTCTTCCCGCTGTTTCAGCCGCTCTTTCCGCCTTTTTAGCTGCTCCAGATTATTTTTAATTTTATCATCCAATTCAATTAGCCCGGATGATAATGCACCCATTATTGTTTCTTGCCCTTTATCAACATCAGCCAAGTGCTTTTGTATCATCTGCAATTCTTTTTGGAGACTGTTACCTTCGTGAGACATATGCATAATTTTTTCAATAATGGTATCAGGATTTTGTAGCCAGGAACAAACTTGTTTCCAAACAGCTTTTTCAATAGGTTCTGCGGGAAGCATTTTTTGAGGTTGACAACCAGTATTTTTTGCTCCCTGACAATTTTTTCGGCAAGTATAGCATCTTACTTTCTCTCCCCACCAGTTTGGACAGATACCATTCATTGTATTACCACAATCCGGACAAGTTATAATACCAGATAATAAATATTTATTTTGAGGATTACCTGCCCACAACCTTCTGGCTTTATCAAGTTTTTCCCTGGCTTTATACCATGTTTCATTTTCTATAATAGAAGGAACAGGAATTATAATATCTTTATAGTGCCATTCTCCTTTATAAACGGGATTACGTAATATTTGCCGTACTACCTGGCGGTGCCATTTAAACCGTCCTTTTTTAGTAGGTACTTCTTCTTTATTCAACCACTTTGCCACACCGTTAATACCTGTATCTTTATAAATAAAAAGGTTAAAAATTTTTCTTACTACAGCAGCTTCATCTTCATTAATAATGATATCACCTTTTTCTAGATTGTGAGTATAACCATAAGCATAAAACCCCATTGGAAGCCCGCCTTGGCGGGCTTTCTGCATTTTTCCGCGCACCATACGATCACGTATTTTTTCACGTTCAAATTCTGCAATAGCACCACGTATAGAATAAAAAAGACGGCCCTCTGGAGTATCCTGCCAGGCAAAGTCTATAAATTCCAATTTCACCCCGGCTTTTTCAAATTCTTCTGATAAAAGAAGTTGGTGTGCAAGTTTGCGGGAAAGCCGGTCAGGATCACGTAAAATTAATGTATCTACTTCTCCGCAATTTACTGCTTTCCTGAGTTGTGTTAACCCGAGTCTATCCAGTGTTGTACCAGAAATGCCTTCATCTGTAAATTCTTTTATAGTAGATACTTTAAGCGCAGTTGCTCGTGCACGACAAGTTTCTTTCTGTTCTGCCAGAGAAAAACCGTGCTGCACCTGTTCATCAGTACTCACTCGGACATAGATTGCTGCATGCATATCTTTTTCTCCTTATTAATTATTTTTTGAGCTAAAAATTGATATGCATCGTCGAGCGCTGAATCCCCCGAATAGATCACCTTAACTAAAATATTAAATTTATTATTTTTTTTATTCATAGAACCACCAGCCTTTTTAAACCTTTATATAAACATGTATATTACTTTTTGCATGTCCTAATTAACCAGTATAATTTGGAACTTGGTTAGCTGGTGAACTTGCTCAAACAATGAGATAGGATTGTTCTGTATGAACTTTATTTTTACAATTACTATCTATAATTACAATCGGGTAGGAGGCCACCCATTATTTGAGTAGCCGACCTCCCACACCACCGTGCGTACCGTTCGGTACACGGCGGTTCCTTAGTTTACGCAGTGACTTGTCGATAATAATCTGAAAAGAGTAGGAACCCAAATCCTTTAATAACGTTATTTGTAAGGGATTTGGAAAGGATTGGGCTATTGGATGTTCTCCGGTAGCCTTTTCTTGTGTTTGCATATTCCCATGCTTTCTGTTTGTGTACTCCAAATGATTTGAGCATTTCAACTCTTGTCTTCACTCGTTTCCACTGTTTCCAGAAAATCATGCGGATACGTCTTCGCATCCACTCATCCGTAGTGGACAATAGTTTCTTTATGTCCGCTATCTTGAAGTAGTTGATCCATCCCATAATATAGCGCCTAAGTTTCTTTGCTCTGACTTCATTGCCCATTCCGTTGCTCCTGGAAGTAAGTTCTCTCACTTTATTTCTCATCTTTGCAACGGATTTCGGATGGATTCTGATTCTTGCTTTGCCTTTGTACCGGTAAAATGCAAACCCGAGAAATTTTACCTTACCAACGTATTCAACCACTGTTTTCTCTTTGTTCACTTTGAGGAATAGCTTCTTCTCGATATAAGGGAGTATGTTTTCGTATGTGCGTTTTGCACTTCTCCTGCTTTTACAGAAGATCATTAGGTCGTCCGCGTAGCGGACGAGCCTGTGCCCTCTTCTTTCAAGTTCTTTATCCAGTTCATTTAGCATGATATTGCTAAGAATCGGACTTAGAGGTCCGCCCTGCGGAACTCCAACTTCCGTTTCTTCGAACTTGTGCTTTATTACTACTCCAGCTCTCAGGTATTTATGGATTAACGATATTACGCGTCCATCTTTTATCGTCCTGGATAATACTTCTACCAACTTACTTTGGTTGACTGTATCAAAATATTTCTCCAAATCCATATCCACAACATAGTTATATCCTTCATTTATGTTGTCTTGGCATTTCCTGATTGCGTCATGAGCACTTCGTCCGGGACGGAATCCATAACTGTTGTCCGAAAACTGTTCCTCAAATATCGGGGTTAGTACATGGGCTATTGCCTGTTGTACTACTCGGTCCACCACTGTAGGTATTC
>JAIPEW010000044.1 GCA_021736985.1 Clostridiales bacterium | reverse complement strand
TTCGGCAACACGTGCTTTCCACATCTTTTGCCGTTCGGCTCTCGTCATTAAGGAAATCCACCTCCAACAATATTGTTTCTGAGGTATATTATCCTATAAATCCGGGGGGATTACTATGTGGGTTATGTTTGACGCTTACGTTAGTAACCCTCCTTCCCTAAAATAAATTTGCTATCCTTAAGGAGAACAAAATCGATGAACTAATGGGGCGGAGCCCCATTAAAAATATACAAAAATGCTAGCTCAGATTTAGGTTTGTCGGTAAACTAAATTCTAATTTGCGAAGCGATTCTTTTCAGTTCCTCATATGCATGGCTCTTTCATAGTAGCTAGATATAATATTCTTGAGGGATTATCGGTTGGATATTATATTTTACCGACTATTATAAAAAAAATAACCTACCGGGACCCGGTAGGTTATTTTTTAATTAGCCTGTGCTTGTTGTTCTCCGAATACGCGGTTATATTGATCCCACGTCATTAGTACCTGACGGGGCTTACTTCCTTCATAACTGCCAACGATTCCCCTGCGCTCCATTATGTCTACAATACGTGCTGCCCGTGCATATCCAATGTGCAGGCGGCGCTGGAGCATGGAAATTGACGCGGTGCCGCTTTCAATAAATGTTTGTGCGGCGCGGGGTAATAAATCATCCCAGTCTTCGTCTTTTTCCTTTTCGCGTTCCTGCGGCAGTTCTGATGTAACATCTTCATTGTATACAGGCTCGGCCTGTTTTGCCAGGTATTCAACCATGGATTCTACTTCGTTGTCGCTAACAAAAGCCCCCTGTACACGTACTGGTTTAGGCGCTCCTACAGGGTAATACAGCATATCTCCTTTGCCTAATAATTTTTCTGCTCCACCTGTATCCAGTATAGTACGAGAGTCTGTTTGACTGGATACAGCAAAGGATATACGTGATGGTACGTTAGCCTTAATTAAACCGGTAATAACATCTACAGAAGGGCGCTGTGTGGCAATTACCAGGTGTATGCCGCAGGCTCGGGCCATTTGTGCTAGCCTGCAGATAGCATCTTCTACTTCACCGGGTGCAATCATCATCAAGTCTGAAAGCTCGTCAATAATTACAACTATATAGGGAAGAGGCGCGCTGTCATTTTCTTCTTTATCCTTTTGTTCAATTGAGTCATTTGTGTCTGCAGAACCTTGATTATAGGTAGATTGTTTTTTAGCCGCATTTTCTTCTAGCTTATTATCTTTCTTATCCTGTTTTGCTGTAGATAATTCTCTCTCCTGGCATAACTGGTTATAACGGGAGATTTCTCGCACCCCGGTAGAAGCAAAAAGTTCATAACGCCTTTCCATTTCTTTAACTACCCAGTACAGAGCTCCTGCTGCTTTTTTAGGTTCAGTTACTACCGGGCTTATTAAGTGAGGAATCCCGTTGTAATTTGCAAGCTCTACCATTTTGGGGTCTATTAGTATGAATTTAACTTCTTCGGGGCTGGCATTGAAGAGGATGCTGCAAATAAGTGTGTTAACGCATACGCTTTTACCTGCCCCGGTTGCACCTGCTATAAGCAGGTGAGGCATTTTATTTAGATCTGCTGCAACTGGTGTTCCGTCAATAGATTTTCCCAGGGCAACTGTTAATTTTGATTTGCTGCCGGTAAATTTGTTGCTTTCCAGCAGTTCTCTCAAGTTTACGGGATTGATTTCCGGGTTTGGTACTTCTATCCCGACTGCAGCTTTTTGTGGTATAGGTGCTTCTATTCTTACCCTGGAGGCTGCCATGCCCAGGGCAATATCATCTGCAAGTCCTGATATCCTGCTCACTTTAATACCGGGAGGAGGTTTTATTTCATACCTGGTTATGGCAGGGCCCACTGCCACGTTTGTTACTTCTGCCTTAATCCCGAAACTGCTCAGTATTTGTTCGAGATGATTACTGCGTTCTCTTATAGCACTTTCATCTAATTTAACTTGCTCTCCTGGTTTCAATAATTTTTTAGGAGGTAATTGAAAGTGATTTTTATTTACATGGGAAGGTACATGCTCTTTATTTTCTGCTTGTTCTGCTGTTTTTTTGTTCTCTTGTTTAGTTTTATCTTGTTTTACTTGTTGAATACTGTAATTATGGAGTGAAACTTTATTTGCATTTTTACCTGCTGTTGAATTTGCAGTTTCCTCTAATAAAAGAGATTTTTTATTTTTTTTAATTTCTGCCTGTTTTTTCTTGATATTTTTTATCTTAGATATTATTTTCTTTAAAATTAATTTCAAAAAATATACTAGAGTATTAAAAAGTTTAACCGTGACTATGCTTATAATGGTAACAATTGAAGTTCCTGTGAAAAATATAATACCTACTATAAAAAATGTTGTCAGGATAATATAAGTACCTATTTTACCAAAGCTAGGCAACAGTACATAAGCAGGCAGTGCCCCAAGTATGCCTCCTCCTGTACCTTCTTTAACTGTACTTATGACCTGTCCGGGAGCTAATCTCAAGTGTAAATATATTAAAATGGTCATAAAAATGGTAATAATACCTACTACCCGGCGAGTAGGTTTAATTCTGCCATATATCATTAAGTGAATACCCAAATAGCCAATAAAAACTGGAAGTAAAAGTTTTCCGTTTCCTGCTACAATATTAGATGCAGCAAAGATTATTTGCCCTATTTTTCCTACTGCCGGAGTGATATAACTGGCTGCTGTAAGAATGGATACAGCTATTAAGCCCAATCCCAGTAATTCATATTTAATTTTTTTATTGACACTTTGAGCCATAATAAGCCTCATCCTTCTAGTTTTTAACTTAATTCAACAATGAATACTCTACCATAAAACGGTTACTGCGACAAGAATGCGCAGTAGAGAGCACAGCAATCTGTAAATATATGTATGTGGAAATTTCTGTGGATATAATGTGGATATGTGTGCAAAAAAAACCCCCTATTTCCGGGGATATTTTTAGGAGGCAGTAATCTGTTAAGAATTACTACCATAATTATATCAAATATGACAGAGAATGTCAGTAAGATATCCCCAGATTGTGTATAAATTTATATACAATCTGGGGATATCTACTAGTCTATAAAAAATTTATTCATCTTAACCGCGTTATTACAGGCTTATATGTAAATGGACCTGTGAATAAGTTTATCCACAACTTTTTTTATTTAATTATTTGTTTTAATTGATGAGCTTCTGTAAAAATTGATGGATACGTTAGAAATGCTAATATCATGCTGGAAATTGTAGTTACAGCGGTCAGTGAAAAAAGTATAAGTAATTGATAGCGTACTGCCTCTATAGGACTTGTTCCTCCTATTATAAGGCCTGTCATCATGCCCGGCAGTTGAACCAGTCCTACTGTTTTTAGACCGTCAATAACCGGTATGGTACTCGCTCTAACAGAGTTGCGTAGAGCGCTGTTTATCGCCTGCTTAGAGGTAGCTCCCAGAGAAAGTGCTACGTTAATAACATCTTTTTTTGATCTTATCTCCTGAAAAAGCCTGTTTAGGAATAAACCACATGATATCATTGCATTTCCTATAACCATTCCGCTGAGTGGAATAATAAACCGGGGGGTCGAGTCTACTATGTGAAAGCCGAGGAGTATGGCCATGGCTATTATTTCAGCTGCAGCTATGGAAATTAAAATTTTTATAAATATATTATTAATACCTTTTCCGCGCCTGGCGGCATTTTGCGCTGCTACCAGGAGCATTATCAAGATTATTAATAGCAGATAAGGCCATTCGTTTAAGTCAAAGACTATTTGCAGTATATATCCTACTGCAGTTAATTGAATAGCTGCTCTTATAGTTCCAATTATAAGATCTTTTTCGAGCTGCAAATGCTGCCACAAAGACAAAATTATAGCTATTCCAACAAAAGTCAATGTTAATATTAGTGCGGTTAAGGACATTTATTAACCTCCGAAAATTAAATAACTTCTATTTTACCATTGTTTAAATACCATGTAGTATTACCTACCCGCCTGGATTGGTCATTATTATGAGTTACCCATAGGCAAGTATAACCTTGTTCATTGTTTAAACTTATAACTAGTTTTTCAATAGAACTCGATGTTTTAGGATCTAGAGAAGAAGTAATTTCGTCCAGCAGCAAAACGCGTGGGCTGTTTGCCAGCGTTCGTGCCAGGGTAACCCTTTGCTGCTGTCCTCCAGAAAGATCCCGGGCATCACGTTCTAATAAGTAAGACGGTAGTTCTACTTGTTCAATCAGCTGTGCAGGGCTTTCAACTGGGTACTCATTATGGAGGAGGGGACCGTACAATAAATTATCTTTTACACTTCCTGCAAGCATGGTTGGATGCTGAAAAACTAATCCAACCTGCCGCCGCAATTCAGTTACATCCCAATCGACCAGTTTTTTCCCCTGGTAAAATATTTCACCCTGGTCAGTGTCGATTAATCGGTTTAATAAAAAAAGCAAAGTGCTTTTCCCGGCACCGGAGGGTCCGGTTATAGTTATTATGTTACCGCGTGTTATTTCAATATTAATATTTTCTAAGATAGCTATATTATTTCCGGGAGTTAAAGGCTGGTGTTTAATAACATTTTTAAATTGAAATACAGGTAAATTATTTTCTTGTTGTGCCATAATCTAATTCCCCTCAAATTGATAGAAATATTTATTTTAATAAAAATTTTATACTTATTTCAGCCAGCTTAATAATTGCTGCCATTCATCTATAATTATATCAGGTTTTTCTTTCTCTATTTTGTTTTTTGCAGATATCCCCCAGGTAACTCCTGCAGTATATACACCTGCCATTTTGCCGCACTGTATGTCAAAAGGGCTGTCTCCAACATATAATGCGTTTTCAGGCTGCACTTGCATTTTAATTAATGCTGTAGTTACAGGTTCTGCTTCAGGCTTGGATCGGGGAGAATCTTCTAATGCTATTAGTATTTCAATAAAATTATAAATGCCTGTTAATTTTAATCCTCTTAATGCAGATTCACGTCGCTTGGAAGTTACTACACCAAGTCTGAAACCGGATTTAAGTAAGCTATTTAGAATTGCGCTGGTATTTTTAAATTCACGCAGGTATATATCATGTATTTTATCCTGGTATTCAAGGTAGTTATTAAAAAGGTCTATCCCTTGATCACCGGCAAGATTGTCGCAGATATCTCGTAAAGGCAGTCCTACAGCTGCCTTAATTTTATCTTCTTCAAATTCAAGGTCCATTTTCTGCATGCAAAAACTAAAGGTTTCCAGTATCAAAGGAAGTGAATCAACAAGGGTACCATCCAGATCAAATAATATAGTATTGATATTAATAAGTTCCAGCTCCTATATAAAGAATTAATAAATATTTTATCAGAAAGATTGTTATGATACTATACCGGGTATTTACCTGTACGTCGGTACTGCCAGGTAATAAATTTGAAAGTGAAAGTTTATTAAGCGTAGATTACTTTTATTAAAAAAATGATGCATATTAAGTTAACGTTTTTTAACATAATAAGTATAAAGATATGTTGTGGAGGTTATTTAATTATGTTTTTCTTTCGTAGTGTATCTGTGATTCCCCGTATGCCAGATAGAATAGCACGTCTAGGGGAAATATCTAAAAATCTATGGTTTAGTTGGAACCAGCAGGCTGAAAATTTATTCTCTTACATTAATGATGACCTGTGGAGAGAAGTTGGACACAATCCGGTGAAATTTTTGATCCATATAAATCCCGAAGAATTAGAGCGTATAACCGGGGATTCTCATTTTCTGGCTGAATATGATTGGGTTGTCTCAGAATTTGACCGTTACATGAACAGTATTTCATGGTTTGAAGAATCATACCCGCAATATAACAATAAAGCAATTGCTTATTTTTGTGCTGAATTTGGCTTTCACGAGTCTTTACCAATTTATTCAGGAGGATTGGGCATACTTGCTGGAGAACATATAAAATCTGCCAGTGATCAGGGGTTGCCCATGGTAGGGGTAGGATTGCTGTATAAACAGGGGTATTTTACACAGCAAATAGATTTTAATGGTGAGCAGCATGCTCACTATCCTAACTATAATTTTAGGGAAATGCCTATAACTCCGGTAACCTGTGAAAACGGCAGTAACCTTGTAGTAAACGTAGACTTTAAAGATAGATTGGTATACTTAAAAGTATGGAAAGTGCAGGTAGGGCGGGTGTCCGTGTACTTTTTAGATGCGGATGTTACAAAAAATAGTGAAGAAGATCGGAAATTAACAGCACGCCTTTATGGTGGAGATGATGAAAATCGAATTCAACAAGAAATCATCCTGGGGATGGGCGGAGTAAAGGCTCTGCGGGCTGTAGGGGTGAAGCCAATGGCTTATCACCTGAATGAAGGTCACGCAGCTTTTTCCGGCTTGGAAAGGTTGCGTGAACTGGTACAGAGCGGTATCTGTGCATCAGGGGCAAGAGAAAGTATTATTTCAAACACTTTATTTACTACACATACTCCGGTGCTTGCCGGGCATGATGTTTTTTCTTATGAATTAGTGGATAAATATTTGGGACATATATATAGCCAGGTGGGCATGACGCGTAATTCATTTTTAAATCTTGGTAGAGATGAGGAACAGGGCGGTTTCAATATGACGTTTTTTGCGCTTCACCTATCAAGTTTTTCAAACGGGGTTAGTAAAATACACGGACGGGTAAGTAAAGATATGTTTCATTCTTTGTATCCCCATCTTTCAGTTGATGAAACTCCTATTTATTCAATAACCAATGGCATTCATGTAAAAACCTGGGTGTCCCAGGAATTGTCGGATCTTTTCACTACCTATTTAAAACCTGACTGGGAAGAAAATATGACAGACAAAGATATGTGGAACAATGTTTATTCTATACCTGACGAGAAATTATGGAAGAAACATCAAGATTGTAAAGAAAGTTTAGTACAGTTTATCAGGGATAAGCTGCAAGAAAGAATATGCCGCAGTAAAGAAGAAGAAAATCATATAAAAGAAATACAGGATTATTTTCGAAGTGATGTTTTAACTATAGGTTTTGCAAGAAGATTCACTACTTATAAAAGGGCTGATTTGATTTTACGCGATAAAGACAGGTTGGCCAGGTTAATGAATGATCCTAAAAGACCTGTTCAAATAATGTTTTCAGGTAAAGCACACCCCGATGATGAACAGGGGCAGAATTTAATAAAAGAGATTTACAATATTTCTAATGAAGAACCGTTTAAAGGAAAGATAGTATTTATTGAAGATTATGATATAGATACAGCGAGGTATATGCTTCAGGGTGTAGATGTATGGCTTAATAATCCACGCTGGCCCAAGGAGGCAAGTGGAACAAGCGGTATGAAAGCTGCTGCAAACGGTGTTTTGCATTGCAGCGTTCCTGATGGGTGGTGGCCCGAAGGGTTTAACGGTGAGAATGGTTTTATCATTGGGAATACTGGTGATGAAGGAATGAATAAAATAGAGCAGGATACAAAAGATGCTGAACATATTTATCACCTGCTGGAAAAAGTTATAATACCATCATTTTATAATATAGATAGTGAAGGAATACCCGGGCAATGGTTGCACTGGATGAAAAATTCTATAGCTACTCTCCCGGTATATTTTAATACAACTCGTATGGTGCAAGAATACACTAACCGTTTTTACAGCAGCCTTTTAGATAGAGGTATACGTCTTTCAAGCAATAATTATGTTGTTGCGGATAATATTAAAAATTTTAAACTTTATATTGAAGAAAACTGGCACCAGGTTGCTGTTAATTATGTTCATTCTAACGGCCGGACTGAAATGCAGCAGGGAGAGGAATTAAAAATTGAGGCAGGTGTAAACCTTGGACCAATAAATCCCAGGGATGTAGTAGCTGAAATTACTTATGGCGAAGTAGAAAGTAATGGATTGAAAAATGTTATGGCAGTATCCATGGAAATGAAAGGTCAAGATGATGCTGGCCATTATCACTATAGTATATCTGTTCCCCTGGAAGAGCAAGGTAATATAGGATACACTGTGCGGGTGCGCCCTTATAATCCTGAATTTGCTCATCAATATGAATTGCCGCTGGTAGCCTGGGCTCCGGATTTTTAATTAGAAAACTACCTGAAAACTATGGCCAGGGCCGGTGGATTTCCGGAAGGTAGCGGAGTCTGGGTGCGCTGCATAGCCCGTCAAATCCCGAAACCCCGGCTGCTAAGGGCGTGAAAAACTTAATATGCACTGTCATTAAGCGGGTTTCTAAAACATACTCTATGCTCCCAGTAAAAATACGGAGTCTCCTGGAGGAAACCACCGGCCCTCCACCCAACTGTCAGAAGAGTTTTCATCCTCTGTTGTGAGCTTCAAGCTCGTGGGAGTTTAAATAAAAAAATCCCCTGCAGGGGATTTTTTTATTTAAAGAGAAGTTTCTATTATTTAAAAGAATTAAACTTGTATACTAAATACAAAAGAAGGGGTATTATTGTTTTCATTTAATTTAATACTGCTGGGTATATTGATTGGAATACTAGCAAGTTTTACAGGCTTGGGCGGAGGTTTTTTAGTAGTACCACTTTTAATAATGATGGGATATGAATCATATAGGGCAGTGGGTACTTCTTTTTTGTCTATATTTATTATTTCAGTGTCTGCCTTGATTGCTCATTCGGGTTTGAACCATGTAGATATTCGCCTGGGTGTATTACTGGGTATAGGCGGTATAATAGGGGCCCAGCTGGGTTCGCGAATGGTAGAGCAGGTGCCAACTCACATATTTAATAAAATATTTGCACTTATACTGGTAGGGCTGGCTGTAAAAATGTTTTTAACTAAGAATTGATAAGTTCTTATAAACCTCATTATCTTTTATATATAATTCATTATTACAAAGTAAATGTTTTACTTTTCCATCTTTAGGTTCTGCTTGAAAAGTCTCTCCACAATAAGGACAAGTATAAGTTTTCCAGAAGATCTTTTTTTCCTTGTACGTAACTGCAAAAAATACAAAAATGAGAATTAATGGGCCCCCGTAAAAAAAGATAGGAGCAACAAACGAAAGGATTGGTATAAAGGTCATTATTACTCCTATAATTGGTAAGGCCAGGGTGCCTAGCCCGATAAAAATGCCTTTAAGCTTGAATTCTTCTCGCGTCATGTAAATCACCTTTATTCTTTACCCAGCAATATGTCATAGGCCAGGTCTGTAATATTTTGATTTTCAGTAATTACTTCTCCTGTATTGGGACTGTAACCTGCTTTTGCAGCCAGGGATGTTAGTATTTTTCGCAATGCTTTAATGCGCCGTTTGTAAAATGTTATATGCTCAACTTTTGAAACCGGTATGTCCATTTTGCGGCGGAGTATATCCGGTGTAAAGATGAAAGGCATCATAGACTGTATTACGGGTTCTGGTAGCCAGTTTGGGGTCTTTAAAAATTTAACAGAGTAATCTACCAGTTCCAGGTACATGTCTGAAAGTTCGTAATATGTGAAGGCATCACAGTTTTCAAACCACTGGCGCACGGTCCAGGTTTTCTCAGACTGGTATCCTTCACAGTAGTTAGCAGGGTTGATCATAAAAATTTTTTCTTGGAATTCCTCCTGCATGTCATTCGAGTAAAATCGTACTGCTCTGGCTACAGGTGAAGTTCTGCAGTTTCTGGGACGAGCAGAGTAAATACTGCACTTGCCATTTTCCATCATGAAAGCACAGGGGCCTTCCGCCGCGTGTTTAAGTTGGATGGTAGGCCATTTCAGCTCTTCGTTAATGTCAATACTGCAGTATTTTTTTATAAATTCCTGGCCCTGTATTCCAAGCTCCCTGGTCATGGTTTCTATGTCCCACGGGTCCAGTAATATATTTATATTATTACAACACCTGCCCATGCACGATTCAGTGCATTCAAAATTAAAAGTATCTTCCAGGTTTAGTTCTTCTAATGACCCGTCTTCTAAACGGTGTATAATTTCCTGGTGTAAATTGTCGGGCATGTATATTCCTCCAGTACAATTTTAATATTAATAATTATTTCTGCGCGTACTGGTATTTACCTTCTTGTAAGTTGTATGAATATATTGTTGAGAAGAGCACATTGCTGTATAATTATTTTAAAGTAAAAATTTAACGTAATTTGTTTTAAGAGGGTTAAAACATGGAAAAAACATACGAACAAGAATATATATTTGCTTTAGATATAGGCACTCGGACTGTTATTGGAATCGTAGCCGAGGTGCATGATGACAAGATTGTAGTGATTGGTGAAGAGTTAAAAGAACATTCAGGTAGAGCCATGTTTGACGGGCAGATTCATGATATACCCAGGGTAGCTTCTGTAGTTACTGAAGTAAAAAAAAGGCTGGAAGATAAAGTAGGTTGTAACCTGGAAAAAGTTGCAGTAGCTGCTGCAGGTAGGTCTTTATATTGCAATAAAGTAACAGTAGAACAGGAAGTGGATGTGAACGCGGAAATTACCAGGACAGAAGTACGCAGCCTGGAATTGGAAGCCTTGCGTGAAGCACACAGGCAGTTGGACGAATCACCGGATAAAATTAATAAGTATTATTGCGTAGGTCATACTATCTTAAGTTATAGTATTGATGGTTACCAGATTAGTAATTTGATTGGACACCGGGGCCATTCTATAGGTTGTGAGTTAATAGGTACTTTTTTACCTGTATCTGTAGTTAACGGCCTTTATGCCGTACTCCAGCGGTGTGATTTAGAGCCGCTCAACCTGACGTTAGAGCCTATAGCAGCAATTGACGTAGCGATCCCGGAGAATTTTCGCCTGCTTAACCTGGCTCTTGTAGATATGGGAGCAGGTACTTCTGATCTGGCTATATCAAAGGACGGCAGTATTATTGCATACGGTATGGTACCGGTAGCAGGGGATGAAATTACCGAGGCAGTAGTAGAAAGCTGCCTTGTTGATTTTGATACGGCTGAGAATATAAAAAAACAAGTTGGAAAAAAGGAAAAGATAAGTTTTGTAGATATTACCGGTGTTGAAGATGAAAAAAGCTATGAAGAAATGATGGAAATAATAACTCCTGCCCTGGACAAGCTGACGCGGGAGATAGCAAATAATCTTTTGAGTCTAAACGGCGGCCAGCCTCCCCGCTCGGTCTTTTGCGTGGGAGGCGGGGTTCTTGTGCCTACGTTTAATGAGAAATTGGCTAATTACCTGGAAATTAAGCCGGAGAGAGTTATACTAAGGGATCGCAGTAACCTGGGTAACGTAATAGATTTTAGTCAAACCAAGGAAAATAACAGTTTAACGGGGCCCGAGGGAATCACTGTGGCCGGTATTGCTATGGTAGCAGTTAAGAGGCTGGGCTTTGATTTTATGTCTGTCGTAGTTAATGGAAAGGAATATCGCCTGTTTAATACACGTAAAATAGATGTGTCTGACGCGCTAGGGCTAATCCAGTTTAATCCCAGGAACCTTATAGGTAAAAACGGGGATAACTTACATTTTTACTTGAACGGGGAGAAAAAAGTTGTATTTGGTGAATTATCCCGCCCTGCAGAAATTCAAGTTAACGGGATAAATGCAACGCTGAAGAGCCCCGTACAGGACGGCGATGAAATATTTATTGTAAAAGCAGAAAATGGCAAGCCGGGTAGGGCAGTAGTTAAAGATTTTATTGACAAGCAAGAAATGCGTGTAATGGTAAACGGAAAAGAAGAAGAATTTTATCCCATTTGCCTTGTTAATGCAGAGAAAACTTCCCTGGATACGGAAATAAAAACTGGAGATAATGTAGAAATTAAATTTCCTCCCCGGGCAGAAGATATACTAAATGACAGGGACGGAGATTCAGTAAAAGTAAACGGTAAGTATGTTGATCACGGGTACATATTGCAGGACAATGATCAAGTTAAAATATTAACTTCTAATAAACCAGCAGAAGAAGCTGCCAATATAGATGAAATCAACTGTACACCAGTTAAAGTTAACGGAAAGAAGATATTACTCGACAAACAAAACCCCATATTTATTGACATATTTAAAAAGTTTGACTTTGATACTGAGAATAAAAGCGGTGTTCCGGTGATGAAGTTAAACGGGTCGAGAGCAAAGTATACTGATCTACTGTCACCGGGAGATAATATTGAGATATACTGGGAGTAAAGAACAGGGTAAATAATTACCCTGTTCTTTTTTACTTTACCAGAAGAGATAACGAAATCTACTAACTAAAAACTGTCAAAAAAAGCAGGCAAATTTTACCTGCTTTTTTTGATTATTAAAAGTTTATTTTTAATTAGTTTTTTATCTTAAGTACGGTTTTTCATAGCAATTGACATGCATACAGCTGCACCGCCCCATGTCACTGCCAGCCCGAATATCATCATTATAATTGCTCCGCCTGACATTCAACTAACCCCCTCATTTTTTAGTGGAAGTCCCGCTTAATAATTCACCTTTGCCTTTTGTATTGCTTAAAACGATGCCAATAACAACTATGGCAATAACCCACAACCAGCCAAGTGTAATTAACCCTGCGGAAGAATAGCCTCCGTATGGTACTTTAATTTCATGAATAAAGTTGCTGATTGCCATGTAACCAAGCACGATAGGAGTTATTACCTGCAGGCACAACTTCCACCAGGAACCTACGGCAAAATCAGATATGGAATTAATGTGTTCCTTGAGCCCGGATAGTTTATAAAGCCAACCTAGTACAACAACTTCAGCCAAACCGGCGAATGCAATACCGAAGTTATTTATAAAGTGGTCAACTATATCTAAAGCTGCGAGTCCTGTTCCGGTTCTTACAAACATCAGACTAATGATAAAACCTATTAAACAGAATCCTGTAGCTACTTTCTGGCGGCTCCACCCGTATTTATCCATTAATGCAGATATGCCTGCCTCATTGATGGATATTTCCGAAGATAAGCCTGCAAAAGTAAGTGAAAGGAAAAATAATATTCCAAATAAAGGTGCTACAGGCAGTAAATTTATGGCCTGCGGGAAAGTAATAAATGCCAGGCCGACTCCACCGCTGCCGGCTATATCCTGTACCGGTGCTCCCTGCTGGCTAGCCATGTATCCTAGAATGCCGAAAACAGCTATACCTGCCAGTAAGCTAAAACCGCAATTAATAAATGCTGTCATAAAACCATTATTTGCAATATCTGATTTCTTAGGCAGATAGCTAGAGTAAGTAATCATAATAGCAAAAGCAATGCTAAGAGTAAAGAATACTTGGCCGTACGCATCTACCCAGGTGCTGTAATTGCTCAGGGCACTAAAGTTAGGTTGGAATAACCACTGAAGCCCTTCAACTGCACCGGGGAGTGTTACTGCACGTCCAACTATTATGATAATCATTACAAAAAGAATAGGCATTAATATTTTATTAGCAACTTCTATGCCTTTTCTTACGCCGCTGTAAAGCACTAGCCAGTTAATAAACCATGCTATTATTACGCCAAAAAATATGGGCCACTGCAATCCAACGGTACTAAATACGGTAGCACCATCGCCGGCTGAACCTATAAAACTTCCAAAGAATTGTGCTGGTTTTTCTCCCCAGCCAAGAGTAAAAGATTTTAAGAGATAATTAAGTGCCCAACTGATTATTACAATGTAATAAATCGAAATAGTAAAACCAACCAGTGTTTGCCACCAACCCAGCCATTCCCACTTCTTGTTAATCCTGGAGAATGTTGCCGGGGCAGCACCAGAAAACTTGTGCCCTATGGCAAATTCCATAATTATAATAGGAATTCCGGCGGTTAACAGTGCAAACAGGTAAGGTATCAAAAATGCACCGCCACCATTTTCAGCTGCCATGTAAGGAAAACGCCAGATATTACCCAGGCCGATTGCCGAACCTACGGCTGCCAGGATAAACCCTGCTCGTGTTCCCCATTGTTCTCTTGCCAACTACAAAACCCCCTTTTTTAAGATATAAGTGACAATATTCGTTAGTATATTAGAAAGTCCTTCAGTTTAAGCAGAATATTTAAAAAATATTTAAATAGAAAACTTCCTGAAAACTATGGCCAGGGCCGGTGGATTTCCGGAAGGTAGCGGAGTCTGGGTGCGCTGCATAGCCCGTCAAATCCCGAACCCCCGGCTGCTAAGGGCGTGAAAAACTTGATATGCACTATC
>JAIPEW010000043.1 GCA_021736985.1 Clostridiales bacterium | reverse complement strand
CTTTCTTATTGATGTACCCCCGGACTGAGAAAGGCACAATGTTATTGCTGCTGTCAGGGTTGTTTTCCCGTGGTCTACGTGCCCTATTGTCCCTAGATTTACGTGTGGTTTCGTACGCTCAAATTTCTCTTTGGCCATTTATGGCGCCTCCTCGTTCAATCTTTGAATTCTGCATCCATAAAATTACATACTTTTAAATTATTTCCATCAGCCGTGACTTATATGCAGTTGTAAAATCTTTTTGGATATTCTATAATTTTAATGAAATTCCTTCCTTAGCCCCAAAAAAGGATAAAAAAATAGTTAATACGAAAAATAAACCAGCCCGACTAGCTGGTTTATCTGGTAGCGGCGCAGGGATTTGAACCCCGGACACTGCGGGTATGAACCGCATGCTCTGACCGTCTGAGCTACACCGCCGTAAGCCTGGAGCCACTAATCGGGTTCGAACCGATGACCTCATCCTTACCAAGGATGCGCTCTACCTCCTGAGCTATAGTGGCATTGGTTGCGGGGGAGGGATTTGAACCCACGACCTTCGGGTTATGAGCCCGACGAGCTACCAACTGCTCCACCCCGCTTCAGTGATAAAGAGTGTAACATACTCTTTATTAACTTGCAAGTATTTAATTTTAATGGTGGAGGAGGCAGGATTCGAACCTGCGAAGGCGACAGCCGGCAGATTTACAGTCTGCTCCCTTTGGCCACTCGGGAACTCCTCCTAATTACTGCAAAAATAATCTGGAGCCGGCGGGGGGACTCGAACCCGCAACCTACTGATTACAAGTCAGTTGCTCTGCCATTTGAGCTACGCCGGCTGAACACAAAGCTTATTATATATCAAAAGAAGCACCCTTGTCAACAATTATATCTTTTTTGAATATTGTATTATTTTCATGTGTATCAAAAAGACCGGGTACCCGGTCTTTTTTTCTCAAGACTCTCTTTTTTCCAGGTAACGTTCCAATTTGCGCTTAACACGCTGCAAAGCATTATCTATTGATTTTACATGACGATTAAGTTCTTTTGCAATCTCCTGATATGATTTCCCTTCCAGATATGACATAAGTACTTGCCATTCCAGAGAACTTAAAATTTCACACATTTTAACTTCTATGTTATCAAATTCTTCTCTGCTTACTATTAACTCTTCCGGGTCAGTAACCTTTGAACCGGAAATTACATCAAGCAGAGTTCGATCTGAATCTTCATCATATATGGGCTTATTAAGAGACACATATGAATTTAAAGGAATATGTTTTTGTCGTGTTGCTGTTTTTATTGCCGTTATAATCTGCCTGGTAATGCAGAGTTCAGCAAATGCCCTAAAAGACGACAACTTGTCCATGCGGAAATCTCTAATTGCCTTATAAAGACCAATCATTCCTTCCTGTATTATATCTTCTCTATCGGCACCTATCAAAAAATAAGAACGAGCCTTGGCACGAACAAAATTCTTGTACTTGTTAATTAAATGCTCCTGTGCACCATAACTTCCCTGCCGTGCAAATTCTACAACTTCTTCATCAACCATTACCTGATATTCTTCGGAAACGTCTTTTTGGGCACTAAAACTCAACAAAATCCCTCCCGCCATTATTCCCTAGTTCGGTAACTAGTTAATTTAAAAAAATTTCAATTTTTTTAAATTAACTAGTTACCAACGTTACAAGCCCTTTATGCACTTTATTATATACGACCTTTTTAAGGCTCGTCAAGGCATAGTAAGCTCTTATTTTTTATTTTGTCTCCACGCCTCCAGAACATGACGCAAGGAGGTGCTCAGCCGGCTTTCCAGGTATGTATATTGTATTTTATTTTTGCCTGTCCACTCTTCTTCTTTTGAGCGATATTGCTGCACACGCTGCTGCAGGTCAGAAGGTGTCAAGCGGTAAGCACCCTGTCCAAATATAATTCTCTGTTCATCATAATCAGAAGTAACTACATACACTCTACCATTTCCAGATAATTCTCCTGCCATTTTTTCAATAACAGCATCCGCTGTTTCACCTTCTTTAGTATAAATAATATTTATACTATCCTTTTCTTCTTTATGCTGCATACTATCCTTAACCTGGTGCGCATCAAATACTATATATATTTTTTCACCGCTAAGAGCAGAATAATTGGATAATGTCTCCACAAGTTTATCTCTTGCATGTTCTAAATTTTCATTTTTCAGTTCGTCTAATTGTGTCCATGCATAAATGACGTTGTACCCGTCAACTATTACACAATTATTCATTGTTAGCCCTTCTTCTCTGGCGAATTACTTCGTAAAACAATAAACCTGCAGCAACTGAAGCATTTAGCGAATTTAGCTGACCAGCCATTGGCAGCCTGGTTAATATGTCGCATTTTTTACATACCAGTTTACTCAGGCCTTTCCCTTCACTCCCTATTATTACAGCTACCGGGCAGTTAAAATCTACATTCCAATAGATTGTTTCCCCCTGGCCATGAGCACCAATTATCCAAAACCCGCATTCCTTAAGGTAATCAATGACCTGGGATATGTTTGTCACCCTGGATACAGGTACATATTCTATTGCCCCGGCAGAAGCTTTAGCAGCTGCAGCCGTAAGCCCTGCAGAACGGTGTTTGGGTAGTATTATACCATTCACTCCTGCAGCATCAGCAGAACGTATTACAGCACCCAGGTTCTGCGGATCCTTTATTTCATCAAGCACTGCTATAAAATTATGTTCTTCCCCTGGTTTGTTATTAAGAATTTCGTCAATGTCAACATAGCCCTTGGAAGATGCAACAGCTACTACTCCCTGGTGGTTTATACCCTGGGCAGTCCGGTCCAACAGATTTGATTTAACACGCTGTACGGGAACCCCATTTTTCTTAGCTAAAGCACGTATCTCACCGGACATCCCTTGAGACATACTTTCTGAAATTAATATTTTATTTAAGGGACGATTTGACTGCAGTGCTTCACGCACCGGGTTTCGTCCTGCCAAAAAATCCTCTGTCAATGTAATAAACCTCCAAATAGAATATCAAGTCAGGTTTTTAAATTTTTCACGCACTTGTTGCCATTGACCGCAAGAAGAATCTCCCTCGGGACAGGGCCCTTGCAAACAGCGCGGACCTGCATCTTCGAATAATACCGGAGCTGCCTTTTTGACTAATCTCAACATTTCTGTAGCCAGCGCTCTTATTTCCCATTGTGCCCGGTTGCAGCAGCGCAAATTAAAGAAGTGATGCAATTCTCTTGCATTCATTGTTACAATAAACTTTGTTTCCGCAGCATTAGGTAATACAAATCGTGCATCTTCTTTAGCGCTTTCATCGCTGGCCAACATTTCCATCCAGTAATTATACCAGGACTGTATTTGCTTCATCTGTTCTTTATACTCGTTTATATATTCTTCTCCAAGGTTTTTTATGCGCAGAGGCACTATGTAATTAAAAATATCTTGTTGGCTCGCAGATTCTTCCACGTATCGCTGAGACTTAACGCTGAAACTAGCAAGGCGGTGCCTGGTAATTTGGGCCAGCAAACTCCTGGAAACTCCTTCTATTCCAAATGTAAAGCTTACATGTTCAACCGGTGAATAATGCCCCATTTTAATTAATTTTCTTAAAAAACTTGACTGGTCCTGTTCATCGATGCCTTTTTTTAATTCAGCTATATCTGCCCTGGAATAACAAAGTTTTGCAGCAGTAGCTACTTTTTCTTCCGGACAATCTGTATAACTAAACAGTTTAACTTTCAGGTTTATTTCTCCCAAATTAATACACTCCAAACAATTTAAGCATTCTACTCGCCAATGTCTTCGTCGTCTTCAATAACACGGCAGATGATTTTCATCACCTCATGCAGCCTCTCTTTTTCCCCTTCCAGATAAAGGTATCCGATTAAACTTTCTAAGCCGGTACTGTACCGGTAATCAATAACATTAGCATTTTTAGGCAGGTGCCCTGTCCTGGCATTCCGCCCTTTTCTAACAATGTCGTGTTCCGTAGAATTCAATGTTTTTCTCAAGGCATGTAAAGCTTTTGCCTGTGCGCCCGCCTTTACATATCTAACTGCTTCCCTGTGTATATCTTGCATTTTGATGGGGCCCATGGTTAACAGGTACTGCCTGATCATTAATTCATATACAGCATCACCAACATAAGCTAACATTAGCGGTGATAATTCCTGATAATTAATATGATCAAAAAACGAGTTTAACATTTTGTTAGCTCCTATATCTTCCAGCGCGGTCCATTTGGAGTATCCTCTACAGTAATACCTATTTCTTTTAGGGTATCCCTTATTTTATCTGCAGTTGCAAAATCTTTATTCTTACGTGCATTTTGTCGTATATCCAGAATTAGATCCATTAATTTTTCTGCAACATCATTTTTTTCTGAGCCGGCCTGCTCTGTTACTATATCTCCATGCACATCTTTTTTAAAGATTCCCAGCACATTATTAAATGTACTAAAAAGCTCTTTTGCTTTTTGCAGATCTTCAATACAATAAGAGCGATTTTGAACGCAAGTATTAACTTCATGTGCTAAATCAAAAAGTGTACCAACAGCAAGTGCCGTATTAAAATCATCATCCATGGCACTCTCAAAAGATTTTTTTATATCATCAAGACGGCCGGTCATACAAGAAGAAGCACACTCTTCATTATCTTGATGCAGGGCCTCTTCCAGAAGCCTTATACTATTTCTAATTCTTTCTAATCCCCGCCTGCTGGATTCTAATTTTTCATCATCAAAATCCAGAGGACTTCTGTAGTGTGTACTCAACAAATAAAATCTTACCAGGTCAGGCGGAAATTTTTCTAACACTTCACGCACAAGAAAAAAATTGCCCAGTGATTTACTCATTTTTTCCTTGTTTACCATAATAAAACCGTTATGCATCCAGTAGCGTGAAAACAATTCGCCCGTAGCAGCTTCTGATTGTGCTATTTCATTTTCGTGGTGCGGGAAAATTAGATCGCAGCCGCCGCCATGAACATCAAAACTGGTTCCCAGGTATTTTATAGACATTGCGGAACACTCAATGTGCCACCCCGGGCGTCCTCTCCCCCAGGGGCTATCCCAGTACGGTTCACTCTCTTTGCTAGCTTTCCAGAGCGCAAAATCAAGGGGATTGCTCTTTTTATAATCAACTTCTACCCTTGAACCAGCCTGCATATCTTCCAAACAGCGGCCGGAAAGTTTACCATAATCATTAAATTTGCTCACATTGAAATAAACATTACCATTTACAGTATAAGCATAATCTTTTTCAACTAATTTTTGAATCATCTCTATAATTTCGTTTATATGTTCAGAAACTTTAGGATGGACATCTGCCCTCTTAACATTTAAATCATCAGCATCTCTATAATATTCATTAATGAATCGTTCAGCTACATCTTCTGCCTTTACATTTTCTTTTAGCGACCTGTTTATAATCTTATCGTCAACGTCAGTAAAGTTTTGCACGTAATATACTTTATATCCTTTAAATTTAAAGTAACGTCTTACCGTATCAAAAAAAACCAGCGGGCGTGCATTTCCCATGTGTATGTAATTATACGTTGTAGGACCGCACACGTATATAGATACCTTTCCTGCTTCTCGGGGTTGAAAATTTTCTTTTTTACCCGTTAGAGTATTATAAATTTTCAAAGTCCGGTCACTCCCTTACTCTTTTTTACCGGAAAGATCCTCGTATTCTTTAATTTTGTTTTTTAAGTCCTCTATCTGGCGCTGCATATTCAACATCATTTCTGCTACCGGGTCCGGCAATTCATCATGTCTAAGATCAATCAGAGGCTGTTCCGCTTTATCAATTCTAACACCGTCTTTTGACACAACTTTCCCCGGCACACCCACAACTGTACTGTTAGACGGCACAGGTTTTAATACGATAGAACCTGCACCAATTTTGCTGTTTTCGCCAACAGTAAAAGATCCCAGTATACGCGCCCCTGTACTAACTACTACATTGTCGCCGATTGTTGGATGGCGTTTGCCTTTTTCCTTACCAGTACCACCGATTGTAACACCCTGATAGATAGTAACATTGTCACCGATTTCTGCTGTTTCACCTATAACCACCCCAGCACCATGATCGATAAAAAAAGCTTCGCCGATCCGGGCTCCCGGGTGAATTTCGATTTGAGTTAAAAATCTGGAGAACTGGGATATACACCTGGCAATCAAGGAAATATTATGTTTGTAGAAAAAATGAGCTATCCGGTGTAATATAATAGCATGAAGCCCCGGATAACACAGGACAACCTCTAAAAGAGACCTGGCTGCCGGGTCTCTCTCAAAAACAGCTCTTATTTCCTTTTTTAAACGCTTAAGCACTGCCTAAGCCCTCCTAATTTACCGCAGAATGCAGGGCTGCTTTCATGCGGTTTATAGTTTTTTCACAGCCCAGTGCAGGAATTACTTGGTACAATTCCGGGCCCTGGGTTAAACCTGTCAGAGCTACACGCAGCGGCTTATAAACATGTTTCGCACCAAGTCCCAATTCTTTGGGCAAAGATTTTATTAGCTTTTTGCAACTACTTTCATCCAGGGATTCTGCTTCTTTTACCTTGGCAATAAAAGATTCCAACACCCCGGGCACTTGTTCCTGTTTTAAAATTTCCTGCACATCAATTCCATCATAACTCGGCTCAACAAAAAAAATACCCACATGATCATTAACTTCTGAAAGATTATTTAAATATTCCCTGGCTACTGACATTATAGATTTTACTTTTTCAAAATCTTCAATACCGGGGTTTTGCGACACATATCCTTTTTCTTGTAAGAAAGGCAGGGCTAATTCTGTAATTCTTTGCAGAGAAACCTGCCTGATATAACTTCCATTGATATAATTCAGCTTTTCAAGATCAAAAACGGCAGGACTTTTTACAACCCTGTCCAGAGAAAACTGATTTATCAATTCCTGACGATCAAGAATTTCTTCTTCACCTCCGGGAGACCAACCCAGAAGTGCTAAAAAATTCATCATTGCTTCGGGGAGGTAACCTGTTTCCTTGTATTGCTTGAGCGAGGTAGCCCCGTGGCGCTTGCTCATTTTAGCCTTATCTTTTCCCAGAATAAGGGATATATGGGCAAACAACGGAGGATCCCAGCCCATTGCCTCATTAAGCAATACCTGCCTGGGTGTATTAGAAAGATGTTCTTCTGCCCTAATTACATGGTTAATCCCCATACTGTAATCATCTATTACTACGGCGAAATTGTAGGTAGGCATACCGTCTGATTTTAATATTACAAAATCACCTATACCCTCGCAATCGAATTCAACCCTGCCTCTTACCATATCATTAATAACAATACTTTTTTCTTCCGGTACTTTAAAACGAAGGACGGGCTTCCTCCCCTCTGATTCTAATTTTCTTCTATCCTGCTCGGTAAGATTGCGACAGCGTCCACTGTACCGGACCATTTCTTCCCTGGCTAAACAAGTTTCTCTTTCAGCCGCCAGTTCTTCCCCGGTGCAATAACAATAATAAGCCTGGCCGTTTTGCAATAAATTTTCGGCATATTTCCGGTAAAGGTCAAGCCTTTCTGATTGACGATATGGACCATTGTCACCGCCCACACCAGCACCTTCATCAATATCAAGGCCCAGCCACTGCAGGGATGATATGATCTCCTCTTCAGATTCAGAGCTTGATCTTTCCATATCCGTATCCTCAATACGCAAAACAAATTTACCACCGGTATGCCGGGCATAAAGCCAGTTAAACAATGCAGAGCGCGCCCCACCGATATGTAAAGGCCCCGTAGGGCTTGGTGCAAAACGAACTTTTATCTCTTTCAAGTACAACTCCTCCCAAAGCAGAAATAATTAACTTTTTTGATTATATCTCACCCATTACAACAGTCAAGAGATTATTCAATCTTTATTAACACTGCTCAACAGCAGAGAGACGGCATAAGCTGCCATTCCTTCGCCAATACCCGCAAACCCAAGGCCTTCTGTAGTAGTAGCTTTTATGTTTATAATATTTTCATTTACATCAAGAACCCGGGCTATATTTTTTTTCATGGCTGGAATATGTTCTGCCATCTTAGGGGCCTGGGCAACTATTACCGAGTCTATATTGTTTATCTTCCATCCATCTTTTTTCAAAATTAAATTTACTTCTTTTAATAAAATTATGCTGGATATATTTTTAAATTCCGGGTTAGAAGGTGGAAAAATATTTCCTATATCACCTTTCCCCGCTGCGCCCAGCAGAGAATCCATGACAGCGTGTATTAATACATCTGCGTCCGAATGTCCTTCCAGCCCCATATCAAAAGGAATTTCCACTCCACCCAGGACTAAAGAACACTCTTTTGACATCTTATGTACATCATAACCCAAACCTACTTTAAACATAAACACTCCTTTTTTGGCTTATAAAAGCTTCCGCTACCAGTATATCTTCTGGTGTAGTAATTTTTATATTTGAATATAACCCCTGCAGCATTTTAACAGGGCATCCATACGCTTCTACCAGGCCCGCATCATCTGTACCTTTAATTCCTAATTTTACAGCATTTTTATGTGCATTGCATATCATTTCATATCTAAAAGCCTGGGGAGTTTGTACAAGCCAGAGATCTTCCCGTGATACTGTTTCTAATACATAACTGCTTGGACTTGTTTTCTTAACAGTCTCTTTTACCGGAACCCCAAGAGTAGCAGCTCCATCTGTTTCAGCACAATTTACTAACTTATCTATAGATCCAGCTTCTACTAACGGCCGCGCCCCATCATGTATAACTACTAATTCTGTATCCGGAGAAAGAGATTCTACACCCTTACGAACTGAATCCTGTCTTGTCTCTCCCCCCGGCACCACGCCGCTAATAAGCGTACCAAAAATATCACTGGACCACTTTTCAAAAAAAGAAACTTCCCCTGGTTTAACAACTAAAAATACTCCTGCAATACTAGAAGCAGAAGTTAAAGCATTTATTGCATGTTCCAACACTGGTTTACCACAAAGGGACAGGAGTTGTTTATTAACCCCTGTCCCCATACGCCTACTTTTACCGGCTGCCGTAATAATTGCTGCAGCTTTACCCAAGCATATTCACCTCTACATATTCGCCTGCATTGCTCGAACTATTTTTTTTATTATAATTTTTGGGTTTAGCAAAAATCATTCTGCCTGCAGATGTCTGAAGTACACTAGTCACTAATAAGTTTATAGTTTGCCCTATATACTTCTTCCCTTCATCTATTACTATCATAGTACCATCATCCAGGTACGCTACACCCTGCCCCGCTTCTTTACCATCTTTTACAACCTGGGCAGTCATTTCCTCTCCGGGAAGCACTACAGGCTTGACTGCATTTGCTAACTCATTGATATTCAATACTTTGACGCCGTGCAACTCAGCAACTTTATTTAAATTAAAATCATTAGTAAATATTTTTGCCCCCAGGCGTTTAGCAAGCTTAACCAGCTTAGTATCTACTTCATCATTTGTTTCTTCCTCGGGCTCTTGCATATTTTCATAGATCTGCACATTTATTCCAGATTCTTTACGCATTTTGTTTAGTATATCCAAACCCCGGCGGCCTCGATTTCTCTTCAACAGATCGGATGAATCAGCTATATGTCTCAACTCTTCCAGCACAAAAGGTGGTACAATTAATTTTCCTTCTATAAAACCACTTGTACATAAGTCTGCTATCCTACCATCTATTATAACACTAGTATCTATAACCTTTTCAGAAACCTGTTGGGATTCAACTTTAACCTGTTTATCTTTTCCTACAAATTTGGGTATATTAGCAAATGCGTTCCAGATATCTTCTCTTTTTTTAACACTGACACTTAGCCCCAGGTATCCTAAAATACCGGTAGACACAAACCAGAACACCTTACCTATCCAACCAAAATCAGAAAGCAGAGAGCCTAATAAATTAGCAATTATGAGTCCAATAATCAAGCCAACAGAACCTATCAATAGATCCTGCGTAGGCGTTTTTTGCAGAGTTTGTTCCAATTTAACAGCTACCCATACCACTCCACGTATAATCCACGGGGTAATAAAAATCCCTAAAACCAGTGTTGCTGCACCCAGGGCAAGTATAAAACCCACACGAAGCTGGGGAACAGATTCAATCATTGGAACAAAACCAATATTTATAATTTTTAAAGCAGCATAAGCTCCCGATAATCCAAAACAAAGTGTTAAAATAAAAAAAGTTATTTTTCTTATCAACTTTACACCTCCTTTCAGAATATGTTACCTTTTAAATAATATTATATGCTTATCCATTTACCTGTTCAACAGATATATTTTAGATATTTTGTTAAAACAAATAAATGCGCCAGCAACCTGACGCATTTATGCAAAAACTCTATCTAACATTAATTGTGCTTTCTCTTCTTCCATTTCTGTTGCTAACACCAGCTCGCTTATCAGGATTTGCCGGGCATTTTCAAGCATCTTTCTTTCTCCCGAAGAAAGACCTTTCTCTTTATCCCGCTGTATTAAGTTTCGAACAACTTCTGCAATTTCGTAAACATTACCACTCTTTATCTTTTCCAGGTTAGCTCGATAACGCCGGTTCCAATTTCCTGACATAATACCGCTTTCGCCTTTTAGTATATTAAAGACCCTCTGCACCCCATCACGGTCAATTACTGCCCTTAGGCCGACTCCATCACAATTTGTTATAGGAATCATTACTTTCATGTCTCCAACTGGAAGTCTGAGGATGTAATATTGTCTTTTTTCTCCCAGCACTTCTTTTTCTTCTATAGCTTCAATAACACCAGCACCGTGCATAGGGTAAACAACTTTATCACCAATATTAAACAATAATGGGACCTCCTTAAACTTTTCCAAAATCAGTATATCACAAAAATCCCTTCCTGTCAATCGAAAATATAATTTTAGCATAACACAGCATTAGTGTCAACCTTTAATTTGTTGTCTGTAAATTTGACAGAACAAGCACTGCATCTGTATAATACAGGCAAATGTATCAAGCCTAACTCGCAAAGGAGTGATAATTTATGCTGAAAGATACTGCTTGTAAGGATCTCCAGGATACCGTATCTGATTTATTGTTATATCATCGCAGCGTACTTGATATTTTATCTAAAAACCAGGAATGCAGTGCAAAGTTACAACGCTCAATTATAAAAGCAGTCACCTCCTGCGGGTGCATTAAAATAGACGCTCAAAAAGATAAAATCCCCCAAGATGCTACTTTGCCTGACTTAAAGCATATTTTAAATACGCACATAAAAGGAAATTTATGTCATAGCTGCCGGGAAAATATTGAAGATGAAATTGGCAGATTGCTTTTTTATATTGCCGCACTTTGTAATTCACTTGACATAGACTTATATGATGTAATGATAAAAGAAAAGCAAAACCTAAAAACTCTGGGCATATATAATTTAGCATAAACCAAGCAAAAACCTGTATGCCGGTCTTTCTCCACAAACCTGAAGGGCCGGCATATCTCAAGCAATCAAAAGTTGGCTGTTCAAGTATGCCTTTCCTGCACAAGTTGATCCCTGTACCTGAGGAGTCCTTCTTTTATAGAACGTGCCCTTACCTCCCCTATTCCTTCTACCTCATCCAATTCTTCTATAGAAGCATCGAGCACTTTTTGTAAGCCTCCAAACTGGGTTACCAGGTTTTCAATAACCGGGAAAGGCAACCTTGGGATTTTGTTCAAAATACGGTATCCCCGGGGAGATACATTCTGATCTAAAATACTTGCATTTCCAGGATACCCAAGCACACGAGCAATAAGTGAAAGATCTAATAAGTCTTCTGCTTTCCAGCTGCTTATCATATTCATAATCCCCTGGGACGTAATATCTTCTGCTGGAGTATAATAGTCCTGTATAATGAATAACCCCTCGGCTTTAACGTTAGCTAACAGCTCTTCAAGCTGCATACTTATCAATCTTCCCTCAACACCAAGCTCGCTGATATACCTGTTGATTTCTTTCTCTACACGCAAGACCATTTCAACCCTTTGAATAGCCTTAGCAACATCGTATAAAGCTACTGCTTCATCAAATTCAAGTATACTCAACTGGACTATCACATAATCCATAACCGATCTATACTTTTCCAGGGTTTGTATAGCCTGGTTAGCCTTGGCCAGTATAACGCTTAAATCGCGCAAAACATACTTGAAATTACCCTTATATATAGTAATAACGCCCCGCCTTTGTGATATAGAAACCACCATGGCATCTGTTTGTTTGGCAACTCTTTCGGCGGTACGATGTCTGATTCCCGTTTCACTGGAAGGTATGCTCAGGTTGGGTATTAACTGTGTATTTGCAGCATTTATTTTTTTCAGGTCACTTGTTAATATTACTGCCCCGTCCATTTTGGCTAATTCATATATATGAGCAGGAGAAAACTCAGCATTTATATTAAACCCACCCTCAGAAAGTTCCATGACCTCGGGCCCGTCACCTATTATAATTAAACCACCAGTTTTAGCGCGCAAAATATTTTCCAGCCCTTCACGGAGGGCAGTTCCTGGAGCTACTTTTTTTAAAATTTTTGATAGTTTATCCTCTGTCTTATCTTCTTTCAATTTTTCACCTCACACCTTTAATGCCCTTTCTATTGCATCACCAACTGTTTTTACCCCTTCAACATCTATATAATTATCTTTAAGCTGGCCAATGTCCGCAGAAGGGATAAGACAGCGCTGAAAACCCAAATACTTTGCTTCACGCACACGTTTTTCTATACTTGAAACAGAACGTATTTCTCCTGTTAAACCAATTTCTCCCATTACAGCTGTACCTTTTTCTACAGCCCTATCGCGAAAACTCGAAGCAAGAGACACAGCCACACCCAGGTCTACTGCAGGCTCATAGATTCTAACACCGCCTACAACATTTATATATGCATCATGACCGCCCATTTGTAAACCCACGCGTTTTTCTAAAACAGCCATAATTAAAGCAGACCGGTTTGCATCTAACCCTGTTGTCATTCGTTTAGGCACGCCAAACCCGCTTGAACAAACAAGAGCCTGTATTTCTACCAGCAGAGGTCTTGTTCCTTCCATTGTTGACACGACAACTGCGCCGGGCACTTCTTCAGCATGAGCCATCATAAAAAGAGAAGAAGGATTTGCCACTTCTATCAGGCCGGATTCCTGCATATCAAAAACCCCTATTTCATTAGTAGAGCCAAAACGATTCTTCTCACCGCGCAGCAACCTGAACCCCTGCTCCTTTTGTCCTTCCATCTGCAGTACTACATCTACCATATGTTCTAATACTTTAGGACCTGCCAGCATTCCTTCTTTTGTTACATGGCCGACTAAAATAATAGAAGTATTTGTACTTTTTGCAATGTTCATCAGCCTGTAAGTACATTCCCTTACCTGGCTCACACTGCCTGGTGCCGCCGAGACTTCCGGATTATACATAGTTTGAATTGAATCAATTACTACCAGCCGGGGGCTTATATCTAATATGTATCGTTCTATTTGAAAAGCTTCCGTTTCTGCGCACACATAAATATTATCCTGCAGCACTCCCAATCTGTCAGCTCTAAGCCTTATTTGCCGTACTGACTCCTCTCCTGAAACATAGAGCACATCACATTGATTTGTTTTTCCACTGCTGCCAGCTACTTGTAATAGTATGGTTGATTTCCCTATACCCGGATCACCCCCGAGTAATACAAGAGACCCCGGTACAACTCCTCCCCCCATAACCCTATCTACTTCTGATATACCAGTAGAAAAACGTTCTTCACTAATAGGTATAATCTCAGTGATTGGCCGGGGCATATCATTGCCAGGATCACGTTCGTTCTGCTGCCTTTTCCCGGTTGTTGGATGCTTCTCTTCTATTATACTGTTCCAACTGCCGCAATTCGGACATCTTCCCATCCAACGAGGAACTTTGTGAGAACATTCCTGACAATAAAAGACACTTTTTTTTGTCATATATTTTCTCCATTATTATAATAGTATTATTATAACATCTGGGAAAAACGGGCTCAAGAAAAGCTACCAAGTTTTCAGCAGATATATTAATAACTCAATTTTCGCAGACTAAAACAGGCAAGTAAGCCTTGATATAGCTGGGTAAGTTTGCGAACCATTGTTGTAGTTGACTTTTGATCAGTTTTTGCATATTTTTATTGGTCTTATTTAAGGTATCTTCAATAAGCTCAAGTAATTGCTGTAAAGCGACAACCCAGTCGAGATCACTGATTT
>JAIPEW010000042.1 GCA_021736985.1 Clostridiales bacterium | reverse complement strand
ATTATTATTGTCTAATTCCATTGATTTATCTCCATTATGGCAATTACTACTGAATATATATATTTTACTATAATTTTAGTGTTTCATCAATGCAAGTATCAAAAAGAAAGGCGGCAATTCATCCCCCACCTAAAGAGGTAGGAAACTTCTTGCCGCACGAGTTAAAAATTACTTGAGTGAAACTAATTTTTCAGGGAGAATGGCGCTTTACCCACTGGAAGATACCACCATGGATAAACTTGCAGGAACCTATGATATTAATGTAAAGGGTTTTAACATTGAAGAGGGAGAATCTACCCCGGAGATTTTTGATCTTATGTCTGAGAAAACTGATAAATATCTAGAAACAGAAATTTTTGCTCAAATAAATAAAAAACAAAACAATAAAATTTAAAGGAAAATCACATGGGTTTATTTAAATTTTTAGGTAAAATGGTTAATAATTATTTTGAAGACGAACAATTTAAATTAATAAGAGTTCAAAAACATGGAGGAGCACTTGATTTAAAGGGCTTTTATACTGAGAAAAGAGTCTTTCTTTATGGAGAGGAATTAACTAAAGATAAGATTTGTAACACTTTTGGATGGAATCCGGAAAAAGTGTATTTTTCCTGGGGCAAAAAAGAAAACGAGGGCAGTTTTTACCTGGCCAACGCAATTCTTCTGGAAGTATACGATAAAGAAAGGCTTCCTAAATTAGTTGACCGGTTTATCAAAGATTGTATAAACCGCTTACCGGAAGAAGATTTTGAGTATGTATTTCCTATACAGCAGTGGTTCAATAATGACGTGAACCCCCGGAGTAAAAAACTTCAAGATACTCAAAGCATAAACGGTGCAGATTATGATGATGATTAATATACAACTATACAGTTAAAGAAGGGGTTGCCTTGACACTTTCTATTCCCTTTAAATGGCGAGTATTTCTGGCCATGACCATACCGATCTTAATGGCTCCTATAGATGCCAGCGTTGTATACGTGGCTTTTCCCAGCATATCAAAAGTTTTCGGCGCCGGGCCCGGGCTGGTAGGATGGATAAGTATGTCCTACCTCCTGGTTTTGAGCAGTTTTCTGCTGAGCCTGGGCAGGCTGGGAGATATGTTTGGCTTCAGGAAAATATTTTTAGGCGGGATTGCCCTTTTTACTGCATCCTCTGTGCTCTGTGGGACTGCCTGGAGCATCAGCACGCTTATTATCTTTCGTGCCATACAGGCTGTAGGGGCTGGAATGACCATGGCCCTGTCGCCGGCCATTATCACTGCTACTTTTCCCTCCGAGGAAAGGGGACGAGCGCTGGGGACCATGGGCATGATAGTAGCACTGGGCCTCGCCATAGGACCGAGCCTGGGCGGTTTACTATTGGAAATCCTGGGATGGAGATCAATATTTTTCATCAACTTGCCCCTGGGTATAGTTGCATATACAGCCTGCCACTACATGTTGATAGAAAAAGAACAATTAAAGAAACAGGAATTTGACTGGCCCGGGGCATTTCTTGCCCTGGTTTCGCTGACATCACTACTGTTCTTTCTCAGCCGGGGACAGGATTACGGGTGGTCGCCTTTTATCATAGCTTTTGGTATAACAGCAATAATTACAGGAGCTCTATTCATACGGCATGAGCAAAAAGCTTCCCAGCCCATGCTGGATCTGGGACTTTTCCGCAGCCAGGCGTTTACTGCCGGGAATACTGCTGCGCTGTTTCACTTTATGACGCAATATATTATTATCTTTATTACACCTTTTTACCTGCAGGAGCAGCTTGGCTTTACAGCATCTAAAGTAGGAATTACCATGACGGCTTTTCCACTTACAGTATTTGTTGCAGCGCCCTTAAGCGGGGCCCTTTCCGATAAGATTGGAAACAGGCTTTTATCATCTGCCGGGGCTGTCTTTTGCATGCTGGGGGCCCTGTTTTTATCCACCGCAGGAGATAATGTTTCCAGCATAGATATTGCCTGGCGCCTGAGCATTTTCGGGCTGGGAACCGGGATGTTTCAAGCTCCGAACAACAGCGCCATAATGGGCTCCGTATCGCTAAAAAGGCTGGGTATAGCCGGTGGGGTGCTTTCTACCACGCGCAACGTGGGCATGGTTCTAGGAATAGCAGCAGGCAGTGCAGTACTGGTGATACGGCAGGATTTTTACGAACAAGCTGGGAATTCCCTCTCCCGGCTCACAGCCATGCACGATGCTTATATAACTGCTGCTGCATTGTCTCTTCTATGTTTTACAGCCTGTCTCTTTGCAAAAGCCGGGAGCAAACAGCAAAAGAAAGCAGGATCTGCACCGGCTGGTATGGATGAATAATAACTTATCTACCAAGACTGTTCCAGTACATTTTAATTTCGCTTAAATCAGACAGGGCCCCGCCCCTGTCTTTTCCTTCTATTGCCCCCTCCATCCGGGCCAGGCTTATATTTATTTCATTTATCTTGTCCCTTTCTACGCTGAACTGTATCCGGGGAATTACGTTTTTCCAGGCTGTTTTTAAATCCTGCATATTATCCCCTGCTTTATCCCAGTTCTCTTCCTGTAAGTTCCTTTCCAGTATCTCCACATGCCTGGCAAAATCATCTTTTCCCGATAATGGTTCTTTAAAGTACATACCACCGGTCATGATAAAAATAAAAATTAACAGCACAAGGGCAGGTATTGCATATTTAATAATTCTCATATTTTTACCTCCTAGTTGGGGCCCGGGTAATCACTGGGATCAGTAGGCGATTTTACATGGTCTTTATATTTATCCACGTACAAACTGCCCCCAGTATCGAGCAGGGCTAAAAATACTTCTGAATAATCATCGATACCCTGTTTTTTTAGTTCTTTGTCCAGCCATGAGCGATCCAGATGTACCTGTTCTAAATTATTATCTATAATTACACCGTCATAAATAATTTCAGTGCTTAACCCTTTATAATCAGTGGACAAATTCAGGTCACTGGGAGTAACAGGCTGGAACTGCGATTTTTTTTGAACAGAAATCTTTCCACTGGTCTCCAGTACGGCAAATTCCACCTGCCCCACGTCAAATACTCCTTTAGACCGCAGAAGCTCCAATATTTCAGTTACCTTGATTCTTAATTTTTTCAAAGTATTCTCCATGATCTGCCCGTTCATAACCACTACAGCAGGCTCACCTTCTAAAAATTTGGAGATATATCTCCATTTTAGAGAGATAAGCTCCATGACAATAACCAGTACGGTCCATACCAGGAGACCTACCCACTGCGGCCATGCCTTAATAGATAAGTCGACAGATAGGGTTGCTGCTATAGAACCGATAGTAATACCCAGTATATAATCAAAATAAGTAAGCTGGCTTATTTGCTGTTTTCCAAGTATACGGGTAAATACAAAAAGCGAGAAAAAAGCTATAATACTTCTTACTACAACAACCAGCGGCTCGTTCAAAATTCCACCCCGCGATTTCTAATTATTTTTTCATTATAGAGTTTATCAAAGTAAACCAGTATATTCTAATTTATCAGGTATAATCATTTTTTCAACGCGGTAAATTACATGTAAATCATATTTTAAGGGGAGAAATTTAAATGCGTGTAATAGGGAAGTTGCCGGACAAAAGCCAGGTTGGTTTCTTAGTAGACAGCCTGCGCAAAACCGGGTTTGACCGCAGCAGCATGATTATAAGCGATGCAGATGCCACCAGGGATGATTATCAAGAAGCCGCCGGAGAAGTATCTTATATAAAAACAGAGCGAGAAGGACTGGGAGAGTCAGGAGAATTTGCAGAGAGTATCAAGGATTTTGATTCAGGCAATAAAAACGGCGTTATAATTGCCGTAGAAGCTTCATCAAGAAAGGCTGACCGCGTAAAAGAGATAATGGAAGAGTCAGGAGCAGTTGATATAACAAGGGATTAACACGTAAATAGTTAAAGGTGACAGCGCTTTTATGAATGCGCCTACGTACACCCGCTCCAAAGTACCACCGGCCTTTAACAGGTTAATACGATAATGGCGAAGATATATTTTCATCATGTTGTACCTAGCCGGCATGAGGAGTTAATCAAAAAAGGGGAATACAAATGCCTCTATATTTTATAAATCCTATAGTTGCAGTAATTTTATTTTTGCTTGTTATTGCCGTAGTTCCCAGGATAGAAATAAGGAGATTAGCTTTTTACGGCATTATATTCGGTGCCATAATTGATATGTTTAATATTTTAATTTTTACTAAAGTACTGGGTATTGGCAGCTACATAAATTACGGGCCCTTTGAATTTTTAGATATTCCTTTTTTCCCACTAATTTCCTGGGTAGCTTATTTCATTTTATTTTTTTATTTCTTACCTAAAGAAAGGCCATGGGATTACATTTACGTTTTATCAGCAGCATCCTTAAGTACAATGTTTTCTAATATTCTGGTAAACCTGGGTGTTTTTAAATGGAATTACGGAGAGTTATTTGTACCTTACATGATTTACTTGACCTGGTTTGCACTTGTTACCATGGCTTATTATAAACTCAACGAAATTGCAGAACAGCAGGAAATAACAAGTAATAATAAAGCTAAAAATGAAGATAAGGATAATATACCTATTAACGATTTTCCTAAACAAAAACATCCCAGGCTAAGTTTTAATTTATCTCCCAGGCGAAAAATAAAGTAAGCCCGGCTTAAACCGGGCCTGTACTACTTATTGCGCTGAACTATTTTTGTCCAGGGCTCCTGCTCCAGGAAACTTCCCTCGATATTATTTTCCATTTCTTCAAACATCTTGTAAGGAACGGCAAAAGAAAGCACATCTTTTTCTACCTTGTTCCTGGCTGAAATATCTGTTAAACCAACAACTGCAGCGGGGATTTCTTTTTCAGCTTCTTTATAAGGAAAGATCCCGATAGTGTGGCATCCTGCTCCCATGGGAATAGTTACATTGTTATTCGTTTCCCTGGCATAATTAGCCAGTACAACCAGTGCAGATAATTCATCCGGTCTTGCCAGGAAAACTATAACTACAGGTTTTTCCCCTTCATCCACCTGTTCTAAAGGCTTGAATACAACATATTCATTGGGAATATCAATTACAGGTAGAGATTCAACAAATTTAGCTGCAATTTCCGGGGTCTTTATATATCTTTCTCCGTGTCCCAGCGCAGGCATATTATTAAAGTTTTTATTACATAATTTCTTGTTCCCAGTGGATAAAAAGTACTCTATACCACCGGGGAAATGTTGATACTGGTTGCCAAATCCCAGGCCGGTGCCCCCGCCCAGGCACCCAAAGGTTTTACGGTCAAAAACTGCTGTTTTACCCTTGGATGCAGCAGCATTCAGCATCCCGATAACGCATCCCCAGCGGCCTTCTTTAAACTGCAGCGCATTTTCTGGCTTTTCATCCGTCCAGGTTACTGCCACCGGGTGATATAACAACTTAACAGCTTCAGCAATTTTACTCTGCACTTATTCCACCTACCTTTTTAATTTTTCTTACTCCTTTTCTCTTTCTTCCCGGGTAAATTCACTTGCATTATTGGCCATTTTTTCTAAAATCTTTAAAACTTGTTCTTTTTCCTCTTTACTTAACCCCTGGGATAGTATTTCATTCCAATCTTTTAGCACTGAAAAAAGAAGAGGTTTTAATTCCCTGGCTTTAGTAGTTAAAAATACTCTTTTTGAGCGCCTGTCGTTCTCATCTCCCTCTCGTGTTACAAATCCCTGTTCTTCAAGCTTTTTCAGGGCCCGTGCCGTCGTCCCCTTGTCCATGTTTAATTTCTCAGTCAACCTGTCCTGGGAAAGCCCGTCCTCGTTAAAAAGTTTTATCAGGTACATAAACTGTCCCTTACCTATGCCGTAAGAATGCAGCTTTTTACCTACATATATCTGACCGTACCGGTATAACATGGATATCCAGCGGCCAATTGATTCTTCCTTTTTAATCATGTTTACACCTCATAAATTAGTATGACAATAGTTGAATCTACAACTATTATATTAGAACAACATTTCACTTGCAATACCTTTCTATTTTTACATGATTTACTAAACTATAAGGTAAAAAGAATAGATCTATTGTAAAAATAGGGATGTTTTCACTCAAGTTTTAGTGCTTTTTTATGATCAAAAACTCAACGGTGTTTGACAAGATAATTTTTGTTAATTATACTTGTTGCATATTCAACTATGATATAATTAATTAATTGAGTAATAATACTGGAGGGTTTTTATTGACGGGCAAAGCAGAGATTTCTCAAAACATGCTGAAAAAATATACATTAATTGCAGTTACTACTGCATCTTTTTTAACGCCGTTTATGGGAAGCGCTGTTAATCTAGCCATACCTTCTATAGGAAATGAATTCAGCAGCACCGCGGTTTTGCTCAGCTGGGTTGTCACAAGCTACATCCTGGCTTCAGCAGCTTTTTTAGTACCCATAGGCAGGATAGCTGATATCATTGGCAGGAAAAAAATATTCATAACAGGTACTTTAATATTCACTATTACTTCCTTTTTGTGCGCTGCTGCCTGGTCAGTAAAAATATTAATATTTTTCAGGGTACTGCAAGGTGTCGGCAGCGCAATGGTTTTTGCTACTGCAATGGCCATACTTACTTCTGTTTTTCCGCCGTGGGAACGGGGAAAAGTACTAGGTATAAACGTTGCTTCCGTGTACACAGGGCTTTCGCTGGGCCCGGTACTGGGCGGCGCGTTAAACCACTACCTGGGATGGGAATTTATATTTTATTTCAGTGCCCTGCTGGGAATAATTTCTTTAATAATAACCATATACGGTATTAAAGGTGAATGGGCGGACAGCAAGGGAGAAAGTTTTGACATAAACGGTTCAATACTGTACTCGGTTGGCCTGATAGCACTCATGTACGGTATATCATCGATATCAAATACTCCCTGGGCTAAATATACAGCACTGCTCGGGCTGATAATATTAATCATATTTATTGTATACGAGAAAAAACTGGAGCATCCTGTACTAAACACAAAACTGTTCAGTCAGAATATTACTTTTTCTTTTTCCAACCTGGCTGCACTGGTTAATTACAGTGCAACTTTTGCAGTAGCTTTTTTACTGTCCCTGTACCTGCAGGTAGTTCTGCAATACAATTCCCAGGCGGCAGGACTTGTATTGTTGTTTCAACCAATTATTATGGCTGTACTGTCCCCGTTTACAGGGAAACTGTCGGACCGTATTGAGCCGCGTATAGTGGCTTCTACCGGAATGGCCATAACCTTCCTGTCGCTGCTGTTTTTCTGCTTTATTGCACAGAACACGCCCCTGTGGCTTATTATACTAAACTTAATGCTTTTAGGAGCAGGCCTTGCCCTGTTCTCATCTCCGAACAATAACGCCATCATGGGCTCGGTTGAAAAAAAATATTACGGTGTAGCAGCATCAGCTCTGAGTACAATGCGCCTCACCGGGCAAACCATAAGCATGGCCATAGTTACCTTAATAATTGCACTTTATGTAGGAAATATAGAATTTAGCCAGGCCAGCGCAAGTATGCTTGTAAAAGGCACACAAACAGCATTTATTATATTTACAGTACTCTGCTTCGGCGGGATATTCGCATCCCTTGCCAGGGGAGATTTAAAAGAACGTAATGCTGAGGATGATTCTTGACTTGAATTGCTCAGTTAGGTAAGAGCCGGTGGAAACCACCGGCTCTTTTAAATTAAGATTATTTATTATACGAGCTATTCCTGACTTCTGCTTTCTTTAGCGGCGGTATCCTTGTTATTTTAATACTTTTTTCTACCCTGTTTGACCTGTTAAATACATTTTTTAATTTCATAATTACACCTTCCTTTTATATGTGCAAAGATATTATTTGATAATTTTATGTTTTATATAATATAAGCTATCAAATTCTTTTATTAATATCCTGCAGCTAGCCGACAAAAAAGGCCGGTATGTATACCGGCCTTTTTTGTATATTTTTGTGATGATTAACACGAAAATAGAAACTTTGTTTTTGCCAGGCCGGTGGAACTCTCCGCTCCGAGTACCACCGGCCTTTAACAGGTTACTGAAAGAGTTTTCATACTCCGCTGTGATCCTGAAGTTCGTATCCGATTGATTATAAAACTAGCTGCTTAAATTCTTCCAGGCCCATCCTGTCGATCATTTTTCCAATTCTTTCTTTCTTTTCTGCATTTTCTTCATATACATTGATTATTTTTTCTACCAGCTGCAGTACCTGCTCATCATCCAGGTTTTCCTCCAGTTTATCAGCAATACGTGGTTGTCCACCGGCATTACCGCCAACAACTACAGTCCAGCCCTTAGGTTTACCAATCAGGCCAATATCGCGAAGCCAGGATTCTGCACAACATATAGGACAGCCGGAGACCCCCATCTTTAACTTATTAGGCAGTTCTTTACCTAAAAACTTTTCCTGTAAAGCAGCACTTACCTGGAGGGAATTCTGCTTGCCGTTTTTGCATACTGCAATACCGGGACAAGTCTGCACACTGCGCACTACACTGCCTACGGCAGGAGCAGGTTCCATGCCGAGGTCGTTCCATACATTTTCTACTTCCTCTTTCTGTAAACCTACCAGGGCAATACGCTGTGCACCTGTCAATTTAACAATGGGTATCTGATATTTTTCAACAACACCGGTTATTCTCTTCAGCATATCTAAATTTAAAAGCCCGCTGTTTAAATTGGGAATTACAGCATATGTTTCCCCGTCACGCTGCAGTACTGCACCACGCGGTGAATCTGTCATGACAAATCTCCTCCTAGAATTAATTGTATATTTTTTATTATAGAGAAATATTCAGGTTTATACAGTGATATATATCACATTTCTTATTTTTTATAACTAGTCATCTTGCCACTGGGGAGTTCTTTTTTCCAAAAAGGCGCTTATCCCTTCCTTGGAATTGACATTATTACCGTTTAAACCAATAACCCTGGTAGCATATTCAAGCGCCTGGAAATCTTCCATGTTTATTTGCTGGTAGAAAGCCTTTTTACCCATCCCGAGTATAGATAAGCTGTACTGGGCTATATTTTCTGCCATTTTAACTGCTGTTTCTTCCAGCTCTTCCTCCGGTACTACCTGGTTAACTAAGCCGTGAGTTAAGGCGTCCTTAGCAGGCATCATATCACCGGTTAAAAGCATTTCCATGGCCTTTTTGCGACCAACACTTCTGCTCAAGAAAACAGCAGGAGTTGTACAGAATAAACCTATTTTTACACCGGGAGTACCAAAGCGAGCGTCTTCTGCAGCAACAGCCAGGTCACATGCTGCCACAAGCTGGCAACCTGCTGCAGTTGCTATTCCATGCACCTGCGCAATCACAGGCTGGGGCATTTTCCTCATTGCTTCCATGGTTTCGTAACAGTTCTGGAATAACTGCAGTATTTCCTGGGTATTGGAATTATTGATTTCCTTTAAATCATGACCGGATGAAAATACTTTACCTGTACCTTTTAAAATAACTGATTTTACTTTTTTATCCTCACCTATTTTATTTAATAATTCTGTTAGCTCCTGCAGCACTTCGTAAGACAGTGCATTTCTCTTTTCAGGGCGATTTAAACTAACAATACCAACCTGGTTTTTCTCTTCGTAAAGCAAATTCTTATAACTCATCTTAGCCGGAAACTGCATTACCAGCAGTCTCCGGGCTCACCTCCTTTAAAATTAAAATAGGAGTCATATTACTACGAAAACTTTGTTTGTGCGCGGCCGGTAGAACTCTCCGCTCCCTACTCCGGCATATATAATTGTCCGAGCTCATTCAACCTCGGGCGCCGGGTAACCTGTCGCTCAGACATGCACCGGCGCTTTTCCTCGGCCTCATTTGCTCTTTGAATGTGCCTTCGTACGTCCACTTTGATTACTACCGGCCTTTACACGGTTGCTGAAAGAGTTTTCATACTCCCTGTGAAGTTTAATCTATTATTATAATAATAGATTAAACAGCTGCACACAATATTATTTGTCATTTTTTATACTTCCTTTTGTTAGCGATACACCTCTCATAACCGCATTCTCACCGAACCTGTCTTTTATTACATCACACGTACGGTCTATATTATACAGGCGTTCCCTTTCGCCAAAGATATCTCCCTGGAAAAAACCTTTTTTTATTAAGTTACCCAGGGTAACCCCTACCAGCCTTACCGCACGCTCCTCGTTCCAGCGCCTGTGTAAAATTCTGCAAGCCACGTTATAAATTTCTTCTGTAAGGTCAGTATATTCAGAAATGCTTTCTGAAGCAGAAAAAAACTGCAGCCACTTATCCCGCAGCGTTAAGGTGATAGTGCGCCCGGTATATTTTTCCTGGCGCACCCGGCGACCGACTTCCTCACAAAGTTCCAGCAGGGGAACTTTTATATTTTCCAAACCGTAATAATCTTTAGATAATGTTTTTTGATTGCCAATGCTTTTGTGCTCGTCAAGAGAACCCGGTACCACAGGGCTGTTATCTATCCCGTTGGCCAGGTAATGCAGCATTTCACCGTTTTTACCCCATCTTTTTTTTAGTATATCGACAGGGAAATCAGCCAGCTCGCCTATGGTATGTACATTAAAGTTTTTTAAGTGTCTTTCATAGCGGGGCCCGACCCCGAAAAGATCCCTCACCGGCCTCGGCCAAAAAACTTTTTTGAAATCATCCCGGCTGTTTAAAACAGTAAGCCCGTCCGGCTTTTCTACACCTGCAGCCATCTTGGCAATCAGCTTATTGGGCCCGATACCTACACTGCACATAACCCCGTTTTCAGAGTTAATCCTTTCTTTCAGCATGCCGGCGATTTCTTCGGCGGGGCCCCACAGCCGAGTCACCCCCGTGACATCTAAAAACGCCTCGTCTATCGAAAAGGGCTCAATCAAATCAGTAATCTCGCGCATAACCCGCAGTATTGCCGCAGAAAAATCCACGTACATTTGATAATCAGGTTTAAAATAATACCCCTCCGGGCACAGCTGTTTAGCCTCCCACAGGGGCATACCTGTCTTTACTCCTTTTGCCTTGGCCGGGTAAGAAGCTGCAAGTACAATCCCGCTTCTTTTTTGAGGATCACCGGCCACGATAACTTTTTCATCTTTAAGGTCCGGTGAAGCTGCCTGGTGGCAGCTTGCAAAAAAACTATTCATGTCAGCTAATAATATTTTACGCTTCACAGGCAACACCAAACGTATGTTTTTTAGTTAATTACATTATAACTGCTTTTTTTACACCTGGCAATCACCTTGAAGCAGAAATTTTAAGCAAAAAAACTTTGTTTTCTTGTTAAAAGCTCTACAACAGCTTACCGCGTATGAGCGACTTGAGCTGAGCAGCTGCCAAACTTAGCAAAGGCGAAAGCGGAGGCAGGGCCGAGAACAGGACGTTTGAGGTCGCCCCGTGAGCCATGGATGGCGAATGGGGCGGGAACCCTGCCGGAGCCTTGAGCCTGAGCTTTAGTTTGGCCTGCAAAGTGAACGGAACAAGTAGGGGTAACGGGTGAGCGTGTCAATTTTCATACTCCGTTGTAAACAGGTGTTACGTGGACATTTTATATTTTAAACCATACATTGAACTTTGTTCCCCATGATCCTGTTTCTATATCAATAACTGCATTATGCCTTGCTGCAATACCGTGACAGATAGCAAGCCCCAGGCCGGTACCATTTTCCTTGGTAGTAAAAAAAGGGATCCCTATTTTTCTTATTATATCCTTGCTAATTCCTTCACCTTGATCCTCAACTGACAAAAGCACGGCATTATTGTGCAGGCCAGTACTAATAATTAAATCTCCTCCCGGCGACATGGATTCCAGGCCGTTGCTGGCAAGATTGAATATAAGCTGGCGCATTTCGTTTTCATCCAGCAGCAAACCTGGTATTTCTCCGAGTTTTAGATTTATATTTTTACAAGCTGCAGCTGCACTGGAATTTAATAAGGGATATATGGTTTCGATAATAGTATTCAAATTATGATACAACTTGTTTTCCGGCTTATCTTTTGCCAGCGACAAAGTTTGATTGATTATATAATCTGCCCTGTCCATTTCTTCTATCATGAGGTTAAACTTCTTCTTATAGGGAATACACTCTTCTTTTTGTTTAAAAATTTGCAGCATTCCGCGCACTGTAGTCATGGGATTTCTAATTTCATGTGCCATTCCTGACGCCATTTGCCCGACAAGATTTAATTTTTCCAGGCGGCTTATTTCTTTTTGAAACTGTTTGCGTTCTGTAAGGTCCAAAAAAGATGCCACGTGTTTGCTTGTTCCCGGTATTGCAGCAACAATCATCATTACATCCTTTATATTTTCTTCCCTGTCCACAAATTTAAACTCGTAATACCCGGGACTCCTATCAGGATTAAGCATTCGGCAGTAATGATTTCTTTTTAGCTTGTTTAAATCTTTTTTATTATATATAAATTGTGTCCAACTCTTTTTTTTCTGAAGCTCTTTTTTTGTATATCCAGACAATTTCTCAAATTCCGAATTAACTAAAAAAAATGTAGTATCTCCATTAGAAATTGTCGTTGCTGTTCCCGTGTTTTCAAATATAGTCCTGTACATGCTTTCTGACTGCTCCAGTGCTTTTTTAGCCTGTTTACGCTCAGTAATATTGCGGGCAATTCCCTGCAGTCCTACAAGCTTTTCCCCGTGCTTTACCAGGCGCATATTTATTTCCACCCATATATGCTGGCCATTTTTTGTATACGTAAGTACCTGGGGTAAGGATTGGCTGTTACTTAACACTTTTCTTTTAAAATCATAACGTGAATCAATAACCTGTTTAATATTTAACTGCAAAAATTCTTTTTTAGTATAACCATATACTTCTACAGCTGCTGCATTTACGGAAGTAAAATTTCCCTTAAAATCAGTAGTAAAAATTATGTCATTTGCATTTTCAAAAAGCTCAACATACTTTTTATTACTGTTTCGCAGCTCTTCTTCCATTTTCCTGCGCCCGGTGATATCAACAGCTACTACTGCAGCTCCAACTCTTTTGTCATTTTTATAGATATATTTTGCATGTATAGCAGTCCATACTTCTTGACCGGCTTTATTTATAATGCAAAACTCAGTAAGTTCAGAGATTTCTTTTCCTGCAAAATGCCCTTTTAATCTTTCCTTAAAATGCTTCTTACTCTCTTCAGATAAAATATCAAAAGGATTCATGGAAAGGAGTTCTTTCCTGCTATAACCTGTTTTCTCACACATAACGTCATTAACGATGACAAACCTTTGATTTACAAAATCAATTTCATAAATTGCTGCCGGAGTGTGCTTTGAAACTTGTTCGTACTTTTCTTCACATTCTTTCCAGATCTTTTTTGATTGCTCCTGCTGCAATTTTAATTTCTTATTCTCTTCTTGTAATTTATTTACCTCTATTAATAATTCTTCTCTTGTTTTTTCCTGGTTTTCCATTATTAACTCCTGCACAAAAATGGTAAAAGCTTGTATAAGTAAAAACAATTACGATGTTTAAGTATTTTTATATGTAATTAATTATACCTTTAAAAATTACTGTCGAATTTTGGCATACATGACAATACTTCAAAACAACTTGATAATAAAGCAAATCAAGGATATAATTATGGTAGAAAGTGGAATAAGGAGGTGTTTGATACTGCCTTCATTTGAACATAACCTGGTTGATATTTTATCGCCAGTATTACAAAAATATAAAGTAAATACAATTTACCTGTTCGGTTCCAGGAGCGAAGGGACAAGTTATACCACCAGTGACTATGACTTTGCATTTCTGTTCAAAAACTTTAACCAGAAAAAGCATAACCACAGCCTGGCTGTAAACATACAAATGAAAATTGAAGAAATACTTGCACCTGTGCCGGTAGACGTAGTTTTCCTTCAAAATACACCGGTAGAGCTGCGTTTTCAGATTATAAAATACGGCAAAATCATGTATTGCAGTGATGAAAATTTTCGTACTGATTTTGAAGATATAACCATAAGAGATTACTTAGATTTCAAGCCGTTCATTGACGAGTACCGCCGGGAACTGGAAGAATCTATCCGGGAGGGAAATTTCTTTGTTAAACCCTGAGCTTATCATAGACCGCCTGGACCAAATCCGCACATCTACCAACCGCATGAGCCAACTGGCTTCTCTAAAAAAAGAAACTTTTTTAGCTGACCCTGATAATTTTGCCATTGCAGAGCATCACCTCAGGCGTGCACTGGAAGCATTACTGGACATTGGCCGCCATATCCTGGCCAAGAAAGGATTCGGCAGACCAGAAGATTACATGAGTATAATTTCTTCCCTTGGCCAACATAAAGTCCTGCCGCCGCAATTTGCTGACCAGATCCAAGGAATGGCAGGATATCGTAATCGATTGGTACATGGATACGCCCGGGTCACTCAAGAAGAAATATACGATATTGTCAACTACCCCCACTTAGCCCCTAACGGGGCTTGAAGTGGGGGCTTGCAGGAGTAACGCTGCAAGCCCGGTTGATTAGCCTAAGCACTTCGAGTGCTACGTTGCCCGGAATGATATAGGTCACCAGGGGATACTCCA
>JAIPEW010000041.1 GCA_021736985.1 Clostridiales bacterium | reverse complement strand
CGGCAACACGTGCTTTCCACATCTTTTGCCGTTCGGCTCTCGTCATTAAGGAAATCCACCTCCAACAATATTGTTTCTGAGGTATATTATCCTATAAATCCGGGGGGATTACTATGTGGGTTATGTTTGACGCTTACTTATAATCCAGTTTCCGTTTTTATCGGAGTCGTAGCCGTAAAACCGGTGCCCGGAAATTTTCATCATCCCGCGCTGGACTAGTTTTTGTCTTCCCCATTTTACGTTTTCGGAGATGTTCCTTGATTCTTCCTGCGCCAGGCTGCTAAAAATGGTCAAGAGCAGTTCACTCTTGTCGTCAAACGTGTTAATATTTTCCTTCTCGAAACGAACCCCAAGATCATGATTAGATAAAATATTTATATGCAGCGCCTTCGTTTTCTAGAAACTACCATATATAGTAGGTATGGTCCGGAATTTATCTAAACATATTCATTAAAATGACTTTTTTATTAATATGTAGTATAGATGTATATTAGCAATAAAAAAATAGCCCACCACCGGTTAAGGTGATGAGCTATGATTTAGTCTAGTTGAACTAGTTTCTTCTATATATATAGATTCTTTTTATTAGGAAGTAACCTGAATCAAACAATAGTAAAAACAAAAGAACGCAATTACCGAACATGAAGTAATGGTTGGTATCTAATACCTACTTCGTTTATAATTTCTTCATATACATCTATAGTATCCTGCGGATCTTCAACCGAAATTAAAATTGCAAAATCTTGCTCATAATCTTCTGGAACATCCCACCGAGATGACATTCGTAATTGAATAGACCAAAGTCCACCAGAAAAACTTCTTTCAAAATCCTTTTCCATTCTAACTACTGGAAAAAACTTCATTTTAAATGAAGGTTCAAGTAGTTGTGATAAGGGAATCCTAACTTCTCTTTCTTGTCCATTATCTCCTATTTTGAATAGATTCATATTCATGTGGATTAAAGAGTAATCCTCTCGTTTTCTTCTATCTGTAATTGGATTCCATACAAGAGTTACCCGTAATTTTAATTTTTTCCTATCACTTCTTGTTGTATCATTTGCTAATATTGGCGGCACCCAAAATGGTATTTTTACATAAGTTTGTTGCGGAACAGATCCTTCGTATATATAAGTAGCCTTACTCTTTAAAGATTCTAAACAATAATTTAAGTTTGGCACCCCGAAACCAATATGCTCCAGCTTTTCGTCTCGCCCGTATGTTTGCATTTCATTTGGATGGCTTGAAAAATGTAAAAGAAGTCCTTTAACCAAATTAGCAGAAGCATCTGATATTTTATCAAACAGTTCTGCTGCATAGGAAGAAACCAATGGGGCTGCAAAGCTTGTCCCAACATTATAAGATAAATCACCGGGATTTTCACCTAACGCAACGGAATATAATCTTTGGTCAGGATTACCATTTGCAGTTACATTACCTCCATCCGCTACTACTTCAGGCTTCAAAGTTCCAAAAGCTCCAGGTCCACGCCTTGAAAACGGAGAAGGGTGATTAAGTCCTCCCAACGCACCGTTTTCAGTTTTCGTAGACACTGAACCTACTGTAATTCCTAAAAAACTCTCACCTGGAGGTAAAATTCTAGTAGCCTCGTCAGAAAAATAATTAGGATAAGGAGCATACGTCATTTTTTGATACAATGAATTAATATTTCCTGCTGATATTATAAACAATACATCTTTTTCCTTACTAATAGCATCTATTTGTGCTGCTATTCTTGTTACCTGAAAATCGCTTAAGGAGGTCTCATCTGTAACTGGATCTACAAATCCCAAGGATAGATTATATACTTTAATCTCCTGATAATAATCCCTTACCGTCTGTTTAATCAAATTAATTAGCTCTGATTCACTTAATCCAATAGTTTTACCACTTGAATCCAAACCAAAAACTCGAATATCTAGAATTTTTACATGGGGGGTAAGCTCTCCTGTTGCTAATTGGTCCTCAACATTTTCCCTAAATATTACTCGACTAGCTACAAAACTACCATGGAAAGTATTAAAACCATTAGCATTTATAGCATTTATCCTATCTATAATAAAGGGGTCAAAATATTGATTACCTTCAACTGTTCCAGAGTCAAATATACAAACCTTAGCATCTCCTTCAATATCTTTCAAATTAAGAGTTTGTATGTCTTCAGCGTGAGGTTGACTCATGGGCAACACAATTTTGGGAGATACATCCATAGAACGTATAGAATCAAAATTTTGTATCAGTAAAGTAATACCTTCCTGGTTTGCTTCAACTTCAACTACCACACTACCAGAAGTATGAATGTAAGAAGAATTTATTTTTCCATTATCACCTAATAAATTCTTACATTGCTCAACAAAACCGAATTCTAATGCTTCACGCGGTAAGTTACTAAAAGACTCAATAGTAACTTCAATGTTGCCAGTTATCGTATCTTCAATTAAGTTTCTTAACCGGGGGCTCAATTTCTCTAAACCATCTATATTGTTTAACTCTTCCACAAAAGAGAAATAGCTTTTTCCAGTATGTTCCTCAGTTTCAGCATATGAACATAGTCTAGAATCCAGATAAGGCATATCATCTTTTTTAATAACTCCATAACCAGTTGATTCATTAATAACATCTAAAACAGTTATTTGAGCATTATTTTTGAGATTTTCATATCTATCCTTTATTTTCTCCCCCGGAGCCAACTTAATTTCTAAAAATGCTCGATCCTTAACTACATCCCTGGTTGTTTGAAGCCTTTGATTTATTGATCTTAGTCCATTAATTAAGGATTGTCCGTGAGCATGATAATCGTTCCTTCTATAGGTGCTGCCACCTCCTTCAAAGTCCGTATTACGACTTACTATACTTTCCGGTGATATTCTTAAATGAGGCCTATCCGCCATTACATTAATCCCCCAATACTAATTCTTCCTTAAGCCTTTTGTGGAGAGTAGATTTAGGAATCTCCAACAAATTACTTAAATAGGAAAATGAAAACAATTTACTCTGACTTCTTAATTTTTTAGCAATATTTACTCGTACCTTTTCAGAGGTGTCCTCAATATTTAAATACTGTATGAGTTCTTCAGTAATTAAGATGTTAAGATTATGTTTATTTTGAATGGCCCATTTCCTAACTCCGTTCTCAATAATCTGAACTAATATTGCTGGAGAAAGTCCCTCTGAAACATCGGCCCAAAAATGTATCCAATTCTCATCTGATTTTACATTCAACTCTGATAAACGTGACTCTAATATTGAGAATCTTTCTGATATTTCAGGGTAATCGAAGCATACCCAAGTATCAAACCTTCTCCACAATGCAGTATCTAATAGATGAGAGTGATTAGTACAAGCTATTAACAGAGAATCAGATGGTAACTTATCCAAGTTTTGCAAAAGAGAGATTACTATCCTCTTTAACTCTCCAAGTTCTTGTTGGTCATCACGTTTTTTTCCAATAGCATCAATTTCATCTAATAAGAGAATACAATTGTTTTTTTCTGAAAAATCAAACACTTCTTTTAAATTAGTCCCTGTCTGGCCTAAATAAGATGAAACCAAGGAATCAAAACGAATATAAGCAATATCATATCCTAGCGCATTAGCGATTCCATATGCTGTGAAAGTTTTTCCGGTACCTGGTGGCCCATGGAATAAAATTCTGTTTTGCGGTGTTAAATTGTATTCTGTTAATTTTTGTCTTTTTTCCCATTGCTCTATTATAGAATTTATCGATCTCTCAGTAGAATTTGATAATTTTATCTTTCCCAGATTCACATAAGACTTCTCAAGCCTTATCAATTCATTATTAATATTATCTACATTTTTTTTGTAACGATTTGTCTCAATAGGAGTTATTGAAAAAGAACTCTCAACAGATTTTGCATTATTCCCCCCTTCTTCAAGCGCTTTTCTCATTAGGCTAGCAATCCGATAATTTTTTTTACTCTCCTCATAGGCTATTAGTTCTTGACAGTCTTCAATAAAGCCCTCTCTGTCATTTCTACTGAAAGAAGTAATCATACTAATCAGCATTTCACCCCTACTCATTCACAAACACCTACATTCATTATATTGTGGACGAAATTCTTTATAGTTAATATATATATTAACAATTTCTTTTGTACATAACAATATTTTTTTGATATTTTGTAGACGATTTTTTAAATAAAATAAACCCACCAAGTGGCTGTATAAAAACTTATACGCCAACTCGGTGGGTTGCTTTATTACCGATTTACTTTTTACCCTTCTTCATCTTCAGATGCCAAGCTCTCATGTCGTTCCCGGTAGCTGTCCACGGGATGCCCAACTTTAAATCATAAATTATTCTGCCGTTAGGAAACATGGTGCCCTTTTCAATTATCCGGGTAAAAATATCGGGCCTAAACTTAATCCTTTCTTTTTCCGGGTTAAATTTTGGTATACTTTCCAGTTCATTAATAAGCCAGTCCTGGCCGTGCATTCCCTGGAGAACATCATAACACCACCCCAATAATTGCCTGAGTATAACTATCAACGAAATCTGCTTTTCGTATTTTCTTATCCAATTTTTTACTTTTTAGTTGTTAGTCTGTCTTAAAATAAAGTATAATATGGGTTATAGAGGGTGTAGACATGAAAAGTTACCCTGTAATAATTGAACAGGATGGCGACGGTTATGTTATTTCCTGTCCTGTTTTTAAAGGTTGTTATTCTCAAGGGAAAAACATTGAAGAAGCTCTTAAAAATATAAAAGAAGCCATAGAATTGTGTCTTGAAGACGATGAAAATCCAGCTAGAATCAGATCATAAAGAAATCCAGCCGGAATTATAAAAAAAGATTTTGTCGGTTCACAACCACAGGGACCGTGCCTGTGGTTGTGCCTGTGGTTGTGAACATCCATACAGGGGGACTGACCCCATTTGGGAGGAAAAGGAAGGACTCCTTCCTTTGACGACCCGCGCAAATACCTTCCCAGTTTCAACTAATGCTTCAATATTATCAAAAATGCTACCGTCCTTCTTAATCAACTTAACTTTTTCAGTTGGAAAATTGCTTAACATACTACGCATGCCTATTTCCTCCTTCTTAGCTTTCACATCTCACTATCCCTCGCCATCAACAAAATATTCCGACAACTCTATCTAAAACAAAACGGACAAATGCACCTATATATAAATAATCATTAAATTATACCAAACTATATACTATTTAGTGATTCGACAATCTTTTCAACATGGTTAAATATATCATCAAAGATTTTCTCGTTAGGCATATAAATAATCAAATCCTTAGGATCAAATTATAGTTTTTTTCGCACTCAACTACTCATCCATCTCCCTATGCCCTGTAGCCTCTTCATCCACCCAGTCTTCTTCTCATACCATCCCGTTTCTGCCCGGCACTTTTCTCACCGGCCCCGCTTTATAAATCTTTCAAGACAAAGGCCCATAGCAGAAATTCTCAATGCAGTATTTACATTTTCCAGGATTCCGGTGATCAACAAAAATCTTTACAGGCAGCCGGCATCCCCATATACAGGTGGCGCATTTACTGGTATAGATTCTGGCAACTAACCGCCGGTGACCCCTCTCTCTGTAGACTTCTAGTTCAGGTGGTATGGTTTCCCAGGGTGGAGGAGTGTTCGGATTGTCACTATGACCGGTCTTCTTCAATTTGAATACTTTATAAAACTGAACCGGCTCCAGCCTTTCATCTGCAACAGGAAGGCACTCGCCGGTGATTTCATCCCCAACCGAAGGGCAGTCAGGCCTTCCGGGTTTTCCCCGATTACAACCCCTCATATAAAAGTAAGTTTTTCAGCTCGATGACTGCACCGACCTCCATCAGCATGTCCATTCCTAAAAGGCCGTTTATCTTACCATCTAAGTCCACGGGACCCAAGTCAATAGTTCGATCTCCAAGTTTGAAAGGACCAAAAGATATCCCGTTAACCCGCTTAGAAACGGCATATTGCTTGCCACCAATTCCATAGCATATTACGATAATATCATCTGAATCAACCGTAATTCCAAGCTCTTCAACAGCATCGAGAGATAGAATGGATTGTGCCGCACTAAATAGTCCCCCTAATTCCAGGCCTTGTACGAACTTCCAGGACAACCTTCTCGTTACTGGTATGGTAAACCAGCATATCACCTCTGCATTTCATCAGCTCGTTAGTAGCTTCCGCCGGGTCGGTTATGTTACGAACTACCGCCACATCGTGCACGTATTCACGGTTACCCTCCCGACGCGAACCCAATATCCTAAGCTTAACAAACTGATCTGGGTAAAACCTACGTACTTCCTCCCATTTCATGCAGTATCACCCACTTTCACTGTTCTCAAACTCATTCTATCATAGAGTAATTATACGGGTATACTAACTGCATAAATCAAAAATTGGATCCATTTTCTTGGCTAATATTATACAATATTTTGCTACAAAATAACAGCACACTTGTTCGGTTTACCAGTAAAAATTATACCGGGACTTCCCCGGTAGCCTTATATAACTTCAGCATATTAACGTGGTGGGGGACTGACCCCTTCTGGGAGGAAAAGGAAGAACTCCTTCCTTTGACGACCCGCGCAGTTTTTCTTGAATTAATTGTTTATCTACCATATTTAGTCTCCCAGCCTTTTTAAAAGAGCTATATTTCGGCGTTTATAGACTTCAATCATGTCAAAATACCGTCTACGTGAAGAAACTTCAAATTTTACACGATACCTGTGATCCTTTTCCAAAAAAAGAATACCGTACTTGCGAATCTGATACTGGAGCACCAGCGGTGCATTTTCTAAGTCAACTATGTCCACCTGTCTACTTGTAATCTTTTCCAAGTCTATTCCTAGTTCAAGCCGCCGTTCAAAGCGTTCCATTTTTTCCTTATTGGGAACAAAAAGCAGGGCAACATCTATATCGCTGTCTTTTCTGGTATTACCTTTGGCCATGGAACCAAAAATATAAGCTGCTGAAATATCCGGTTGCATTTCCAGGTGTTTTTTTATTTTTTCTTTGATTTCCGCGGCATTCAAACGAATCATCCTTTTAACATACATTATTTGCCAACTTTAATAATCTTATCATTTCCTGAAGGTACATACAAGTAAACTGTATAACTTCATTAATAATAATATTTGCTATTTTTACGAACCAGAAAGAACAATATTTTTATTTGATTTCAGCTTTTTCAACTGCATCCATCATTGCTTTTTCCCCGGGTCTAGTATAAATAGCAGTTGTATCCAGTGAATTATGCCCCAATATCTCTGCCACTGTTACCAGGTCCACCCCGGCACGCAGCATATTTGTAGCACAGGTATGACGCAATACATGCGGGCTGCATTTTAAATTTGCCCTTCTTGCTAATTCCTCTACTAACAATTCTACATACCTGGTACTTATGTAATTACCAAACCTGTTCGGAAAAACCCAGGTACAGCCGGGATACTTCTCTTTATGTTTTGCAAGCCACTCCTTTATAACCTTTCTCGTTGATACCGGTACTGGGACTTCTCTCCATTTATTTCCCTTACCCCGGCGTATAATTATCTTCCCCTTGCGGTCATCCAATACCAGGTCTTTTATCTTTAAGGTAACTGCCTCACTTACCCGCAAGCCACAGCCTAAAAGCACGCGAACCAATGCTGCATCCCTGTATTTTTCACAAGACTCTACTTCCTGCAAAAATATTTTTTGCTCGCAGGTTTCCAGGCTTTTAGGCCGGCTTTTTTGTAAGGCCAGCTGCTTTGGTGATGGAGGAACATTTGCTATATTTCCAGATTTTTTTGCCCAGGTAAGCCAGCTGTTTATACTAACTAAATACCTGTTTATTGTCGCAGGCTTTAATTCCCGTTCCTCCTGTAGATAATCTTGATATCCTCTTAAGTCCATACCACTAATTCCTGCAGGCTCCGGTTCCCTATTATTGTTTTCCTTGTACCACCGGGCAAACCTCAGCAGGTCCTTTTTATAAGCATCTATTGTTTTTTTGCTTGCCCCTTGGACATATAATTCTTCCAAAAACTCATGGTAACAATCAGAATGCACATAAACCCCTCCCCAAACTCGATTCCCAGTTATCAACATTTTTGTTATTATACCACGGGAACATAAGTTTGGGTAGTACATTTGTTCGGTATGCAGAAAAAATATACCGGGATTCCCCCGGTAGCTTAATCCTCAATTTCTTCTAGTAAATCCAGGGAGTACATAAATAACACATTTGTTCGATTTGCTGGTAAAAATTATACCGGGATTTCTTCAGCGTGGTAGGGGACTGACCCCATTTGTCCTTCCTTTGACGACCCATGCAAACATTTTGGGGAGCTCTTGAAATTTCTTTTTAAATGCTTTACAATTTAAGAACAAGTAAAGTTCAAATGTCTGTCGCTACTCGACAAGCAACTAATAAATGGTCGAGTTCAAGTTATTGTCGCTACTCGGCACGCGACTAATAAAAGGCCGGGCTCAAATGATTTTAAAGCTCTATCCTTCTTGGATGGAGCTTTAATTTTGTAAACAGAAAGAGGCATATAATGGAAATAGGAAATTTTTATTTTTTAACAGCTGATTATTTTAATGATTTTCCAGATAACTATCTAATGGGCAATAAACAAAATATACAAGGTGCCACACATGACCGGCCTTGTTTTTATGCTATTTATGATAATTCTACTTCTTTATATTGGTTAATTCCTATTTCATCACAATTAACAAAGTTTAAAGCTATTTACCAGAACAAGATTAACCGTAATGGAAAATGTGACACCATAGCATTTGCCGAAGTAATGGGATACGAAAAAGCCTTTTTAATTCAGAACATGTGTCCAGTTATTCTCCGTTACATCAAAAATGTATACATAGATAATGAAGCTAATATCCCTGTAACAGTGCCTATTCCCATTTGTTCCATATTTCAGGTTGATAACCTACCGTAGCCAGCTTACCATTACGCACAATGGGAGTTTTATAGAGTTCTGGATGATTTAAGAGTATCTCTTCCCTAATTTTGCTACTAACAATGCGATCCATGTTTAGCTTTTTATATTCTTTGGCTTTAGTATTAATTAGGTTAGTGATGCCTACAGCTGCTTTAACGCTTTCAAGTTCCCGTTCCTCTGTAAATAGAAAAATATCTACAGATTCCTGCTTCACAGATTGGGTGCTCGTAGACCGGTATAGACCGTTCCGCCGCAGGGCCAGTCTCAACAGGCGTCAATTCCCGCGGAACTCGCGGTATTATTTAGTTTTTATAACTAGGCAACCAGGTAATATTTGAGCAAGTTTCTGGCCGCGTTTATATCGCGGTCATGGTATTTGGCGCACTGCGGGCATTGCCAATATCTTGTAGATAGTTCTAGCTTTTCAAGTACGTACCCGCATGTGCTGCACGTCTTACTTGAAGGGTAAAATCTTGGAACTGTTTTTAACTCCGAGCCGTACCACCTGGTCTTGTATTCCAGCATCCTCCTGAACTCTCCCCAGCCAACGTCTGCTATATGCCGGGACAGGTGCTTGTTTTTAATCATGTTCTTTACTGCCAGGTCTTCAATCACAATGACTGGCTTGGTTTTCGCCAGCCTGGTGCTCAGCTTGTGCAGGAAGTCTTTCCTCTGGTTTTTTATCCTGCGGTGCAGCTTGGCAAGCTTTAAAGACATTTTCCTGTAGTTGTGGGAGCCTATTTGTTTTCTGGACAGCCGGCGGGAGAGTTTTTGCAGACGATTGAGGTTCTTCTCCAGGCTTTTAGGCGGCTTTATACGCTCGCCGTCCGAGAGGACGGCAAAATCCTTTACACCTACGTCTATGCCGGCGGGTACTCCCATCACCGGCTCTGGCTCGGGCATTTCTTCTTCCACGGCGAGGCTCACAAACCACCGGTTTGCTTCCCGCTTTACCGTGGCGGAAAGGATTTTGCCTTTCACAGACGTCACTTCCTTTAACTTAACCTTTCCAAGCCGGGGCAGCTGGACGTATTTCCCAACTGTTTTAATGCTGCCCGTCAACCTAAATGAGTCGTGGGCGCCTTTCTTTTTAAACCGGGGATATTTTGTATCTCCCCGGAAGAAGTTTTTAAATGCCCGGTCTAGATCCCTGAGCGCCTCCTGCGGGGCGCACTTGGAGACCTCGTACATCCAGGGGTAGTCGGTCTTTTTTAATCCGTTCAGCCTGCGGTGGAGCTCTATTGCGTTTGCTGACTTACCTTTTTCCTGGTAGTCATCTCTTTTTTGAACAAGGCCCCAGTTCCAGGCAAACCGGGCGCAGCCGGCGTGCTTTCTTAACAACACAAGCTGTGCCTTATTTGGTTTTAACTCGTACCGGTATGCTTTATTCACTATCATTTTTAATAGCCTCCACAGCCTTTTTTGCTTTATTTTTGGCTGACCTTTTACCGTACAGACGGGCGCAAAAAGAAGTCAAAACCTCTACCATGTCTTGGACCAAATCATCCTTTAGTTCTTCATTTTTCCATAACTACTATCTTTCGGTTTTGTGCTAGTAGAGCTGCTTCTATGTATTCAAAACCAAATCTGGCTAACCTGTCGCGGTGCTCTACAAAGATAGTTTCAATATTTGGGTCTGAAAGTAGGCGTATCAACTTTTTCCGGTGCCCGTTTAAACCGGAGCCAACCTCTTCAACGGTTTTATTTACGGCATACCCTTGATTGTTGGCAAACTCAACCAGCCTTTTTACCTGCCTATCTAAATCCTTCTTTTGGTCAGAACTCGACACTCTGGCATAGATGACATTTTTCCCTCCAGTTTCTTTTTGTTCATCGGTTCTAACCAGTATGGTACCACTAGGAGTTTTTTCTGCAGGTACGGGTAATTTGCCGTCTTTATACCATCTCCATGCGGTTCTATAGCTTACTCCCTGTTGTTTTGCCCATTCACTAAGTTTCATGTGAATAGTTTACCATATATGACTATGTTTGTCTATATATTAATTAACAGTTTACTACCCCGTCATGAAATCTATTACCGTCCTTAAAGGAAAGCATATAAGCACTTAGGCGATAATAATTAATTCTGCTAAGGGTTTCTATTGCTTGCTCTTCATCTTCTATTTGCAAGTTCCTGCTTTTTAATATATTGACTTGCTCTGCAAAAGTGGTCGGTTTCTTAATCCTACTCTCTTCACTATGTTTAGCATCCATATTAGTCTCCAAAAATAAAACGTCCTACCCTGGTCCGCATTGTTAAGAGGCGTGGTAGGCTCTGTTACCTAGATAATATCGTACTACGGATATTCTATCAACCAGCTTTGCTATTTTGGTTTAAGGGCTTCTATCCCAAAACAATATATTTTCAGTCCTTTGATTCTAAGGTATAGAAAAGCCCCGGAGTATTTCCAGGGCCTCGTCATCAAGAATACTGCATTTGCTAAGATCAAGCCGATATGACTTAGGCGTATTCTACAACATCTGGGGCTATTTTTTCTATACCTTTCATTTTGGTTTTTGTTTATTATCATCCACCACTAAACCACACCTTATTTATACTATACCAAAAATGCAAAAAAGTTAAATCAAGAATTGGATGTATTTCCCTGGCTAATATTATACAATATTTTGCTGCACAATAACAGCACATTTGTTCGGTCTGCCGGTAAAAATTATACCGGGATTTGCCGGTAACCTTATATCACTTCAGCATATTAACGTGGTGGGGGACTGACCCCATTTGGGAGGAAAAGGAAGGACTCCTTCCTTTAACGACCCGCGCATAAAACACATTCTTACACATATACCATATACTTATAAAACAATAGCACATTTGTTCGATATTGTTTTGAAAAATATACCGGGGTTCTCCCGGTAGTTCATATCTCTTTCCGAACAAACTACACCGACCTTTATCAACTCTTGTCCATCCTCAAAAGACCGTTCATTAGAAAAGCATTTATATTGAGTTTGAATATTATTTAATTTCTTCGGCTTTCCTAAGTACTGTAAGGTATAGTTTTCGACTTATGTAACGGTTGTGTTTGATCATTATATCCATTAAAGGTCTTATTTCTTCAACAAACCCAAGTTTTTTACCGATAAGAAGTATACCTAAAGCACCTGTGACATTCAGTCCAAGTAAGAAAGCATATTGCCTTCCTGCAAACTCGTCAATAATGACATTCTGTATTCCCGTTTCTTTGGCTATGGCTATTACTTCGGCTTCACCATCATCCAACTCAAGCATGATAGTATCTTTCGCTGTTTTATTCTGTGCCTCTAGTAATGTAAAGGAATTGATAATTTCCAGTTCTTCACTGCCTGTCTTACCTTTACCTTTAACGATAACTTCATTATATACTGACTTTGGTATTACAAGCTCATCGTATAATTTTGGTAACAACTCCAGTTGTTCAACCAGTGACAGGCTTATAAGTGGAGACGAATTAATTACCGCCTTCATTTTTAAAATCCTCCACAAACCTGTCTATGACTTCAAACTCTCTCTCTAATTCATTCTCAGTATATTGGTAAATATCAATTTGATTCTTTCCAAGCAGAATCACAAACTCATTCTTTTCCATACCGGCCAACTCAGCCGCTTTACCAAGGGATAACTTGCGTTCCTTGAAGAATTGCATAGCAAGAATTTTTCTTGCTTCTTCCTGTAAAGATTGTTCATCCTTCTTAAGTACAAATAGTAATTCCTCGGATATAGGGATATTTATATTTATTGTCCTCATGAGTATCAACTCCTAAAGTAAAACCTTTTCTTGTACAATCATTATACTTGTAAATATTGGATAAGACAACATAATAATTGGTATCCTTTTTCACTCAACACATAGTGGGGACTGCCCCCTTCTGGGAGGAAAAGGAAGGACTCCTTCCTTTGACGACCCGCGCACATTTTTCTTCCGATATGTAAATTATTCAAGCCTAACCCCATACCCCTTTTTTCTGGTGTTCTATAAGCGCATCTCTTAATTGTATTCTCAATTTCAATGCATGCCAATATAGTTTTTCTTTTTCTTCTTCTGTAAGCCTATTTCTCTTGAATGTATCTAAAATAACATTGTTCGTGCCAATAGATGGTCTTATTAGAGGTGCTGTAGGTTGATTAACATCCTCAAGGGTTGCTCCCCCAAGATAAACACTGTCGTATTCTCCATTATTAGAAGTTTTTGGATACACCACCTTCATTATGGAAAGGATAGCTTCAGACAATTCGTTTTCAATAAATGTGACATTTATTTTAGATAGTCTTTTATCTAAATGCTCATCATTGTAATGAATTGCTATAATCTTCATATCATCAAGTATTTGAAATGAAGTCATTATATTCCTGGGTTCGCTTTTTGGGATTATATTAGCACAGCCCTCCTAGCCTGGCAATCCAATATCTGCCCTATTCTACTTGATGTAATTCCATATTGGCCAGCCAGTTTTTCTTTCTTATTCACTCAGCTATCTCCGGGAACTGACCCCATTTGGGAGGAAAAGGAAGGACTTATCCTTCCTTTATCAACCCGCGCACCTTAATTATCTACCTCTTTTTTTAGCTCTTGTACAGTCTCTTTAGACAAACCGGTTATTTTAACTATTACATCTATTGCTAACCCTTCTTTTAATGCTTTTTTAGTAGTTTCTATTTTGCTTTCAGCTTTACCTTCAGCTTTGCCTTCTGCTTTACCTTTTTCGTGCCAGCTAGTAGTTATTTGCATGATAACCTTCGCCTCCTTTGGATCTAGTTTTTCCAGTTCCTTTTGATATTGTTCTTCTTCTTTATTATTTAGTCTCAAATAAGTTTCGAAAAAGCTGCCCAGTAATTCCATGCGGGCCGGATCAAGCTCCAGCCTTGTCAGCATGCGGGTGAATTCCAGTTTCACTTGCACTCTTTCTTCCGGGCTGAATCCCATTTTGCTCAATAATGCCGCGGCTGCCGGGTTGTCGCTGTAGATATATTCACGCCAGTTTAATTTTTTTAGTTCCAGCTTGTAAAAGAAAAAGCTAAGCACATTTAAAAAGTCGAACCCCATTTTAAAGTGATCAGGTTCATCGCGTATCTTGTCATAGCTGAAAATTGCCACTGGCATGATATTTCGCCGGTATTTTTCATACAACCTGCTGTAATATATGAACATCCGCTCGTTAAAATTTTTCTGTTCATATGACTGCGGCTCTACATGAATGAGGATTAAACCCGGCTGGTCCTTGAGTTTGGTTTCTACCAGTATATCCACTTCATGCCGACTACCATCCGTGATGTCGGTATATATTTCCTGCTGTAAAAACTTTACGTTGCCCAGGTCAATTGATTGTGCTGCTGCTGGAAAGAATAGTTCCATAAATTCGGCGAAAAAGTTAGTAATAAGTTCTTTAAACAATCGGTCGTGATTAATATGATCGTCACTCATACCTTTTTCTCCTTTGCAAGTTATTATACATTAATTAACAAATTATTAAAAGTTCACATAACGAAATGTTTTCTTGCTAATATTATACAACATATGTTCGGACAATACCAGCACATTTGTTCGGTTTAACAGGAATCGAGTAGGGTAACACCGTAGAAATTTTCTACGGTGTTATCCCTCTCACAGAACCGTACGTACGGGCCTCGTATACGGCTCCTGACAAACCTCAGTCATTCCTCTCGGAAATGATGCAAAATGCCGACTTTGTATGA
>JAIPEW010000040.1 GCA_021736985.1 Clostridiales bacterium | reverse complement strand
GCCAGGATCAAACTCTCCAATAATATTTTAATCTTTAGAAGAGTTTAATCTCTTTACTCGTGTATGACGAGGTATTTATCTTAACCAGGTTCACTGTTCAGTTTTCAAAGACCTTTTTTTCGCAGCGCCGTTTAGCGCCTGGATTTAATACTTTATCAGTTTTTCAATAATAATTCAAGTGGTATTTATTTACAACCAAAATTAATTGAGAGCAGCCAGGGAGCAGTAAATTACCGCCCTTTTCCATTCTCTCTGCCACTGGAACTGCAGAAAGTTACTTTGGGGGTTGCATTTTCAGATTCCAGTAATATTTCCTTTGACATTAATAAGTTGTTACCAGGCACCAACTTTTGTTATAATTATTTTTATAAAGAATTTAAAAGGATGATATTATGAAAAGCTTTAAAGTCACCGCACATTACTTTGACGGTAAAGAAACACGGCAAGTTACAGTAAATGCCGTCAATGCTGAAACAGCAGTAAAAATGGCCCTGATACAGCGCCTGCTCCCTGTTGACTTTATGGAAAACATGGAACCCAGGTACTGGACAGACTCATCTCAGCAAAGTTTAGACATAGTAAATTCGGAACAACTGAAGGAAGGAACAAATATCGGTATAAGCTTAACACAGGCCGGTAATGCCGCACTAACAAGCTTAAAGGTTAAAGAGATATAGTAAGCAATTATATATAAAGAGAGAATATAGAATTAAGGCTATTGAATCATTTAATCACCCCTATTAAAAATAAAAACTCCGGATATCCGGAGTTTTAGCTTTTTGTGCCTTATTCTTAGTCTTTTGCATCAATACTTTTATAATAATTGAACTTGTTAAGCATATAGGGTAATTCTCTTCAGCTATCGGTCATAAACCCATAGAAACATCATTAGGCTTTATGACTCGGAGAATTGCTTTTCACATAAACTAAACTAAAATATTAAATTCCTAACCCCTTTTAAAAAAATAAAAAGGTTTAACATACTTCTGGTAGATTTTTTGATACATTATTCAAGATTATTTAACTGAAAAAACCGTTCTCTTGTTAAAAAGAGAACGTTTTTTTTGGCAATTACTGCTTGCGCATAGATTGCTGTCCAGCCTGCTGCTGGTCAAAAGCCTGTTGAGTCATATTTTCCATTTTGTACTGGGGTTCCTGGCTTTCTACGTAATTAGTCCGGTTATTAAGGTCATTTACCATCTGATCTAATTTTTTATTAAAATCCTGGTACATTTGTTTAGCCATAGGATCCTGTGTGCGAGTAGCAAAGCTTTGAAATTGGCCGCTAACCATTTTTAACATCCCCAGGGCATTGTGAAGTTCCGTTCCAATGGTCATAATAAATTTACCCCCTTTTTTATTATTATGGCAACATAAAAAGTTTTAAATGTATTTAAAAGCATAAAAATAATAATGGTGGGCATTTCTAAAACAGGTGATAATTATGAAACGATTTGCCCTTTATTTATCCTTTATATTAATAGCCCTGATGGTAGCGGGGCCATTTTATTCACTTAAAGAATCTTTAAGTGCAGGTAAACTTCCACCTGAAATAACAAGACAGCATATGCTTACGGGCAATACTACTAGGTTGGCATGCCAAGACTGGACTGATATGCAGGATCTTGTTTGGAATATAAAGCCTGCAGCTAAAGCACCCAAGGCTGTAGTTGTAGCAGGTTCCGATTCCTGGCCATTAGCTCTTGCCTGTCAAAGTTTCAGTGCACCACCTTTAAACCTGCCAGTACTGCTATATGAGAACGACCGTAACTTAAAGGAAAAGATAATAAAAAAAATAAATTCCTTTTCTCCTGCTGGTTTGGACAAGCTTGGAGGGACACAGGTAATCCTGGCAGGAAAAGCTACGGCCCTTGCCCGTGAGATGCAAAAACTTAAGTTAAATACCTACGAGATTTCAGGCCCTAATACTCCAACTAATGTAACCTCTGTTTTTACAACAATGCAAAAGCTTAATGCCCTTAAAACAAGGGATGTACTGGTAACAAGTGATGAAAGAGTATCTTATGCACTGCCTGCATCTACATGGCTGGCCCAGAGGGGAACCCCCTTACTCTTAACAAGCCGTAACGATATCCCCCAACCTACACGAAAAGTTTTGGAACAAGGTAACAACTGGCAATTTTATGTATTAGGCCCCCGGGACATTGTTGGAGAGGATGTAATAAATGAGCTTAAAAAATGGGGTGAGGTCAACCGAATTGGAGCCCCAAATCCTTTTGGCAATGCTGTAAAATTTGCAAGTTTTTACGACCACACCAACCGTTTTGGCTGGCAGGCAACCCAGGTTAATGCCGAATCGGCACAACATTTACTGCTGGGTTCCATTAAAGACAACTGGCAAACTATTTTAGCAGGGACACAGCTCTTTTCCGGCTCTAATTTCGGCCCGCTCCTGCTTACTAAGTCAGAAAAGTTACCTTCCCAGGTACAAAAATTCTTATGGTCATTATCCCCGGACTGGTGGGTAACTCCTGCAGAGGGTCCTTTTAATCATTTATGGCTGCTAGGAGGACTGGAGCAAATATCGTATGCCGTACAGGGGCGCGTTGATTTCATCCAGGAACTCCGGGATTACCTGGACCAGGGAGACCAGGGAGTCAGCGGCATTGATGCTTTAGCCCTGGTATGGTTTGCGCTAGCCCTTGCATCTGCTATCTGGACCTGGTTTCACCTGTCCACAAGGTTAACCCAGGTGGATCCTTTTATGAAAATCTCCTGGATTCTGGTAATGCTGGTACTGGGACCGGTAGGCTTGTGGGCATATTACACCTGCTATCGCGGCTATGACCATCAAACTGTATTGGGTCAATTCCCCCGACCGCTCTGTGTTCAAGTTTTATCCGCAACCCTGGGCACCGTAGGATTTGGCATGTCAACAATGGTAGCTGCAGCTTTTTTGCTGGCATATTTCGGAATGCCTTTGTTTACAGTGCCGGGCTTCTTTTTCTGGTTGGGGAGCCCCATGACCCAATCCATTATTTGGTCTTACCTGGTGGCACTGATAGTTAATATGTTTTTATTCGTGCCCTTAATGTTAAGAGCTAAAGAATCTTCCTCCTATAGTGATACCGTTCGTGATAATACTCTGACGGTATTTATCAGTATGACCTCTATCAGCATTGGTATGATGAGCGCTATGTGGTTACTCCAAATGAGAGGACTCACCGTAATGCCGGAAGAAGAAAATTTAATTTGGTGGGGTACTGTTTGGGCAGCCAATCTAGTCGGCCTTGTTACTGGGTATATTGGTAATTGGCCTTTAGTAGTAAAGGGTAGAAAAATCGGAACTATGTAGTGAAAGGAGATGCCCTTTGGATTTTACCAGGCGAATGGGCCACCTCCGCTGGGGATTGGCCCTGGTTACAGGATTAATTATTATATTCATTCTTTTTATATTGTTTTACAGGCCCGGTTATTACCAGGCCAATGCCAAACCTCAAACTCACCCTGTTCAAAAAACAGCTAACACAGGCCGCCTACCGGGGAAAAATGTCTTTGAAACATCAGTTTCCGTATCTCAAACTGTATATCCGGCCACCTTTGCAGACAACAAGCCTAAAGCCGTAATTTTAGTTCCCCGGGGAGACTGGCGCCGCGCCTTAACAGCTGCTAATGTAATTCATTTTCCCGTTGATGCTCCCATTCTCTATATAAAAAAAGATAAGATCCCGGAAATAGTTAAGAAAGAGATAAAACGCCTGGATCCCGAAGGACTTTTTGTAGATGGAAATGTAAAATCTTTTATTGTAGGTTCCGTAAATCAAAAAGTCAAGGATGAACTGAAAGAACTTAAACTGAAGTACAGACAGTTTAATGCAACAAGCATTTATGATTTAGCTGCAAAAATAGATCATTACCGGGCTACCATTAATTCTGACCATAACGACATGGTCATGGTTGCCTCGGCAAATGCACCTGAATATTCTATTTTTAGTGCCTCATGGACCGCCCACGCCGGAAGCCCAACATTTTTTGTAAACAAAGACAAAATACCACAGGCAACTAAAAAGGCTCTGTCCCGGCGCCCACAGGATACCTTTATATACCTGCTGGGAAACAGCAAAGTTATTCCGCCAGGAATAGCAAAAGAACTGGGACGTTACGGGCATGTACAGCGAATTCCGGGGAAGAACCACTTCGAGATGTCAACAGGCTTTGCTGGCTACGCCGATTTCGGCCCCAATTTTGGCTACTGGATTGCTAAAACGATACGCATGTTCGGATGGGGAATAGCCGAAGCAGGACATAATTTTATTTTTGTAAATGCTAATAAGCCAGAAATGGCAATACCGGCAGGCATCCTTTCACATCGTGGAAAACACGGTCCCATGCTGCTTGTTAAAAAAGATGCCCTCCCCCAGCCAGTTGAACGCTATCTCAAAACAGTACAGCCTTCATATACAGGTGAACAAGAGCAATTATTCAATTACGGTTGGATAATCGGAGACCCGGAAATTATTGAACCAGAGGTACAAAAAGACATTGATAAACTCTTACGCGTAAAAATGCCTTCACAGGTAAAAAAGGGTGATGCTGATTGAAAAAGATTGTGGCGCTTTTACCTGAACAGGAAGCTTTCAATAAAATAGATACTGAACTTACTGAAAAAGATATTACTAATTTTCGCAGCATAAAGGTGTCAGATGAATACGAGGAACAAGTAAGGCAAGAAATTTTTTTAACGGCCCGGGAAGGAAGAATAACTATAAGTAGTGCTTTAGCCGGGGCCCTGTTGGGATTAATACTTATTGCTTTTTTATTAAGTAATAATAATTTAGGACAGGTTTTAACCCCACTGCTAGCTAACACCATTTATTCAACCCTGTTCACAGGTGCTGGAGTAGGGCTTGCTGCAGGAGGACTATTAGGAGGGCTTTATGCACTGTCAAGATCCCTGCCCCGGGAATTTACCGGTTATACAATGCTGGTAGCTTACTGTACGTTTAAAGAAGCAGGGGAAGCAAAAAAAGTGCTTAAAAAGTATAACGGGATATTTCTATAAACGAAAACCGCAGGTTTTCCCTGTGGTTATTTTAATATTGCAGCTTTTCTTTTAGGAATTCTATCAATTGTAACTCCTGTTTTTACAGGTCCTGGATTCATTCTTGGTATAATCGGTCTAATACTTGGCATTATAGGATTAAAAGAAACAAAGCGTTTTAAGCAAGAGAGAAGAAAAATGGCAGTAGCAGGTATTATTTGTAGCGGTTTTGGATTACCGATATTTTTAATTATCATATCTTATATGGCTTTCATGAATCCTGTAACTTCATGATTAACGTCTGACAATAGTAGAATTTATTCTTTTGCTACATGTTTTATTTGGTTATTTTACTAATCGGACAAATCTACCTGATACAGTATCTCCATTTAGTTAACTCTTAAATGGAATTGGTAGTCAGTACACTCCGGAATAGTGGGTCCAACATTACTTTCTTATACATCCGCACCATATGATAAAGCCAGAATTATTCTTACTAAATTCTATTCTTCTGCTTTTACTCATCCTTAACAAGTCTTGCTACACCCTTTTCACATTTTTACATTTACACTAAAGTAACACACCAAATCTATCATCATGCAAAGTATAGTTAACAATAGTTGTCACTCCACAAGTAGAGCAAAAACCATTTACACAAAATTATGGAGACTCCCTCTTTTCTCTTTTTATTATAATAAGTTCTTCTTTTTCTTTATAATCATTTCCATTCCATTCTACAAACACTTCAATTTCTTCCTTTTTTAATCCAATAGGAAAACCATCAATATTTTCACTTAAACTTAATTCCAGAGTACTATCTGAATTTAACTTTCTTTTTCCTACACCTCTTTTAGTACGTTTACCTGGATAATCCACATACCATAACATTATAGAATTAACTTTTTCAGTTTCTTCCCCTTTATAATCAAGATTATAAGTAAAAGTTCCGTAACCAGTCTGCTTATTGCTTTCAAGCTTATAATTAAAATAAGATGCACTAAGTTTTATCTTCCAATATTCTCCTTCGCCTTTGAACTCTTTTTTGTTTATATCATTCAATTGGTTATACGCCACATCGCTAATTTTAGAAAAAATTTTAAAAGGCTCAGCACCTTCTGGCTTAAAGACTATTGCAGCATTTTTAGCGTTGTAAAGTATATATTCATATCCTTCATTCTCCTGTATAGAAAAGAAGCTTAAATCTGCAGGAAACATTTCATACCTATCCTCTATAGATTCAAATACGTAGATAAACAAGTTTCCATCACCATTACCTAGTGTATAAGTACTAGGATTAATAGCAATGTCTTTGTCGATTGGAGATTCAAGATTGTAGGCTTGTTTTAGGTCAAGCTTTTCTTCTAATTTATTTACAACTTTTTTTTCTGTTAACAACCCCTCACCAGGTCCAACCCTAGCCTCTTCAGTATTTTTTTCTTCACAACCCATCAAAGCCACACAACTAAAAGTAGCTACCAACATTAACAGCATTAATTTTTTATTGCAAATTTTTTCATCACCATCTTCCACCACTTATAATTAAGTTAACTGGACACGCCAGCTGATATTATGCTTTTCATCCAAGTTGGTTTAAGTGCCATATCTGCTTGTGCTGCAGCTCTTTTAATTTCCTCCTAAGACGATGCATCTCCTGTGGATCATCTGTAAATTCAATTTGGCTCTTGGTCTGGTAGATATCTTTTTTGGTCTGTTCAATGGCTTCCTGAAGCTCTTGTTCATTCATGGGTTCACCCCCAGAGCAACAATAAAATTAACCTTTAAATGTGTTTATGCGTGATACCACTCTCTTTATCATCTCTTCCATGAAAAAAACTCCCATCTTGAGTCCTAAACCGTTCGGGAAATGTTCCACTGGTAAATATAACCGGTAATCTCTTCCCATCCCGGCTCTCCCAGTACCCAGTGGGCATGATTTGCAAATTCTTTATAAATGGAAACCGCATTGTATTTACCCGCTACTTTTTTCACCACCGATGCCGGAACAATCCTGTCTTCCCTACCGGAAATCACCAGCACGGGGCAACTAACATTCTTCTCATTAATGTATGTGGCTTTGCCCGGGTCTAAAAACCAGAAACCTATTTGAAAAGCAGCATATCCTGACTCGTAAACAAATTTATTATATACTGCCTTTTGCTCCTCCCCGGGTAATAAGTGCAAAACAGAATAAACAGCCTTATCAAAAGTCGGTTTAATCGGCTTTTTCCAGAACCCCCACTGCATCATCATACCGGAAAAACTTTTTATTACTGAGGGCTGCATACTCCAAATCCCTGCCGGAGCCGCAGGTGTAAGCAGCACCAGTTTTTTAGCCCTGCCTCTGCTCCCTAAAATTTGCGCTATCAATCCACCCATAGAATGTCCCATTATGACGGGGGGAGCATCCAATTCCCTAATTATATTTTCTATATCTTCCACATAGTCCTGCAGTCCTGTTTTGCCCAGCCTGGATTCTGGGTTATCACCGGGAGCAACATCATGATACCTTAGATTTGGTGCTATACAGTTATACCCCTTACTTTCAAAAAAATTCTTAAAATTATCCCAGCACCACGCTCCGCACATCATCCCGTGAATCATAACTATTGTTTCAGACATATTTCTCTACCTTTTTATTTTATAAAATTATCTAAACTTCAACCAATTTCCAACCGTGCCAACCAATAGTGCACAAATGGTTTGGTGGTTACAAGCTTCTTGAGTAGATTATAAACTTTTTATTTTCTACTTGCTAAAATAAAAATTAAATTCATATATTTACCTGCTCCCGCTTCCATCGCAGCACGATCACTTATTGCATACTCATTCTCGCATAATAGCCAATCACTCCAACACTCCTCAAAGCCTTGCATTTCCTTAATAGATTCAATTTCTATTTCTTGCGATTTTCCCAGAAGTTCTCGCCACCATTGGCATGAATGCCATGTATCAATGTCCTCAGCATCCCAATAAAGTGTCATTTCTTCAGGAACTGAATCGTGGATGTCTTCTTTAAGCCCGGGAATTGCTAAAACGATTATTCCATCTTTTTTTAGAAGCAGCGCTAATCCAGCATCCATATATTGGTCATCTCTACCAAAGTAATGATAAGAATCAACACTTATGACTGCATCAAAGAATCCGTTAGCATACGGCATCTCTAATGCATTTGCATAAATCGGAATAATCTGATTCTCTAAATTTAACGATTGGAATCTATTATAGTTTTCGGTTGCAGTAATCCAAAGATCGGTTGCAAATACTTGTACACCAAACTCTTTTGCCAGGAATATAGAGGTTAATCCTTTCCCGCATCCTAAATCTATAACTCTCATATCAGGCTTTAATTGAATATCCCATAGCAACTCTTCAAGCATTTTTATTGAATTTGGTCCCATCATGTTATTCATGATAAATTTCTTATCGTATTTTTTACTTTTTGTATATTCCATTTACCATACCTCGCCAAAACACATATAATGTTATTTTAATTTATTCATTTCTATATTCTATTATTAGCCGATCAAAACACACAACCATTCTGGAAAAAAACATTTATAATACTAATTGCTCTATATGGCGTATTCTGCCACACCACCTTAGCTGCTTATGGTAAATTACAACACTATTTACCAATTCCCTTTTAAATTAATTAATTTAGAAGGAAATAATGATAAAATTATAAAGTACGGCTCCTTTTTAAGCATTTCCCCATATACCACTGTCAAAAAAAGTATGCTTACTAAAAAAATAAGCTATATTATTTTTATCTTTACTCGATACCTTCGAATATATATAGAAGTAATAATTTAACCGGAGGTATAAACAAATGAAAAAACTCTCCATGTCCGAGTACGCTCACCATCTTGTCCCGGAAAAAGCAGATATTAATTTTATTTTTAAAGAGGATTTTGATAATGACGGTGAGCTTGAGGCCGTGATTGGCTATAATAATTGGGATGAATGCATGTTTGGTAACTTTTATATTCTTTTGATCAGCCAGCACCAGGATGCCTTCGAACATCAATGGGTGCTCACGCCGGAAAATAAAATTTATGAAAGTTACCTGCATTCTTTTCCCAAAACAGCGTATGCAGTGGATACGACTGGAGATGGACTGCCTGAACTGGTCCTGGGCCTTGGTTTACCAGGGACCGCCTACAATATGAGCCCGCTGGTAATCCAGTGGCATAAAGGTTTACCCCGGCCTATTTGGAAAACAAGTGAAACTTTCATTGAAGGTAAGCTGCACGTAGTAGATGATAATAACGACGGGGTTTATGATATAGTAATTGAAAAAGCTATTTTTGATTATACAGACATAGTCTCAGCTGGGGGAACCTTACCCAGCGTTCAACAGAGCACTCTTTACAAGTGGAACGAAGGCACTTACACCCCTAATGTTTACTCTGTTCTGGCTCCTAAAGACCGTGCTTTCAACACGGCTGTATTCTTCCTTAGTGCTATTTATAAAGAGGACTATAAAACTGCCCACCAGTTAGTCCTGCTGCCTACTTTTATGAAATTAGACGGCTTAGACGAATTCAACATTGATGCTTTTAGCAGCTACGTTCGTTCTAACATCAGGCCTACCCTGGCAAAAGATATAGAAAAAGCAGCCATTATGCCCAGGTATACCCATTCTACATTCTGCGAGTTTGAAGGAACCAATTATATTTATATCGTTTCACTTACTCACGGTCCAGGAGGAGTCAAGGTCTCTTCGTTAAAAATAAAGTGACAAGGGGACGGGGGTAGTGTCACCTGGTGACACTACCCCCGTCCCCTTGTCATGCTCATGTTGAAGCTATGATAACTGCTGTATCTGTTTGCAGGGGAATCATACCGGTGGTACTGAACCCCATTTTTTTTAGTTTTTTATTTACCCAATCACCGGAAAATACCTTGCCGTTGTACGTGTTAACCAGCATATTCAGGTCAAACAGGGCAGCTTTTTCCGGGCAATGTTCAAAGAAAAAATCATGTATAATCATAAAACCTCCGGGCTTCAGGCATTTTAAAGCCTGATCCAGTATGCCCGAAATCTCTTCTTCTGAGTAAGCGTGAATAATATTGGAAAGGATGACCAGGTCAAAATATTTTTCTTCCACCGGCCATGGTTCCAGTATATTTGCCGGGCATAAAGTTGTCCTTTCTTGCAGGTTTCTTTCCCGCATAAACTCGCTGGTATATTGCAGCACATGAGAGAGATCCAATAGATGGGCCCGGGCAGAAGGAAAAAATTCTAAAAATTCTGCAGCCAGGGCCCCGGACCCCGTCCCCACATCAAGCAGCTCCCCCGGCGGGGAAATTGACTGAAACAGCGAGGTAATCTCCCCTGCTTTACACCTGGCAACATTGTCCATGGCCTTTATATACCTGCGGGTACGTTCTGCCAGGCGTTCGGGATCTTCCCCGGCCAGAGGAAAGTCAATTCTACCCCCGGTCCGGAGGCACTCGCCCAGGCTATCCCACGGAGAGGCCAGGTTTTTGCGCCAGAGTATGGAGTCTCCCTGGTAGTACTTCTTACCCCGGACAAGATATTTCTGGGAAAGCTCCGTATTGAAGAACACGGGCCCCTCTGCAACTAATAATCCCACGGCACAAAGGGCATGCAGAAATCTCTGTGCTGCCTGCCCATCCCATTCCAATTCACCTGCGATTTCTTCGGCTGTTTTTCCACCGCTTTCAAGGAAAGTAAAAATCTCTTTTTCCACTGCTTCAAAGAGAACCCGGGAAAACCAGTACCCTGCAGCCAGGTCCTCCAGGTACTGGGAGCCATTCATGCCCCCTGCACCCCTGGTTCCTCATTTTTGCTTACCCCGGCATCCTGGAATGTCAAAACTTTATTTATTACCTGTGCAGCAGACTCAACTAAATTCATGGCCAGGGCTGCACCGGTACCCTCTCCCAGGCGCAAGTTGAGATCCAGCAGGGGGCGTAGACCCAGTTCTTCCAGCATAAAACGGTGCCCGTATTCATGAGAAAGGTGAGAGGCAATCATATAATCCACTGATTGAGGAGCTAACCCTTTGGCCAGCAGTGCACCTGCCGAAGATATAAAACCATCTACTACTACCGGAACCTTGTGATAAGCTGCTCCAAGGATAACCCCGGCAATACCTCCTATCTCAAAGCCCCCTACTTTTGCCAGCACATCCACCGGGTCAGCCGGATCGGGTTTGTTTGCATCCAGTGCTTTTTCAATTACTCTCGCCTTGTTTTCCAGGGCTTCATCATTTAAACCAGTCCCCCTGCCAGCTACCCTGTAGGCAGGGTAACCCGAGAATGCAGCTAAAATAGCGCTGCTGGGAGTTGTGTTGCCGATCCCCATGTCACCGGTGCCGAGTAAATTTACTCCCTTGTGCACCAGGGCCCCGGCAATCTCAATCCCGGTTTCCAGGGCCCGCTCAGCCTGCTCCCGGCTCATCGCCGGGCCTTTAGCCATGTTGCCTGTTCCAGAACCTGCTCTGCGCGATAATATTTTTCCCTCGCGGGCAAAATCATCAAGATCACCGGCAGCTCCCATATCCACTACTATTACGTTAGCCCCGGCCGCTTCAGCAAGTGCATTGATAGACGCCCCGCCGGCAGCAAAATTACCTACCATCTGGAGAGTAACCTCCTGCGGAAAGGCACTCACCCCTTCCTCTACTACACCGTGGTCACCGGCCATGGTAACTACTGCCTTGTTCTGCACGGAAGGTTTTAAAGTTTCTTTCATCGATGCCAGGCGGCGGGCAAGATCCAGGAGCTCTCCCAGGCTCCCCGGCGGGATAGCAAGGTTATTTAGATAATCCCCGGCTATGTTAAACCATTCTTTACTTGCCGGTTCAATATTTTTGACTGCTTCTTCTAACTTCAATTTTCTCCCCCCTGAGTAATACCAAAATATTCGGCAGCCGCGCGTGCTGCACAATTTTTACCGCAAACAGCACAATGATGATCCCCTGTACTTTTTTCCAGTGCCTGTCTTGATTTTTCCGGGTTAATGGAAAGCTCAATTTGCCGGTCTATATCAAGGGCAACCCGGGCCCTGGCCATCTGCAGATCTTTCTCCAGTGCCTGCTTATTCCCCCGGGCAATATCTGCAGCATGAGCTGCTATCCGAACAGCCATTACCCCTTCTTTTACATCATCCTCGGTGGGCAAGCCCAGGTGTTCTGCCGGGGTGACATAGCATAAAAAGTCAGCACTTGCTGCCCCGGCTATTGCCCCGCCGATAGCCCCGGTAATATGATCATATCCGGGAGCTATATCGGTAGCTAAAGTTCCCAGGATAAAATACGGCGCACCGCTGCACAACCTCTTTTGCAGCATCATTGTGGCCTCTACATGATGCAGGGGAACATGTCCCGGACCTTCTATCATTACCTGTACACCTTCCTCCCGGGCCCTGTCCACCAGTTCTCCAGCTATAGACATTCCCTGCAGTTGTGCTCCATCCAGGGAATCAGCTATAGCACCCGGGCGAATAGCATCTCCAACACTCAATGTAACATCGTATTTCTTTAAAATGGCTAACAGCCGGTCAAACTTTGCGTAAAAGGGGTTTTCCTTTTGATTGTGCAGCATCCAGCCGGTTAAAAAAGCTCCTCCCCTGCTTACCACGTTAGCTACCCTGCCCCTGGACTGCAAAGGTTTTAACACATCAAAGTTAAGTGCGCTGTGAATGGCCATGAAATCTATACCTGCTGCTGCCTGCTTTTCCACGGCAGCAAACATATCATCTTCAGTCATTGCTACTATACTGCCCCTTTTTTCAATAGACTCAATGGCTGCCTGGTATATGGGCACACTGCCCACGGGCACACCCGCCTCGCCCAGAGTAATGTCTCTCATCCCGTCGATATCCCCGCCGGTGCTTAAGTCCATAAAAGTATCGCATCCCGCGTTTTCTGCAACAGCTATTTTTCTTTTTTCCATTTCCAGGTCTTCCCGGTCGCTGGAAGTGCCAATAAGGGCATTCACCTTTATCTTCAATCCCTGCCCGATACCGCACGGGTGTAATAATTCACGATTTTTATTCCGGAGAATCACAATAGTACCGGAAGCCACTCCAGCCCTGATAAATTCAACATCTACTTTTTCCCGGGCAGCAACAGCCTCCATCTCCGGCGTCACTTTCCCGGCCCGGGCAGCTAAAACCTGCGTCATATTTCATCCTTCCTTTCTAGCAAGTTTGTTTGTTATCCAGGTACTCAGATACTATCTTCATAGCACAATATTTACCGCACATGGCACACCCGGAAGAAGATTCTGCACTCCTGTCTTTTCTCAACTTCCCGGCCCGCTCCGGGTCTATGGCCAGCTCTATTTGTTTTTCCCAGTTCAGTTCCTTCCTGAATCGCGACATTTCTCTGTCCCACTGCTCTACTCCCGGCAAACCTCTTGCTACATCCCCGGCATGGGCAGCAATGCGGGATGCTATCACTCCTTCACGTACCTGGTTTACATCCGGAAGTCCCAGGTGCTCGGCAGCTGTTACATAGCAGAGAAATTCAGCACCGTACCGGGCGCTTATCGCTCCCCCGATAGCAGCGCTTATATGATCATACCCGGCAGCAATATCTGTTACCACGGGCCCGAAGACAAAATACGGGGCCCCTTTGCAAAGGCTTTTTTGCAGGCCTACGGTTTCTTTTAATTGATTAACCGGGACATGACCGGGCCCCTTGACCATTACCTGGACACCGGCCTGCCGGGCCCGGCTTACTAGTTCCCCCAGTATAACCAGCTCGTGAACCTGGGGCCCGTCTAAAGAATCAGCCAGGCAGCCGGGGCGCATTCCATCGGCCAGGCTCACAGTAACATCATACTTGCGCGCAATTTCCAGCACGCGGTCATAATTCTCATAAAGGGGATTTTCTTTCTGGTTATATACCATCCACCCTATAAGGTGAGACCCGCCGCAGCTTACCAGGGGATCAACGCGCCCTTCATTTCTTGCTCGCTCCACGACATCCATAGTAGTACCGCAGTGAAGGGCCAGGAAATCCACCCCGTCAGCAGCCTGGCGCTCAATAACCTCGAATAGTTCATCCACTCCCATTTCCGTGGAAGAACCATGTTTAACTGCAGCCTCGGCAAGGGCTTGATACATGGGAAGAGTTCCCACGGGAGTATCTGCAATCTCAAGCGTCCTGCGGCGCATAGCATCAATATCCCCGCTCACACTCAGATCCATAACAGAATGGGTTCCTGCCTGCAGGGCAGCTCTTATCTTGGCTTCTTCCGTGTTTATGTCTCCTGCCTCACCATACAGGCCAATACTGGCGCTGACCTTGGTTTTCAGTCCTGCACCTATACCAACCGGGGTTAAATTTTGGCGCCTGGTATTCAAAGGTATAACGATATTCCCCGCGGCTGCTCCTTCCCGGACAAATTCAGGTTTAACTCCCTCCCGGGCAGCTACCTGTTCTATTTCAGGCGTTAATTCTCCCTGTAAAGCACTTTCCAACCGGGTCACAATATCACTCTCCTAGAATTAAATTTAGTGCAAAAAAATAATCGAGTAGGGTAACACCGTAGAAATTTTCTACGGTGTTATCCCTCTCACAGAACCGTACGTACGGGCCTCGTATACGGCTCCTGACAAACCTCAGTCATTCCTCTCGGAAATGATGCAAAATGCCGACTTTGTATGA
>JAIPEW010000039.1 GCA_021736985.1 Clostridiales bacterium | reverse complement strand
CCGAGGAAAAGCGCCGGTGCATGTCTGAGCGAAGCGAGTTCTCCGGCGCCCGAGGCCGATTGAGCTCGGACAATTTTATGTGCCGAAGTAGGGAGCGGAGAGTTCCACCGGCCTAGCAAAAACAAAGTTTCTATTTTCGTGTTAAAATGATCCTGAAAAGAGCATATTATACAATTTAATGGTCTTGCAGGCTGCCAGCAGAAACCGCAAGAGCAAGTGCTCCCATTAAACCAGCCTTATCACCGAGGCCAGCCGGCACGACTTTCACTGCTTCCAGTGGTTTTTTCAGGCAGTGACGGTGAAACTCTTCTTTCATAGGATTCCAGAAAATATTACCTGCATTTATAACCCCTCCCCCCAGTACAACCATCGCCGGGTTTAAGAGATTAACCAGGCTGGCTGCTGCTCTTCCCAGCATTCCTGCAGCGTCTTTTATAATTACCAGCGCCTCGGCATCCCCTCCGGCAGCAGCGCAGACAACATGCTCGGCAGTAATATTTTCCACGTCTCCCCCGGCCATGTTTAAAATTTCCCTGCCCCGGCCTTCTTGTACCAGCCTACAAGCCCGTCGTGCTATGGCTGTACCTGATGCTGCTGCTTCCAGGCAGCCGCTGCTGCCGCAGCTGCAAAGCGGGCCCGAAGGATCAACATTTATGTGTCCTATTTCTCCAGCAGCACCGGATATACCATGATAAATCTTACCCCCCAGTATTAGACCGCCTCCTACGCCGGTACTTACTGTTATGTAAACTAAATCATGAACACCGGCAGCAGCACCAAAAGTAAACTCCCCCAGCGCAGCAATATTGGCATCATTTTCCACTAGAACAGGGGCCTTGAGGCGCTCCTGCAGGTAATCAGCCAGGGGAACATCATAACATTCCAGGTTCGGTGCCTGGTAAATCATACCCGTTTCTGGATTCAACGGGCCCGGGGCCCCTATCCCAACAGCCTTCAACCTGCTGCCTGAACCAGCACGCTGCTGCAGGCTTTCAACAGTCGAGCAAATATTGTTCAACACATATTCTATACCATTCTCGGACCGGGTGGGAACTTTTTCCTCAACTATAATACTGCCTTTTTCATCAGACAAAGCTGCATATATTTTAGTCCCTCCAAGATCTATACCTGCCACATACTCCTGCAAAAAATCACTCCCGGTTAAAAGACAAATTTTTTAAAAACGTGTTCTATTCCTTCTTCATCATTAGAATATGTAACATAATCTGCCCGGGCCCGTATCTCCTCACGCGCGTTTCCCATCACTACACCCAGGTCAGCCCACTCTATCATTTCCAGGTCATTATAACTATCTCCCACGGCTATTACTTCACTTTGCGCTACTCCGTAATAATCTGCAACTGCATGAAGTGCACAGCCCTTTGTTCCCGATGGATGTGAAAACTCTAAAAAATGCGGCTTAGATTTAGTTATATGCAACCTATCCCTGTAAACTGGCATGAGTTCCCCTGCCAGCTCATCCAGCAGGTATTCCTCAGACACCACCAGTACCTTGGTAGGGTCAACTTGACTGGAGAACATAAAATCCTCCAGGTCGCCCACTATTTCCAGGGGAATGCGCGACAACCTGGCATACCGCCTTCCCTCTTCCCTATCCTCAGCAACGTAAAGAAAATCATCCAGGTAAATATTTATGTGATAGCCGTATTTTTTTATTCTCTGTACAATATCCACTGCCAGGTCAAGCGATACAGGGCGGTGAAATAGAACTTCTTCATTTTGCGGATGTTTTACCAGCGCCCCCTGGTAAGTAATTAAAGGAGTATGTATACCCAGGTCTTTTGCAAAGGGCAAAGCAGAACGGAACATCCGCCCCGTTGCCAGGGTTACATACACTCCATTTTCCATGGCTGTTGACAGCACCTGCCTGGTAGCCTGTGAAATTTCCCGGTTTGTATTCAGCAGGGTATCATCTAAATCCAGTGCTACAAGTTTATACATGAACTAAAAAGCCTCCGTTTATACTTATTATTATCCAAAACTGGCCTTTCTAGCACTTATTTTACAGCATGTATTTATTTCTTGAAATAAAATTATTATATTTAATACTTTTTTAAATTAAACCCTTACGGGCATCTGCCCACAATAAAGAAGAAAAACACTTCTGACAGCCAGATAGAGAGCCGGTGGTACTCGGAGCGGACGTACGGAGGCGCATTCAGAGAGCGATTGAGGCCGAGGAAAAGCGCCGGTGCAAAGGGCAGAGGTGAGAGGTGAGAAATTAGAAGTGGGAAAAGAAAAGTCTACGCAGCAGACTTCCTCAAATTGTCACACTTCCCACCTCCCACATTACACTTCGCAAATGAAGGTTCTCCGGCGCCCGAGGCCAATTGAACTCGGACAATTTTATGTGCCGGAGTAAGGAGCGGAGAGTTCCACCGGCCTGGCAAAAACAAGGTTTTCTGATTACCCCATCATGCTACCTTTAACTATTTTCCTATTAATATTAGTTGACTGTACAGTATATTATTGAATTTTACGGCAAATCAGGAAGGTTTCTGGGAAAAAACGTTGTATTACTAAGTAATGGAATAAGTTACGGGAAGTGATATTATATGACAGGAACAATGCTTGACGTGTCGGAATTATCGGAGAATTTTAGCCGCAGGTTGATACAGAGCGGTTACAACTCGGAATCAGTAAAAAAAGCTGTCTCCAAGACAGCCAGGTTAATGACTCATGCAGTTATAATAAACGAGCTTACCGGGCCCGGGGAAAGGTGCAGTTTATGCAACCTGCACAAAGAAGGTGCAGCCCGCAGACTGGCAGGGCACGGCAATCCCGACTCGCCTATTATGTTTGTTGGAGAAGGGCCCGGCGAACACGAAGACATGTTTGGTATACCTTTTGTAGGTATTGCTGGAACTGCTCTTACTCTCTGGCTGGAAAAAATGCCCCTCAAGCGAGAACAGGTATACATATCTAATGTTATTAAGTGCCGGCCGGAAAATAACCGCACTCCACAACCACAGGAGTGCGAAACTTGCATTGAAAACTTCTTAAAAAAAGAGATAAAAATGATTAAGCCCAGGGTTATAGTTGCAGTAGGGGCGGTAGCATTAAAATGCATGATACCGGATGCTACCGGTATAACATCATCCCACGGCAGCTGGTTTAAATTTGAAGATATACCGCTGACGCCGGTATACCATCCTGCATTTGTTCTCAGGAAGAAAAATCGTGAATTTGCCGAAGCAAACCAGCAAGTATACCGGGATCTTATGCAGGCTTTCCAGCAGATAAAGGCCTAGCCCTGGCTGCGCCGAAAAAAGTTATATACAGCCTCTGCAGCCTTGTTATTCATACCTGCAACTCCAGCCAGCTCATCTACGCTGGCATTTTTTACTTTTTCTATGCTGCCAAATGCCTCTATTAAAGCTTTGCGCCGCCCGGGCCCTATACCGTCTACCTCATCCAGGAGAGAGCGCAGAGTTTTCTTATCACGAATACGCCGGTGATAGGTCACTGCAAAACGGTGAGCCTCGTCACGCAAACGCTGTACCATGTGCAGCGCGCCGGACATGCGTTCCAGGTAAACAGGCTCCGGGCTTTCTGGAATAAAAATTAATTCTTCCTCTTTGGCCAGCCCAAAGACCGGAATATCCCCGTAACCCTTTTCTCGCATTACCAATGCTGCAGCGGACAACTGGCCCTTGCCGCCATCAATAAGTACCATGTCCGGCAGGCGGTAAAACTTTGCCTCTTTCATAGAAAGCTGCCCGGAATTAATTAAGTCTAACTCCTCGCTGGCCCGGCTAAAACGCCGGCCAATGACCTCCCGCATAGAAGCAAAGTCATCCGGGCCCTCTACCGTCTTTATCTTGAACTTGCGGTATTCATTTTTATCCGGCTTACCATCCTCAAAAACAACCATGGACGCTACTGCATTCGTACCCTGTATGTTTGAAATATCGTAGCACTCCATGCGCCGGGGAATTTCTTCTATTCCCAGCGCAGCAGCGAGTTCCTCCAGCGCGCTGTCCAGGTTTTCCCGGCTTGTATTTTTGCTGTTTTCTTCTTCCTGAAGAGCCAGCAGCGCATTTTTTCCTGCCATATCCACCAGCTTTTTCTTCTCGCCTCGCCGGGGAACCTGCAGGTAAACCTTACTCCCCCTGCTATCACTAAGCCAGTGTGCCAGGGTTTCTTTTTCTTCCTCCAACAAGTCCTCTGCCAGTATTTGTTTAGGAATAAATTCTGACTGGTAATAATGCTGTTTTATAAATGAAGTAAGGATTTCTGCCCGCTCCAGGTATTCGTCTGCACCAAGCATAAAATGATCCCGGCCAATTAACTTGCCGCTGCGTATAAAAAACACCATGACGCACGCTTTTTGATCTCCACGCGCCATAGCCAGTACATCCTGATCCTCTTGCCCGGAAGAAAGCACTTTTTGCTTTTCTGCAATTTCACGCACGGCCTGCAGCTGGTCTCTTAATTCTGCTGCCTTTTCAAATTCCAGACTTTCTGCTGCTTTTTCCATACGGGATTCCAGATCTTTTATAACCTCTTCCTGCCTTCCTTCTAAGAACATAATTACATGATTGATTATTTTGTGGTAATCCTCTTTGCTTATTAAGTCACAGCAAGGACCGGGACAGCGGTTAATATAATAGTTAAGGCAGGGGCGTCCCCTGTTCACCGGGGTTTTTTGCCTGCAGGAACGAAAAGGAAAAAGCTTTTTTAAAAGGCGAAGAGTATCATGCACCGCGCCCACGCGGGTATAAGGACCAAAATATCTTGCCCCGTCCTTTAAAAGCCTGCGGGTAATAAACACCCTGGGATAATCTTCATTAACAGTAACTTTTAAAAAAGGATAGCTTTTATCATCCCTGAGCAGCACGTTATAGCGGGGACGGTATTCCTTGATAAGGTTGGATTCCAGTATCAATGCTTCTACTTCGGAATCAGTCACCATGTAATCAAAATCTGCCATGCGCTCTGTCATGGCCCGCACCTTGGGGACTTTTTTTGCTTCTTTAGTAAAATAACTGCGCACCCTGTTTTTGAGCGAAACCGCCTTGCCCACGTATATTACATTATGATTCTTATCCTTGAACATGTAAACGCCGGGCTTGTCTGGTAAATGCGACAGTTTTTCTTTAAGCGGCATTCAGTTCACTCCAGGTTATGATTAATATAATACGGTCATTCCTCACCTACTGCTGCACTGTGATTAAATTGTTCAGATTCCAGCACTTTTTGCAAGTACTGGCCGGTATAGGAAGAAGAATTAGCCGTTATTTCCTCCGGGGTACCTGTGGCTACTACGCTGCCTCCATTGTCTCCACCTTCGGGCCCCAGATCAATAATATAGTCAGCAGTTTTTATAACATCCAGGTGATGTTCTATAACTACAACGGTATTTCCGGCATCTGCAATCCTGTGCAGTACATTTAACAAGCGGTTAATATCATCGGCGTGCAGGCCAGTAGTGGGCTCATCTAATATATAAAATGTTTTCCCGTTGGAGCGCTTGGACAGCTCTGTAGCCAGCTTAACCCTCTGGGCCTCACCGCCGGAAAGTTCGGGTGCCGGCTGACCCAGGCGTATATACCCCAGGCCGACATCCTGCAGCGTTTTCAACTTGCGATGTATTTTAGGAATATGCTTGAAAAATTCAACAGCCTCGGTCACTGTCATTTCCAGTACACCGGCTATACTTTTTCCTTTATATAATACTTCCAGAGTCTCGCGGTTATAACGTTTACCCTTGCATATCTCGCAGGGAACATATACATCAGGTAAAAAGTGCATCTCAATCTTTATTATGCCGTCCCCCCGGCAGGCCTCGCACCTCCCGCCCTTAACATTAAAGCTGAAACGTCCCGGCTTGTATCCACGCACACGGGCTTCAGGGGTTTGGGCAAAAAGCTCCCTTATGTCGCCAAAAACACCGGTATACGTAGCGGGGTTAGAGCGAGGAGTACGCCCGATGGGAGATTGACTTACATCTATAACTTTATCCAGATTTTCTACTCCGCGTATCTCCCTGCATTCACCCGGTTTGGCCTTGGACCTGTGCAGTTTCTGGGCCAGCTTTTTATACAGCACTTCGTTAACCAGGGTGCTCTTGCCGGAACCGGAAACCCCCGTAACGCAAATAAACTTGCCCAGGGGAAATTGAACATTAATATGTTTTAAATTATGGGCAGATGCTTTATCTACTTCAATATTTTTACCGCTGCCATCCCTGTACCCGGGAGGAAGCGGGATATATTTTTTACCACTGAGATACTGCCCTGTTAGAGACTGCTGTTCAGCAATTATTTCCTCTTTAGTACCCTGGGCTACCACTTTTCCACCCTGGCGGCCGGCACCCGGGCCAACATCTATAATATGGTCCGCAGTTTTTATCGTATCTTCATCATGCTCAACCACGATCAGTGTATTCCCCAGGTCGCGCAGGCGCAGCAGGGTATTTAGCAGGCGGTTATTATCCCGCTGGTGCAGCCCTATACTGGGCTCATCCAGTATATAAAGTACTCCCATTAAACCGCTGCCTATCTGGGTAGCCAGCCTTATGCGTTGTGCTTCCCCCCCGGAGAGCGTTCCTGCCGCTCTATCCAGGGTTAAATAATCCAGCCCCACGTTAACCAGGAAACCAAGCCTCTCTTTTATTTCTTTCAACACCTGTGAACTTATAATCTTTTCTTTCTCGCTAAATTCCAGGTTTTTAAAAAATTCCAGGGAATCTCTAACTGACATGGCAGTAACTTCACTTATGGCCCTGCCTTCTATCTTCACCGACAGGGCTTCAGGTTTTAACCGGGCCCCGAGGCAAGACGGACAGGGCCTGGTACTCATATATTTTTCTATTTCTTCACGCTGGTATTCAGAATCGGTTTCCCGGTAGCGGCGGTTTAAATTATTAACTACTCCTTCAAACGAAGTAGTATAGCGCCGCCGGTACCCCCAGTTATTCATATAATCAAGCAGTACTGTTTCCTTACCTGTTCCGTAAAGAATTTTGTCAAGGTGCTCGGGATTCATATCTTTTACCGCAACATCAAGGCTGAAATTATATTTTTTTGCAACAGCACTAAAATAACGATGAGCATTATTATTGCGCATCCACCCCTCAACTGCACCTTCTGCTATTGACTTCCCAGGATCAGGAACCAACAAATCCGGGTCAACTTCTTTCTTTATCCCCAGGCCGGTACAATCCGGGCAGGCACCATAAGGACTGTTAAAGGAAAACAAGCGTGGAGCAATTTCCGGCACATCTATACCGCAGTCCGGGCAAGCATAACGCTCGCTAAATGTAATTTCTTCTCCGTCTATGATATCAGCTACTGCCAGCCCGCCGCCCTGTTTTAGAGCTGTTTCCAGGGAATCAGCCATACGCCTGGCAGAACCGGGACGAACAATTACCCTGTCAACAACTATTTCAATAGTATGTTTTTTATTTTTATGCAGAGATATATTATCATTTAAATCCATTACCTCGCCGTCTATACGTACCCTTATAAAACCTTCGCGGCGTATTTCTTCCATCAGCTTTATATGTTCACCTTTTTTCCCCCTGATTACAGGAGCCAGCAGCTGCATGCGGGTACCTTCAGGCAGCTGCTGCAGCCTGTCCACCATCTGCTGTACAGTCTGCCTGGTAACCGGCTTCCCACAGTTAGGACAGTGCGGAATCCCTACACGTGCAAATAAAAGCCGCAGGTAATCATATATTTCCGTTACAGTACCTACCGTAGAGCGGGGATTATGTGAAGTAGTTTTTTGATCAATAGAAATAGCCGGGGAAAGACCTTCTATATAATCAACGTCCGGTTTATCCATCTGACCCAGAAATTGCCTGGCATAAGATGAAAGGGACTCTACATAACGCCTCTGCCCTTCCGCGTAAATAGTATCAAAAGCCAGGGAAGACTTACCCGAACCAGACAGACCGGTAATGATAACCATTTTATCCCTGGGAATTTCCACATCTATATTTTTAAGGTTATGAACTCTGGCACCTTGAATTTTTATTTTGTCCAGCATCATTATCCTCCGTTACTATATGTCAAGAACTGTGAAACCGTAACGTGCAAAAGCCTGGTTAAAAGAAAAAACTTTTTTTAAGCCCTGGCGTTCCATGAAAGCAAAGCTAGTTGCATCAATATAAGTATAATCTGCACCTGGTCGTAATACTATCTCCCTTACTTTTCTTTCGTCTGATTCATTTATATGTTCCACGGGCCAGATGTTATAGCGAAGCCAGGTGCGCCCGGCATCCGGGCCCAGGCTCTTCACCAGCATACCATGGGCTTCTGCTGCAATAAAATTAGTAAGCACAGGGGTCATGCCGGTTTTACGCATTTGTTTCAATATAACTTTTGCCGCCCGGTAGTTGCGGCTGTTCGCGCAAAGAAGCTCAAACACTGCACCAGCATCAACTAGGACTTTTTCCATTCCGCGACCACCTACTCGGATTTTCTTTATTATTTTCCGGGGCATAGAATATGCCTATCATATCCCATATAGGATCGGCTTCATCCAGGACCCCGGTATATATCCTTTTTTTTAAGATAACCTGTTCCCCCTGCAGTTGAACTGATAATTCGTTCCCTTTTTCAAGACCTAATTTCTTTCTTATTTCACTGGGGAGCGTGAGCTGTCCCTTGCTGGTAATTTTAATTTTATCAAAACTCAATAGTTTCCTGTCTCCTTATAATTTTAAATATTAAAACATAAATTAAATCGCTTGTACACTTCCTGAAAACTATGGCCAGGGCCGGTGGATTTCCGGAAGGTAGCGGAGTCTGGGTGCGCTGCATAGCCCGTCATTTGCGAAGTGTGATGTGGGAGGTGGGAAGTGTGACAATTTGAGGAAGTCTGCTGCGTAGACTTTTTCTTTTTCCCACCGCTAATTTCCCATTTCTCACCTCTGCCCTTTGCCCCGGACCTCCACCCCAAAGAGTTTTCATTCTCCATTGTGAGCCAGGCTCATGGGGGATAATTATTATCCCTAACTAGGCTTCTTCAGAAAGTAAAACAGCATCTTTTGCCACGGATGCCTCAACTTTATTATTCTTGCCGCGAAGCTGAAGGCGCAGTTCAATAATCATGTCGCGCAGCTGAGCAGCCTTCTCAAATTCTAATTTTCGAGAAGCCTGCTGCATTTCCTTCTCCATTTGAGCTATACGCTGCTTTATTTCTTTTTTGCTTAATTTTTTATCTTCTTTAGCTGCATAAGGAACTTCCGGCTCTGCCGCGCGAGTAGCTTCAATAACTTCACGCACTTCTTTTTTAACCGTTTCAGGTGTAATTCCGTGTTTTTTATTAAATTCAACCTGTTTTTTACGGCGGCGTTCTGTTTCACTGATAGCACGGGCCATTGAATCAGTAGTCTTATCGGCATACATAATAACCTGCCCGTTCACATTACGAGCTGCCCGCCCCATAGTTTGTACCAGTGAACGCTCGGAGCGCAGGTAACCTTCTTTATCAGCATCCAGTATAGCCACAAGGCTCACCTCTGGTAAATCCAGCCCTTCTCGCAGCAGGTTAATTCCTACTAGCACATCAAATGTACCCAGGCGCAGATCTCTAATTATTTCCATACGCTCCATAGTATTTATATCAGAATGCATATAGCGCACTTTAATACCTGTTTCACGCAAATAATCGGTAAGTTCCTCGGCCATTTTCTTGGTTAATGTAGTTACCAGCACCCTCTCTTTATTTTTAACACGTCTATTTATTTCTTCGAACAGGTTATCTATCTGTCCCTCGGTAGGATGCACAGAAATTTCAGGATCAACCAGGCCAGTAGGACGAATAATCTGCTCCACTACCTGGCTGCTGTTATTTAACTCAAATTCTCCCGGTGTAGCTGAAACGTAAACAATTTGATTAATCCGCTCTACAAATTCATTAAAAGTCAGCGGCCGGTTATCGTATGCAGATGGAAGCCTGAAACCATAGTCTACCAGTGACCTTTTGCGCGAACGGTCCCCTTCATACATACCGCGCACCTGGGGCATACCCACGTGGGATTCATCAGAAATAATAATAAAATCCCTGGGGAAATAATGCAGCAGCGTATAAGGCGAGTCTCCCGGGGCCCTGCCGGTTAAATGGCGGGAATAATTCTCAATTCCCTGGCAGAACCCCATCTCTCGCATCATCTCCATATCGTAAAGCGTGCGCTGTTCCAGGCGCTGTGCTTCCAACACTTTATTTTCATTCTTTAATTCTGCTAATCTCTGTTCCAATTCTTTCTCGATAGATTCCAGTGCTTTATCCAGGCGTTCCCTGGAAGTAGCATAGTGGCTGGCCGGAAAAATGGAAACATGACTGCGCTCGCCAATTATCTCACCGGTTAAAACATCAAACTCAACAATACGCTCGATTTCGTCTCCGAAAAAATCTACCCGTACAGCATGCTCCGCGTTACCGGCAGGAAATATTTCAACTACATCGCCTCTAACCCTGAATTTTCCGCGTGTAAAATTCATGTCATTGCGCTCATACTGTATATTAACCAGCTTTCGCAGCACTTCATCCCTGTCATAAAATCCCCCGCTGCGCAAAGATAAAACCAGGGTGCTGTATTCCTCGGGATCACCCAGGCCGTAGATACAAGAAACACTGGCCACTATAACAACGTCTCTTCTTTCAAAAAGAGCGCATGTAGCCGAGTGACGAAGTTTATCTATTTCTTCGTTTATAGAAGCATCTTTTTCAATATAAGTATCTGATTGCGGCACATAAGCTTCCGGCTGGTAATAATCATAATAGCTTACAAAATATTCAATTGCATTCTCCGGAAAAAACTCCTTGAACTCACTGCAAAATTGCGCCGCCAGTGTTTTGTTCGGTGCCATCACCAGGGTAGGACGCTGCACCCTGCTAATCACCTGTGCCATAGTATAAGTCTTACCCGTACCAGTAGCTCCTAATAGAGTCTGGTGCCGGTTCCCTTTTTCAATACCTTCTTTTAATTTTTCAATTGCATTAGCCTGGTCGCCCCTTGGCTCGTAGCTAGAATGAAGTTTAAATTCCATATAAAATCACCCTTTTGCATCAATAAGTAAAAAAAATGTACCGGGCACGTTTTTTTACTTGTAAAATTTTTAAGTTCTCCCTATAATACTTTCATATCACTATTTAAGCAAGGAGGAGAAATAATGAAGGCCATACTGGAAAGAAGAAGCATCAGAAAATATCAGGATAAAAAAATACCGGATAAAGAACTGAAAAAATTACTTCAGGCTGCAATGGCTGCTCCTTCAGCAGGAAACCAGCAACCCTGGGAATTTATTGTCTTAAGAGACAAAGGTAATTTAGAAAATATCATCAAGTTTCACCCGCGTGCAACAATGTTAAAAACAGCTGATGCTGCAATCGTTGTCTGCGGGAATGAACAAAAAGAAACACACAAGGGGTTCTGGGTACAAGATTGTTCAGCTGCAACTGAAAATATATTGATTGCAGCTCAAGAATCAGGTATAGGAGCTGTATGGCTGGGAATATATCCAAGGGAAGAAAGAGTAAAAGGATTACAAGAACTTTTGAATTTACCTGAATATGTATATCCCTTATGCGTTATCTCCCTCGGTTACCCCGCGGAAGAAAAAGAACCTTCTAACAGGTATGATGAAACACGTATCCATGACGAAAAATGGTAAACAAGCTTTATTACCATTGAATATACTTTTTTTATACTTAACATGTAAAAATACCTGCCGTAAAAAGCAGGTATTTTTTATTATTACTGGCAGAAACAGTTATTGACCGCCACCGCCTCCACCCTGTCCTTGCTGTTCTTTGCTGCTTCCCTGTTCCTCACCTTCCTGCTTGCTTTCAATTTTTTTAATACTGCCGTCTATTTTAACTTCCATTACTTTCCCCTCTTGCGTTGTTATTTTAAGCGTTGTTCCTTTCTGGGATTTTTGTGCTTGCTGTCCCTGCCCTCCCTGGCTAGAAGAAGATGACGACGAAGATTGCTTGCTTTCTCCCTGCTGCTGCCCCCCGCTGCTCTGTTTCTGCTCTTTCAGCTTCTTTTCGATATCTTTCCATCTCTCCTGCAGCAGGTAGGCATTATTTTTTCCTATAAGCCGCACCGGTACTATCTTGGAAGGTATATTATAATCACCGTTATATATCTGGCGATCATATTGCCAGTGTTTTTCCTGAGCTAAATTGGAAGCTGCATCAAGGGTATACTGGGCCAGCATCTCCGGCATGGGATCCACTTCCCCCTCGTGGTCACCTGAAACCAGGGCCATAGAGGCTTTTTCATTGGCTCCCATCCCCACGGTTATAACTTTTTTATCCAGCCCAGCTTCTTTTAAAAACTGTACTGCCGTCATAGCCAGCTTGCTGTCATTGGCCAGTATCACATCCGGCTGTTTATCTGAAGCCATCATTTCTGCAAGAGTAGCTGTTACCTGTGCAGGATCCCACTGTGAGTGTGCCTGGGCTTTTAAGAGTTTCATATCCGGGTTGTCTTTTATTGCATTTATATTAGCCGAGGTCAACTCGGTAGCAGCCCGGTCTTTTTTATCTCCCTGCATAATTAAAACTTTGAGAGGGCGGGTCTTAGGTAATTGAAAAGCAACAGCCGGGCCCACTGCCTGGGTAACCTGTTTTAGAGGGGGCTGCTGTTTGCTGTCTTGCTGTCCCTGCTGACCGCCGCTGGACTGGGACTGCTGGCTGTTTTTTTTGCTCGTTGATAACATTTCCAGTGCTTCCCGTATAAAACGTACCTGCAGCTCACCGGCACGGGTATTGTTTGAAGCTACAAAAGCATCTACCGGGGTATTATAAGGTAAATTTTGCATGGCAATTACTTTTATGTTTTCCTGTTTTAACTTTTGTACTAATTGAGGTGCAGCACTTAAATCTATAAATTGTATCACCGCTGCTTTTACTTTGTTCTCTATCATCTTATTAATGTGTTTTTCCTGCTGGGCAGGATCATTTTTAGCATCCATAAAAGTAATATCTAAATTTTCTTTTTGTTCGCGTTCTTTCATTACTTTTTTAATAATTTCGTTCCCGTCTCTTTTTAAATCACCTACACTTACAGCAATTTTTGTAGGAGAAGGAAGCGGTTTTTGCTGTACTCCCCCACTGCACCCGGTCAAACTAAAGATGATAAATAATCCTATTAAAATTACTGCCAGCCGGTACCGCCCCATTTTTACACCTCCAATTTACAGCTTTATTCTTCTTAGTATGAGATTATTTGCCCTTCTTAATGCCTCTGCAAAAAAATAAATATATAAGAGGAGGTATAAAAATGATTTTAAAACTCTGGAATAAAATAAAATATTATTTTTCCCTTTTCCTGGATTATATTTATCCTGCCCGGCAAAAACACCCCGGGATACTTGATGAAGTAGAAATTGCAAGGCAAGATTGGTACTATGCTCAAAACATTATAAACTACGCAGACAACGACATGCTGGATTATGCCATATATAACCTGGATGCATGCGAAAGACGCTTTATGGGATTATTAAAAAAAGCACGTAATGCAAATATTTCCGCATGGAAAAGTGAAGAGTTAGTTAAAGAAGTAACCAGTAAACATTAATACAGTTATTTTTCTTTTTTTCCCAGGTGTTTTTTGCGCATCCAGTATGCAGCAGCACCGATTAAACCCAGCGGCAGTAATACTGGTATTGCACCTATAAAAAATACTACGAGGCTGGCCAAACTGCTCAATACGGCATTAGCGCTTGCAGTAAATGCCGATATACTGCGCTGGCTGATACTGCCTATCCCGGGCGAGGAGATGTTTTTGCTGGCTGCGGCAGTTTCTTGTAAAGAGATATTGATTTTAGAGTAAGCCAGGCGGTTTTTTAAATACTTCAACTTGCCAGTAAGCGATTCCAGTTCCCCGCGTACTCTTTCCAATTCTTTTTCCACTTTTAATATGCCGTCAACCGTCTTAGCGCTGGTAAGTATTTCTTTTAATCGCTTTTCCTGTGCTTCAAGATTATCAATCCGTGCCTGCAGATCAATATACTGCTCGGTAACATCATCGGTAGAGATATTTTTATTCTGGACTTTTCCTGTATTTTCAAGCCAGTCCAAGACACCAGAAAATTTTTCCGCCGGAATTCTTATAGCTGCACGGCACCTTTTTTTGTTATCATTTTGCTTATAAAGAGAAGAACTGCTAATGTATCCATTTACGGAGTTAACCTTCACTTCCAGCTTTTCTAACATGACATCAATATCAGTAACATCTATACTGATTTGAGCATTTTTTACAATTTTCCTGTCTTGAACGCCGGCAGTATCACCGGTACTACTTCCATGCTGTTTTTTTGACTCTGCTTGCCCAGCTGCCTCTGTTTGCGGGGCCCGGTCTGCTGTATCTTTTTTCATTCCATTCTCTACCTGTCTTGTTGTCCCGCAGGCTGTAGTCACAAAAAGTACTAATAATAATATTATTATTACTGGTGCATTTTTAAGCCGTTTCAAAAAACCACTTCCCTTGATTTTATTTCTTATAACTATAGACGACAACATCATACTTGCTTGTTCCAAAAACCTGTGTGGGAAAACTCTGTAACATACTCCATCCATTGTGAACATAAGTTCGAGACGTTTAATCAGAGAACTTCCTGAAAATTATGGCCAGGGCCGGGGGATTTCCGGAAGGTAGCGGAGTCTGGGTGCGCTGCATAGCCCGTCATTTGCGAAGTGTGATGTGGGAGGTGGGAAGTGTGATAATTTGAGGAAGTCTGCTGCGAAGACTTTTTCTTTTTCCC
>JAIPEW010000038.1 GCA_021736985.1 Clostridiales bacterium | reverse complement strand
GGAGACAATATTACCATGGATATAGAACTTATAACTCCAATTGCTATTGAAGAAGGCCTGCGTTTTGCTATCCGCGAGGGTGGAAGAACTGTAGGTGCCGGTGTTGTTACTGAAGTTGTAGAATAATATTTCTATATATCTGCCTTAACAGGTGGGCATATCTCTGATTTTAAAACTAGTGAGAATTGTGCGCAAAACAAGTTATAGGCGCTGACAGACCAAGTATTGACTTGACAATACAAGTGTGATATATTCTGGAAGGTGATTTTCAAGAGCCGTGATATATCATTATCAGAGGGCGTTTGACGGGGGGTGGAGAGTATGCGAGTAGGTATTACCTTAGAGTGTACCAAGTGCAAGCAAAGAAATTATACTACAACGAAGAACAAAAAAAATGATCCTAGTCGCATTGAACTCAAAAAGTATTGTCGCTTTTGTGGTGCTCATACAAATCATAAAGAAACTAAGTAAGCAAGAAAATCATAAATGCGTTAAACAAGCCGGGTTCATGCACTGGTTTTATACAGCGCTGGTGCATGAATATACATACGTTGTTTAATTGTAATACTAAGGATGTGGCGTGTATGGCAGTTACCAAAAAACAGTCCAAACAAGCAGCAAGTGAGAATACAAGTTCCGTTAAAAAAGGGAATAAGGATAATTCTAAAAAGGCTACAGCTAAAGATAATAAGAAAAATGTACAGGCAAAGAATCGCAAGAATAAGCTGTCGACATTAAAAAGTCACCTTATGGGAGTATGGAATGAGCTGAAAAAGGTGCACTGGCCTAATAGGAAGGAAACTCTTATTTATACCTCAGTAGTTGTGGTGACGGTTGTTGTAGTATCTGCTATGCTTTGGGTCTTCGACTTGATTTTGAGCACAATTCTGCGGTTTATTTATTAACAGTGGGAGGTGAGGGACCTGATGCATATAGGTGGGGGTCCCTTGTATTTATGAATAAGTCGTGGTTTGTGGTGCATACATATTCTGGATATGAGAATAAGGTAAAAACGAACCTGGAAAAACGCATAGAATCTATGAACATGGAAGATAAAATATTCAGAATACTGGTGCCCATGGAGGACGAGGTTGAAATAAAAAACGGTAAGCGCAAAGTGAATAAAAAAAAGATTTTTCCCGGTTATGTGTTAGTAGAAATGGCAATGAATGATGATTCGTGGTATGTAGTACGAAATACCCCGGGGGTTACCGGTTTTGTTGGAAGTGGTTCTAAGCCTGTGCCCTTAAGCGAGAGTGAGTCTCAGGGTATTATGAAACACATGGGCATGGATGATCCGGAAGTTAAAGCAGCATTTTCTCCGGGAGAACAAGTTCGCGTTACCGGGGGGCCTTTTGAAAACTTTAACGGTGAGATTGAAGAGGTGTTCTCTGACAAAGGCAAAGTAAAAGTCAGTATTTCAATGTTTGGCCGAGAAACTCCCGTAGAATTGGACTTTGGGCAGATAGAAAAATTGTCATAATAATAAATAAGTACATTTACAGCTAGTGGTTTAGCGGTTTTAAGGAGGTGTGAAGGGTATGGCTAAGAAGGTAGCGGCAATTGTTAAGCTGCAGGTGCCTGCAGGAAAAGCAACTCCGGCACCACCGGTAGGCCCGGCACTTGGTCAGCACGGAGTAAATATAATGCAGTTTGTTAAAGAGTATAATGATCGTACTGCAGATATGGCCGGTAGCGTAATTCCGGTCGAGATTTCAGTGTATGAAGATAGGTCATTTAGTTTTATAACTAAAACTCCGCCTGCTGCAGATTTGTTGAAAAAAGCTGCGGGCCTGGAAACTGCATCTGGTGAGCCTAACAGGAATATTGTTGGCAAAGTTACACAGGACCAAGTACAAGAAATAGCAGAAACTAAAATGAAAGACCTGAATGCTGCTTCTATAGATGCAGCAATGAGAATGGTTGAAGGTACAGCCCGTAGTATGGGTATAAAAGTAGAATAAAGAAATAAAAAGTGGGAGGAAATTAATTTTCCGCATAACCACAGGGAGGTAAAATATGCCTAAATACGGAAAAAGACTCCAGGATGCACATAAGCAGATCGAAAAAGATAAGTTATATGAACCAGAAGAGGCTTTTGATATATTAAAAAAGGTGCCAAAAGCTAAATTTGATGAAACTGTAGAAGTTGCAGTAAAGCTTGGTGTAGACCCCAAGCATGCAGATCAACAGGTTCGCGGAGCCGTAGTGCTTCCTAATGGTACTGGAAAAACTCGCACTGTTCTGGTGTTTGCCAAAGATGATAAAGCTAAAGAAGCCCTAAATGCAGGGGCTGATTATGCCGGCTCTGATGAGTTAATAGACAAAATTAAGGGTGGGTGGCTGGATTTTGATGTAGCCATAGCAACCCCTGACATGATGGGTAGCGTGGGTAAATTGGGCCGCATCTTAGGGCCCCGTGGGCTTATGCCTAACCCCAAGACCGGCACGGTTACATTTGAGGTTGAACAGGCAGTCCAGGAAGCTAAAGCCGGAAAAATACAGTACCGGGTTGACAAGGCAGGAATAATTCATGCACCTATTGGCAAAATTTCTTTTGAGATTGAGAAGCTAGAAGAAAACCTTCACACCCTTGTAGATAAATTGAAGAAAGTAAAACCTGCAGCAGCAAAAGGCCAGTATATGCGTGCTGTTGTTGTAACATCTACCATGGGTCCATCAATTAAATTGAATTATATTAAAATGAGTAAATAATGCAGGTTGTTCCCGGCTAAGGAGTTGAATGTGTTTAAAAAACATGTTAAAAATAAAAAATGAGTTTGCCTAGCTGCAGACAGGTGGTGTTTTTTAACTTAATGGCTATATGCTGCCACCCGAGGCCGGGGAGGAACCTGTGTGAAATATAGGCCTCCGGCATGTCTGCCGGGGGTTTTCTAGTTTCCTAAAAAGGGGGGGTTGATTTGCCTACAAGAAAAGAAAAAGAAACAATGGTAGAAATGATAAAGGACAAGTTTGAAAATTCAAAGGTTATAGTTCTTACTGACTACCGCGGTCTTGACGTGGCGGCCATGAATAAGCTGCGCAGGAAGATGGATGAGGCAGATAGTGAGTTTAAGGTTATTAAAAATACACTTATAAAAAGGGTAACCAGAGAGATGGGCCTGCAAGATCTTGATTCTTATTTAGAAGGTCCTACGGCCCTGGCTACTAGCAGTACTGACCCTGTAGCTCCGGCAAAAGTGCTCCAGGATATTGCTAAAGAGCATAAACAGCTGGAAATAAAAGCAGGAGTTTTAGAAGGCAGTGTGTTGGATGAAAGTGGTATTAAAGCGCTAGCTGACTTGCCTTCGAGAGAAGTCTTGCTTGGTCGCGTAGTGGGCGGCATGCAGGCACCGCTTACCGGATTTGCTGTATCTCTGCAAGGTTTGCTTCGCAACTTTGTTTATGCGCTTGACGGCATAAGAGAAAAGAAAGAAGCTGAAGAAAAAGCTAGCTAAATTTAAAAAATGAAAAATTATTTAATTAGGAGGAATACATAATGTCTAAAGTTCAAGAGATTCTTGATGCTGTAAAAGAGCTTTCTGTATTAGAGTTGTCCGAATTAGTAAAGGCTTTTGAAGAAGAATTTGGTGTAAGTGCTTCCGCCCCGGTTGCAGCAGTTGGTGCACCGGCCGGAGCAGGAGCTGAAGGAGCGGCAGAAGCAGAAGAAGAGCAAACCGAGTTTGATGTTGTTCTAACTGATACTGGAGAGAAGAAAGTTAATGTTATTAAAGTAGTACGTGAAGTTACCGGTTTAGGTCTTAAAGAAGCTAAAGGGTTGGTAGATAACCTGCCTAACAATGTTAAGGAAAAAGCAAGCAAAGAAGATGCAGATTCTCTAAAAGCCAAGTTAGAGGAAGCAGGCGCTACTGCAGAAATCAAGTAATCTTATCATGTTAAGATATACTTGTTATGTTTTTACAAGAGTGGTATCTTATGGTACCACTCTTGTATTGTCTAGAGCATAGAATGTATGTTATTTTAGCAAATTTCAGGTAACATCCTGGTTGCCGCAGTATATCTTCGTTGAGTTTTTTTAGAGTGGTTTTGATTGTTGACAGAATGGACTTTCTGTGCTATCATGTACCAATGTCATTTTATAGAGTATGGTTAAATAAGGGTATTTAACCATAGAAAATCGGTAATAATATTTAAAATAAATATTTAACAGTCTTAAGCGAGGTATTGTTTACGTTAAGCAATGCCTTGTTTTAGTTGTTTTTTTATTATCAGCGAAGGGTGTGGTCTTTGAAGATGAATGAAGATTGTATTACCAGAACCCGTTGGAACTTTGGAAAATTAAAAGAGGTTTGGCAGCTTCCAAACCTTATTGAGGTTCAGCGCAATTCTTATAATTGGTTTTTAAAAGACGGACTGCGAGAAGTTTTAGGCGACATATCACCCATACAAGATTTTACAGGCAACCTGGTTCTGGAGTTTCTTGATTACACCCTTGGGGAGCCCAAGTATGATGTGGAAGATTGTAAAGAACGGGATGTTACTTATGCGGCTCCTCTTCGGGTTAAAGTTCGTTTGATAAACAAGGAAACTGGTGAAGTTAAGGAGCAAGAAGTATTTATGGGAGATTTCCCATTAATGACCGAGAAAGGCACCTTTATTATTAATGGTGCTGAAAGGGTAATTGTAAGTCAATTGGTTCGTTCGCCGGGGGTTTATTTTTCTGGACAATTAGATGCTTCGGGTAAAAAGTTATATAATTCAACAATTATTCCTAACCGCGGCGCGTGGCTTGAGTTTGAGACTGATTCAAATGATCATGTGTTTGTCCGTATTGATCGTACACGAAAAGTCCCTGTAACTGTGTTAGTTCGTGCTCTGGGGTATGGTTCAAACGGTATGATTACGGAGCTTTTTGAAGACAATAAACATGTACAAGAAACGCTGACCAGGGATAATACGGAAACAGAAGAAGAAGCCTTGCTTGAAATATACAAAAGATTGCGCCCCGGGGAACCTCCTACAGTTGAGAGCGCAAAGAGCTTATTAAATACTTTGTTTTTTGACCCCAAGCGTTATGATTTAGCTAATGTAGGAAGATATAAAATACACAAAAAGTTAAATCACAATATACTTTATTATGATGAATATAGTGAAGAAAATGAACGTAAATTTGTGCGGGAATTAACAACAACGGATATAATAGAAACGATAAGATACCTTCTAGCTCTGATAGAAGGTGAAGGACAAGTAGATGATATAGATCACCTGGGAAATCGAAGGTTACGTTCCGTTGGTGAGCTTCTACAGAATCAGTTCCGTATTGGACTGTCGCGAATGGAGCGGGTAGTTCGCGAGCGAATGACTATTCAGGATGTAGATGTTATAACTCCCCAGGTATTGATAAATATAAGACCGGTAGTGGCTTCTATCAAGGAATTTTTTGGGTCCAGCCAGCTAAGTCAATTTATGGATCAAACTAACCCACTTGCAGAGTTAACTCATAAGAGGCGGTTGTCAGCGCTGGGGCCCGGAGGTTTGAGCAGGGAAAGAGCCGGGTTTGAAGTGCGAGACGTGCACCACTCTCACTATGGAAGAATGTGCCCTATTGAGACGCCTGAAGGCCCTAATATTGGTCTTATTGGCTCCCTCAGCTCATATGCCAGGATAAATAAGTTTGGATTTATTGAAACACCTTATCGAAAAGTTGACAAGGAAAATAAATGTGTAACTAATGATATCAAGTTTCTTACAGCTGATGAAGAAGATAACTATGTAGTAGCACAGGCAAACGCGCCGCTGGATGATAACGGGCAATTTGTTACTCATGAAGTTAATGCACGGCACGGGCATGATATTCTTCAGGTGCCGGCAGATAAAGTAGATTTTATGGATGTGTCCCCAAAGCAAGTTTTTAGTATTGCTACATCCATGATACCTTTTCTTGAGCACGATGATGCCAACAGGGCTCTTATGGGCGCAAACATGCAGAGGCAGGCAGTTCCTCTTTTAAAAACCGAGGCCCCTTATGTGGGAACGGGAATAGAGTATAAGGCTGCAGTAGATTCTGGTGTATTGGTGACCGCTAAAAATCCGGGTAATGTTGAGAAAGTTACATCTACGGAAATTACCATAAGAAATGATCAAGGTAAACTTGAAAACTACAAGTTGTCCAAGTATACCCGGTCTAACCAGGGTACTTGCTTTAACCAGAAGCCCCTGGCTAAAAAAAATGTGCGTGTAGAAGCCGGAGATGTAATTGCTGACGGTCCTTCGACTGAAAAAGGAGAGCTGGCGCTTGGTAGAAATGTCTTATGTGCTTTTATGCCATGGGAAGGATATAATTACGAGGATGCTATTCTGGTTAGTGAAAAGATGGTTAAAGACGATATATTTACATCTGTACATATAGAAGAACACGAGTGTGATGCCAGGGATACCAAGCTGGGTCCGGAAGAAATCACGCGGGATATACCTAATGTCGGGGAAGAGGTATTAAAGGACCTGGATGAGCGCGGTATTATCCGAACTGGTGCAGAAATAATGCCCGGTGATATTCTTGTAGGTAAAGTTACCCCCAAGGGGGAAACGGAATTAACTGCAGAAGAAAGACTTCTGCGCGCTATTTTTGGTGAAAAGGCCAGAGAAGTTCGTGATACTTCACTTCGTGCTCCTCATGGTGAATCTGGTAAAGTAGTAGAAGTGAAGGTCTTTTCCAGGGAAAACGGTGATGAATTACCCCCGGGAGTAAACCAGTTGGTCAGGGTCTATATTGCACAAAAAAGGAAACTTTCTGAAGGAGATAAAATGGCAGGGCGTCACGGGAACAAGGGTGTTATTGCACGTATCCTGCCAGAAGAAGATATGCCGTTTTTACCGGATGGTACTCCTGTTGAAGTGGTTTTAAACCCGCTGGGTGTTCCCTCACGTATGAATATAGGCCAGGTTCTGGAGACGCACCTTGGCTGGGCAGCTAAAATACTGGGGTATCATGTGGCAACTCCGGTTTTCAATGGTGCGTCAGAAAGTGATCTCAGGGAATTCTTTAGAGAAGCAGGGTTGTCTGAAAACGGTAAGGCAGTACTTTATGACGGTAGGTATGGAAAAGCGTTTGATAATGAAGTTACAGTTGGTTATATTTACATGATAAAATTGGCTCATCTTGTTGATGACAAAATTCATGCGCGTTCTACAGGGCCCTATTCACTTGTAACACAACAGCCTCTTGGCGGAAAAGCTCAATTTGGCGGCCAGCGCTTTGGGGAAATGGAAGTATGGGCCCTGGAAGCCTACGGGGCAGCTCATACTTTACAAGAAATATTAACAGTGAAATCAGATGATGTTGTAGGGCGAGTAAAAACTTATGAGTCCATAGTAAAAGGCGAAAACGTTCCGGAACCTGGAGTCCCGGAGTCTTTTAAGGTACTAATCAAAGAATTGCAGAGCCTGGGGCTTGATGTTAAGGTTCTTTCTGAAGAAGACGAGGAAATTGAAATAAAAGAAGTAGAAGAAGATGTGGCAGAGACAGCAAAAGAGCTGGGCCTGGAAATGCAGGATGAAAACAACAGTCAGAAGCAAAGTGAATATGTAAATAACAAACAAGAACCGGCCTCTGAAGAAGAGATTGATAAAAAAGAGGATGATAATAAACACGGTGAAGAAGAAACGGAAGATAGTAAGGAGGGGGATGGATTAGCAAAGCAGCTTTTGAAGGAAGCGCTTGGAAATGAAAATAGTGAGTAAAACCACCCTGGAAGGGAGAGAGTTCTTTGCTCGACTTAAACAATTTCGACCGCATCCGTATTGGTTTGGCTTCCCCCGAGCAAATATTAGGATGGTCCAGTGGAGAAGTGCAAAAGCCCGAAACAATAAATTACCGCACTCTGAAACCCGAACGCGACGGCCTCTTTTGTGAGCGGATTTTCGGGCCCACGAGAGATTGGGAATGTCACTGCGGAAAATATAAACGTGTCAGGTACAAAGGTGTAGTATGTGACAGGTGTGGTGTTGAGGTTACTCGTTCCAAAGTACGCCGTGAGCGAATGGGACACATACAATTGGCTGCTCCTGTCTCACATATCTGGTATTTCAAGGGTATTCCCAGCCGTATGGGACTGCTATTAGACATGTCCCCGAGGGCTTTAGAAAAAGTATTGTATTTCGTTTCATATATAGTAATTGATCCCGGCGAAACCCCTTTGATTAAAAAACAGCTGCTTACAGAGACAGAATTCAGGGAATATGATGATAAATACGGCAGTATCTTTAAAGCTGGTATGGGAGCTGAGGCAATAAAGGAGCTTTTAAGGGAGCTCAATCTTGATGAATTATACCGGGAATTGCGCCGGGAGCTCAAGGAAGTCAGCGGGCAGCGCAAAATAAGAGCGATAAGAAGGTTGGAAGTTGTTGAGGCTTTTAAAAAAAGTAATAATCTGCCCGAGTGGATGATTTTAGATGTTGTTCCAGTTATTCCTCCGGAATTGCGTCCCATGGTTCAATTAGACGGCGGGCGTTTTGCAACATCTGACTTAAATGATTTGTACCGCCGGGTGATTAATCGAAATAACCGCCTTAAGAGACTTTTGGATTTAGGGGCGCCCGATATAATCGTACGAAATGAAAAAAGAATGCTTCAAGAGGCAGTTGACGCTCTTATCGATAATGGCAGGAGGGGGCGTGCTGTTACCGGATCAGGTAATCGTCCACTTAAATCATTAAGCGATATGCTTAAAGGAAAACAGGGGCGATTTCGCCAGAACTTGCTGGGCAAACGCGTTGATTACTCGGGACGTTCTGTTATAGTTGTAGGTCCGCACTTACAAATACACCAGTGCGGCTTGCCCAAAGAAATGGCTCTTGAGCTTTTCAAGCCGTTTGTTATGAAAAAGCTTGTGAATGAAGGATATTCACATAATATTAAGAGTGCCAAGAGAATGGTGGAAAGAGTAAAACCCGAGGTGTGGGATGTGCTTGAAGATGTTATTCGCGAGCACCCGGTGCTTCTAAACCGTGCACCCACATTGCACAGGCTGGGGATTCAAGCTTTTGAGCCTGTGCTGGTCGAGGGTAGGGCTATACAAATCCATCCCATGGTGTGTTCACCGTATAATGCTGACTTTGATGGCGATCAGATGGCAGTACATGTTCCGCTTTCTGCTGAAGCACAGACAGAGGCAAGGCTCTTGATGCTTTCTGCTCATAATATGCTTAATCCTAAAGATGGCGGCCCGGTTACTATACCTACCCAGGATATGGTTCTGGGAAGTTACTATCTTACTATAGAAAAAGATATTGATAATCAAGAAGAAATGAAGTGCTTTAAAAATTATAATGAAGCAATCATGGCTTACGAAAACGATGCAGTGGAAATGCACATTCCGGTTAAAGTGCGGCGTCCCAGCGGCGAAATATTGCAGACTACCGTGGGAAAAATAATTTTCAACCAGGTCATCCCGAAAGAGCTGCGTTTTGTAAATAAATTGTGCGATAAAAAAACATTAAGCAAAATCGTAGAAAGATGTTACCGGGAACTGGGCTTTTCCATGACATCCTCTTTACTTGACGGCATAAAACACATAGGTTATCGTTATGCAACACAGGCAGGTATTACTATAAGTGTTTCTGATATTCATATACCGGAGCAAAAGAAAAATTTACTTGCCGAAGCCGAGGGTCAGGTGGAGAAAATTGAGACGCAGTATCGCCGTGGGTTAACTACAGAAGATGAACGTTATCGTAAAGTCACTGGTATATGGAGTAATACAACTAAAAGTGTAACTGATGCCCTGGTAAATAGCCTGGATAAATTTAATCCTGTGTACATGATGGCTAACTCCGGTGCACGGGGTAACATACAGCAGATTCGCCAGCTGGCCGGCATGAGGGGGCTTATGGCTGACCCGTCGGGGCGTATAATTGACCTTCCTATTAAGGCTAATTTCCGTGAAGGACTTACAGTGTTGGAATACTTTATTTCAACTCACGGTGCACGCAAGGGGTTGGCTGATACGGCCCTCAGGACAGCAGACTCAGGATATCTTACCCGGCGCCTGGTAGATGTGTCTCAGGATGTTATTGTGCGCGAAGATGATTGTGGTACAGTTAAAGGTATTGAGGTAACAGATATAAAAGATGGAACCGAAATTATTGAAAAATTTGAAGATCGTATTGTTGGCAGGGTAGCGTTCGAAGATTTACTGCACCCGGAAACCGGTGAAGTCCTGGTCGGAAAAAATGAAGAAATAAATGAAGAAACTGTTGAAAAAATTGTAGAAGCCGGTATCAGGAAAATGAAAATACGTTCAGTCTTCACCTGTCAGACCCGTTCCGGAGTATGTATAAAATGTTACGGGCGGAATATGGCTACGGGCCACATGGTAGACGTGGGTGAGGCAGTAGGTATTATTGCTGCACAGAGTATTGGTGAGCCAGGAACGCAGCTTACTATGCGTACGTTCCATACCGGTGGTGTTGCCGGTGAAGATATTACCCAGGGACTTCCAAGAGTTGAAGAATTGTTTGAAGCCCGTAAGCCCAAGGGCCAGGCAATGGTAAGTGAAATTGAAGGTAGCGTTGATATACGCGAAGTGAAAGATCGCCGTGAAATAGAAGTTGCTAATCAAGACGGTGAAAGAGAAACATACCAGATACCATATGGTGCCCGCGTCAAAGTGATAAATGGTGATTATGTCGAAAAAGGTCAGGAACTAACGGAGGGTTCAATAAATCCTCATGACTTGTTAAGGATACAGGGGCCCCGGGGAGTCCAGGTGTATCTGCTGCAAGAAGTACAAAAAGTATACAGGTTGCAGGGTGTGGATATAAATGATAAACATGTTGAGGTTATGATACGTCAGATGATGCGTAAGATCAGGGTCGATGACTCAGGGGATTCAGATTTCTTGCCCGGTAGCCTGGCAAATATAATTGACTTTAAAAATCAAAATGAGCAAATTGCTGCCCGGGATGGAGAGCAGGCCACTGGAAATCAGGCGCTTCTGGGAATAACAAAAGCATCTCTGGCAACTGATTCTTTCCTGTCTGCAGCATCGTTCCAGGAAACAACCAGGGTTCTTACCGAAGCAGCAATAAAGGGTAAGATGGATCCGTTGCTCGGGTTAAAAGAAAATGTTATTATAGGAAAGTTGGTACCGGCAGGTACTGGAATGAGCAGATATCGCAGTATAGAATTGATAGAAAACAACCCGTCTGAAGGTATGGACGACGAAAACGAAGATGAGGGGTGCGAGGATACTGGTAGTGATGAAATGACTGAAAGGGAAGTTCTGTCTCAGATAAAGTAAATGAAAAACCAATTAAATTTTGGTTGACAATAAATTATGCCAATGATATTATATTCGAGTGTGTGTAGGTATGGACGCTGTTAAACTGTATGATAAGCAGACTTCCAGGGTATAAAGTTTTCTAGTATAGCTTTATGGAGGTCGCCATGAGTTATGATAAATTACGCAATGTTAGCAAGGTGGAAATTGCTGTAGGTATTAAAGAGACTACGAAGGCGTTGCGAAAAGATAAAGTTGGGCTAGTTTTTATTGCCCAGGATGCAGAAGAACGTATAACATCGCCTGTGAGAACAAGTTGTATAGAAAAAGATATTCCTATAGAAGTTGTTGATTCAATGAAACGCCTTGGTAGAGCTTGTGGCATAGTAGTTGGGTGCGCGGTAGCTGCATTACTTGAAAAATGATTACTATAGTTTTAGAGGGAGGACGGTTGCCCGTCTTCCCCTGGTTTTTTAATGTGTATGGATAGGAGGTGTTGTCAGTGCCAACAATTCATCAGCTGATACGCAAAGGTAGGAAAGAAATGACCAGGACCTCTGATTCACCTGGATTAAGAGGTTGTCCGCAAAAACGTGGAGTATGCACAAGAGTTTTTACAACCACACCTAAGAAACCTAACTCAGCGCTGCGTAAAGTAGCGAGGATAAGGTTGACTAATGGGACGGAAGTAACAGCTTATATTCCAGGTGCAGGTCATAATCTGCAAGAACACTCTGTTGTTTTAGTAAGGGGCGGTCGTGTAAAAGACTTGCCGGGAGTAAGGTATCACGTTGTACGTGGTGCACTTGACTGTGCAGGAGTACAAAATCGTAGCAACAGCCGTTCTAAATACGGAACAAAGCAATCGAAAAAATAACCTTATAATTAAAAAATTGAGAAAGGAGGGAAATACATGTCCAGAAGGGGTGCTGCACCACGACACGAAGTTTCCAGGGATCCTGTATATCAAAATGTTGTTCTTTCTAAGTTAATAAACCAGGTTATGCAGGATGGTAAAAAGGGTACATCGGAAAAAATATGTTATGGTGCTTTTGACGTATTGAGTCAAAAAACAGGTCAAGATGCCCTGGAAGTATTTGAGCAGGCTCTGGAAAACATAAAGCCTTTGTTAGAAGTAAAAGCTCGCCGGGTTGGCGGTGCAACTTATCAAGTACCGGTAGAGGTACGTCCAGATCGCAGGCAGACCCTGGCTGTGCGCTGGCTGGTTAGATATGCCCGTGCACGTGGAGGTAGAACTTTTAAAGAAAGGTTAGCTAATGAAATAATGGATGCTGCAAATAATACAGGAGGCGCTGTTAAGAAGAAAGAGGACACGCACAAAATGGCAGAAGCAAACAAAGCATTTGCCCACTACAGGTGGTAGAAAGAAAGGGGAGGTCTTTATGGCGCGCCAGTGGCCGCTACAAAAAACGCGCAACATTGGAATAATGGCTCATATTGACGCCGGTAAGACTACTACCACTGAACGTATGCTCTTCTACACAGGTAGGGTGCACAAGTTAGGTGAAGTACATGACGGTGCAGCTACCATGGATTGGATGGCTCAAGAGCAGGAGCGCGGAATTACTATAACATCCGCAGCTACTACTTGTCGGTGGAGAGATTGCCGCATTAATATAATTGACACGCCAGGACATGTGGATTTCACGGTTGAGGTGGAGCGATCTCTGCGGGTATTGGATGGTGCTATAGCTGTTTTTTGTTCTGTTGGTGGTGTAGAACCTCAATCCGAAACAGTTTGGAGACAGGCCGATAAATACGGTGTTCCCAGGATCGCTTTTGTAAATAAAATGGACCGAATAGGAGCAGACTTCTACAACGTTTTAGATCAAGCTAAAAAGAGACTGGGTTCAAATGCTGTGGCATTACAATTACCCATAGGTAGCGAAGAAGATTTTAATGGCTTAGTAGATTTAATTTATAATAAAGCTTTTATATATACAGATGATTTAGGAAGAGAGAGCAAAGAAGTTAATATACCAGAAGATATGCAAGAAACAGTAAAAAAATACAGAGAAACTTTGTTAGAAAATGTAGCTGAAGCAGACGACGAATTAATGATGAAATATCTGGAGGGAGAAGAGTTTACTCCAGAGGAAATAATAACAGGTATACGTAAAGGTACACTTGCTGTTCAGATGACTCCCTTTCTGTGTGGCTCTGCTTTTAAGAATAAGGGTGTTCAACCCGTTATGGATGCAATTGTGGATTACTTACCATCCCCACAGGATGTTGATGCGGTTAAAGGGACAATTCCCGATACTGGAGAAGAAGTTTGTCGTGATCCAAAAGATGATGGTCCAGTCTCAGCGCTGGCATTTAAAATAATGACCGATCCTTATGTGGGACGTTTAACTTTCTTCAGGGTATATTCTGGGACCTTGGAGAAGGGTTCGTATGTATATAATTCAAGTAAGGGTAAACGTGAAAGACTGGGTAGAATTTTACGCATGCATGCTAACCGGCGGGAAGAAGCTGAAGAAGTGCATGCTGGGGATATCGTAGCAGGTATAGGTTTTAAGAACACTGCTACAGGAGATACGTTGTGTAATGAAAACGATCAGGTTTTGCTGGAATCCATGGAGTTTCCGGAACCGGTAATTAGTGTTGCTATTGAACCTAAAACGAAGTCAGATCAGGATAAAATGACCACAGCGCTCCAAAAGCTTGGTGAAGAAGATCCGACATTTAAGGTATATACAGATGATAATACCGGCCAGACGATAATCATGGGTATGGGAGAGCTTCATTTGGAAGTGATTATGGACCGGTTGTTCCGCGAGTTTAAAGTAGAAGCAAACGTAGGACGCCCGCAGGTAGCTTATAAAGAAACTATCCGCCAGGGTGCAAAAGGAGAAGGACGCTTTGTTCGCCAGAGTGGTGGACGTGGACAATATGGTCATGTTGTTATTGAACTAGAGCCCATGGAGCCGGGAAGTGGCTATGAATTTGTAAATAAAATCGTAGGCGGGGTTATTCCCAAGGAATATGTCACAGCGGTAGATGTTGGAATACGTGAAGGAATGGGAAATGGTATTCTTGCCGGTTATGAAATTGTAGATGTTAAGGTAAAGGCTATAGATGGTTCTTCGCACGAGGTAGATTCTTCTGAAATGGCATATAAAGTTGCCGGTAATATGGCTTTAAAGGATGCGTTGAACAAAGCAAAGCCGGTTATGTTGGAACCAGTTATGAAACTGGAAGTGGTTGTGAACGAAGAATATATGGGTGATGTTATCGGTGATATAAATTCCCGTAGAGGGCGAGTAGAACAGATGGAGCCCAGGGGCAGCACTCAGGTTGTTCACGGGTTTGTTCCGCTGGCAGAGATGTTTGGATATGCTACGGAGTTGCGTTCTCGTACTCAAGGTAGGGGAACTTATACTATGCAATTTAGTCATTATGAAGAGGTTCCTCAAAATGTCGCCCAGGATATTATTTCCAACAATTCAGCTTAATAAAGCTATATAAATTAACCAAAAGGAGGAAAAACCAATGGCCAAAGAGAAATTTGAGCGTACGAAACCACACGTAAATCTAGGGACAATAGGGCACGTAGACCACGGGAAAACAACCCTGACAGCAGCAATAACATTGTGCCTTTCTCAGTCCGGGGGTACATCAATAAGAAAG
>JAIPEW010000005.1 GCA_021736985.1 Clostridiales bacterium | reverse complement strand
AAGCTCGTGGGCGTTTAATCAGAAAACTCCGGTTTAAAACGTAGTCAACAATCTTAAAATGCTAATTATTTCTTAGAAATAGGGTTTTAAAAGACATTATAATGCCCGGGGCTCTTTAAGCCCTAGTTAAACCTATAACATTACACCTAGTTTAAGCTGGCTTACCGTCTGGATGCTCAATAATGTATCCTTTCTTTTCAAGAAGTTTAAGTGCTGTATCTTCAGGACTTTTGGGTTGTTTCTTTTTAAAGTAATCATCTCCAAGTTCTTCATAAGGGGTTCTACGGCTAAGCATGTAATAAACAATAATAAGTATCTCATGGGCAGTGGCAACAGCAGCTTTTTTCTTACCGTGTTTTTTAGTAATACGCCAGAAAAGAGCATTCAATCTGGTTCCTCGTTTTCGTGATACAGCCCAGGCAACTTGAATCAATGCAGATTTTAAAGCTTTGTTTCCGTATGTTGATTTACTACTTTTTTTTTGCCGGCACTCTCGTTATTACCCGGGCTAAGACCTGCCCATGAAGAAATATGTTTTTCCGACGGAAATACACTCATGTCAGTACCTATTTCGGAAATAATAACAGCAGCAGTATGATCTTTGATTACGGACAACGATTTTAGTAGTTCAACTTCTTTTTGATAAGGAATTAGCAATTGATCAATACGGTCTTCTAAATCAGCTAGTAGTTGTTCTAAATGCTCAATATGTTTGTAACAAAAGCTAATCATTTCCCGATGATGTTTACGCAATCGACCGTTGAGTGCATCTTGTAATTCAGGTATTTTATTGCGAAGGTTTCCTTTTACCAACTTATCCAGATCTGCTGTTTCTACCTTTTCACCATTAATAATGGCTTTTACTAAGTTTCGACCTGTGACCCCAAAAATATCTGTCACATATGTGGTTAGCTTGATGTTGCCGTCTTGTAAAAGTCGGTGAATACGGTTCTTTTCAGCAGAAATACTACTAAGCAATTTCTTTCTGTAGCGGGTCATATCCCGTAAATCACGGATAGGTTCCGGAGGAACAAAGCTGCTTTCTACCAGGCCACTGCGCAATAATTTTGCTATCCATTCTGCATCTTTAACATCTGTTTTGCGCCCTGGAACATTTTTGATTGTCCGGGCATTTGCCAAAAGAAGGGTAAATGAACCTTCTAATACATTCCAAACTGGTTTCCAGAAAACCGAAGTGCTTTCCATAGCTGCATGAGTTACATTATATTCAGATAGGAAATCTGATAAAGCCAGTAATCCAGAAGTTGTTGTTGAAAATGTCTCTACTACCTTTTTAGGGCGCTGATCAAGAGGGCCAAACATTATACATGCTACAACGGTTTCTTGATGCACATCTAAGCCGGCACAACTATCGTACATTGCGTCATTTTCTGTTTCAACTACCTTGTGCTTTTTTGAAGGGTTGTGTTTGCGTTTTTTACTTTTTGGCACGAAAATCCTCCGATACTATTTTATTTAGCAGTTGAATACAACAATCGAAAAAGAAAAATTTTAATCAACATGTTCGAGTCCACAATAGGTTGTGCTTCAAGATTGCTGTAATCAGTTTAATCAACAGGGTTAAACCACCAATAAGTCTATCGACCTGAAAACACTGCTAAATTATAGCATCTTACAATAGAGGAGTTTTCATGCTCCGTTGTGAGCCCCAGGCTCGTGGGGGTTTAATCAGAAAACGCTTGAACTGAGCAGCTACCAGCCACATGAGAGTTAATTTAGTTTACAAGTTTTTTACCTATTTCATAAGCATCATCGAGCAAATCCTGGTTAGCTTTCTCAGCTTGCACTGCCATCAAACCAGCATTTTCAACACCCATCTGCTCTAATATTACTTCCATGTCTTCTGCTTCCATTTTAACCATGCCATGTGCACTCAACCCCGGGGCCCTTATTTCCCGTATATCTCCACCATTAGCGTGCAAGCTTAAATTATGATTAAAGAAAACTATGGTAGCTTCTGTCATTTCTTTTGCCGGAGAAGCACATACGGCAATACTTACCCCGCTGCGTTTTTTTTGGGGAAGCCTGCTAGTAATCTGGGCACCATTTTCTGAAGCTTCAATTTTTACTGCTGCCCCTACCATGCGGTCAAAAATCATCTTTAACTGGCCCGGGATAAAACCTCCCCAAACAGGAGCGCCAAAGACCAGGGCATCTGCCTCACCCAGTTCTTCTACTAAACCATTTATATCATCATTATACTGCTGGCACTCTCCTTTTTCCCTGCACTTTAAACACCCCGTACAGGGTGAAACTTGAAGATCATTAATCATAATTTTATTAGTTTCAGCACCAGCAGAACGAGCACCTTCAAGCACTTTTTCCGTTATAGTATCAGTATTGCTGCCCCCCCGCGGGCTGCCCATCAAAGCAACTACCTTCACACACCCTACCCCCTTTTCCTTATGATTTAATACTAACCTTGTATAACTTTATCATCATTAAGGATTTCTACTATTTTTTTTGCTCTCTGATCAATTACACGATAACATACTTCCAGGCCTTTTCGCTCCCCTTGAACAATTCCTTTTGACCTCAAGACAGCTAATTGCTGAGACACAGTAGACTGGGGGATATGCATACATTCCTTAATTGTAGAAACATTACACTGCTCCCGGTCTAAAAGGCCATTTACTATACAAAGGCGTGTAGGGTGAGCAAGCGCTTTTAAAAGTTCTGCCTGCTTCTGGTATTTTTTTGCTTCCATATAATAAAACACCTACTTTGTTTACCACAAAAACCTGATTATATTTGTATATTATGATACATAGTTTAGAAAGTCAACAAAAAAGTCCAGAACTTATAAATGTCGCTGAGCTTTTACTCACAATAGTTATGAGAATTCTTTCAGCATCGGTATAAAGGCTGGTGTGGTACTCAGAGCGAGCATACAGAGGCGCATTCAAAGAGCTAATAAGGCCGAGAAAAAACGCCGGTGCATATCTGCTACATGCTTTTTATGTCATTAGAAAAAATGAATTTTTCAAATTCCGAGGTAGCCTTGGATTCAAATTTACCTTTATGACTGACAAGATAAAACTTTCTCTTAACATTACTATCTTTAATTCTCATGGGCTTCAAGCTTCCCAGCTGCAGTTCTTTACGCAGCGTCCACTTCGACAGGCAGCTAATTCCCAAACCTGCCTCGACTGCCTCTTTTATAGCCTGCGTACTGCCCAGGACAATCTGGTTAGAAGGCACAAAAGAAAGTTTTTGCAAAGCACTTTCCATGGCATGCCTTGTACCGGAACCCTCTTCTCGTAATATAAATATATAATTTCTTAAATCATCATCTTCTACCACGTTTCTTCCCGCCAGGGGGTGCTGCCTGGAAACAACGAAAACAAGTTCATCCTCTAAAAATTCTTTTATTTCCAGGTGGGGATCTTCTAATTCACCCTCAACTAAGCCTATATCAATACTGCCGTCCAATATTTTTTCATGCATCTCTTCTGTATTACCTATATCTACTGAAAGTTTAACTTCTGGATATTTCTTGGAAAATGCAGCCAGAAGACGCGGCAATACGTATTCTCCTATAGTCAGGCTGGCACCAATAGTTAGTTTACCTGTTACAAGCTCTACCAGGTCTGCTACTGCACGCTTAGCAACAATATGCATGTCCAGTATATCTTTAGCATATTTATACAGTGTTGAACCAGCCTGGGTCAACTGTACTTTTTTGCTGGAACGTTCAAACAACTTTACACCATAATATGCTTCTAAATTATTTATGTGCTGGCTTATAGCAGGTTGAGATAAGTTCAGCGCTTCTGCAGCACGGGAAAAATTTTCTTTTTCTGCTACGGTTACAAAAATCTGTAATTCGTTATTTAGCATGGTCTCTCCCCCAATATATGCAATTTATTATATTTTATTATTAATACTACTTTTAGCAAAGTTTATAATTCTAATTATTTCTATAAAATAGAATTATAGAACTTGTTCTCCTAATACTCCCCATTCATATGCCTTTACAGCCTTTACTTTTATAATATCTTCTTTTACGCCGTCAGTAAGTATTCTTACTCTTACATTATTGGCAGAAAGCCCCTCGCTGTAGACACAACCTTCATCCTCTATCTGCCGCTCCGGAAGTACAAACAATATTTTACCTACCATACGAGACTTAAAATTTGATTCCAGTTCTTTATCCTTTGACCTGAGTTCTTTTACTCTTCTTTTTTTTACGTCAGGACGCACATTGTCAGTAAACTTTTCAGCAGGAGTTCCAGGGCGGGGCGAATAAGAAAAAGCATGTATCTTACTCAGCTGAAGATCTTCTATTATTTCCATTGTTTTTTGATGATCACTTTCTTTTTCCCCGGGGAACCCGGTAATTATATCTGAGAATACGGAAACATCAGGACTCATTGCCCTGGCCTTCCTTACCAGATTCCTGTAATCATCTGAAGTATATTTTCTTCCCATTTTTTTTAAAATAAGATCTGAACCGCTCTGCATTGGCAAGTAAAAATGCGGGCAAATTTTACTACTGGAAGCAGCAGTTTCGAATAGTTTATCCTGCACATCCATGGGTTCTAAATAATTTAATCTAATGCGAAATTTGCCGGAAATATTATCCAGTTCTTTTAATAATTTTACCAGGTCCCAACCGGGTATATCCCTTCCGTATATCCCCAGGTGATTTCCTGCCAGTATAATTTCCTTATATCCCAGCTTCACCAGGTATACTGCCTGTTCGATGACTCTTTGCGGGCTCAAACTCCTGGGCTTACCCCGGGCCCAGGCTATTATACAATAAGTACAATATTCATTACAGCCCTCCTGCACTTTCACCACCGGCCTGATCCTATTATAACCGTATTCAAGCGGCATATCTTCAAATACTTCTTTCCCGTCATGTTCTTTTACCATAATTTTTTGATTTAACCGGCCAGCCAGTTTATCCCGTATAAGCCCGGGCAACATTGCTCTGCCAGTAGTACCAATGATTAGATCAGCCTCTGAAAGCTGCTTTTCTATTTCCCGGTAATAAACCTGGGGATAGCATCCGGCCAATACAGTAAGGGCTTCAGGATTTTCCCTCTTTGCTCCGCGCACAGTTCGCCGGGCCCCGGCTGCAGCTGAAGCAGTAACTACACAGCTGTTTACAATATAAATATCAGCTTTTTCTGAAATTTTTTCGAAACCTGCCTTCTGCATCGCTGATTCCATAGCACAGGCCTCATACTGGTTAACCGGGCATCCAAAATTTATTACTTTAAAAGTTGCTTTTTCAGACACAGGCAACAACTCTCCTATTTCTATAGCAGTATTTACCTTAAAAAACCGGCATTAAACGCCGGCTTAATCATCATTTTCATACTGCAGCAATTCTTCCAGGTTATTTATTTTTTCCTTTGTTTTTACCGATAAACTGGTAAACAACCGCTCCCTTAAGTAAATTCCGTAACTGTGTAAATTATCCGGCAAGCATTTAAAGACTTCTGCCTTTTCAATCTTCTTCCATCGTTGATATAAATCAAGGTCTACAAACCTGGCTCCGCCGGAATCAAATTCAAGTCCCATTAGTACCTGCTTTAATTCCGGTAATTCCAGGGGAGTAAATAATCTAACCTGGTAAGCCAGTACAGCAAAAAGAGCCAGGGCATGATCCCTGGTCCATGATTCTCCCAGTATTAAACCGGCTTCCAGATCCTCCAGGGCAAGCACCAGCCTGCGGTAGTGTATATCATAATATTCTGCACTATCATATATTTTTATTCTTACCTCGCGCCACTGCCCCGATTCCAAACCTTCAGTAAAATACCGCACGGCTTCTTGCCTCAATTCCCTGTACAAGACAGGAACCTCGCGGTTAATTAGCAAAACAGGGGGCTCAACTTCTTCCCGGCATACCGGTTTATTCAGCGGACGATCTGTAAAAACAACTACAGTATCACTTGCTTTACCCTGCCTAATAGCAGTTTCCAGGTCCATACTCTCTGCCTCGTAATAGCGCTGGATTGTTTCTATTACTTTCTGGCCGCTCCGGGGAATTCTCTGCAGCAGCAACCCCGGGCCCAAATCAGCCCTGCTAATTGAACCTGCTGCAAAAACACTGTTTATTAAGCTGGAAAGAATCACTGAAGAACCCAATGGTGCCAGCAGTACATCTTTCATTTCCGTACTTTCACACTCGCCGGGCCCCTTAAAAAAAATAATGGTCTCAGATTCCTCGGCCTTTTCAAGTGCAGAATCAACACATAATACACTGCCTCCCAGGCTATGGGCCAGTTCCTCCTTGAGCAGGGCATTATTTTCGGTTTCTAAAAATAAAAATCGCGGGCCGGTGCGAACAAAAATCATATACTATCCCTCCCGGTTAAACTGTCCTGGGAATTCCATAGACGGTTTCCATTTTACGTTCATTGTTAACTGCCAGGGGATAAGGAATTTTAACTACCTGTCCGGAAGGGCACAGTATAATGTTTACATTATTTAAACCGTTCAAATGAGCCTCATCCCCCTGTGAAAAGTTATGCCCGTACAAATTGTACTGTCCATATTCTGGAAGTTTGCTAATATAATGCGCCACTCCCAGGTTAATACCGTGAACTGTTATTATATCACCTTCCGAAACCAGGCTGCTCCTCTCTGTACAGCTGTCAATAACGCGGTAATTATCATGATTACCCGGGATTATATATACTTCTTTAGCCGGAAGATCTTCCAGCGACTGTAAAAAAGGAGCTACTGCACAGCTGTATTCATATATACTTTCCGGGTTAATTTCCAGCTTTATGTCATCCGCCAGATCCCCGGTGTGAATTATTACTTCCGGGTTTAACTCGGACAGCAAGGATTTTAGAGCCGGATACAGCCTGGTAGGTGTATCGCTTATATGTGCTATTTTAATTTCACTGGTATCCAAAAGTTCCGGCGGAATGTAAAACCGCCAGGCCAGCCGGCAAAACATATTCTTAAAGTGATTTACCAGGGTCAAGACACCTAACCTCCCAGCTAATTCTTATCTAATTAATATACTATATTTACATAATAACTTGCCAGTCAATTTATAATTTTAATTTTAGAAAATTGCGTTTACTAACTGTTCTAATTGTTGAAGGTTTCGGCATTCATAAACTCCCGTACAATACCATGCATATGTACTCATTATACTGTCGTCTTTATCCCATTCTTTAAATGGCTGCGGGTTAAGCCAGTACAGCCTTTTACTTCGCTGTACCATTTTTTTGAAATAATCAACTCCCGAAGACCTCCAATTATTTTTTGCATCACCCAGTATAATTACTGTACTCTTATCATTTATCAGGTAAAAATAATTAGTATAAAACTCAAAAAAAACCTGCCCGAAATGCGAACACCCACTGTCAGAAACTTCCGACAGGCTTTTTATCTCTAAAACAGCTTTTTCCGGCGACATCCGGCGAAAAAGATGGGAAATGCAGCTTAAATGATCCACAAAAGCAAAAGTATGTATATCTTTAAAAAAACTTTCTGCTGCATATACTGTCTGCAGCATAAAAAAACTGTAGCGGGATACTGAATTGGATACATCACAGAGTATTACTAGTTCAGGGCGTTCAGGTCTTTTTCTTTTATAAACCATCTCCAAAGGTACTCCGCCGCAGGCAAGAGCCTTCTTTGATACTTTTTTTATATCTATCCTTCCCCGGGGTGCAGGCCTGTAACGACGTGATTTTTTAAATGAAAGCTGCTTACCCAACCGGGCAAGCTTTTCTTTTACCTGCTCTATTTCTGCAGCATTAAGCTGCAGAAAATCATTTTGATTTATATTTTGAGCTTCTGCTATTTTTTGCAGAGCTTTATCTCCATAATTATTAATAAAAAACGAGTGCAGTTCTTTTTCTATTTTTCTTTCTAAATCTCTTAACCTGGAGTGCCATTCCTGGTATGTAGAAAAGTTTATTTTTTCTTCCTGCATCTTTTTGTCCATTTCGTGCAGGGCCATATACCATTCCAGCTTGACTTTTGCTTCTTGAACTTTTTCTCGTATATTTTCTATATCTCGCGGTTCCAGGCATCCCAGCGCTTCTACTACATCTTGCGCAGTTTTATCAAGCAATTCCTCATTTCCGCTCGCTAAAACTGATAATATATCCTGCCCGGGCCCCCCGGCACCGCTTTTTCCCAATCCTTTTGCTTCCTGCCCCACAGTTTTTCTTTGCTGCAGGGTAATTTCATTACTTACTTTCCAGGTTTCTTTAACAAAAGCACAAAAATACAATTCAAACAACTTGTCAAATACTTGCAGTTCTCTTATATCTTTAATCAAAGTTGATCTCAAGGTATACTTGAAATCACTCTTTTCCATGCCGGTTAATTCTACGGCCTTCATGCAATCCTGGATTTCTACCGGGGTTATCCGGATACCTGCTTTTCTTAATAATTCTGCAAACTTTAAAATACATCTTACCATTATAGTCACTGCCTCCAGCACTATCCCGGCATCAAACCTGCCAGTCTTTTTTCCACCTGTGCGGTATCTTCCAGGTACTTGAGCAAAACACTTAAAGTATCTGATACTGTTTCTTTATCCAGACTCTCTACTTGAAGCATCAGCAGAGATCTGGCCCAATCAATAGTTTCAGAAATACCCGGGGGTTTTTTTAAGCCGTCTCTGCCTGTAAATCGCAGATTCCTTACCGACTGCACAAATTTAACCAGCTGTTCAGCTAACTTCTCATTAATCCCGGGGACTTTCATCTTCACTATCTGCAGCTCTCTCTCCATGGAAGGATAATCAATATACAAGTGCAGACATCTTCTTTTTAAAGCATCGCTCAATTCTCTTCTGCTGTTGCTGGTTAAAACCACCAGCGGGGCATTAACAGCAGTTATAGTACCATATTCCGGGATAGTTACCTGGTATTCTGAAAGAGCTTCCAGTAAGAAGCTCTCAAATTCATCATCACTTTTATCTAATTCATCTATAAGCAGTACCACTTTTTCATCCGACCTAAGAGCCTTTAAAAGAGGGCGCGGCAGCAAAAACTCCTCTGTATAGATGCTTTGCTGCAATTTTTCCCAACCTCCATCTCCCGTTTTACCGGCAGCATTTTGAATATACAGCAGCTGCTTTTGATAATTCCATTCATAGAGTGATTTAGCTTCATCCAACCCTTCGTAACACTGCATCCTGATCAAAGAAATACCGGCAGCCCTTGACAGTGCTTTTCCCAATTCTGTTTTACCTACTCCTGCCGGGCCCTCTACCAGTAGTGGTTTTTGCAGTTCTTCTGCTAAAAAAACAGATATAGCCAGGCGCCGGTCCGCCAGGTAATTTGAATTATATAATTTATCTGATATATTTTCTATACTTTTAAACACTTGAGTCACCCCTAAAAAACGCATTTACATATCCAATAAAATTTTTCTGTAAAATAACAGAATTTTTTTATTAAAATTAATATTGGCTAAACGGCAAAAACTGCTTATAATATTAATAAGATATTATTTTGTAATACTTTTAAAGGAGGTCATTTATAGTGCAGCAGCACACTACCAACACTCAAATAGTTTTTGCGAATTCCACTGAAGAAGCAAAAAATAAATATTTAAGCATGAACCTCGAAACTCACGACCCTGATCCCGTTTTAGAATGCTACAAAGTTACCGAAGAAGAAGACTTCGACCTGTCAGAAGACTTTAACTTAATTGGCGAAGTTTCACTTTCTCCCCCTGTAATGGAGACTATTCGCCAGGATGCCCGGCGGGCTTATGTATTATATTACCTGGAAAAAATAGAATAATCAAAAAGACAGGTGTTTAACAAATACCTGTCTTTTTATTTTTATTTCTAAAAAACTTCCTCCCAGAGATCCATGGTTTCTTCTAAATCATAGTCATTTAATAACCAGCGAAAACCAAACTGGAGCAATTCTTCATCATCATAGCGTATTTTTTCAGCTTCTTCCTGTTTTACATTGAAAACCTGCAAAAAGCCGCTTTCGAAAACAAATTTCCGCAACCGGTCTATATCATAACTGACCATAAAAATTATTTCTTTTATATGGTTATCTATATTTTTCAGGTCAGTAAATTGTATTTTTGACGGTATTTCACGAAAAAGTCTTTCTTTTTCCTCGTAAATTTTTACCCCCTGATTTTCCATCCACTGATCAAGTGTCCATTCTTTATCCTCGTTCAACCCCTTACAAAAAGAGTTATCAAAAATAAAGCTGTACCCGTCTTCCTTTAAATCTACGGGAGCAATACGGCACGACCACGGGCGCACGCTGTAAATACTGCATCCTTCCGGAGTAACAAAAGGACACTTTTTCTCGTTTGTTTCATCCATTTTTAATATTATAAAAGTTATATTCCCTTTATTTAACTGTTTAGTATACTGGTTCAGAAATTCTGTAGAAGTTATATTTAATTTATTTTTTATACGTAAAATATCATACGGGGTAAGGAAAATATTTATATTGCGACAGCAGCTGTTAAAACATTCCAACCCCTCATGACAGGAAAAATTAAATTTCTTATCCCTGGGAAAAACGGCACTTTCAATATTTTCATTTTTCATAATTATTACCCCTTCTTTAATAAATATTTAATTATTTTACATTATAAATTGCTATCTGACCCCAGTAAAGCACGTATTAAAAAAACCAGGGCACTAAACCCTGGTTTTTTTAATACAAGTTAATCTTCAGAGACCTGGTCAGAAGCACCTTCTTCATCACCAGATTCATTCAAATCAATGTCTTCGACTTCGGAATTTTCATTTTTTACTTCATCCGTATCTTCATTATTACCTGAAGGCGAAGCAAAATTTGTTGTAATATTATCCCTTTCAAAATCAGACAATATAATCACCTCCTAGTAATATATTTTTTCCCATTAAAAACTAAATATACCAAAAATTTTATATAAATTTCGGCACCCAATAAGTTGGTGCCTGGCACCAACTTTTAGTATGTTATAATGTGATCTAAAATTATTCTAAAAAAGGCGGAAATAAAAATGGGAAAAGTTGAATTAATTGCCACATCGACGTTTGGTCTTGAATCTGTCGTAGCAAAGGAATTAAGAGAACTTGGCTATAACAACCAGCAAGTAGAAAACGGGAAAGTTCATTTTGTAGCCAATGAAGAGGCTATATGCCGTACCAACATGTGGCTGCGTACTGCAGACCGGGTACTTATAAAAATGGGGGAATTTGAAGCTGTTACATTTGAAGAACTTTTTCAGCAGACAAAAGCTCTGCCCTGGCAGCTGTGGCTGCCGCAAGATGCACATTTTCCAGTTAAAGGAAAATCTGTTAAATCAACGCTGCACAGCGTTCCCGACTGCCAGGCCATTGTAAAAAAGGCAGTTGTAGAAAAAATGAAGGAAACCTACTGCCGTTCCTGGTTTGAAGAAAAAGGAGCTGCATACACCATAGAAATTGCTCTTTTAAAAGATAAAGCCACGCTCACCATTGACACCAGCGGGCCCGGCCTGCACAAGCGCGGGTACAGGGATTTATCCGCAAAAGCCCCTTTAAAAGAAACACTGGCAGCAGCCATAATATATTTAAGCAGATGGAAACCTGAAAGGACATTGATCGATCCCATGTGCGGCTCGGGAACAATCCCCATTGAAGCAGCACTTATTGGTCAAAACATAGCACCGGGTACAATGCGCGATTTTGCCAGTGAAAACTGGCAAAACATAGATCCTCTCACGTGGTCGAGAGCAAGAGAAGAAGCCAGAGATCTGGCCCGGACCAATAAAGCTCTAAGAATACTAGGGACAGATATTGACAATAAAGTATTAAAATTAGCCCGGCACCATGCAAATAAGGCCGGGGTAGACAGTGCAATCCACTTTCAAAAACAACCCCTTTCGGAGTTGAGATCCAAATTCAATTACGGATATATTATAAGCAACCCACCATACGGAAAGCGCTTGGGAGAAAAAGAACAGGCGGAAACACTATATAAAGAAATGGGGAAAGTATTCAAAAAGTTGAGCTCCTGGTCATTTTACATACTTACCGCCCACGAAGACTTTGAGAAAATATTCGACCGGCAGGCAGATAAAAAACGAAAATTGTACAACGGGGGTATAAAAGTAAATTTACACCAGTACTTCGGGCCCCGCCCGCCTAAAGACATAAAAATAGATCACACAATACAATAAGTAAAAAATCGTGCCCGGTACATTTTTTAACTTATTTCCTTAAACCATGATTCTGCAAATCGTGTAGTTATGGGATAACAATAATATTCTCCCGACAAGCTTTTTATAACAGCTATAATACCAAAGACAGTATAAATTAAGGCTAAAATTCCCAGTGGAATAATTAAAAGAAATCCAATTAATACTGCACATAATATTGTTACTAAAATACTTAGAATAATACCAATAATGTGCATAGCAAGTGACTCCCTGGCATGGTGTCTTACAAAATCATCATCTTTTTTTAGTAGATAAACTACAAGCGGAATAACTATAGGCATGCCTACTAGAACTGAACCGTGACAGATAGCTCCAATTATTTTGCTCTCAGAAGAAATCAAAGAAATTTTCCCTCCCTGAAATTTATAAAAATAACTTCTACAAGTATACAAGATATCCTCTGTCTACAATATATGCTGAGGTCTATTTGCCTGGTACATTCTGGCATGTGCATAAATAAAAATTTATAATTTATATATTGACTTTACCTGCTGCTAACTGTATCATAGTTTGCAAGTAAATAATCTTTAAAAAAGCTATGACGGGGAAAAGTAAGCAGGGCCCATCTTTACAGGGAGGGAGCGCCGCGACTGGAAGCGCCCCCAGGAAATGACCGGCTGAAGTTCTCCCCCGAGCTGCCGGGCTGAACCCCCCTACAAGGGGCAAGTAGGTTCGGACGGAACTTCTACCGTTAAAAGGAAGAAGGTATAAGGATATTTCCCGTACCTTTTTGAGGAGAGGGCCTATTTCAGGCCAACTAGGGTGGTAACGCGAGAACTTTTCGTCCCTTGGATGAAGAGTTTTTTTTGTTTCTACGGGGAAATTCATTTATACTGCAGAGCGGGTTATTAATTAACCAAACAGGGTGGTACCGCGAAGTCGATAACTTTCGTCCTTGAAACAGTTATCGACTTTTTTATTTTTTAAATAGGAGTGATTCAAATGCTTTACTGGGATGAAAAACATGAAACTATGCCCCGGGAAGAATTACAAACATTACAATTACATCGCCTGCAAAAAACTGTAGAAAAAGTATATCATTCGGTCCCTTTTTATTATGATGCATTTAAAGAAAAAGGCCTTGAGCCGGGAGATATTAAAAGTTTGGATGACCTTAAACACCTGCCATTTACCACCAAACAGGATTTACGTAATCAGTATCCTTACGGGCTTTTTTCTGTACCCATAGAAGATATAATAAGACTTCATGCTTCTTCTGGTACTACCGGCAAACCTACAGTGGTAGGTTATACTGAAAATGATATAAATATCTGGGCCAATCTCATTGCCCGCTGCCTGGTAATAGGCGGTGGAAACAAAAAAAGCGTAGTGCAAAATGCTTACGGCTACGGGCTTTTTACTGGTGGACTGGGGATTCACCACGGGGTAGAGTGCCTGGGTGCAGCAGTAGTACCTGTTTCCGGGGGAAATACCCAGCGGCAGCTCATGCTGATGCAGGATTTCAACAGCAATATACTTACCAGCACACCTTCTTACGCCCTTCATATTGCAGACGAAGGCAGGGAATCAGGAATAGACTTTGAGTCTTTACCACTGTCTACCGGCATATTCGGGGCAGAACCATGGTCAGAGAATATGCGCAAACAGTTGGAAGATAAGTTAAATATTACAGCCCTGGATATTTACGGCCTCAGCGAAGTAATGGGCCCCGGCGTAGCCATGGAATGCCCGGCAAAACAGGGATCACATATTTTTGAAGACCACTTTATTGCCGAAGTAATCGACCCCGATACCGAAGAGCCGCTGCCAAACGGCCAACAGGGAGAATTAGTAATAACCGCTGTTACTAAAGAAGCTCTACCCATACTGCGCTATCGTACCAGGGACATTACAGTACTAGATGAAAAAAAATGTTCCTGCGGCAGAACCCATACCCGCATGAAGCGAGTAACCGGAAGAACAGATGACATGTTAATCATACGCGGTGTGAATGTCTTCCCTTCCCAGGTAGAAAGTGTGCTGCTTGAATTTGGAGAAACAGAGCCGCACTACCTTATAGAAGTTTATAGAAAAGGCGAATTAGACACAATGGAAATAAAGGTAGAGCTTTCTCAGAACATGTTCTCCGATACCGTACGCAACCTGGAAGAATTAGAACACCGGATACGCTCAAGAATACTGAGCATCCTCAACGTCAGTGCCAGGATAAAATTTGTTGAATCTAAGAGCCTTCCCCGCAGCGCAGGCAAAGCACAGCGCGTAATAGACTACCGTAAACTATAGTAATTTTTATCAAAAAGTAATTGACACACCAGGCTAAATAAACCAAAATTAATCATAACTATAACCTACCAGGAGGGATAGTATGTCTAAAATTTTAGGCGACAGACTGCCCCAGGAAGTTGTCGACCTTTTTAACGCAAAAGTAACTACTGTAGTACTGACAACAGTTACTGCTGAAAATGAACCACATGCCATGCCAATACACGTAGTATGCGCTCCAAACGATAAAACAGTTTTAATGGCCCTGCTTAAAAATCACCAGTCTACGGAAAACATAAAAAACAACAGCAGTGCCATGATTACTGTAATGGACGGTGAAGATATCGCAGCAGGCATAAAAGGAACAGCTAAAATAGCCAGAGAACCCATGGAAGCAAATAAAGCCATGGTCATTATAGAATTTACCGTTAAAGAAGTAAAAAGTGACACTACCCCCACGGTAATTGTTACCCAGGGAGTACGCTTCAAGCACCGTTCTGAAAAAACAGAAGGATTTTTAAACAGCGCTTTTAATGAACTTTACCAGTACGGAAACATGTCATAATTTAAAGCACCGTTAACTGTGGTGCTTTTCTAATTAGAAAACTTTGTTTTTGCCAGGCCGGTGGTACTCTCCATTCCCTACTTCAACACATAAAATTGTCCGAGCTCATTCGGCCTCGGGCGCCGGAGAACTCGCTCCCTCCGGTCGCTCTTCCTCGGCCTCTTTCGCTCTATGAATGCACCTCCGCACGTCCGCTCCGAGTACCACCGGCCTTAACACGGTTTGCGAAAGAGTTTTCATTCTCCGATACTTGGATATGTTAGCTTTTTTGAGATTTAATTGTGAGCATAAAGCTCGATAGGGTTTAATCGTCAAGCTCATCGAATAGTTTTAAAAAGTTCAATATACCGGTGGTTATTAAAAAATTTTTGCGAACTCTTTCTCTTCCTGCTTCACTCATTTCCTCCGCTATCATGGGATTTCTCAGCAGTCTAATTGCTCTCTCAGCACATTCTTCTACTGTATTTACTACATATCCGCTTATACCGTCTTCTATTTGATATTTTATTCCCCCTGCATTACCTCCTATAACCGGAGTTCCTTTCCAGAGCCCCTCGGAAACGGTAAGCCCGAAGCCTTCCTTGATAGATTTCTGCAGTATTATATCTGAAGCAGTCTGAAAAGCATTAACTTCAATATGGGAAACACCGTTGAAATTAGTAATTACTTTTATGTCATAGTCTTCTCCGGCCCTTCTTAAAGTACGGTACAGGTAATCCCACCCTTCCGGATCATCGGAGGCCATGGAGCCAATTAAAACCAGCTGCACGCTGGGAAATTCTTTCTTAATTATTCTGTATGCATCTATAACCCCCAGCGGGTCCTTCCAGGGATCAAAGCGGGAAACTTGAGTAATAATGGGACGGTTTATATCCACTCCAAACCGGCTTATAATCATTTGCGCTTCTTCTCTTTTCAAGGGTATATTCTTGGAACTGAGAGGATCTATAGAAGGAGTAATAAAATTTAGCTTGTTTAAATTTTCATCTTCTTTTACAAAATCCCGCATGGTAAAAATACAAGCATCATACTTCTTTATATATTGATATAAAAAATCCCAGTATTCCTCGTTAGGAAGAGAAGTATCAATGTGACAGCGCCATATCCATTTTGTCTTACCCCTGGTATCCAAGTAATCTATAAGTGCTGCCGGCTGGGGATCATGAATTATTACATAATCATAATTCCATTCCTGTATATTCTCTGCATTTAAACTGTTGTACTTTAGATAAATTTTTTTGGCTTCTTCAGTTAACCTTCCTTCCTGGCCCTGCAAACAATTATGAAAACTCTTGGTTACATGATAAAACTCGTCGCTGCCCTTCATTGTCCACCAATCCATTTCCAGGCCCATATCTTTTGCCAGGGGCACATAAGAATGAAGCATTTCAGCGACTCCGCCCCCAAAAGAAGTAGCATTAACCATGGCTGCTTTTTTATTTTTCATTTTGTTTATATAATGTTCAAGCTCTATTTCCGTTTCTTTATCTATAATTTCCTTATATTCCTGATAAGATTTATTCCTGGTGTTAACATATTCCATAACTAAAGACCTCTTTTTCTTAATTTTTTAATTTTATGGTGGTTATATTATTTTTAAGAAAATATGCCGGGGAGGTTATTTATAGTATGTTAAAAATGGGAGCAAATATTATAGATCGAAAGAATAACAAGATAGAATTTAGAGTATTTGCTTATAATAAACAACAGGTCAGCGTTATAATTTCAAGCAAAGAAGGGCAAAAAGAGTTTCTCATGCAGCAAGAAAAACCTCATGTGTATAGTTCTGTTATTGAATGTCCGGAACTAACCCCTTTATATAAATTTAAGATAGACGGGGATAAAGATTATCCTGACCCGTATTCCAACTTCCAGCCTTATGGTGTACACGGTTTTTCCCGGGTAATTGACCACGGTACATATCAATGGCAGAATACTTATTGGGAAGGAAAAGACCTGGAAGAATTAATAACCATGGAAATACACGTGGGAACATTTAGCAATGAAGGTACTTTAAAAGGATTGGTAAACAAACTCGGCTATTTATCAGAACTGGGAATTAATGCAGTTGAATTGATGCCTGTAACCCAGACACCGGGCAGGTGGAACTGGGGATACGACGGAGCTAACTTATTTTCAGTAAATCATAATTACGGTGCTCCGGATGATTTAAAATACCTTGTAGACCAGTGCCATAAATACGGCATCGCAGTAATACTGGACGTGGTTTATAATCACTTCAGTCCGGAAGGTAATTACCTGCATGCCTACGGACCCTACTTTACCGAAAAACATAAAACTCCCTGGGGTGCTGCCGTAAACTTTGACGACGAACTCAGTGAATACACAAGGAAAATGGTGCTGGACAATGTGCATTACTGGCTGGAAATTTACCACCTGGACGGGCTGCGCCTGGATGCTGTACATGCTATAAAGGACAACAGCAACCCTCATATTCTGCAAGAAATCAATGAAACAACAAAAAAAATTGCCAGGTCACAGGATCGTAAAAAATTTGTCATTGCTGAAAGCGATCAGAACAATGTTTGGTTGATTAACCCTGTAAAAGAAGGAGGATGCGGCATAGACGCACAGTGGATGGATGATTTTCACCATTGCATACATACAGCGCTGACCGGGGAACGCCAGGGGTATTACATGGATTACGGCTGCTTTAAAGATTTTGAAAAGGTATTTAAAAATTATTTATATACCGGTGAATTCTCTAATTTTATGGAAAAAAAGCGGGGAACTGATGCCTCACAAAATCCTGGAAAACAATTTGTAGTTGCTGTACAAAACCACGACCAAGTTGGAAACCGGGCCCGTGGTGACCGCCTTTCTACGCTGGTAGAACTTTCTTACTTAAAAGCAGCAGCAGGACTAATGTTTTTCTCTGCTTATCTACCACTTGTATTCATGGGAGAAGAATATGGAGAAAAAAGACCTTTTCTTTTTTTTACAGACTATCAAGATGAAGAGCTAAAACAAGCTGTCTCCAAGGGAAGAAGAGAAGAATTTAAAGACTTCGAGTGGGAAGAAATACTTGTAATAGACCCCCAGGACCCGGAGAGTTTCTACCGTTCCAAGCTGTTACCTGCAACCTGGTTTAAAGAAAAAAATAATTTGATGCTCAATTTTTATAAAGATATTATTAACTTAAGGAAAACTCACCCCGTGCTTAAAGCATTAAATAAAAGCAATCTGGAAGTTAATGCAGACAGTGAAAATAAAGTAGTAACGATAACCCGCTGGAACTCGCAAAAAAAATTAACAGCCTTTTTTAATCTCGGAAACAGCGAAATTTCAATGACCACCTGCACGGGTATAGAGATATTTAATTCTAAATGGGAACGTTACAGCAGGCAAAAAAACAAGTATACCAGTAAACTGCAGCCCGGGCAGATGGTTATCCTGGAAAACAATTTATCTTCAGGAATGTAAGTGCGTCTCCTGGTAATAATCCCCTGCCCCGAAAGTCATTTGCCCTGCAGCAGGTATAAAATCAAAAACAGTGAGACTGTTGAAGTACTCTTGCACATCTTCCATTTCCATAGAATCAATCCTGTCAAGCATGGAAGGAAAAACAGGCGGGTAAACTTCGTACAAGTAATGATACATTTTATCTACCATGTATTCAGGTTCCGGGCATTCACCCCATATTCGCTGAATATGGTCTGTAGCCATGTATAGGGCCTGCGAGTATTCCTGCAAAAGCAGGAGATAACGGTGCATTCCTTCCGGGCCCTCCTGGCTGGCTTTATATAACTCTCCGGCCTTGTATAACGCTACACCTTTCCACTTATTAACATCCTCGAACCTGGCATAAGCAGAAGACAAATCTACTCCTTTTTCTTCTGAGTATTCATCCAACCCGTATCGCAGATAATTCAACCTGCTGTCTATAAACACTTTTAAGACCTCACACAATCCTACAAAATAATTTGGGCCGGGTTTTTTAAATTCCCTGCTTAAAACCATGCCGGGAGGATACTCCTCAAGTTTTTTAAGTAAAACGGAACATAACAAATATCCCAGGAGGCACGGGCGCTTTTGCCTGCCTTCCGTGGGCCTCCATCCCCAGTTGCAGGCTCGTTTCATCAGTCTCGAGTATAAAACCGCCTGCGTTTCCAGGCTCTCCCTGGCAATGTCGTATTCGGTATTATCCAGGGTCTTTACACTGACCGGAATATCAGGAGAGATCTCTAAATTATCCAGTAAGTTATCAAACAGTCCACAGTAATATTTACCATTTTCCCAGAATACGTGGGGGTGTTCATACATACCGGATTTGTATACGTCGTAGCGGTCTACCCCGCTTACACCCTTGGGAGGATAATGCCCGTCTGCCCTTAAGATCAGGCGGATTTCCGGGGCCCAACAAATTTCCTTAAATTCTACAACAGGAAGATTTTCAATACCCCGTACTGCTGCAACTTCATCTATGTACTCATCGGGAGTAACAAAATGTATATTATACTTATCTTTTTGCTCTTCCAGGACTCTCTTCCATGCCTCTTCCAATATATCCAGGGCAATATCCCCGAAATCCATTAATTCAAGGTCCTGTATATAAAGCAGCAGGCCGTTATCCGGGGCATTTTCCATCTCCCCGAGCAATACATCTTTATACATGCTAATACCGTCTTCCATGGTTATGGGATATTCCTCTCTATCACCATACAGGTACTCGTTGTCAAACACAGCGAATTCACCCAGCATGTATCCTTGTGCCTTTACCTCGTCCCTCTTCATTTTTGTAATAGGACGCCATATTTCCTGGGAAACAGGAAAGTTGCGAGGAAGGGCCAATATATTTTTTTGAGGAGATTGTATTATAAAGGGATTATATTTGCAGTCTTCATCTCCCCTGATCTTGAAGGGTACTTTTGTATCATCTAGATGAGGAAAAATAACATAATCGATATTAGCCCGGGCAACAGGCTGCAATTCATCCTGCTTTAGTGAATCTTCCGGGGGAAAAAGGCCGTTGTACTTCGGGTAAGGCACGCCCATAGAATTATGGAGATACTGGCGGTTCCAGTTTATTTCCTGGGGGATTTCCCCTTCTCGCAGCAGAGAAACATGAGTATGGTGAGCATGCCCGTAAAGAGGATACAATCTTTTCCTATGGTAATCTTGTTTCAGCCTTTCGAATACTTCCGGCATGACATCCCTGATCTGAACTAAAAGCTCGTTGCTGTACTCCACGCACATGGGGGCTCCCAGGCTGTCACCGGTTTCACTGCACCGGGTATATATATCCCTGCCTTCCCCCTGCCGTTTTTTTAAGTAATTTTCATCTGTAAAAGACTTCTTCATAGGATTATCATCGCTTAAATAAGTTAATAATCTCTCCGGCAGGTCCCACAGCATCTCGTGGGCATGAAAAGCCAGAATAACATATAAATTTTTCATTGTTATTACCCTCTTATATTTAAAGTTTATACATATTTTTTTATCATTTCACTTTTTTATACATAAAGCTAAAAACAACAATTAATTTTAAAGAATATCAATAAGCTGTAAATATACCAGGATATACGCGGCAACCAATATTGCCATAAATGATCCCAGTTCTCGCCAGAGTTTCTGGCACACTAATCGCGGCACATCCAATATGACAATAAAAATTGCTGATAATATAAGCAAAACTAGCATATATTCACCTGCTATTCACCATCAAAGGATTAGTAATCATACCTGTTCTTTCTATGCTGGCATCTACCTGTACTTTAACATTCAGGTAAGGGAATAGGTCATTCCACCTTTTTTCATATTGCGACCACTGCCGCGGGTATTTTTCGTGTAGCGCCTCTCCAATACTAAAAATATCGGCATTAAGGTCCCTGGCTTTAGACAGGGAAGCAAGTACTTCTTTTTTTATTGCTTTCTCATTTTCTTCCTTGACTTTGTCAATAAAATTACTCTTTTCAATGTTTATATCGACAGGAGGGATAGAAGATATATTTGCTTCCTGTTTTACTTTAATATTTATAGACAGCTTTCCGTTTTTTATTTCCGGTTTTATTTTACTGCTGGACCGTATTATTTCTAAATCCATGGTTTTATCTTCATATCCCGGAACAGGAATAATAATAACCCCGCTTTTTACTTTCCCCTTAACCCAGAGCATTCCCCTGCTTTCTTCTTCTGTTAGCTGCCCGGTCATTTTATAATCTTTAAAAACTGCCGACCCGTCAATAATTATTTTTTTACCGGGGCTGAAACTTTCCTTGGAGGGATCTTTTTCTTTACCAATAACTTTTAATGCAGCAGTTGCCGGGGAACTTGTCTCACTTTTAACATCATTATTAAATTCCAGGATATCATTTACAGGTGCCTTGGAATGAAATTTAGTAGCTTCTAACATCTTATCAAGGGCAAACCCCCCTACTTTTTCAGTAGGTATTTTAGTATTCAAAACTTCTTCAGCTTTCCCACTTGAAATAATCACCTGGGTGCGCAAACTGGTTTCATGATCGCGGCGCCAAAAATCCATTATTGGCCCAACTCCCTCCCTGGCCAGCTCCTGGCCGATAACCAGAATACTAATCTCAGGTAAAAAAATCTTGCGGCCTGTCTTTCTGGATATATTGCGCAGTGCATCCAGGGGGGTATTCCCCGTATCTGTATATACCACTACTGCTTCTCCAGCCCCACCCCCCCCTTCTTTACCTCCTTTTATTTCAGAAGGTTTTATCATCTGCATAGAAACTTTAATTTTCCCCTTTTCCGCAGCTTTATCCATTCCCAGTATTCCTACCAATCCCCTGTTCTCTATTTCAATCCAGTTCCAGCATCCTGCTGAAGTTAATACAAAGCAGATTAACATGAGACATATTATAATCTTTTTCATTTACGCACTCCCTTGATTCCACGTAATGCAGATACCCCCAGGAGAAATGCCGGGATAGCTATTTCTACAACAATAAAAAAAGGAGCTATTGTTTTGACATGCGTTTTTAATTGCATGCTGCTATCCCACATGATAAAAGAGAGCGTTATTATTATCACTCCAGTAGGTAAAACCAGTGCTTTATATTCCCGCAAGTTTAACCATTGTGCAAGAGCTAATACGGAGCAATAAAAAAATACCGCTATCTTGATAGAAATGCCGTACACCCACATCAACATGATGACAGGTTCAACCCGCTCAATTAAGTTAAATAATTTAATATATTTAATTACTCTCAGTGTACTGAAATTCATAGAACCTACAAGGTTGCCGAAAACCCCAATTACTGCAAACATAATTAATAAAAGAAACAGGCCTGAAATAACAACACCAAGTATAAACGTTCTTTTCACCTGTGCCGGTTTGTTAACATAAGGAACCAGCATTAACATTGTTACAATCTCTAAAAAAAATGCTAATGGTACATAAATGCTTTTTGTTATTTCCAATAAACCTGTTTCCATTACAGGTTTAAAGTTTGATATTTTTACTTCCGGCAAAACCATCATTATTACTACTACCAGTAAAAGTAATATTACAGGTATTGTAATTTCACTTACCCTGGATAAAACCTCTATCCCACTGCGAACTAAATAAGCAACAGCAATAAATAACGATATACAAACCACCAGGGAAGGAGTCTCCGGCATGTAACTGGTAGTTATCATATCCATGAATTCTCTGAAAATAATGGCATTAATATATATAAAGTAAATTATATAAAGCAAACCCACTACTTTTCCCAGCGGTATACCCAGTATTTTGGTGCTGTACTGAATAATAGTACTATCTTGAAAGCGATTGCCCAGTAAAGCTAGTACAAAAGCTGCTGCCGCTGTAACCAGTACAACTAAAATAATAACCATCCAGGCATCCTGTTTTACCTCTTGATAAATAGCACTGGGTAAAAAAATAGAAGTCGTCGATAAAAGAATACTGATAATTAAAAAAACAAGCTGTTTGTTGGATATTTTCCCGGCCTCGAGCATTTTAACTACTGCCTCACTTTTCTTTTTTAATTTCGTTTTTTGGTGGGCCGGGGTTGACATTTTTATTTACTCTCTGTTGTTTTTTCCAATTGATCACACCAGGCCTGTCTATCATGGCCCACATGGGAACGCGCAAGTATACATCTTTCCACCCTTTATAATTAGACGGTCCCAGGGGGGACATGTACGGAACACCAAAAGAACGTAGAGACACGAGGTGCGTCAATAATACCAGGTTGCCTATAAAAAAACCTAAAAATCCTGTTACTGCTGAAACAAAAAGTAAAAATAACCTTACATGTACATAAACATTACCTTGTGCCGGTGCTACAAATGAAGCAATACCGGTTAATACTGTCACCATTACGGCAGGAGAACTTACCAGACCCGACTTCATTGCTGCTTCTCCAATAACCAGGGCCCCTACTATAGATACTGCCTGCCCTACCGGCCTTGGTTGCCGTATACCTGCTTCTCGTAATATTTCAAAGATTAAACCTAGTATTAACATCTCTGCCGTAGCCGGCAGTGGTATACCTTCCCTGCTGGCAGCAACAGTAATAACCAGAATAGTAGGCATTACCTCCGGGTTATAAGAAATTGTTGCCACGTAAAGTGCAGGTAATTGAGTAGTAATTAATATCCCCAGAATGCGCAGCATCCTCATTACTATACCAGAAGCCCACCGGGCATAATAATCTTCGCTGCTTTGAATAGTCTCTATAAAAACATAAGGTACAGTAAGCACCATTGGAGTACCGTCGACCAGTATACCTACCCTGCCTTCCAGCAGCTTGGCAGCCAGTACATCAGGTTTTTCTGTATTCCCTACAGTGGGGAAAATAGAATATGGAGCATCTTCAATAAAATCTTCAATATATCCTGACTCCAGTATTCCGTCTATATCAACCTGCTGCAGGCGTTCCCTTACTTCTTCTACTATTTTTTCATTGACAATGCCGTCAATGTAAGCTATGCAAACAGGCGTGCCGGTAAACCGGCCTAAAGTCTTGGATTCCAGGCGCAGTTCAGGAGACCTTATTTTTCTGCGCAGCATGGAAATATTGAGCTGCAGGTTCTCAGTAAAGCCCTCCCGAGGGCCCCTGACCACGGCTTCGGTTTGAGGTTCTTCGATAGCACGCATTTCAAATCCTATGGTATTTATCAAAACCGCTGAATCCAGCCCGTCGATATACAGCGCGGTATATCCTAAAAGGACTTTTGTTAATACGTCGTCCAGTAAGTGTGTTTCTTCGTACTGCAGTGCAGCTATAGTATTGTTCTTAATAAACTGTAAAAGTTTTTTTCCATCTCCCACGGGATTAGGCTCAACTTCACGGGAATGAACCATTAAGGTTTCTAGTATATGGTTATCTATAATACTTTTATTTACCAACCCGTTTATACACAGCAGTGCCCCTCTTGTATGTCCGACTTTAAACTCCCTGACCACCAGGTCCATGCTCCTGCCCAACTTATCCTTAGCTGTATCCATATTGCGATCTAAATCATTAAATAATTTCCGGCCGGGTTTATCTCCCTTGTTATTTAATTTTTTATTATTTGCTTTTGTATATTTATTTGTAATATTTTTTACCAGTTTTTTAAATCTTTTCATTAATATCATTCCTATTATATATTCGTTGGTTATAATTCTCACCAGAGGTAAATATTATACAATTTAGTTTATTTCTTTTACGTGATTATAAAAATTTATATAGTCGCATAATAGGAAAGAGAAAAATCAGAGAGGAGGTAACCAGAATGATATCTGCTGAAGTATCTTTATACCCGCAAAAAACAACCAATGCCAGCCAGATAATAAACGGTTCCCTGGAATCACTACAACAATATGGACTGCAAACTAATGTTGGTTCTATCTCTACAAAAGTACAGGGAACTGAAGAAGAAGTATGGGAAGGCTTAAAGACCTTGTTTGATGAGGCTCAAAAACAGAGTGAAACAAATATGGTGGTTACGCTAACCAATTCTGCAGGTTAATCACCTATGGGCCTGTGACCTACAACGGAAAATAAAAACTTACATGCTCACTCGTTACCCCTACTCACTCCGTTCATTTTGCAGGCCAAACTAAAACTCAGGCTCAAGTTTAGCAGCTGTTCAGTTCAAGTTGCTCATACGGGGTAAGCGGTGAGCTGTTGCAGAGATTTCGAATCAAAATACTACTTTAAAAAAGAGGCCGCCTGTAAACCGTAGATGGTGGTTTAGGCGGCCCCGGGCCCATGCACAATTGCAGTTTGTTCAAAAAAAAACCGGCATATGCCGGAAAAAAACTTGTACAATATTTATTTTAAAGTCTCTGCTGCTTCTTTTAACAATTGTCTTACCGGGAGATTGTAAGGACATTTTTCTTCGCATTCACCGCATTCAATGCATGCATCTACTTTCACCGGTAAAGTTTTATAACGTTCTTTTGCCCAGTCTTTTAAATTATACCTGGTATAATACCCGTGCAGCAAAAATACCACCGGAATATTTATCCCCTGGGGGCAAGGCTGGCAGTACTCACAGCGCCTGCAAAATACTGTACCCAACTCGCCAGCCTCTTTAGCCAGTTTATTTTTCTCTTCTTCAGATAAAGCTTCACATGCACCTGCTTTTACATTTTCCTCTACCTGTTCCACTGAATCCATCCCGGGGATTATTACAGAAACAGGGTATTCCAGTATGTAGCGCAGTGCGTAATTAATATTATTTAATGCTCCCCCGGCCAGGGGCTTCATAACTATGATACCAACGTTCATTTCACGTGCCAGGGAAAACAACCCTGCATCATCCTCGGTCTCAACCGCGTTAAAAGGAAATTGAACTGTTTCAACTTCTCCCGTTTTCAATGCATCACGAAGATAAGTTTTTACGTGACCCGTGATACCTATGTGCTTAACAAGACCTTCTTCTTTTGCTTCTTTTAGCGCCTCGAGCGCTCCGCCGGGAGCAAATATCTTATCGTAAGAATCTTTGTCCTTTACATTATGGAATTGATAAAGATCTATATAATCTACCCCGATATCATTCAGGCTGCTGCGAATTTCCTTTGCCATTTCTTCCTTGCTCCTGGCCATAGACTTAGTAGCAATTACTGCTTCACTTCTCCTCTTACCAAGCACTTTCCCCAGCTTAACCTCGCTGTCTGTATACCCCCTGGCAGTATCAAAAAAATTTATTCCCATGTCTAAAGCTTTATCAACAACAATTTCAGCCTCATCTTCTGATATACGCTGTACGGGAATTCCTCCAAAACCAATCACGGAAGCATTAATTCCCGTTTGCCCCAATGTCCTGTATTTCATAAAATACTGCAGTCTCCTTTCTTGGATCAATTCAAAACCCCTGGTATAAAATACCAGCATTCAACAATCAGCCCATCTCCACCGAAGGAAGGACAGAGATAAAAGTATATTGCTGCTTAATACAGTTTTTTAAAGTGTATTGAGTGCTAATCACCCAGCTATTAGGAAAGTTTTTATACTCCGTTGTGAGCAAAAACATGGGCATTTAATTCATTATCTTGTCCAAATCTAGAAGCAGCACCATGGTATCGTTCCTGTGAATTATTCCTCTTATAAAATGGTTTTGAGCAGCCATTGATTCAGGTATTTCTATTTCACTCTCAGAATACCTCGTCACGGATTGCACGCTATCTACTGTAACCCCTAATTTTACATTATCCTGTTCCATTACTATAATACGCGACTCATCACTTAACTCTTTTTCCTCCATTCCAATACGCAGGTTGAGACTTATCACGGGCACAACAGACCCGCGCAAGTTTATAATTCCTTTAACATAATAATCTGTATTAGGCACTGGTGTTATTTCCATAACACGAATAATTTCCGATACGTTATATATCGGTAAAGCATACTGCTGCTGGTTTATCTCAAAAACTACAATCTGTTCTTCGTTTACCAATTTATGTATACCTCCCAAATTATATTTTTGGTTGCAATATTCTTTGTAAATATATCAAATCCTGCAACTTCAACATTATACAGGTAAATTAATATAAGTAAAGTTTCTGCATAATGATAATAATAATTAAAAATTATTACAATTGCGGGTGAAATAAATGAAAAATAAGCAATTCGCTGTGATTGGCCTCGGACGATTTGGCATGAGCATGATAAAAGAATTAAGCAACCTGGGTTACGAAGTTTTAGCAATTGACCGGGATGAAGACAAAATCAACGATGCTACCGACATTGCAACTCATGCTGTAATAGCAGACATACTGGATGAACATGCCTTAAAATCCCTGGGTATAAAAAATTTTGATGTAGCAATAATCTCTATTGGAGAAAACATACAAAATAATATATTAACAACTATTTTATTAAAAGAGATGGGTGTAGCCAAAATAGTATCCAAAGCAAGAAATGCCCTGCACGGCAAAGTACTGGAGAAAATAGGAACCGACCTGGTTATATATCCTGAAAGAGATATGGCTAAAAAACTTGCCCGGTCGCTAGTTTCTAAAAATATACTGGAGCAAATTGACCTTTCGACCGATTACAGCATTATGGAATTAGTAGCTCCTAAAAATTTTGTCAACAAAAAATTACTGGATCTTGATATGCGAGAAAAATTAAAAGTAACCATCCTGGCAATTCGCCGCAATGATGATATTATTATCGCCCCCCAACCGCAAAAAATCATTCTAAAAGATGATGTACTGGTAGTTATAGGTAAAAATGATCACCTGGTTAAATTAAGTGAAATGGATTTATAGCTTCAAAACGAGGTATAAAACATGAAAAATAAGCAGTTAACTCCTAACCAGCTGCTTGCAGCAAGCTTCATATCTTTAATACTGCTGGGAACTATCCTGTTACATACTTCATGGGCAGTCAGCAATGAAAATGCAGATTGGCTTACTTCTTTATTCACTGCAACTTCCGCCGTATGTGTAACTGGCCTGGTAGTAGTTGATACGGGTACATACTGGTCTTCCGCGGGACAATTCATAATATTAATGCTCATACAAATCGGTGGATTGGGTGTTATGGCATTTGCAACTTTTTTTGCCCTTTTACTGGGTAGAAAAATACAGCTGCGGCAAAGACTTATTATGCAAGAGGCCCTAAATAAACCTTCCATAGAGGGTATCGTAAAAATATTCCGCTACTTATTAGTGTTCTCTTTTATTGCTGAATTAGCAGGTACAATACTTTTAACTCTACACTGGATGTCTGATTATGTTTTTACCAAAGCATTGTGGTACGGAGTATTTCACTCGGTTTCTGCTTTTAATAATGCTGGATTTGCTTTATTTGGTAATTTTAACAGCCTGACCACCCAGCAGGACACTGCAACTTATTTAATAATATCTACACTGTTTGTAATTAGCGGGCTGGGATTTGTAGTAATAAACGAAATATTCAATCTTAAAAATAATCAAAAGATATCCCTGCATTCAAAGATAGTATTAATTTCCACACTGTTTTTAATAATTTCAGGCACCCTCATAATATATGTTACTGAGTCTAATCACGCATTGCAAGAATTTACTGCGGGGAAAAAATTGCTGGCAGCTTACTTCCATGCAGTAACGCCCAGAACTGCCGGTTTTAATACTTTGGATATAAGTTCATTTCTAGTATCTACACAAATTTTAATAATGTCCTTTATGTTAATCGGTGGATCTCCTGGATCTACAGCCGGGGGAACTAAAACTACTACCAATGCCGTAATATGGATTGCCGTTTACAGTGTACTACGAGGTAAAAAAGAACCAGAAATATTAAACAGAAGAATTGCTTCACAAGAAATACTTCGTGCACTGTCGATTATGTCTTTAGCATTACTGCTAATTTTTATAGTAACTTTTTTATTATCTATTACTCAACAGGCAGATTTCATAAAAGTATTGTTTGAAGCAGTATCTGCAATGGGCACAGTAGGTCTCAGCCTTGGATTAACTAGAGAAACTAATGAAATTGGACGCATTATATTAATCATAACTATGTTCCTGGGGCGGTTGGGCCCCCTGACCATAGGTTCTGCCCTGGCACTAAAGAAAAAGCAACCTGAATTGCGTCACCCAGAAGGCAAAATAATGCTGGGATAAGAACTTCAAATAAGCAAAGAACAACTTCACCTCATAAGAGTTTGTGCATACTATAGTAGTAACCTTATGCAAGGGTCAAAGGAGGTATATAGTTGTTTGATAAAGACAGTCCATATACACTTTTTTTAATTTTAATTCTGCTTCTACTAAGCACAGATAAAGGATCTGAGGCAAAACTTATGCTTTTAAAACAACTCGTCGACCGGACAGCATATTCATTAACTTCTATACATGAAGGTATAAATTCACTGCAGTTCGGTTTTAAACAAAAACATGAACAAACACAAAGATAAACCCAACTCTTAATAGTGTTTGGGTTTTTTTTAATACATTTTATAATATAAATTATAAATTAACTTATATCCCACTGGTATACACGGTAATTTTTAATTATTTCACCCCCGAATAGAGGCTTTATTATTCTTCTTTTTACCGCGTCATTACTTTCTGCTACTTGAGAAGCCTCTCCCTCGGTAAAACCAAGTTTTCTACAAGTATTATAAAAATTATTTAATACTGCCCAGTGTATCCCCCTGCACTGGAAATCAGGCACCATACCTCCTACAGCCAACCTTAATTTTCCACCCCTGTTATGGGACGGTTTCACGTAAGGAATAGACAATAACATTCCTGCCGGCTTTCCATCTACTTCAATAATTTTAAACAAATTTCGTGGAACACGTTCTGCCATCGCCATTAGAAATTCCCTGGTATCATTTTGCGTCATGGGGATAAAACCCCAGATACGTGCCATTGATTTATTAATTACCTGGTTTATTATTTTTAACTCCTTAGATAGCATTTTGTAATTTATTGGACGTATTACCAGGTTATCAGGAAACCTGGCCTTAACTAACTTTTCTGGAAGCGAATCAGGTAATTGCCATTTGAAACACTCTAAGTCCTGAACTTTCTCCATCTCCGCGTTTTCTACTAAATCCTGGTAATATGGAGGATTATAAGGAATTTCATTTTGCATTTCATGTTCAAACCCCTTAATTAACAACCCCACTTCCTGGTTAGTATTCAAAGTTGCAGGGCCAAGCATAATTGTTTTATTATTTTTTTTAAGCCAATCTGCAGCAGCATCAAACAAGGACTTAGCTATTTTATAATCATTAATACACTCAAAACACCCCCAGAACCCCTCATTTTTCCGGGGATTCAGGTCATCTACGGCAGCACATATTCTTCCTACGGGGCGGTCTTCATCAACTACAGTAAAATTAGCATAGTGCAGGTGCTGCAGCACTGAATTAGCTGGCCGGAAAAAACGCATCATAGTAGAATAACTGCTGGCAGTAGGCGGTACAAGTTGGTTACTATAAACATAAGAAGGTACTTTCAAAAAATAATGCATATTATTTTTGCCATTTAGAATTCTAAAACTCATTGTCTTCCTCCATTCAAAAAAACATAATTTTATTTATCTTTAGCATTATATGTATACTCCTATTAATATTTTTGTGAAACTTTATTATACAGTTGTAATTAATTAAATGCCCACGGCTTTTGGACCGCAATAAAGCGTAAAAACTCTTTTGCGGCAGAGCAAGCCTCATAAAAATAAAACAGCCAGGTAATCCTGCTATCACAAAAGACAAAACAATTAAAAGTCTAATATATTTTACTGAGTACCAGGTCAAGCTTACTGTGCAGCAGCACAAAAGCATTAGTAAAATTTTTTTGCTCTATTGTGAGCTAAAAGTCCGTAAAAATTTCAATGAATTTACATCATCTTTACATTTTTATCATAAAAACTAAAAAAAAAATTGATAAGGTGAAGATAAATACTTTTAATTTGGGGGCATACGCTCAACATGAATAAAAAGTTTGTAAAATATTACGAAAAAGGAATAAAGTACTTATTGGCATTAGTAGCAGGCACGTCTATTCTTATACTTTTTTTAATATTTATCTTTTTATTTAAAGAAGGTATAGGCATATTTGCAAAAGTTGGTATTTTAAACTTTATATTTGGAATGGAATGGCTTCCTGCCTCAGAACCACCTATATTTGGTGCTATGCCCATGATTGTTGGCTCATTAGTCGTAACCGTGGGAGCAGGTATAATTGCAATACCTTTTGGCATAGGTATTGCAATGTTTCTTGCTGAAGTTGCTCCCCGAAACTTGCGTGAAATTTTAAAGGCCATCATTGAATTATTGGCAGGCATACCTTCAGTTGTTTACGGTTTTATAGGATTAATTGTATTATCTCCTATCATTAAGGACCTTTTTAATCTTTCCAGCGGGTTAAATGCTTTTACAGCGTCCCTTGTATTAGGAATAATGGCACTGCCTACAGTAGTGAGCATATCTGAAGATGCCTTAAATGCAGTTCCGGATAGTTACAGAGAGGCATCGCTGGCTTTAGGAGCTACCAAGTGGGAAACAACAATACGCATAATTTTACCCAGTGCCCGCTCCGGATTGCTTGCAGCTTCCATGCTAGGACTGGGAAGAGCTATAGGTGAAACTATGGCAGTATTAATGGTAGCAGGTAATGCTACCATTATTCCTCATTCTGTATTTGATCCTGTACGAACTATAACTGCAGACATTGCTGCAGAGATGGGAGAGACCGTACAGGGAGGAACTCATTACCAGGCGCTGTTCGGCCTGGGTGTGATCCTATTCTCAATGACTTTTGTTATCAATTTAATTACTGATCTTGTTTTTGCAAAAACATCTAACATACAAAGAGGTGCACAACTGTAATGTCTAGAAAACTTAAAGAAAAAATTGGTTTCGGCAGTCTAGCTGTATGTACATTTCTTGCTATTATCCCGGTTCTATTAATAATAGCTTATCTTATATATGTAGGAGGCCCTGCTATAACCTGGGAATTTATAACTCAACCACCACATGGATTTTTAAAAGAAGGTGGGATTTTTCCTGCTATAATAGGAACTCTCGGATTAACAACGGGCACTATTATAGTAGCGCTACCACTGGGCATAGGCACAGCTATATACCTGGTTGAATACTCAAAACAAAACTTCTTCACAACCCTGATAAGAATTGCTATCATAAACCTTGCCGGGGTTCCTTCAGTAGTTTATGGTTTATTTGGACTAGGTCTTTTTGTATTAATGTTAAACTTTGGACGTTCTTTAGTAGCAGGAGCACTAACTTTAGGGTTTCTTACTCTACCAGTAATTATTTCTGCCGCTGAAGAAGCCCTGATAGCTGTGCCGGATGATTATAGAAATGCCAGTCTCGCCCTGGGAGCAACGCACTGGCAGACTATCAGCCGTATAGTACTTCCAACCGCGATGCCCTCGATACTTACTGGCGCTATCCTGGGCATAGGGCGTGCAGCAGGAGAAACAGCACCTATTATGTTTACATGTGCAGCAATATATATCCCATCTTTACCAAATTCAATTTTTGACCAGGTTATGGCACTACCTTATCATCTTTACGCAGTAGCAACCCAGGTACCCAATGTACCAGAAAGCAAGGCCTTTGGTGCTGCAATTGTCTTAATAGCTATAGTATGTGGATTAAACTTAATAGCTATAATTATTCGTACAAAAATGAGATTAAAAAATACAAGATAAAAAAAGGGTGAGATTATGATCAACAAAATGGAAGCTAAACACCTAGATTTTTATTATAAAGATACACAGGCACTATTTAACATCAATTTGCCAGTTGAAAAAAATGCAGTTACAGCTCTAATTGGGCCTTCGGGATGCGGTAAATCAACATTTTTGCGCACTTTAAACCGCATGAACGACGTTATTGAGAAAACTAAGGTGGTAGGGGAAGTACTAATGGATAATAAAAACATTTATGATCCTGACGTAGACCCCGTTGAACTAAGAAAAAAAGTAGGAATGGTATTTCAGCAGCCTAATCCTTTTCCCATTTCTATTTTCGATAATATTGCTTATGGGCCCCGCATACACGGGATTAAAAATAAACAAAAGCTGCAAGAATTAGTAGAAAGCAGCTTAAAATCCGCTGCCCTGTGGGATGAAGTTAAAGACAGGCTACATGACTCGGCACTCGGACTCTCAGGCGGGCAGCAGCAAAGACTTGTAATAGCACGAGTACTGGCAGTAGAACCAGAAATGATATTAATGGACGAACCTGCCTCTGCTCTTGATCCTATATCCACCAGCAAACTTGAAGAACTTGTCAGAGAATTAAAAAATAATTATACTATTGTAATTGTTACTCACAACATGCAGCAGGCTGCCAGGATATCAGATTATACAAGTTTTTTTCTAAATGGAAAATTAATAGAATATGATCAAACAAACATTATTTTTACTGCGCCCAGGGAAAAACAAACGGAAGACTATATAACCGGAAGATTCGGATAAAATTAACTATGAAGGGGTAATTTAAATGACTAATAAGTCGTTTCATGATAATTTAGAAGAAACTAGAAACAAGATATTAAAAATGGGCAACCTTGTAGATGATGCCATTGGATCTGCCATAACTGCACTAAAATCTCGCAATAAAGATGTTGCTGAGAAAATAATAATGGATGACGAAAAAATAGATAAACTTGAACTGGAAATTGAACAAAATTGTTTGTCACTTATCGCATTACAACAGCCTATGGCACGAGACCTAAGATTTATAGGAACAGCTATAAAAATAAACACTGACCTGGAAAGAATGGGCGATTATGCAGCAAATATATCTAAAATAGTACTTAGCATTGGTGACGAACCTTTTATAAAACCTTTAATTGACCTGCCGCGCATGGCAGAATTATCACAGGAGATGGTCAGAAAAAACATGACTGCATACATTAACAGGGACCGCGAAATGGCAATTAAGGCAGCCGCACTAGATCATGAAATAGATCACTTGTACAACCAGATATTTCGTGATTTATTAGTATTTATGACCAAAGACTCCCGCAATATAAGGCAGTCTACTTATTTATTAATGGCTGCCCGTCATTTTGAGCGCATAGGCGACCATGCAACAAATGTAAGCGAGTGGATAATCTACATGGCCACGGGTGAAAGAGTAGAACTAAACGATTAAACGTAATAAAGAGCAGGCCCCAGGTGCCTGCTCTTTTTATAATCTAATAAACTCTGGGTAATGTAAAGAAAAAGTCAGAACCATCTTCCGGCTTACTATTTACTCCTACTATTCCCCCGTGTGCATCAACTATGTGTTTTACGATACTTAACCCCAGGCCTGTGCCGCCCAGAATCCTGCTCCGGGCTTTCTCCACCCTGAAAAATCTCTCAAACACCCTATCTACATCCTCGGGGGTAATACCTATACCTGTATCTCGTACCCATACAACAACAAAGTTCCCCTCGGTATTTATAACTATCTCTATTTTACCATCCCGAACATTATACTTTACTGCATTGTCTACCAGGTTTACTAAGACCTGTTCTATAAGATTTCTGTCTACCTTTGCAAACACTGGATAGCAAGGATATTTTTGTTTAATTTTTAAGCCATTATTTTGAACCTTTCCTTTTAACCTGGTCACAACATCAGAGGCAATTTTACAAACATCAGCTGTTTCAAACTCTAAATTGACTTGTTTAGATTCTATCTTAGACAATTCGAGGAGATCCTCAACCAAACTCTGCAAGCGCCCCGATTCCTTATCAATTATCTCCACAAACTCACGGCATGTACTTTCTTCATTAATAGCCCCGTCCAAAAGTGTTTCTGTAAACCCTTTTATGGATGTTACCGGTGTTTTAAGTTCATGAGATACATTAGCAACAAACTCAGTGCGCATTTTTTCTAGCTTGCGTATTTGAGTTATATCATGTAAAACTACAACAACACCTGATGGATAACCACTGTCATCACTGATAGGTGAAACAATTACTTCTAATTCGTTCTCTTTGTCCTGGCTAATTTTAATTTCTTCTTCTACTACTTTACCTTTCTCCAATGCTTTACTTATAGCACTTAACAAACCAGAATTTTTTAAAACTATATCATAGGGTAGTCCTGTAGTCATTTCGTTTTCTGTAAAAGATGTAAATTTTCTTGCAGCCGGGTTAACCAGTTCTACAATTCCATCTTTATTTACAAAAATAACTCCACTAATCATGTTTGTTAAAACTGTTTCCAGTTTATTTTTACCTTCATATATCTGTTTTACTTTTTCCTCTATGGTTTCTGCCATTGTATTTAATGTACCGGCCAACTCACCAATCTCATCACGGCTGCTTATAGGCGCCCGGTATTTAAAATCTCCCCTTGAAAATCTTCTTGCAAACTTGGTTAGTTGACCAACAGGTTCAGTTAACTGTTTACTTACAACACGAGTAACTAAAACAGTTAGGAGAAGTGCCAGTAAAGAAACTATAAAATAAATCCTGGAAAGCGAAAAAATAGCCCTATCTTTAACAGGAGCAGCAAGGCATACAACACCTATTGTATTATTGCTAGAAAAACTACTGGCAGCATACACTATCTTAGAATTCAACTTACTGTTAAATCGTACAGATTCCCCGTGTCCTTTATTAAAAGCCTTTAAAATCTCTTCCGGCCAACCTTGTCCTTTATAAAAAAACAATTCTTCCGTTTGAAAATCACCATATACAGCACCATTATCCAGGATTAGTGCAACTTGAGCTTTTGTATTATTATTAATTCTACCGGTTATACCTTTTAAATTACCAGGGAACTCTTCTTTTATATTATCTTCCACCATGCAGGCAGCTAAACTCGCCTGTGTTTTCAATTCCGCCTGAAGGTTATTTTGCACATACTGGTGTTGAAAAAAAATCATATAAGCACCTAGCAATACCATGGGCAGTACAATCATAAAAATATATATCCAGGTTAACCTCCAACGCAAATGCTTAAACATAAGTTAACTTTATCGCTCCCTCTTGTAATATGAACAAATACTTTATTTCAGTCATAAACATTTATTGAGTTAATTTTCCTGCTTTTTAAACTTGTATCCTACGCCCCTGACAGTTTTTAAAAAAACAGGTGACCTAGGATTTTTCTCTATTTTTTCTCGCAAATGACTCATATGAACATCTACAATTCTAGTATCACCAGTATATGTATACCCCCAAATATTATCAAGCAGAGCATCTCTGCTCATTACTCTCCCTGCGTTGCGTACCATAAAATCAAGTAATTCAAACTCCTTGGGAGTAAGTTCTACAGGCCTGTCATCTACCGTTATTTCATATTTTGCTGAATCTATAGTCAGGTTACCAATTTTTGTTATCTCATCTGGTTCTTGAATTTTATCAACAGCTTTTGTCTTTGTCCGACGAAGAACGGCTCTTACACGTGCAACTAGCTCCCGTGGGCTGAAAGGTTTAACAATATAATCATCTGCACCCAATTCCAGGCCCAGTACAGTATCTATTTCCTGGTCCTTAGCAGTAAGCATTATTACAGCGATAGGTTTATTCTGCTGTCGAATACGCCTGCAAACTTCAAAACCATCAATCTGGGGCAGCATAATATCTAATATTACTAAATCCGGTTCTTTCTCAGAAATTATACTCAGTGCATCTTCACCATTATAAGCAAACAGCATCACAAAGCCTTCTTTTTCTAAATTGAAAGACAACAACCTTACTATTGATTCTTCATCATCAACAATGAGTACTTTTTGAGCCATTGCTTTTTCCTCCACCCGTATAATAGTTTTTTTTTATTACTCTACCTAGTTATCATTCTTTATGCATATTTAAAATACCTCCAAATAGCTTTAAGAACAATATTTTGTAAAAAAAAGTAAAACAGCATATAGACATAAAAATCGCGCAGTGATTGCTACGCGATTTTACTACTTAATTTTCTATAATATTTTACTTAAGAATTCTGTTGTTCTAGGATGATCAGGTTCTGAAAAAATTTTTTGCGGTGTAGACTCTTCTATTATACAGCCCTCATCCATAAAAATTACCCTGTCAGCAACTTCACGCGCAAAACTCATTTCATGACTTACTACTACCATTGTCATTCCTTCCAGGGCCAATTCCTTGATAACTGCCAGAACTCCGTCTACTAATTCCGGATCAAGCGCGCTGGTAGGTTCGTCAAAAAGCATTGCACGCGGCTGCATGGCAAGAGCCCTTGCTATAGCTACGCGCTGTTTCTGTCCGCCAGAAAGATGAACAGGATAAGTACCGGCTTTATCTACAAGCCCTACCTTGTCTAACAGTACCTCTGCCCTTTCACGGGCTTCAGATTCAGAAATTCTACTTACTGTTATTGGGCCTTCCATTACATTTTCCAGCGCCGTTTTATGGGGAAACAAGTTAAATTGCTGAAAAACCATACCTATCTGGCTTCGCAGGCGATATATATTCTTTTTATGAACTTCAACTAATTGCCCGCTAGTTAGCTTTCTTTTACCTACTGTTTGTCCATTTACAGTAATAGACCCGTCATCAATAGGCTCTAAATAATTTAAACAGCGCAGAAAAGTACTCTTACCGGACCCGCTGGGACCTATTATCACAACGACTTCACCCTGTTTAACAAAGAGGTTAACTTTTTTTAGTACCTGGAAATCACCAAAACTCTTGGTTATATTTTGTGCTTCAATCACAAGCATTCACCCTCTTTAATCACCGTCATATATAGCCAGACGCTTTTCTATATTACCTAGTAAATAAATAAATATAGTCGTTAATATTAAATATATGATTGCAACCGGCAAGTATATTTCCATCGGCTTAAAATGTGAGCTGTTCAAAAGCTGTCCCGTACGCATTAAATCAGTCATACTTATTACAGAAACCAGAGAAGAATCTTTCATTAGCGTAATAAATTCGTTACCCATGGGCGGAAGCAACCTACGATATGCCTGGGGCAAAATTACCCGGCGAAAAGCCTGGCCTGATGACATACCCAGGGACAAAGCAGCTTCCTTCTGCCCCCTGTCTATAGACTGTATTCCAGCACGGAAAATTTCTGCTATATATGCTCCCCCGCATATGCTTAATCCCATAACTGCAGCGGTAAAAGAACTTAACTCTATACCAACCTGGGCCAAACCATAATATAAAAGAAAAAGCTGCACAAGAAGGGGGATCCCCCTGACAACCCAGGTATAAATCCCCCCTATAAATTCAAGTATTCGCACCCTTGATATTTTTGCAAGTGCTATAAAAAGACCGATAACAGTTCCGAAAAAAATCGCTAAAAGTGTTAACTCAAGGGTCATTAAAGCACCCTTGAGCAGCACTGGGAAAATGTTACATTGAAAACCTATATCTAATGGCCCAAATTTCATTGCTTACACTCCGTTGTCTAATTTATTATTCAGGAATTAAATCGTTTCCAAACCATTTCTGAGATATTTCAGTTAAAGTACCGTCTTCTTTCATTTCAGACAGAGCTTTATTAATCTCTTTCTGAAGCTCAGCATCAGCTTTCCGAAGACCGATAGCGTACGGTTCTTTAACTAAGCGCTCTCCAACAATTTTATAAGTATCCGGTTTTTTACTTACATAGTGCGCTGCAGTAGTTACATCTACTATAACTACATTCACACGCCCTATTGCTAAATCTTGAAAAGCCTCGGGATATTGATCATACAGTTTCACTTCACCTAGTTCCAGTTCATCACATGCTGTCTCACCGGAACTTCCAGTTTGCGTTGCAATCTCATCACTTTTTAATTCCTTTAAATCTTCTGCTGTTTTTATACTATTATCATTACTTTTCTTCACTACCATGCCGATACCTGCCTGCAGGTAGTTATCAGAAAAAGCAATTTGTTTTTTACGTTTTTCAGTAACACTCATGCCTGAAATAACTGCATCGAATTTCTTTGTTTTAAGTGAAGCAATAACACCTTCCCACTCGGTCGGCTGCCACTCAATTTCAACTCCCAAATTCTTGGCTAGTTCTTTCCCCATATCAATATCGAAACCAATTAATTCATTGGTATCTGGATCATGATATCCCATGGGTGCAAAAGTATCATCTAAACCTACTTTTAATACACCATCTTCTTGTACTTGCTGCCATGTTGTACTTTTAGCTTTATCATTTTGATCTCCTGAATTGCTCTCATTATCTTGTCCACCACACCCTGCTGCTACCAATGACAACCCCAAAACCGCAGAAATAACCCATAATAATAAATTTTTTTTCATTTCTCTACTCCTCCACCATCCATACTATTTTTTCTGCTAACAGTTTAACTAACTAAAGAACTAAAGTCAAGTTATTGTTAAAAATTTTTCATTTGGTATCCAGGGTACTGAAACGCTGCATGCTCTTAATTATAGTTCAAATTTAAATTAATAATTGCTTATCTATGTAAAATTTTCTTATGTTTCATAAATCTAACTTATTAATCAAAGATAATTTGGTTAATATATATGCTAAATATAATTTTTTGCAAAGAGGTGTTTTTAAAATGCTAACACTAAATGAATACTTACTTAAAGCAAGTAATCGCTTACCTGATGAAGCAACAAGAGTATTAAAAGTACTTGGTGAAGAAGGAAGTATGAACAAAGAGGGGTTGTCACTTACAGCTAGTGTTAAAAGGGCTGTACTGGATCATATACTCTTACAGCTTTATGCACTGGGCCTTGTAGAAGTTGAAACTGAAGGAAAGAGCAAAATTTGCACACTTACAAAACTAGGGGACGATTTTTTAGAATTAGTTGAACAAGCCGGGTAAAAAACCCGGCAAAAGTTTAGCTCCCTTATTTTACCTATATACTTCTTGTTTTTTGTGTTACAATACGGGCGGGTGATGTTTTATGTATTTAAATAATTTTTTTGTATTTGGGACACTACTTCCGGGACTAAATAATTATAATTATTTTATAAAAAAATACAATCCTAACATTTATAATGCCAGGACTAAAGGAATTATGTACTACCTGCCTGAAGACGGTTACCCCGTCGTAATTGATGGTGAGAGATATATAAAAGGTGTTTTGTATAATACAGAGGAATTACCTGTTATACTTCCGGAAATTGATGAAATTCACAAGTATACCGATATTGAAACCCAGAGTCATCTTATAAGGGAAATCCGGGACGTAGAAATTATTGATACCGGTGAAACTATAAAAGCACACTTATATATGTGGCCGCCCAGTAAAAGACAGTGGCTGAAAAAAAATGGTGTGATAATATCTGATGGTGATTGGACCAGGTTTTTAAAAGAGCAGACTTAAAAGCAAATTTTATCCGTAATCATTATATAATTTTCATAACAAATTTAAATACTCCCAGCAATTTGGCTGCCATAAAAATAACAGTAATAAAAAGAACCCGGCGTATCCACTTATCTCCTTTATCCACAGCAAAATTACTGCCCAACCAGGCACCAATACCATTACCTACAGCAAGAGCAGCACCGAGCATCCAGTTTACCTGGCCGTTAATTATAAAAACAACCAGTGAAAACAACATGTATACGCCAACTACAAATACTTTTATACTATTGATTTTCACCAGGGTCATCCCGGCTAAAAGTGACAAGCTGGCTATTATAATAAAGCCTACGCCTGCTTGAATAAAGCCTCCATATATCCCAACAAAGAAAAAAGCTGCTGCAGACATTATCTTACGACCTGTACTGAGTTCGTTTGTATCTTTATCATCCTGCAAAGCTATTTTTTTCTGAGGTTCCCATAATATTAGGATGAGTACCATCAGCATTACTACGCCAAGTATTTTGTTAAAAACCTGGTCCGGCAGTGTAATAGCTATATTTGCTCCTACTATAGAACCTAATACAGCAGGAATACCAAGCAATAAACTTAATTTCCAGTCAAAAAATCCTTTGTTTTTAAAGTTATAAACTGCGATTATGTTTTGTACTAACAGGGCTATACGGTTGGTACCGTTTGCCACAGCTGACGGCAATCCCAGAAAAATTAACACCGGCATGGTTAATAGAGATCCGCCTCCAGCCAGCACATTTATAAACCCTGCAGCAATACCAATAATAAGAATTAATACAGCATTTTCAATTACCATGTTGCAGCATCAATCTCCTTTTTATTACATATTATGTATCTCAAAGGTTAACACGATTTATGACAGTGTGCTCTTCTCAACAACATATTTTGTACATTTATAAAAACAGAATAACTGGTAAGTTTTCTTATTAGATTTAAAGAGAATTCTATAACCCAACCAATAAATAAGGAAAACATTATTGTTCCCGGGCCGAAAAGACCGCCCAAAAGATACCCTGCTATGACTACACTAACTTCTAAAATTGTTCTTACCACTCCAACACGCTGGCCTGTTATTTTACACAGGGCCAGCATTAAACTGTCACGGGGCCCGGCTCCCAGATTTGCACTTATATATATTCCAGAACCTGCACCACAGAGTATAATACCAAAAATCATGTATATAATACAGTAAAACATTAGATGCGGCACTATAAACCATCCCTGATTCATAATATAATCAACAAAAAAACCTATAAGTGTCATATTTAAAACGGTACCCGTATAAGGCTTGACACCCAATACCCAGCTTAATAATACTATTATACCCCCGGCAAGTATCATTACTTGACCTAATGTTAAAGATATATAATTCGTTATACCAGTATGAAAAACATCCCATGGCGCAGGACCCAAATTAGCGCGAATTAATAAAACAATACCGATACTAAGCACAAAAAGTCCCAGCGTTAACCAGCTGTACTGCAGCAAGTAATATATAATCTTTTTCAAAAGCTTAATCCCCCCTGAAAATTAAACGCTCTTAACTTTAATCAATAATTATTATAATTAAAAAACAAAGATCAATTTTTTATATAATTAATTATGAATTATAACAGGTTCCAAAAATAACTTGTTATTTTTATTCAAAGATGTATTTTACCAGTATATTATTAATATCACAACAGAAAGGATGATAAATACTTGCTAAAAGCAGCTCTTTTTGATCTTGATGGAACGCTCTTACCAATAGATACAGAAAAGTTCATGAAAGAATACACTAAGAAAATTTCTTCATTTATGGCACAGGTTGTAGATCCACAATTGTTCACCCGGGCTCTCATGGCAAGCACCCAGGCAATGATAGAAAACCGGGATGCCTCTGCTTATAACTCTGACGTTTTTTGGGCAGCGTTTAACTCTTACCTGGGTAAATACATACAAGATTTAGAACCACTTATTGAAGATTTTTATAAAAATGAGTTTCATAAGCTTGGAAACCTGGCCGGACACAATAAGTACTCACACCTCGCCGTACAAACGGCCGTAGAAAAAGGTTATCGTATTGCTCTAGCAACAAACTCTGTATTTCCCACTTCAGCCATACACGACCGGATGACATGGGCAGGAGTCAATGATATGCCATGGGAATTAATTACCAGTTATGAAAATATGCATTTTTGCAAGCCGCACCCGGAATACTTTACGGAAATCACGGAACAGCTTGAAGTTCTGCCCCGTGAATGTATCATGATTGGAAACCATGCAGAAGAAGACCTTGTACCAGCCAAACTTGGAATGAAAACTTGCCTGGTAACAGATCATCTTATCGGTTCCCCACAAGAAGAACTGCAGCCAGACTGGTCAGGAACATTAGCTGATCTTATAGAAATGCTAAAAACAACTGGTGATTAAATATATTTGTATATTTTTTATATAGCTATAAAAGCCGGGGTAAGTTTATAAAAACTTTCCCGGCTTTTTAAAAATGGAAGCATTATTATATGACAGTTCTTTTTCTTAACTGTAAATAAATAGCGGCTAGTAAGAATAACTGGTAAGCCTTAAATAGTTAAATTAATGTTAATAAAAATGTAGTATAAAAAAAATATATTAACTAGCATAAACTGTTAATATATATAAAACATATATTAATATTCTTCTTTCTTCAAAGGGGTGTAACAACATGCTTTCACCAAGCCTGGAAGACTACCTGGAGGAAATTTACCGTTTATTACAAAACAATGATGCTGCACGTGTTAGCGATATTGCAGCATGCCTGGATGTAACCCTCCCCTCGGTTAATAATGCCATACACAAGCTAAGTGAAAAAGATTATTTAATATATAAAAAATATAGAGAACTAGTTTTAACTGATAAAGGGCGCAGGTTAGGTAAATTTCTAGTAGAAAGAAACAGTATACTGCAAAGATTTTTACAGGTTATAGATTCAAAATGCAATATAAATGCTGAAGCTGAAGCAATGGAACATTACTTAACTCTTCCGACAATTAGATCGATTGAAAATTTACTTGATTTTTTGGAAAACAATATAGAGTGCAGAGAAAAATTTGAAAAACACAGCCGCTATCGTGAAAATAAAGGGTTGGGCCTGGTAAACGGTTATAAAAAATAGCCGGAGATTACCCGGCTTTTTTTTTACTTATATCCAACCTGGGTGATAAAATCAGGCTCGTAAAATTCATAATCTTTACTAAAATCACCGTATCTTTCTACATTCTTAAATCCAGATTCTTTCAATATCTCTGTAAGTTTATCTTGAAGAATAGGATACATAGTAAGCAGATAATTTGATTTATCACTAAATGTATAACGCAGCCTGACTGCATCCCGTGATACATGGTCAGGGTCTATTTCTACGTTCTTGCCGCAATAATGATAGGTATGCTTGCTGGTATACCCGTATTTTATTATTGCATCATAATTTCTCTGGTCTATTATTGCAAGCCCACCATTTTTCAAAACCTTGTAGATTTCTTTCATAGCTAACCTGCGTTCATTACTATCAAATATATGTGTAAAAGAATTACCCAGGCATACAACTGCATCAAACTTATCAAAAATATAAGAACTAAGATGCCTCCAGTCCGCCCTTACTACAGATAAATCCACCCCGTATTTCCTACCGTTTTCTTTAGCTTTTCTCAACATATTATCTGAACCGTCAGCAGATGTTACTGAAAAACCATCACGACTTAACATCACGCTGTGGAAACCAGTTCCCGTGGCAATATCAAGCACAGTACGACAATTATGTCCTTTTAATAAATTTTGAAAAAATAAATTTTCATTCTCCCAGCGTTTATTCCAATCCACCAATTCATCCCACTTATCTACAAAAGGCTTAGTATATTCATTTAAGTAATTATCAGTATAATTATCTACTGCTGTATTTGACATTATATAACCTCCCTCGTTAAATATTATTTATCAAGCATAAAGCTGCCAGGTATACTCCGCATCACCTCCTGACCAAAATCTTGTTTTTGCCAAGCAACTTTATAATCTACTTAAGTTGTTTCTAATTACATATTAATATATTTTATTAATCAGTTCAACAATTATGCAGTCTAAATTCTTCTTATATAAAACAATCTGAACCAGCAATACAGAGCTAATTGCTTCATACAGCAATTATAATGTTTTTTGTTTAATTTTCCGGATTCAAGCACATATTCCAAGTACTAAAAATTTATATAAAACAGGTAAAAATTACTGCTTAGATTTAGACGAGTCAATACACATAACACAACCAGGTAGCTTATTAACATAATTAAAATAACAACTGCTGCACGGCGCATGTTCAAATTGGATTGTAGAATGTTCTATATTAAACTCATTTTTTAATAAGGATTGTATTTCAAATAATATTTCTTCACATTTTTTCAAATTTTCTTCTTCTACACATACATGAGCGGTTAATAGCGGCACTTCTGCAGTAAGACTCCATACATGCAAATCTGTAACCTCGTATATTTTCTCTATACTTTTTAAACGTTCTTTCATTTTATTTATGGAAATATCATCTGGAGCAGCTTCTAAGAATATATTAATACATCTTTTACTCATTTTTACGGCGTTTTTAAGAATAAAGCACCCTAACACAGCACTTAACAGGGTATCTACACCCGTCCAGCCAGTAAAGTAGATTAGCAACCCGCCTACCAGAACTCCCACGTCAGCAAGTGCATCTCCTATAAAGTGCAGAAAAGCACTTTTTACATTAAGATTAGTAGAGTTACTTTTTAAGCTAAATACAATTATGCTGTTTATCACCAGTCCAAGAACAGCAAGAAGCATCATACCTTCTGGTTCTACTTCAACTGGATTCAGATAGCGCATAACTGATTTGTATAATATAAACACAGCAATGATCATTAGAGAAACATTGTTAATAAGTGCTGTTAAGATACTGTGCCGGTAATACCCGAAAGTAAAAGTATATGTTTCGGGTTTATTAACCACTTTCAATCCCCACCAGCTTATCAGCAGTGATGCTAAATCAGTCATTAAATGCCAGCAGTCTGAAAAAAGTGCCAGACTGTTTGTAATAAAAGCACCTATAAACTTAGCACATAAAATAATGCCTACCAGCAATATTGAATAAAGTATTCTTTTTCTACTCTGCATTAATGAATTATCATTCATATTTTGTTCCACAGCCGATCCTCCTTCCCTCTTATATATAGATATTGCGCAGGTTATTTTATGCACTTGATATGTAAAAAGTTAGTAAAAACTAACTTTTCTTATTTTCAATAATATTTTTTTATCACAAGAAGTACAAAATTGTCATATTATTTTTATGTCAGGTTGTTAGATACACTTAACAATCTTAATCAACTCTAAATCAAGGAGGAAAACTTATGAAGGGCTCAATTACATTAGATACTGTTCCTTCTAATACTTTTGCCCTGATAACCAGTATAAATGCTGACGGTCCAACACGCAGAAGATTGCTTGACTTAGGATTAGTACCGGGTACCCGGGTAGAAGTTTTGCAGCGCAGCCCTATGGGCGATCCTGTTGCGTATAATATTCGTGGTGCAGTTATAGCCTTACGCAAAGAAGAGTCAAGTCAAGTTCAAACAAGCAGGTAAAATATTTTATAAATAATTGGAGGGTATAAAATGGGATTAACTTATCAATCTACTGGCATTACTTCTAGAGAAAACTTCAATATAACATGTATCAGCAACGAACCTGTAATTGCACTAGCTGGTAATCCTAATACTGGAAAAAGCACCCTGTTTAATGCTTTAACTGGATTGCGCCAGCATACTGGAAACTGGCCCGGCAAAACTGTACTGCAAAGTAAAGGTACTTACATTTATAATACTCGCAAATACCTGGTAGTTGACTTGCCAGGAACATATTCTCTGTTAGCAAATTCAGTAGAAGAAGAAGTGGCAAGAGACTTTATTTGTTTTGCTAAGCCTGAAGTTACAATTGTAGTTGTTGATTCAACTTGCATGGAAAGAAATCTGAACATGGTATTACAAGTCATGGAAATAACCAGTAATGTAATCGTTTGTTTAAATTTGATTGATGAAGCCCGGAGAAAGAAAATACAAATCGACACTGAAAAATTAAGCAGGACACTGGGAATACCAGTCATCCCTACTGCGGCACGCAATAAAGAAGGTATAGAAGAATTGATGAATACAACTAACAAGTTAATTAGCGGGCAAATAAAACCCCGGCCTAACCTGGTAAAGTATGATAAAAAGTTAGAAGATGCTATTTTACATTTAGAATCAAAAATCAAGCCTTTGCTGGGCGATGAACTGAGTACACGATGGATAGCACTGCGCCTTCTTGATAGAGACACAAAATTAATAAGTGCCTTAGAAGATTTTTACGACAAACATAAGATATTAGAAATGTCAAAGGAGGTAATGGCATGAGTTCCCCAATTAGGCAACTTTTAGATGAAGCAGCTAAAAGTTGTCCTAATCAAAATGAAGTCAGGGACAATATTGTAAAAAGCATCTACAGTTCTGCAGAAAACATTACCAGCAATACACAATATGTTGAAGATAAAAAAAGCACAGATTGGAGCCGCAAAATAGATAATATTTTAACCTCGCCCATATGGGGTTTTCCTATAATGCTAGCACTTCTAACAACTGTATTCTGGATAACTATTGCAGGAGCAAACGTCCCGTCTTCTATGTTAGCTACAGGACTTTTCTGGATTGAAGACAGGTTAACAGAGGTATTCATGGCTTTAAATGCTCCCGGATGGTTGCGCGGTTTTTTAGTTACGGGTGTTTACCGTAGCCTGGCCTGGGTAGTCTCAGTAATGCTGCCGCCCATGGCTATATTCTTTCCTATATTTACTCTTTTAGAAGACCTGGGTTATTTACCACGGGTGGCATTTAATATGGACCGGTTTTTTAAAAAAGCCGGGGCCCACGGCAAGCAGGCACTGACAATGAGCATGGGCTTTGGCTGTAATGCTGCAGGTATTATATCCTGCCGGATTATTGAATCACCGCGGGAAAGATTAATAGCTATTCTTACTAACAACTTTGTTCCCTGCAACGGTAGATTCCCTATATTAATAGCCCTGGCTACAATCTTTATCGGGGGCTCTGTTGCCGCAAGCATCAGCAGTATAATTGCAACATTAACAGTAGCAGGCCTGGTTGTATTTGGCATTACCATAACCCTGTTTATATCCTGGCTGCTTTCTAAAACATTATTAAAAGGAGTACCTTCATCCTTTACTTTAGAATTACCTCCATACAGAAAACCTAAAATAGGTGAAGTTATTGTACGTTCAATACTGGACAGAACAATATTCGTACTCACAAGGGCTATGATTATAGCTGCTCCAGCAGGCGGTATAGTTTGGATAATGGCTAACACCATGGTAGGTGATACAAGTCTATTAGCAGCTTTTGCAAGTTGGCTGAATCCATTTGCCCAGCTTATGGGGATGGACGGTTTCATATTAACCGCCTTTATACTGGGTTTACCGGCAAATGAAATTGTTTTTCCGATATTAATAATGAGCTATATATCAGGCAGTGGGATGTTAGAACTAAGCAGTTTAGAAGCCCTGCGCCATCTTCTCGTAGATGAAAACGGTTGGACCTGGCTTACTGCACTGTGTACAATGGTTTTTGCCCTTTGCCACTGGCCTTGCGGTACTACTTTGTATACTATACAAAAAGAACAACACAGCTGGTACTGGACCTTTTTAGCTATCGCAATACCTACTGCAGTTGGTATTGTAACATGTATGATAATAAACTTGCTGGCAAAAGGATTTGGATTAGTTTAATACAACTATAAACAAAAAAAAGACCCGGCAGTATAACCGAGTTTTAAAATGTATGAGTTTAGAGTATGGGATAAACTTGTAAAAAAATAAAAACCGGCCCACTTAGAGGCGCCGGTTTTTTTACTGTATAAAAACAATAAAAATAACCATTTCCCTATCACCCGTAGGCAGTGGTAAATACATTATAACTATAAAGGCAGGTCTACTGGCTCAGGTTCACAGGAGCTTCATACCTTCCCACCCAAACTTGGGTAGTGGCATTAACATGAAGTTCCTCCCCATCACAGTGGCGGGGACCGCACCGGATTTACACCGGTTTCCCTATTAAGCTTTTAAAGCACCTATACAAATTCAACTTTTGTATATAGTATCATTAATATAGTAGTTCGTCAATCAATTTTGCCTTGTTTTTTACAGTCGCTGCAATACCCGTATATCTCAAACTTATGGTCTACAATAGTAAAACCCTGAATATGCTCAACCCCAAGTTCTTTTAAAGGACAAAATTGCACTCTCCAGGTTTTCCCGCATGACTTACAAATCAAGTGATGGTGGTAACTCTGATTATTATTTAGCCTGTAATAACCCAATCCCTGTTCTTTATTTACCTGGTACAGTATTCCTATTTTAGTTAGCATATTCAGATTCCGATACACAGTTGAGAAATTAATCTTTTGATTTTTATTTAATACTTTTTCAAATAAATCCTGGGCAGTTATCCAGCTTTCTGGTGTTTCATTAAATACTTCCAGTATAACCCGCCTGTTTTTTGTAATTTTATAACCTTCTTGTACCAATTTTTTTTCTAAATCATTAAACACAAAACATTACTCCTTGATGTATAAAATCCGCGAGAAAATTAGAGTTTTTGATTAAACATCCACGAGCTTTTTGCTCACAACAAAGTATTAAAACTTTTCTCATAGCTGGATGATGGCCGGTGGTTTCCTTCATTTCAGTACTGCAGCGTAGTTTAAAAAAACTGTATTAAATAGCAGGTAAAAATACTTTTACTCCTATTCTTCCTACAGTAAAGATAGGCTGAGTGCTAGGCCACTACCTATCGGAATTTCGCGGTCCTTTGGGTTTACAAATTATTAACTGCATTTTAAATTAAAGTTTATTACATGAAAAATTTCTTCTTTGCCACAGAAAACTTACCCCTATAGAAATTAAATAAGTAATCCCTGAAAATAATATAATTGTTGCACCGGAGGCTATATTAAAAATATAAGATATGCTTAATCCAACAGTAGTAAAAATAATCCCTAATATTGTTGAAATAAACATCATCTTCTTTAAATTATTAGTAAATTGAGCACCTATAGCTGCTGGTATAGTAAGCATTGCTATCACCAGGATAACTCCAACTACTCGAATCAAAATTACAACAGTTAGTGCAATCAAACATAAAAGCAGGAGATATAACTTTTGAGGATAACTAACAAGAAGTGCAAATTCCTCGTCAAAACACAGGGCTAAAAAATGATTGTATAAAAGAAACACTACGGTGATAATAAGACTATCAAGTACAAGCATAATAAAAATATCACTCGTAGGTACAGTTAAAATATTTCCGAATAAGTAGCTAAAAAGATTTGCAGAATACCCGGGACTCATACTTATAAAAATAATTCCTAGCGACATGCCTATAGCCCATATAACACCAATAACAGTATCTTCGCGCTGGCTAGACTCCTTGCTTACAACTCCAATTATCAATGCTGCTGCCAGGCTAAATAATGTTGACCCTAAAACCGGGTTAAAATCAAACAAGCAGCCCAATCCTATTCCACCATATGCGCTGTGCGATACCCCACCACTTATAAACACTATCCTTTTTACGACTACATAAGAACCTACTATACCACAAGCTATACTTGCAAGTATACCTGCTGCAAGTGCATTTCTCATAAATTCATACTGCAGTGCTTCTATCATATATCTTAACTTCACCATCTTCTCATTTTGTTCTTTACCAAAAAATAGCTGATTTACAAATTCACGGAACAATTATAAGCAAATTCAATTGTTTTCTTATTTACTCCACATAGATTTTTATTTAATAATCTTTTATTTAGACATGCAATTTTATTAACAAAAGTAGAAATATATTCTATGTCATGCGATACTATAACAATAGGTATGTTTTTGTTTATAATTTTAAGCAAACTACAGATCAATTTTAGATTACGCCTGTCAATATTTGACGTGGGTTCATCAAAAAAAAGTATTTGCGGCTCAGTTGCCAGTGCCCTAGCAATTAAAACCCTTTGTATTTGTCCCCCTGAAAGCTGTCCAATCTGCCTGTCCTTTATCGTATAGATTCCAACTTTCTCCAGGGCATTATCAACAATTTTTTTATCGTTATCATTAAATTTTTTTAAAAGCCCCCCGCGGGCTAACCGTCCCATTAGCACAACATCCCGTACACTTATTGGAAAAGTTCTATCGAAATAAAAATTTTGAGGCACATAACCCATATGCTTTTGTTTTTTATCAGGATTATTACCTAAAAATTCAACCTTTCCCGTAGTAGGCCTTATTAATCCTAACATTACTTTAAGTAATGTAGTTTTCCCTCCGCCATTAGGCCCAATAACACCTAAAAAATCCGTTTTGTAGACAGATAGATTTATATTCTCCAGAACAGTAGCATTATTATACTGAACACATATATTTTTTAAACGTAAAATTTCACTGTTTACCCGGTTTAATTTTTTCATATAAAAACCCCTACCTTAATTCAAAAACTCTGGCTTAAGCACAATTAACAATCTATAAATCCAAAGAAACTGGGGATTTCCGGAAGGTAGTAAAGTCTGGGTGCGTTGCATAGCCCGTCATTTGCAAAGTGTGATATGGGAGGTGAGAAGTGTGAGGAAATCTGCTGCGTAGACCTTTTCTTTTTTCCACCATCTAATTTCCCACTTCTCACCTCTGCCCTTTGCCCCGACCCTCCACCCAGCTGTCAGAAAAGTTTTCATTCAGCGTTGTGGGCCATGACCCATGGGCGATCAGAAAACTCTAGTTTTTGCTAGGCTGGTGGTACTCTCCGCTCCCTACTCCGGCACATAAAATTGTTCGTACTCAATCGACCCCGGGCACCGGAAAACTCGCTCCTCCAGTCGCTCAGACATACACCGGCGCTTTTTCTCTGCCTCATTCGCTCTTTAAATGCGCCTCCGTACGTCCGCTCCGGGTACCACCAGCCTTTACGCAGTTGATGAAAGATTTTCATTTTCCGTTGTGAGCAAGAAGCTCATAGGGCTTGCCATTGCCCCTCGTTCACTTCGTTTACCTCACAGGCCAAACTAAACGCTCAGGATCGATTTAGTTTGGACAGCTTACCGGCAAAATGTCTAATATTTTCAATGTAATCTTTCGCTAACGGGTTAGCTAATATAATTTCACCTTCAATCTCTCTTGCTATTACTTCTGAACTCTTTGTATCATGCTGCGGCGAAACAATAATAACTTTAACACGGCTTGATCTTGCTTTATCTACAACTCTGGTTATATCCCGGGGAGTTAACTTCTTACCTTCGGTTTTTACTGGAATTTGCTTTAAGCCATACTCCCTTGCAAAATACCCCCAGCACGGGTGGAACACTATAAACTTTTTATTTGAAATCCCTGATAAAACATTTTTTATTTCACGGTCTAACTTTTCAAGCTCAGAGACATATCTTTCTTTATTATTTTTATAATAATCTTTATTTTGCGGGTCAATCTCAGCCAGACCTTGATATATATGCTCCACTTGTTTCTTTACAAGAACTGGAGAAAGCCATATATGCGGGTCCTTATTGATTATTTTAATTCCCATGGAAGAGTCAATGATATGCATATTATCATTGGCACTTTTAATTCTACCCATCCATGCCTTTTCAAACGGTAAACATTTTACTCTGACATACATATCGGCTCGACTTAGATTTTTTAACTGGGTTGGAGTTGGCTCATAAGTTACAGGAGAAGCACCGGGTGGGATCATCACCTGAACTTTAACCTTATCTCCACCAATTTTTTCTACAAACCTGGCCTGCGGCAAAATACTAACAGCTACTTTTATATCTTCAATACCGGTATCATCAACACTTGTATCAATCACTGGCTTGCTGCAACCTGCACATACAATTATTACCACAACCAGTACTGTCAATAAAAAAACTATTCTATTCACTGCCCCCCCCCCTTAACCGATAGATAATATAATCTACAAATGCAAATATTTGCATTTGTAGATTATATTACTACAGGCTGCATTTTAGTACAACAAAAAAAATGAATCATTCCTTCTTATTTCCTTCTGTTTATTTTACTGCTAGTTTTAACAAGTTAATATTCGGGAAAACTATTAATTAGATAGCAAATGGGGTGAAACTATGAATATAAACAACAAAAGATTAAAATACAGCTTAATATTATTAGTTATTGGATTAATAGTTTTTTTTGCCGGCTGGCATGTAAACAGGGAACAAACAGTAATAAGTTACGATAAAAACGATTTAATTAGATTTCACGTAATAGCTAACAGTGATTCGGCCCTGGATCAAGCCTTAAAATACAAGGTACGAGATGCTGTTATTAACGGCATGTCTAAACAACTTAAAGGAATAGACGATGTATCCGACGCAAGAAATATCGTTAATAATAATATGAATTATATTGAAAAATTAGCCCTTAGTGAAATCAATTCTTATGGCAAAAGCTACCATGTAAAGGCTTCATTAGGCAATTACCCTTTTCCTGCAAAATCATATAATCTTGGCGTCAAAGATGGGAAAAAAGAATATCTGACACTGCCAGAAGGCACATACGAGGCCGTACGCGTAGTTATAGGTGAAGGGAAAGGTTCTAACTGGTGGTGTGTACTTTTCCCGCCGCTTTGTTTTGTTAATCATCAAGATAACAGCAGCATAAAACAAAAAGAAGCCGTCAAAGCTTTCAAGCTGTCTACCTCGCCACAAGCAATAGATACGGCTAATAAAACAAATAAAGATATAGAAATTAAATTCAAGTTTGTTGAATTATATAATGATATCTTTAAAAAAGATTGTAAAAGTTAATATACCAAATTGCACTGTGATCTTTTAATTATGCTGCTCTGAAGATAACAAACCTGGCAGCACATTTAATACCTCAACACTTGAATTTACAACTATTACACCTTTTTTATTTTTCAAATTATTATAAATAATCCTGGCCTGTCCCCCTGTAAAATCACGTTTATTTATTCCCTGTTCTTCTACTAAAATAACTGGTTTCCCAAGATCACATGCATATTCTACAGCCTTCAGGTTCTCTAAATTTCCTTGTCCAAAAGGGATGCTCGCCATTACGCAAACATCAGTATTTTTTATTAATTCAAGATTTCTTTTATGATTATAATATGAAATAGATGAAAATGGGGATTCTTCTACCAGCTTTACACTTAAAAACTTAGCCATCTCCCAATCAAAGTCACCGGTATTTAATATTCCAGCAGTCAGCTTATATCCCTGGCTAACTATTAATTCTAAAATTGATGAACCAGCTCCGCCACCACAGATTAAATGAACTTTACCTTTAAAAGATGTATGTTGAGAACAAGTAGAAAAACATACAATATTTGGACGCCCGGTAACAAAATGTTTTTTTATCATAACATTTGTACCATATACATCCTTTATATTTTTTTCTGTTAATACTTCTTCAGGGGTGCCAATTGCAAAAACTTTACCCTCTTTTAATAAAATCAATTGATCACAATACTGGGCAGCTAAATTTAAATCGTGAAATACCGGTATAACAGTAAGCCTTTTTTCTTGATTTAATTTAAGAAGCAGATTTAGAATTTCAAGCTGGTAATTAATATCAAGATGAGAAATAGGTTCATCTAATAAAAGTATTTCCGGCTGTTGAGCTAAAGCCCTTGCTATAATAACCCTCTGGCGCTCTCCTCCACTAATAGCAGTAACAGGACGCTCTGCAAGATAATGAGTATTAGTTAATTTCATTGCATAATTAACTATCTCGTAATCTTCTTTACTTTCAGACTGAAGACGGTTCAAATAGGGTGAGCGCCCCATCATAATTACTTCCTTAACAGTGAAAGAAAAAGTGATTGACGTCTCTTGCGGCACCACTGCCATGAGTCGAGCTATTTCAGGAGATTTCATCATACTTAAATTAAAATCATTTAAAAATACTGTACCTTTTTCAGGTCTCAAAACTTGTGTAGTACAGCGTAGAAGTGTTGATTTCCCGGAACCATTAGGCCCGATAATACCAGTAAAACTTCCTTTATCTATAGAGAAGTTTATTCCATCTAATACTTTTACAGATTCATAAGCACAGTCAATATCCAGGATTTTTAATATTGCGGACATATTGTTTACCCCCATTATTCTCTGCATTAAACATATATTAACCTAAAATCCCGGGTTTTTCTTTTTTCTAAGCAAATATAAAAAAAAAGGACCTCCACATAATGCTGTAATTATCCCAACAGGTATTTCTAATGGTGCTGCAACTACTCTGGCCAGGGTATCTGCAACGGCAAGAAAAATTGCACCTAAAAGAGCTGAAGCTGGTAAAAGAACACGATGATCAGGACCAACCAACAACCTGACGATATGAGGAATTATTAAACCTACAAATCCAATAATACCGCTAACAGATACGGCAGAAGCTGTCACAAGCGCAGCAACTCCCAACATTATTTTTTTTAACTTTTCCACCTCTACTCCCATATGTTGAGCAGATTCTTCGCCTAACAGCATAACATTTAAATCTCTAGAATATAAAATCATGGGAATAATACCAATTATAATATAGGGTAATAAAATCATTACATGCTTCCAACCGCGATTGGATAATCCACCCATTAACCAAAAAATCACCTGGTGTAAATTTTCACCACTTATTACCATAGTTAAAGAAGCAACAGCAGAAAGAAAAGAACCTACAGCAATACCTGCCAGCAATAGAGTTGACATTGATACCCGGTTACCTACCTTAGCAATATTATACACTACAAAAGTAGTACCTGCCCCTCCTAAAAAAGCCATTGCAGGTATGGTGAAAATACCTAACATGTAATTCCCCAGTCCAAACAGTATCGCTGTTGTAGCCCCTAAAGCTGCACCAGAAGAAATACCTAATATGTAGGGATCTCCCATTGGATTTTGCAAGAGTCCTTGCAAAACCACTCCCGAAGTTGCTAGTGCAGCACCAACTAATAGAGCTAAAATCACCCTTGCTAATCGTAAATTAAACACTATAGTTTCATAAGTAATCGGCCAATTTTCAGCTGGCATAAAATTTTTAGCCCCCGGCAAACTATTAATTATTATTTTTACTACAGTAAAGAATCCTATCGAGACCGGACCTATGGCCGTGCAAAAAATTACTGTAAATACCAGTGCAGCAAACAACAAAGAAAATACAATTCTCCAACGCCATCGAAAATTCAAAAAAGGTGCCTCCTATTGTTACTCAAAAAGTTTAGGGTGAATACATTTTGCTACAACTTCCAAGCCATCCACTATCCGGGGTCCTGCAAGATGGACAATATCCTTGTCCTCAATATAATATACGCGATTGTTTTTAATTGCTTCTATTCTCTTCCAACCTTCTCGAGCCTTCACCTGGGACAATGTTTTTTTAGACGCCCCGTGATGAGATATGATTACAACTTTAGGATTTTCTGCCAGTAACACTTCAGGATTAAGAGTCACCCAATCTTTTTCCACGTCCCCAACGATATTTTTTCCTCCTGCCGTTTCAATTAAATTGTTTAAAAGGCTTTTTGCCCCACCCGTGGTAAGAGGATCAGGCCATATCTCAAAATATACAGAAGGTTTTTCTTCTTGAGAAAGATTTTTTACCTTAACAACAACCCTATCAATACGCTTCTGCATATCAGATACTAACTCTTCTGCCTTTTTTGACTTTCCAGTAATTTTACCAATCAGTTTAATATTATCTAAAATTTTAGTTAATTCATAACCTTCAATTGAAATTACCTTAATTCCACTAGATTCTAGTTGATTAATAAATTCCTTATGTCTATTAGTAGCCACTACCAGGTCAGGGTTTGCAGCAACTACAAGCTCAGCATTAGGCTTAGAAAACCCACCGATTACAGGCTTTTCTTTCGCTTCAGGTGGATAATTACAAAACCTGGTAACTCCAACAATTTTATCACCCAGTCCTAAAGAAAAAAGATTTTCTGTATTAGCAGGAGCTAAAGATACTATTCGCTGAGGAACTTTATTAATCGTTACTTTTCTATCCAAGTCATCTATAAAAGTCATTGGAAATTCAGAATTACTCGTACTTATCTCTGTTTGACCACATCCTGACAATAATATAATAACCAGCATTAACAAAACCACAAACATTTTGTATAATTTTCCAATTCCTGATAACAAGTTAAACTTCCCTCCTGTATTTTATAAAAGTTCCTCTAATGCTAGTATTTTATCACTTGAGGATAAATTATCAAACTTTATTACATTAATTATAAGTATTAATTTTATGCGTCTAAAATAGCTCAGTAACTAATAATAAAATAAAGCCACGAAAAACCGTATTCTTCGCGGCTTGCATTACAAAATTACATAACAGTATGTTAATAAAAATTTAAAATTGTAAAAATTTTTTTGACACAGGTTTATAACTCTGGTAAATTTTATTATGAACATATGTTAAGTAAAAGGAGCTGGCATTATGAAAATTGCTGTTCCTAATAAACAGGGATTTATAAGTCCCCAGTTAAATCAATTTACTAAGTATAGCATATTTACTATTAATGGTAATAATTATAATCTTATTGATGTTCTCGACGTAAGCCATGAAAAAAATTATCATGATATAGCCATAGTCCTTCGCAATGAAGGCGTAGAAATAACTTTAGTAAATCGTATTGGCAGGCGTGCATACGAGAGTTTTATTAAACAGCAATTAAAAGTTATTGATGGATATAAGGGCGCAGTTTCCAACGCGGTTGAAGAATATATCGGAAATTCCAAAAAACAATAAAAATTTCTACTCCCGGTGAACTTTACCCACCGGGTATTTATTTCCGCAGTAAAATACTTATGGTTTTACAAGTAATCAATATTAATTAAAACAAAAAAAATCTTAAAACAATCTTTGCTTAAACTTGATATACATTTACTAAAATAAAAATATATCTGCTTCCGCTTACTCAAAGGGTAACAGCAGGCTTTTGGTTTAATTTTTTAGAACAAGTTAATATCCCTACTTTAAGGTTATCAGGTCAACGTAGTATAATAAAAGCTGAACCTTATAAGAGGGGTGTTTCTATTGAGGACTCAATCGCATTATGATATTCTTATATTATCCGCTAATTACGGAGCCGGGCATAACCTTGTTGCCCACGCTGTTAAAGACATCATTAATGCATACAGAACTGATTTAAGCGTAGAAATAAAAGACTTTTTTAACTTTCTGGCACCGCGCGTTAATCACGTTACTAAAAAAAGTTTTATAAAAATAGTTCGTTATTTCCCTAACGCTTACCGGGTATTTTTTAAACTAACTGGTTCAATAAAACCTGATTCCCCGGTGCAGCACTGGTTAGACAACCTGGGACATGAACGTCTTGCAAAACTTATACAAGACATTAAACCTTGTATTATTATTTGTACATTTCCTACCCCTGCCGGGGTATTATCTGCTTTAAGCGAAAGAGGTAAGGACGTACCTAAAGTAATAACTATTATTACAGATGTTATAATCCACTCGCAGTGGATTCATCCCCATACTGACATTTATATCATACCTGATAAGTATTCAATTAATAAGTTGATTGATAGGAATATTCCTACATCTTGTATTCACCCACTAGGCATCCCCCTCAGGCCAAGCTTTAGTAAAAACTGCAGTTGCGAGCAAATAAGACAAAATTTTGGTTTATCTAACAAATTTACTGTACTCTTGATGGGCGGCGCTTACGGTATGCTGGGTAAAGAATCCAAGATTTGCCAGCTCCTTGGAAATTTGCCGGAAGATATACAAATAATAATTGTTTGCGGACACAATCGAATGCTTTTAAAACGCATGCAAAACCTTAAGTACCGGTTTAGAAATAAGATGCATGTATTAGGCTTTACCGAAAAAATTGCAGACTTAATGCAAGTTTCCAACCTTTTAATTTCCAAAGCTGGAGGTATTACTGTTTACGAAGCACTATCCAAGGGTTTACCTCTATTAGTTTACCGTCCTATTCCAGGACAAGAAGAGGGAAATACGAACTTCTTAATCAATATTGGTGCAGGAAAATCTTTTAAAAATACAAAAGACCTGGTTAATACTGTCCAATACTTATATAAAACTCCTGCATCATTAAAAAAAATGAGTGATGCGGCCCTATTGCATTCTAAACCTAACGCTGTAAATGACACAGTTAATCTAGTATTAGAAATGGCCGATGCTAAAAAAAAATCTGATGAAGAAGAATACCATATAGCCCAGACAACTTAATATTTTTCAGATATTAGTTGTCAGCTATGATAGGTGATAATATTGTCTAACTTCTTAAACTTAACATTTGCATACATGATATATACTGCTGGAGCTAGTTTTTTTGCACACAAGCAGTCTCCTTCTATTATACGCCGCGGGCCCGATAAACCTGCTGTAGCTTTAACTTTTGACGACGGTCCCGATCCTTACTTTACCCCACACCTTTTAAACATTCTGACAGACTACAAGGCAAAAGCAACTTTTTTTGTGGTAGGAAAATCAGCCCAAAAGTACCCAGATTTAGTGCAGCAAGCTTATAACGCCGGTCACACTATTGGCATACATACTTGGAAACACCGTCATCCCTGGTTAGTTACACCCTGGGGTGTAGCATTAGACTTGAAAAAATGCAAGAAAACATTAAAAGCTATTACGGGAGACACACCCAGGTGGTACAGGCCGCCCTGGGGATGTTTTAATATGGGAACCGTTTTTTGGCCCGGTCGTTTCGGTCAAAAGACAGTTCTATGGTCTATTGCCGGCAAGGATTGGATACACAATATAACTTCCCAATACATCGTAAAAAGAATATGTAAAAATTTAAAACCTGGAATTATAGTACTATTACACGATCATAACTATGCCCGGGGCTCTACACAAACTATGCTTCAAGCTCTACCTATAATATTAGATTTTTGTAAAATAAACGGGTGGGAATTAGTTACACTAGACGGGTTATTTGAGGAGGAAAAATATTGAATAGATGGGCAGCACTTATATTACTTCCGTGGGAAAAATTTTTTTCTTTTATCAAACGCACCCATCCCGTACATTCCGATGCCTGCGGAATAATCCTTGTTGGCTATCACAAATACCGGGGTAAGCCTTTTACTCTGCCGGATGGAACGGAAATTATGCCTGGCAGCAAAGTGGGAGAAATACATTTAGCTAATTTAAAATTAAAACATATTTCAGAACATAAAAAATCCACTGAATGGAGCATGCTTCACGTACTGAAAAATGAACTGTATCTACTGGCAAAAGAGATTGAAGAAAATACAGAATTAACACCAGTTACTGGTATTTATAGTATTACTGTAGCAAGTGCAGGAGCAAAAAGATTGGGATTTCATGTTAGAAAACTTCCCCGAAATCCCGTTAACTCTTTTATAGCATCATGGGAATATCTACTGGCAAGAACTTATGCCTTACCCTTTGCGCGCACTAGAATACATAGAGAACTTACAGAAGTATGGATATCTCGTAAACAACTGCAAAATATGCTTTAATATATATTTTAATAAAATATATATTAAAATAGTTTTAAAAAACCGGTCAGCGACCGGTTTTTTTGTTAGACAATTAGACATAGTATTTATTTTGATTTATTCTTACTAATTATTTTGATTATTCATTTCCTTTTCAGCACAAATATATAAGAGCAGTTCAAATGCATGTGTTTCTTTCAATTTTTCAGTATCCATAGCACTAACATATGTATAAAGTTTTTCTATGCGCCTTTTTCCAAGCTGCCGCGCAGATATCTTATTTAAAACACCGCGTGGATGTTCTAAAGCCAGGCGCCAGAGTTCATCCATATTAAGATTATCTATCGCGTTTTTAACGTTTTCTAAAGGCATAACAACTTCCCCCTTTAATACAGTAAAAAGCCGGAGCTTATCTGTATGAGTATTTAACATATGTTTGAACTTTCACAATCCTATAGTAAAAAATCCACCTAACATTTTGTTAATGTTTCTATTAGATATTTTAATAACTTTATTATTTTATTACAAGTAATTTTTATAATTTATATATTATATAACCCTGTTTACATATAAATTTTTACAACTTTTAAATATCTTTCCTGTATAATAAAAAAAGATAAATGACAAAATTATTTATATGTAAAATTAAAAAAAGAGGTGTTTACATGAATCCATATCCACTGGGATATCTGGCAGCAGGCACTTTAATTGGTGCTGGAATCCCATTTATCAAAAGAAGGGTTCGGGGACTTGCTTTATTAACAGCAGAAGGTACTCTAACTGTTAACGAAAAGGTCAGATCTACTGGAAAACAGATGTCCGAAGGTTGGAACAATTTAGTACAAGAGATAAGGTCCAAACAGGAAAATAGACCGGAAACATTTGAATTTGATAAAAGAAATTACGCAGGAACAAATGTTGAGGATGAATTAGAACAAACAAAAAAAGAGCTGGCTAAACTGTTTGAAGAAACCAGGGAAGAATTGCAAGCAATCAAGGCAGAAGCTGCTGAAGAAAAAAACTCATAACTTAAGCTGCATTAAACAGCTTAAGTTATAAGTTTTTTTTAAATTAAAATTATTGGAGGACGATAGATGAAAGCAATACACAACACATCACCAGAAGTAGTTCATAATTTGCCTGAAAGAATACGTATTAAAATACCAGGTCTAAATAAAAATATAGTCTTATTATCACATTTAATAAATAAACTATCTAGCTTGAATGGTATAACTGATGTTAAAGGAAGTATAAATTCAGGTCGTATGCTTATTCATTATAATAAGGATCTAATTAGCTATGATCTGATTATCAATGAAATAAATTATCTATGCCTATCTACTAATGATACAGCAGTTTCTAAAAACGAAAAAGAACATGTAGAGAAAGAATATGGAGATTTGCCAATAAGGCGAGAATTATTTAATGTAACTCTGGGCGGCACTATACTTGCTGGTTTTACTGTAAAGCGTTTGATCGCAGGACCTTCATCTTTGTCGCGGTCTACAAGCTTATCCTACATAGCCAATGCAACTACATTAATTTCAGGCTATCCTATAATTCGCAGCGGGATTACTGCTCTAACCAGAAAAAAGCAAATTAATCATGACCTAATTATTAGTATAACAAGTTTGATTACTATACTGCTGCGGGAGAATATTTCCGGTCTGCTGGTGATCTGGCTTTCTAACCTGGGATCTTTACTTCAATCTATACTAGTAAAACAGACGCGCGATATTGCAGAAGAATATGCTGACAACACAATTGAAAATGTAAAATTTAGTTCTAAACCTATAAGTACATTTAATTCTAAAAATAGAAGAATTGCAGCTTCCCCACTTGAGAAAGAAGCAGAAAATTATGCACAAAAGATCACGCCAGTATATTTTGGACTTGCCGGTCTTGCTGGTTTAGCAGCACGTAATTTTGAAAAAAGTTTAGCAATGCTTATTGCTGCATCTCCAGGACCACTTCAACTCTATCGTTCCTCATCCATATCTTCAGGCATGGCCCTTGCAGCAAAACACGGTATTTTAGTACATAACAGAAAGTCCCTGGAAGTGTTGGAGCACGTGGATACATTAATTTTTACAGAGCAAGAAATGTTTGACCCAGGTCTCGAGATCGGTAAAATAATACCTCTGCAAGGATATACTGAAGAAGATGTTTTAACTATTGCTGCTTCACTCTTTAAAAAAGCAGGACATGCACTTAATGAAGCATTTTCCTCCAGTATACAGGTGCAAAACCTGGAACATGTCACTGTTAAAGATATTACCAGCAGCGGCATATGCGGTGAAATATATTCCAAAGAAGTATTGATAGGAGACTACAGGTATATATCTTCTAAAATAGATTTATGCGATTTTAACTTTTACAAGGCAGAAAGATTAAAGCATCATTACCAGTGTCCTTACTATATCTATCAGGAAGGTGAACTTATAGGTTTAATTGGTATTAAATCTTCTGTATCTAATCAAGCAAAAGAAACAATATACAATATCAGAACCCGGGGAATTAAATCTATCTACGTTATGAACAAAGATAATAATGAAAGTACTAGCATAATTGCAAAAGAACTAGGTTTGCATACAGTAAAATCAAACGAAGAAATGCTGGATGAAATGTCATTATTACATAAAAACAACAATTATGTAGGTCTAATTGCAAATAACCTTGATGATATAACAAATTTGTCCAATATAACTGATGTGAACATCCTGCTAAAAACTGAAAAAACATTATCTAAACTCAATTCTAAAACAGATATTATTGTAGATAATGGTATTAAAAATCTACCAACAGCCTTTAAAGTCTCTTTTCACGTGGGGGAAACAACCCGCCAGAGTTTTGCACTTTCAGGCGGTTTTAATTCCTTTGGTCTGGCGCTGGCTGCCTCAAGCCTTATCTCCCCCTTAGGGGCTGGATTATTTAATAATGTTACAAGTATATTAATCACAGTACATTCTTTAAAATTATTAAAGAAATTGAGCAATAATACACATAAGTATTACGACAACCTGGCCGTAAAACAATATGCAGCTGCCTCTGATAATACTAATGATGAAAGTATTTACACGAAACCATGGGCCATGATGTCCAGGGAAAAAGTAATAGATATATTAAACAGCAGTGGTTCAACAGGACTAGATCTACAAGAAGTGAATTCACGCCTGACTTTATACGGCAAAAACATGTTAGCTGAACCCCCCCCTCCAAGTTTTTTTAGTAGAGTATTAGCACAGCTAAAAGACTTCCTTATATATGTACTTGTCGGCTCCAGCGTTGTGTGTCTGCTGTTAGGCGAGAAAGGTGATGCTCTGGCTATTATATCAATTGTAATTATTAATGCCGTCTTAAGTGCTGTACAAGAACACAAGGCAGAAGGATCCTTATCTGCATTAAAGAAAATGACAACATCTACTGCTGCTGTAATCCGTGATGGCAGAGAACAATCTATTCCCGCGGTAGAATTAGTACCCGGTGATATAATAATAATCGAACAGGGTAATATTGTACCTGCTGACACCAGGTTAATAGAATCAAACGCACTGGAAGTAGAAGAATCTGCCTTAACAGGGGAATCTTATCCCGTACCCAAGAAAATTTCTACAGAAAACAACTGCATGTATTTATTGGACTGCCATAACCTTACCTTTATGGGAACCATAATTACCAAGGGACATGGAAAAGGAATTGTAGTTGGCACGGGTATGGACACAGAACTCGGACATATAGCACAAATGTTAAATAATAATGATAATGAAACGACCCCACTGCAAAAAAGATTAGCAGACCTTGGGAAAACCATATTAAAGGGTTCTACCGTTGTTAGCGGCATTGTTGTTATTGCAGGACTAATGCGCGGAGGATCACTGCTGCAAATGCTTATAACAGGGGTAAGCCTAGCGGTCGCTGCAATCCCCGAGGGACTGCCGGCTATTGTAACTCTTGCCCTTGCTTCCGGCGTACACAAAATGGCTTCAGCAAATACAATTGTACGAAAACTGCCGGCAGTAGAGACGCTGGGATGTGCTACAATGATCTGTACTGATAAAACGGGTACCCTGACTCAAAATCAGCAGACTATAAAACTTGTTTACTGTGGACAAAATGAATGGTGGAGTATTGAAGGAGATGGATATAACCCTGAAAATGGCTTTATTAAACCTGCAAACGGTCAAGATATACACAACCAGGATAATATATACTTTACCCTTTGTGCTGCAGCACAATGCTGTACGTCTAAAATTGTTAAAAACGATAACGAATGGGAAGTAAAAGGAGATCCAACAGAAGGTGCAATACTTACTGCAGCCGGTCGTGCAGGGATTAATTTAAATAACTTGAATGAAGAATACATGCCTGTTAGAGAGATTCCTTTTGATTCTGAGAAATGCAAAATGACGCAGATATGCAGGGGGCCTAAAAACCAGTATATAGCTTTTACAAAAGGGGCTCCTGAAGTTATATTAGAAAACTGTACTCACTATCGAGCTGAAAACAATAAAAATTTACTGGACAATGAATACTACCAGTCCATCGTTGAAGCAAACAACTACATGACTACACGCGGCATGCGCGTACTCGGAGTAGCATATAAAATACTTCCGGAAGCCTTTGAAAATAACGTGGAAAAGAATGAAGAAACAGAACAAGTCTTTCTAGGCCTGATAGGTATGACCGATCCTCCAAGGCCCGAAGTTACTCATGCCTTAAACAAGTGTAAACAGGCAGGAATAGGAGTAGCCATGATTACCGGAGATCATAAACAAACCGCATTTGCAATTGGAAGCGAATTAGGCCTGGTAAATAGTTCGAATGAAGTGCTAACAGGCAAAGAAATAGATGAAATGGATGAAAATGATTTAATAAATGTTATTCACAAAGTAAGAGTATTTGCAAGACTTTATCCGAATCAAAAAGTATTAATTATAAATACTTTTAAACAACAGGGGCATATTGTTGGCATGATAGGCGACGGAATAAATGATGCTCCAGCAGTTAAAGAAGCAGACATAGGAATTGCCATGGGTAAAAGCGGTACAGATGTTACAAAACAAGCTGCACAAATAATTATTACAGATGATTATTTTGGTACAGCTGTAACTGCCGTAGAACAAGGACGTGGAATTTATGAAAATATTAAGAAATCTATACGCTACCTTCTTGCTACTAATGTTGGTGAAATTATCCTGATGTTTACTGCCGTAGCAGGAGGCCTACCGCTTCCACTGCTTCCTATTCAACTGCTGTGGCTGAATATGTTAGGAGATGGATTACCTGCTTTAGCATTGTCTATAGACAAATTCCCTCCTGACCTGATAAAACAGCCACCAAGGGATAAAGATGAAGCTTTTATAGACAAAAAGACAAGAAACCAGATAATAAGCCGCGGTCTTACTATTGGAATTACAGGAATCGGAGCATACATGTGGGGATTAAACCGGTACAATCTTTCCACTGCACGCAGCATGACGCTGAGTTCAATTACCCTAAGTCAGCTTTTACATGTACTTGATTGCCGCAAAAATAAGGATAACAAAACATCATCAAACTTATATGTAGGAAGTGCAGTAGCATCTTCTGCAGGTTTGCTCTTTTCAGCAATTCATTTACCTGCCGGGCAAAGAATTTTTGGGACATGCTCACTTGATCCCTCACAATGGGGCGTTGTTTTTGTCAGTTCTATAATGAGCCAGGGACTTGATATACTAAACAAATAAAAAATAGCCTTTTATAAAAGGCTGTTTTTTATGGTTTTATTTTTCTCCAGGATATACCGGCCATTAAATTCTGGCCGCTTTCCTTACTTTTTGTTTTTATATATGAAAAAAAATTATTTAAAAAATTTTCCCATGCAGCAGAAACTTCTTTACTGTTTCCGGGGCCTTCTTTTCTTAATTCTGTGCTTAAATCCACTGCTTCATTTAACAGTTGTGAAGCTTGATCTAACTTGTTATTTATACTTTCCATATCTGCCATACTAATATCCTCCTGTAATTATTTTATGCCTGTGGTTCCCCTTCATCCCCACTGTCCATTGATTTTTTAAGCCTGTTAAAATGAGCTTCTGCAATTATATCCTCCAGGCCTTCCCTGGTTTCTTCTACAAAAGCTTGCAGCTTATCAGATAGATCAGAAGCTCCATCTGCAACTTTCCCGGCAAAATTGCGCATATTTTGATTTGCTGACGGAAATATCAGGGCAGATAATAATAAAGACCCCAAAATCCAATACAAACTGCTTCTTGACGCAGGTGATACACGTCCTTTTATTCCCCCGTCAGGAAGTGCTTGCAAAACTTCATCTACTGACATCCCACGTTCCCTGGCCTGATTTAAAATATCATAAACTACTTCCTGTACTTCTGGGGAACGAATCCTGCCTATTCGTTTTTCTATATTACCTACAGCACGCAGCTCTCGCTTCACATCATTACGTAAATTTTCTGTTTGTTTATATCGTTCATTTCTATCCTTTACATACTGTCGCTTTTCTGACCTTTGTTTAAGCCATCCTTTTCTTTCTTTACGAATCTTACTATATTCATCAATATCACGAGACATATCTTTTTGTACATTCTCCAAAGCTTGATTATCTACATTATTATACCTGTATCGGCTTCTTATCATCTAACTTTCCCCTTACAATAAAAATGTTTAATCTGTATTATATTACACTAAAAGATATTTTATACAATTATGGAATATTTTTTCATAAAATTTTAATTTTATTTAAATAAATTCAACATTAAATTAATAAGCTAATTATAAAATACATCTAGTTTTTATGTTAGGAGGAAATTTTTTGCCCGACACACTAACTAATATGCTAAACACTAATATTAAATACAATTTATTTCTTTCTATATTAACTAGTAATAGTCTTAGCCAATTTTTGCTGGATGAAGCTACACATAGAACAGTAGAAAATTGCCATAACATTATTAGCAACGAAGTAGATAACTTTTTTAAAATTCAAAAAAAAGAATTAAATTATGTATTAGAAAAAATATTTAATAAAAAAAATATAAATAATTATGAAGTAATAAAAGAACTGTTGTCTTCAAAAAAATTAAATGAATTGCATTACAAAATAACTTCCTCAATAAGCAAAAATATAAGCTTTTTAAACTATAATCAGATAAAAGAAATTTTAAACTTACAAGGAAGCGCACAGCTAGTACATGTATTTCCATCACATGATGAAATAAGCATTATTTATAAAGCTGAAAATAAAAATCGCTTTTTAAACTACTTAAGTATCAAATCAATTGATGTAGTTTTGGATATCTGCTTGCCGTTTTATTTTGATTTTCTTTTAGATACAACTGAAATATCGAAAAAGCTGTGTAAAAACTTTTATTTCAACAACTTAAATAAGTATCACAAGACTCATATACTAAAATACCTAAATGGATATCTGGATAATATACAAATAGAGATTAAAAATTATTACACTAATAAAATAACAGATTTTCTATACGACTATCGTGATTGGATTACCAAATCTGCATAAAATATGAGAGCATAGATTTAGAACTGTTCTATTTACAAATAGGACAGTTTTTTTTATTGTTCATATAACAAAAAAATAACGCTTTTGAAAGCGTTAAAAGAATTGGGGTTAGTTGTTCAATCAGGGATCAGGAAAGTAAATTATAATATATTATAAATTTAAATTATATCCATACGTTCATGAGTCCATACTTCACATAATCTATTAACTAATACTTTTTGCTGTTTTATATCCACATGAATAATAGGATTTTCAAACTGATTAGATAAGCTGCAAGATTGCTTATTATTAGCATTAACTTTCCGAGGCTTAGAATTTTTATTACTTGTATTTGACTTCTTTTTAGCTAAAGACATTATTTACACCTCTGTATATAATTTTAAACTAAGCTGCAGCAATTCTACTTAACAAAAAAATACTAGAAACCTTTTATTTATAATAAATTTACCATTTATTTATAAACTGATTATTAAAAAAAAATAAACATATTTTAATTTAATATAAATTTAAATATAAATTCCTGAGATTTTTAAATTGGTTTACTAATAATATAATAACTTGCAATATCTAACGGCCTTCTGACCAGGTTAATACATTCCCTTCTTTTATAAGACTGCTATTATAAGCGTATACGTACCTGGAGCATTATTTTTAAACAGTACATGTAATTTCTTCCTGAACATCACATTATAACTTTAGCTTAATATAATTAGCAGAGTTTTTTAAGAAGATATTTTAAATAAAAAAGCGGCCCCGTTAAGGACCGCAGAATTATGAGTATTTCACTCGCACTTTCTATTTATAAATTTTTAAGTTTATTACTTAACAGGCAGGTAACCAATTTCTTTAACTATTGCCTGACCTTCTTCACTGAATCCGTAATCAAAGAATGCTTTTGCTAAACCTTCAGCTTCACCGATAGTATACATGTTTAAGTCACGCACAACGGGGTAGTCTCCGGACGCTGCAGTTTCAAAGCTGGGCTTAACAGGATCGGCACCATCTGCGCTGATACTAACAGCTTTGAGGCTGTCATCAACAAATGCAAGACCGCAATAGCCAATGGAGGATTCTTCTTGTGCTATAGTTTTTGCCATGGAAGCGTTGGATGCAGTTTTACGTGCAGCTTTAGCAAAATTTTCATCTTCTAATACTTTTTCTTTAACAAATCCGTAAGTACCGGAGCTTGTATCCCTGGTGTAAACAGTGATTTCTTGATCTGCTCCGCCAACTTCCTTCCAGTTAGTAACTTCACCAGTAAATACAGCTTTTGCTTCTTCCATAGTTAAAGACTCTACAGAATTACCAGGATGTACAACAATAGCAACTCCGTCGCGACCGACTACGTGGCACTTAGGTGTGCCATCAAACTTAGCTTCTTCTTTTTCTTTCATTTTGCGGGATGCCATAGCAATATCTGTAGTACCGTTGATAAGAGCTGCTATACCATTACCAGAACCTGTACCACTAACAACTACTTCTACGCCAGAATGCTTCTGATGAAACTTTTCTGCCCAGGCTTGAGCAACAGGGGTTACAGTAGTAGAACCGTTAACCTGTAATGTACCGCTTAACTCTTCTTTACCATCATTCTGATCAGCACTTTGCTCTTGACCGGAATCGGAGTTACCGCCGCAGCCGGCTACTAAACCTGCCAGCAAAAACACAACAGCAAATACTAATGCTAACTTAGACAAGGGTCTGAACATGCTATCTCTCCTTCATAAAAATTTAGTAAAAAATTGTTCGACTTAGAATATAGCAAATATTTATAAAAGCAGATTGAAACTAAAGTAAAATTTGTTAAGGAAAATTAAACATTATTTTAACAACTTGTTCTACAACTTGAAGCGCGTGGTTAACCTGCTTAACTCCTCTGACATCCGGGCAAGTTCCTTTGAAAAAGTAGTAACTTGCTGCATAGTTGAATTAATGTGTTCTGAAGATGACGCTAGATTTTCTATTGAAGAACTGCTTTTCTGAGCCATTTGTGATATTTCATATATTAAGGAAACATTCTCCTTAATCAAGCAAACAATATCGTTAATTGTTTTGCCAGCATCTTCTGCAGTAGATACACCCTGCTTAACTATTTCTGTACTTGCTTTCATACTGTTATTTAAGGCAAACATGCCTTGCCGTATTTCTGTTATTATAGATTCTACTCCTTTTACTGCTTCTGCCGATTGCTCGGCTAAACTGCGTACTTCATCTGCTACGACAGCAAAACTTTTTCCATGTTCTCCCGCTCTTGCTGCTTCTACTGCTGCATTTAAAGCTAGTAAATTTGTTTGCTCAGCTATACCTGTAATTGTATCCGTTATTTCATTTACTTTAGTCAGCTTATCTTCCATTTCATGAAGCTTGTCAGCTACATCATGTGAAGCAGTATCTATATCTCTTATCTTTTGTACTGTTTCATCAACTGCCTGTCCACCATATTCAGCACTGCTGTACATCTCCTGCGATTTGTCAGCTGCATCCTGGGCATTTTGAGATGTTTGTTGTACCGCTGTAGTTACATCATTTGCATTACTGGTAATTTTACTCATATTAGAACTAACCTGTCCTGTAGCAGAAAACATTTCCTCACTTTGGGTTGAAAGATTCAAAGAATAATCCTTGATGCTTCCAAGTATTTGTTTGAAATTGTCAATCATTTCATTAAAAGCCGCAGCGAGATCCCCTAGCTCATCTTTTGATTTCAAATTAATTTTCTTGGTTAAATCACCTCCTGCTACTAATTTAACTTCTGTTGATAACCTCTTTAACGGCCTGATAATAGCTCTTGATGCTGACACACTTATGAGAATCCCGAGTAAAATAATAATTATCCCTATAATAATAGTTAAGTTTTTGACCAGGTTAGCCTTCTTGGCTGATACATCATTAATTTTTTCCATTTCCTTCTTGTGCAGATCTAAATATGTTTTTAATTCTTCCATAGATTGCAAGGCCTTGGGTTTTATTTCCTTACTATACAAATTAAGGGCTTTTACACTTTCGCCCGTTCTCACCAGTGGAACCATTTTTTCGTTAACAAGTTTAGTAAAAGATATGTGCAGCGACTGCAATTTTTTTAAATGTTCCCTGGCTTCCTTATTCTTAGTTAGTTTAATTAACTTTTCTTCCTGCGTTATAGACTTGTAAGAAATTTCACCGAAAGCATCATATTTTAGTTCGTCTGCTGTGATTAAAAAATCTTTTAAAGTATCGATAGATGTCCAGTAATTAGATTGCAACTTCATAACTTCCATGTTTTTTTTAGAAGTACTAAACGTCTCATTCATATTATCTTTTAAACTTTCTACTTGTAAATACATAACACCATAAGACACGCAGGTAATTAATAGGATTATAAATATGATAAAGTATATTTTTTGTCCTATTTTCAATTAGTTAACCCCCGGGAGATAAAATTTTTAAACATCTTATCTTGATATGCGCCTGTCTCTAACATAAACACTTCTATCAATAGATTTTGCATAATACTTTAATTCAAAAGCCTTTTGACTAACAACTTTAAAATCTTTATACTTAGAATTACTGCAATCTATTATTGCCATAGATATTGACATAATGGAGTACCATGTTTCATCTCCATGACGGTTGTACCCCTTATATGCATTATTAGTACGATCCTCTATATTGTAATAACCTGGTATAAGCCGGTCAAAACAACGCTTAATTTTTTCGCAAATATAATCAGCGTTATCTTCATCAAGCATTAATATGAAATCATCCCCCCCGACATGTCCAATAAAACCCTGCGAAACATACTTCTTAAAAATACTTTTAAGGAGTCGTGCTGTAAAAAGTATTACCTGGTCTCCATCTTCAAAACCATACCTATCATTATAGGCCTTAAAGTTATCCAGATCTACGTAAACAATTGCAAAATTAAAACCCCGGCGGCTCAAATAGTAAAACTTTTGTTCAATAGCTATATTGCCAGGAAACCCTGTTAAAGGATTAGTTCCTCTAGCCATTTCCAGCTGCATCTTTGTTAATGTATCAAGAAGTCTTTGTACAGAGACTACGCCTGCCAGGTTTCCATCCCTGGTTATTATTATTGAATCATACAGTTTTTTTCTTTCCCTGTTCATGGCTACCTGTGAGATTTGTTCTACGGTAGTATTTTCATCAATAATCAAGGGCATTCTATCCATTACTTCACTTACCGGACGGTCAAAATACAGGGGAATACCATACTGGCTTCCAAGCAGTTGGTTAAGATTATGGTACATTAGTAAACCTGCGGGACGATTATCTTCTACAATTACTAGCCCGTTAATTGGTTCATAAACATCAAATAATTCTTTGACTTTTTTCACCGGCATATTCTTTTCGCATTTTGAAGCAGCCTCGGCTATATCTTTTACCTTCAAAGAATACCCCCAGGTCTGTTCATATTTTATTGTTAAAATTTCATTTATTACATTGCCTTTCATATACGGTTTAGGGAAAGACGGCCTGGCAAGATAAAAACCCTGCCCGTAATGTACACCTATACTGGCCAGAGTTTCTAATTCTTCCGCTGTTTCAATGCCTTCAGCAATAACCTGGCAGTCAATTTTCTCGGCAAAAGCTGTAAAAGTTTCTATGAGCGATTTTTTTACACGGTCATTATTAATATCACGAACCAGGGACATATCAATTTTTATGTAATCAGGCTTAATCTCAGCAAGAGACTGAAGTGATGAAAATCCAGCACCCATATCATCTATAGCTACCAGGTACCCCTGCTTTCGATAATGATATAGCGTTTCATTAAAAAGCGCATAGTCTTTAATATGATGTCTTTCTGTTATCTCAAATACAATATTTTCTGGTTGAAATTCCGATTCTTTTATCAGGTTTAAAGTTTCCCCGCTGACAAAATTGGGGTCGCTTATTGTACGAGGGTGTATATTTACGAAAATTTTTTGCCCGGGCCCGAGCTCACCAAAATCCTTTATAGCTTTTTTCCTACAAACTTTTTCTATTGCATAAAGCATATCTGTTTGCTCGGCAAATTTAAAAAGCACAGCAGGAGATCGATAAGCAGAATTATCAGGACCACGTACAAGCGATTCCCAACCCAATATCCTTCCTGAACTTAAAGATACTAAGGGTTGATACACTACATTTAATTGTTCTTTCTCTACTATTTCTTTAAATTCAGGAAAGACCTCGGCTACACTAAGATCAACCTTCCCCTTGGCCACATTTTGGGCATCCCGGATTGCTGCATACAACTTACTTCCCATATTAAAACTATCACTGTAAGACATAACTGAGTACCCAACATGCAGTTCTATTTCCTGCCCACTTATTTCTCTGACATCCGAGTTTATCATGTCTAATATTTTAACCCGCGAGGTTAGTGCAATTTCTTGCAGCTTTCTTATATCACAATTACTACTACAAGCACCCACGACAATGAAATCATCGCCCCATATATTGCTAACTCTTAAAATATTTACATTTTCTTCAAATGGTATCTTATTTTCAAGCTTTTCCCTGACTAAGTTAATTATTTTTTCAGCTGCTCTACTTCCACAAACCTGTTCTATTTCACGAAATTTTATAATATCGAAATACAAAATAAACACTTTATAACCCATATTTTGATTAATTTTTATTAGTTTTAAAAGATAATCTTTATTACTAATATGCAATAAATTATCATTTTTAGTTTTTACTATCCTTTTTATAAAATTAATTGCACTAATTATTTACACCCTCCTTTCATAACGTGTTTTTTTATATACTAAATTAAAAGGTTAAAAAAAATATTAAACCTACCTAAATATCTAGTAAAAAAAACTCTTGCTGTTATTTTTACAGCAAGAGTTTCTTTTTTACAAATAAATCAAGTTTTTTTAACCTTACAAACTTATATTATTCTTGTATTACTTCCATTATATTACTTTCACGGAGTCACCTGTCTGAACTTTTCCACCTTTTAATGCACGACCAAAACGACCTTCCCTGCTCACAATATAAGGACGACCGTTTTCCTTAAATTTTTCCTTACCTACATGCATAATTTTAATTACAGCTTCTCCAACCCTTATTGTACTACCTTCCATCAAATCATTTAATGCTACACCGGAAATTGTTATATTCTCAGTATATTCTCCATTAAGTACTTCTTCTTTTTTATAATCTGGAACTTTTTGCAAGGATTCCACGGGAAAAATACTTACCTGCCGGTCCCAATTTCCTCCATGTACGTCGCCTTCTACTCCCCAATCTTCAATAACCCTAATCTTTTCTACACTGCTTTTATTTCCCCTGACCTCACTAAAATTAACTGCTAAAACTTTTCCTTCACTGATATACTTTCACTCCCTGTTAGTATTATTATATTTTAGTATAGACTCAATTTTATAAACTGAAAATAACCAATAATTAATATATAAAAAACATTGACTATAAAAGTAACAAAATGTAGAATAACATCGAAGTTTCTTTCATCTTCTTTACGTTATTTGCCCTTAACGGGCTCTTCTTTTTAGTCTATGTTTTTAGAATTTTTGCACAATAACAAAACGTGTTTATTTACAAACAAATTTAATTTTGAACATAATTTAAAAAATATGCAGGAATTAATTTTACATAATAGAATTACTCTCTGGTAAACTAACCAGAGTTTTTTATATACTTGAGTTTTTAGGTCCACAAAAATGAAAGGGTGATAGATATGCATGCAGATTTTCCGAGAACCCCAGAAGACGCACAAAAGGAATTAGAAGATATGAATATATCAAACGATAGAGAAACTTTTTTTAAAACGGTAGACGAAGGCAATAATCTTGCAGTAGAAATTTTTATAGATGCCGGTATGGACACCGAAGTAAAAAATGTTTACGATGCAACACCACTCATATTAGCTTCATATAATGGTCATCTTTCCATGATAAAATCCCTTTTTAAAAAAGGTGCTAACGTGAACACCCAAAGTGAAGACGGTATAACTGCATTGATGGCAGCAGTACACAAAGGGCACCTGGATATTATAAAAGAGCTTATAGACAACGGTGCCGACGTAAACCTGCAAAGTAAAAACGGGTTAAAAGCTTTGATGATAGCAGAAAATGACAACTTCTCTGAGGTTATAAAATTATTAAAAGAAGCCGGAGCTAAGTAATACCGGTTTCTTTAATTTCATCATATAATCGCATAAGTAAAACAACGCCTTCAGCCCGCGTTAAAAATTTATCCGGTGCAAATTCATCTTCACTTACCCCAGAAACCAGCCCCAGTTTATAAGCTCTTTCTATTGTTTCTTGTGCCCAGTACCCCTGTAAATCCTTAAATAGTCCCTTGCTACTGTTATTTTCTTCTGAAACTCTTAATACTTCATCTTGAAAACTTTCCCACCCCTTGCTGGCAGATGAAAAATTATATTCCCGGGCTGTAATATCGTTTACAAAATACCTGGGACAATATTTGCCGGTAATATCATAATGGCGCCAGAGATTCTCCTGGTTCCAATTGTACCGGTTTACTATTTCCGTACTTAAAGCCGCAGTATTTTGATAGGTTTTTTGAAAATCCCCATCTTTATTCACACACATTTCTATACCAATTGTACAGTCATTGGGATAATTGCTTAATAACTTCAGTGCATCAGGTTTGTAGTAGCTTGAACCAACGTGAAAACCCATTTCATCTTCCGGCAAACATTGTATTACAACTTGATCATCTACAATATAATGAGTACTTGCATAATCACCGGAATTATTAAAGTAATTTCTATTTGCCTTTGCATCCGCTCCCACGTCAGTATTAGCAGTCCAATGAATTACCAGGGCCTTAGGTTTAATTTTAACTCCAGGCCTACCGTTAGAATTTTTATCTAAATACATTTCTATAAACTTATAATCACTCATAAAATCACTTCCATTCAGAAGATTTAACAACTAACTAGATTCTGATACATTTACTAACAGTCCCTGAAAAATAACTATATCTACCAGTGCATGGGCTGAAATAACAGAAACTAAACCACAGGTCTCATACAATAAGCCCAGGCCTAAACTTATTGAGAACATGAGCAGGCCGTACGTAGTTATTTTCCAATTACAAGGGTTAAAATATCCGTGTAAGGCAATAAACATAAGTGAAGACCACCAAATACCAATTAATTGTTGTAGAACCCCACGAAACATTAATTCTTCACTTATACCTGCACTAATAGAAATAAACAAGATAACGGGCATAGTTATTTTCGTCTTTATTATTAATTCTTGAAAAAGACTTTTCAGTTCTTTAAAAATTTTTAATTTAATCAATAAAAAAAGGCTTATACTTCCTGCAGCTATTCCGTAAGTTATTCCTATTATTAATTGTATTAATAAATTACCTGTAAATATATTAAAATTTTCTTTTAAATATATACCTTTTATAAAGAAAGATAAAATGATTAAAACAAGAGAGAATAATATACTTAGCATAATTAAATTTTTTCGCGTCAATTCCATGTCAAATTTCATACTTATAACTTTCCTTCTTTAAAGTAATTGAGCAAAATAGAAGAGAGATTCGCCCTGCTGTGAATATTCTTCAAAAAATGCTTTTTGTCCTTTGAAAACTTATCACTTAAACTATAATAAAAATGGCCTTAAGGCCATTTTTATATCTCTTTATAATAATTATTTAATATCAATGCGATTAACATCCTCATAACTTTCTACTTTGGGCAATCTTATTTCTAAAACCCCATCCTTCATCGTGGCAGCAGCATTTTCCTTGTCTACTTCTAAAGGAAGGGATATCTCTTCTTTAAGTTGTGCATCTACTCGATCTCTGCGATAATAATTTCTGTTTTTCTCTTCTTCATTATTGTCACGGCTGGCATGGAGAAACAATGAATCATCTCTAACATCAACCCTGACATCTTCCTTTTTAAACCCCGGCAAATCAGCTTCTACAACTATTGTATTATTTTCCTCGTAGACATCTACAAAAATTTTCTTTAATCTCTCAAAAGAATCATCCATTACACGAAATATCTCTTCAATCGGGCGTTTGAGTGACATATTACTCCCTACAAAAGGGATCTTTCCTCTGCGCATAACTATCCCTCCTTTTTATTTATCTTGCACAAAAGTAAATATTTTTAGCCGGGATACTTAATAAAAACAAAGGAATAAAAACCAAAAAAGTAGAAAAATACAATAAGAAATATTATCTAAAATTAAAATACCCGGGGTATTTTAACCCGGGTATCTATCGTGTAACACCATATATAAATTCATGGCATCACCCGTTCGCCGTTGCATCTTTATAATAATATGATCAAAGGTACTTTATTGTTACAAAACTTAAATTTTAAATTCAAGGGTGAAAAACAATGAACAAAAAAAATATCGTACATAGAAGACTTACGCAAGTTTTTATTTTATTTAGTTTATCTTTTATATTATTAACTGCTCATTTAGTTTGGATTCAACTTGTACAAGGAGAAGAATTAGAAAATAAAGCATCCAATAAACGAATTCACAGCATATCCCTGGCTCCAAGCCGCGGCATAATAAAAGACTCCAGGGGAAATAAGCTTGTTACTAACATAAGTGTTGATTCAATCTATGCCATTCCCAAAGAAATAAATAATCCAGATAAAACTGCTCAAAAATTAAGTACATTACTTGACCTGGACAAAGATACTATTATTAAAAAATTAACTGGAAGTAATGAATTTCAATGGATAGCACGTAAAATTAATTTTGAAACTGCTCAAAAAATAAAAAACTTAAAGCTGGAAGGCATAAAATCAGTACAAGAAAGCGACCGTTTTTACTTAAACGGTCCTATGGCTTCTCATTTACTGGGTTTTACCGGCATTGACAACCAGGGACTGCTTGGTATAGAGAAAAGCTACGACAGCACATTAAAAGGAAAAAGCGGAAAGATCATTGCCGAATTCGATGCACTTGGAAGAAAAATACCAGGCACCACGCAACAATATGTTAAACCAAAACAGGGAAACAACCTGACACTTACTATAGATAAGACTATACAGTATTATGTACAAAAAGAATTAAAAAAAATTATGCAGACTACTAATCCTAAATTAGCAGTTGGAATAGTAATGGATCCACAAACCGGCAAAATACTGGCCATGGAAAATACGCCTACATTTAATCCCAATCACTGGGAAAAAAGCTCAAAAGAAGTTTGGAACCACAATCCTGCTGCCTGGTACAATTATGAACCAGGTTCTACCTTTAAAATCATCACTGCTTCTGCAGCACTTGAAACAAACACTGTTAGCCCACAGGATACATTTTACGACCCCGGTTATATTAATGTTTCCGGGGAAAGAATTCATTGTTGGAAAAACGGGGGACACGGCATACAAACATTCGAAGAAGTAGTTCAAAATTCTTGCAACCCAGGATTTGTAAAAGTTGCCCTGGAACTTGGTAAAAAAGGTTTTTACCCTTATATAAAAGATTTTGGTTTCAATAAAAGCACCGGTATAGATTTACCCGGGGAAGAAAAAGGTATTATGATTCCAGAAAAAGAAGCTACCGAATTAAATATTGCATCAATGGCTATTGGACAATCTATAGCCGTAACTCCCATTCAACTTATAAATGGAATATCGGCAGCAGCAAACGGCGGAAAACTTATGAAGCCTTATATTGTAGAAGAAATTACAACCCCCGGGGGGAAAACTGTTAAAAAATTCGAACCACATATTAAAAGAAAAGTAATCTCAAAAGACACTTCTAAAATAATAAGGAGCATGTTAGAAAAAGTAGTTTCCCAGGGAACAGGTAAAAAGGCTTATATAGAAGGTTATCGCGTAGCCGGGAAGACGGGTACAGCCCAGGTCGTGGGAGATAGTGGTTATATAGAAGGAAAATATGTGGCATCCTTTGCAGGGTTTGCACCGGCAGACAACCCGCAGGTTTCTGTCCTGGTTATGATAGCGGACCCTGAAGGCCCAAGATATCACGGAGGAGAAATTGCAGCACCTGCTTTTAAGAATATAACAGAAAATACTCTAAGATACTTGGACATACCGCGCATCTCAACTTCAAATTCCGGGGAACAAAAAGATAATCTCCAGCAGTCTAATGTAACCGTCCCTGGTTTAAAAAACCGCCCGGTACAAAGTGCTAAAAAAATACTAAACTCTTTAGGCTTGAGATTCAGTACTACCGGCGAGGGAAACATTGTAAACAGCCAGCAGCCTTCTCCAAACACCAGGGTAAGCAAAGGTAGTACTATAAACTTAAAACTGGCTTCTACAACCGGAGAAAATGAAGAAATTACTGTCCCAAACTTGAAAGGACTTACAATAAAAGAAACAGCTAACACATTACAAAACATTCAACTGCTGTTAGATCCCGAAGGTACCGGGTTAGCTGTCAAACAAAATATAAAACCGGGGAGTAAAGTCCCCCCGGAAACAAAGATAAAGATTATTTTTGAGGCTCCTGGTAATCAATAAGATCCTTATTTATTTCAAGGTAAACATCCAGTATATCACGGGCAACGGGCCCCGCTGATGCACTCCCAGAACCCCCGTGCTCTATAATTGTAATCACCGCTATTTCAGGATTTTCATACGGAACAAAGGAAGCAAAAAGAGCATGTGTATCATGGTCACCTACCTCTGCAGACCCTGTTTTAGCTGCAGCACCAATTGGGAAGTCCCAAAAAACTCCTGCAGCTGTACCGCCAGGTTGTGTAACCATATGCATGCCTTCCCTGATTATTTGCAACGTTTTTTCAGATACATCCACTGTTTTTTTAATTTCTGGCTCGTACTCTTTTTCAAGGCTCCCGTCCTGTTTTACAATCTTTTCTACAACATAAGGCTTGTACAAGGTTCCACCGTTGGCAATAGAAGATACATAATTTGCCAGCTGAAGGGGAGTATACTTACTGTATCCCTGTCCGATTCCCATATTTAATGTGTCATAAGTATGCCAATCGTATTCCCAGCTGTTCTTATCAAATTTTTTACGCTTATTTTCCAAAGTTGGTAATAATCCTTTTTCTTCCCCGGGTAATCTTATACCAGTTTTTTGCCCCAGGCCAAATTCCCTGGCATAATGAGCTATTGCCTCGTGTCCAACTTTACGACTGTACTTATAAAAATACGTGTTGCAGGACACTTGCAGAGCTTTTCTAAAATCAACTTTCCCATGTCCCCCGGGCTTCCAATCATTAAATCGCGTACTTCCAAGCATATAATAACCCGGATCTGAAATAGCATGATCAGGATTTACAATATCGTTTTCCAATATAGCCGCACCAGTAACTGGCTTAAATACTGATCCAGGAGGATAAGCATTTATAGCCCTGTTCAATAAAGATATTCCTTTTAATTCTTCTTGTGTCACTATGCCTGTAAAGATCTCGGGGTTATAAGAAGGATAGCTGGCCATGGCCAGTACAGCACCACTATTAACATCCATAACTACCGTACTTCCATTTTCAGCTTCTTCGTGCCCGTTTTCCCGGGCCATTTTTATCCCTTCTACCAATGCTTCCTCTGCAGCCTTTTGCAACCTGTTATCCACAGTTAAAACCAGGTCGCTTCCCGGAATAGATTTTTTGACACCATACACATTTACAGGCCTCCCGTATGCATCTACTTCTATACGCTGGGCCCCTTTCTCACCGCGTAAATACTTTTCAAACGATTTCTCCAGGCCGGATTGGCCATACATATCACCCAGTTGATAACCTTCATCCTGGTGAGCCTTTAACTGCTGGCTGTTAATCTGCCGGACATAACCTGCCACATGAGCAAGCAAGTCTCCGTGGGGATACTGCCGTACCGGTTCTTCTTCTACAATCACACCGGGCAAATCAAGTCCCCGTTCTTTCACTTCAACCACTGTATTCCAGGATACCCCGGAAACAATTCTAACAGGTATATATGACTTAGTCTGTTTTTCTAGTTTTTCTTCTATTTTTTCGTGCCACTCAGCTGCTGTAAGTTCTAAACTTTTATCTCTGGACAATATCTGGGCCAGCAGCTTCTTTATATTCTGGCGCTCTTTTTCACTCATCCCGAGAAATGAAAGCGACAGGGCATACTCAGGCTTATTTGTTACTATAATTTTTTTATTACGATCGACTATTTTACCTCTTGGTGCTTTCATAGGTATAATACGCACCATGTTTTCCCTGGCCAGCGTTTTATACCTGTTCACTTTTACTAATTGCAAATAAGCCAGTCTTCCTACTAGTACAGCAAAAATTAATCCTAATATTACCATTAAGGCAATTATTCTTTTTCTCGCATCTTGTCGTCTCATTTTTAAAACCCCTAGCAATAACAGTACTAATTTGATTAAAATTAATATAGAAAACACTTTTATTATAACATAAGCAATACTATTGTAAGTTTACAAAATTCAACATTGTTGAAAAACCTAAAATTAACAGAATAATTACATATTATTACCTGGAGTAAATAATATAATTTTTGCAATTGCTAAAAATATGACCAGTAAAAAATCTTTTTTATTTCTCAATTCTGCAGCAGCGGTTATAATTTTTATAACCTGTTTTTACTTGTGCAATTATCTGGTAAAAAACGCCGGTGCAAGTACAAAAAAAAACACTTTTACAAACACATACATAGTGTTTATAAAAGGTTTAAGTACAAAATGCGATGGGACTTGCTATAACAACATGTGTTTTAATTTTTTTAGAAAGAAGTTGACTCCATACGGTTTTAATTATAAGGACTGCAGGTTTATACAATACAGTTATCGCGGGGGAAACATAATAAACGGTAAATGGCATCCCAACAAATACAGCATTGAAGATACAGGACAGCCTGTTGAAATAAGTATGATGTACCTGGATAATCTTATTGAAAACGTATCCCGGGCCTACCCAAAAGCAAAGTTCATACTTGTCGGGCACAGCCTGGGCGGCCTTATAGCATTTAACCTTGTAAGCAAATACTTAGAAAATGACAATAAAAAGGTTAATAAAATAAAAAATGTAATTACTCTAAATTCCCCGCTCACGGGAAATATTTATAACATACCTGGTTATATTTTAAACATACTGGAAAACAACGGTTACATCTGGGGCAGCACAGCAGTTCGCCAGCTTATGCTGCAGCATAAATACAAACCCAAAATAGAAAGCTGGAGAATAGAAGTAGTCAAAAAAGCTCAAAAAAATGGAATAGACATAGCTACTTTTGCAACATCACAGGATTTAATCGTCCTTCCACGGTCAGCCTGCTTGTTGGATCAGGAGGATCACTTATTAACGAACGGCGGCTTTATTTCTGTAAATCCACTAAATAAACTGCCTGGAAGCATATATGGACATGAACAAATACTACAGCAAGAGAAAATTGCAGATTACATTATTTCCAGCTTAGATAATTAGAGTAACGCCGCTGCAAAAACTACTTGTCCAATACACTTTTTGGTGCCGTACTGCCGTCCGGCTTGGGCTTACAATCTATCATTTCTATTTCATAATCCAGCGAACCCAGTCCATACTCAGCTGCAGCTTTTACATGCTTGTATGGATCTTTACCGGTTACCTGTTTAAAAATATTTTCATTGGTAGTAATCCCATTATCACCAACTTTAGAATCTTGAATTAATTGAGATTTATTAATCATATCCAGTGTTGCTTTTTCTATGGCCACAATATCATCTGAAATCATTATCCCAATATCAGGAACCAGGGGAGTATCCGTCATGGGCATGCAATCACACTCGGGGATTACTTCTGTTATAAAATTTATATATAGTACTCTTTTTTTATCAAACGTTTTTAGTACGGCACACGTGGCCTCTGCTAAAACTTTTTGAAATAAATCTTCATTTTGAGGCAGCACTAATGCACCTTCCGGGCAAACGCGTGCACAGCGCCCACAGCGAATACATTTTTCCTGGTCAATCTGCAGTTGATTATTTTCATCAAAAGCTAAACTTTCATGCGGACATACATTAACACACTGGTAACACATATTGCATTTTTCCTCGTTCCAGGTAAGCTCTTCATTTTCCAGGAAATGCATGCGCCCACGCTGCGATATGCCGCTGCTGCGGTCTTTAAAAGCAATGCCCCCCATTCCCAGGTTTTTTATTGCACCACCGTAACCACTGGCAATATGCCCCTTGCAGTGTGAAACAACTATCATGGCCGGGGCATCATATATTGCAGAACAAACGCCGATTTCATTCAAAATGGGGCCGCTTTCAACTTTTACAGAATCTAAACCGAAAATACCATCTGCAATAACTATTGGCGCTCCCAAAGATTGTTCATTTAGACCATTAGCATTAGCCACCTGCAGGTACTTTAAACCCGGCAAACGCACACTTTCTGTAATAAAAGGCTGTCCATTAATTTTATTTACTGCTTCTACTATTTTGCGTACAAATACCGGCCGTACTGTGCGGTAAGCTCCACGGGATCCCAGGTGCATTTTGACAGGCACGTATTCTTTAGCAGATATATATTTTTCCAGGTTTACCCTATTTAGCATCTCTTCAAACTTTCCCAGTAACCCGTAGTCATAATCATAAGCATGACACCTGGCATTAGCAAAATAAACAACAGGCTTGGACAATAATTATCACCTCTTAATAATTAAATAAATTTATATAATTATTCTTGAAGCATAAACATAAACCTTCCAGAACAAACAAGCATAAAAACACATAATTAACATTTTCTAATTAACCCCTCACGAACTTTTTGGTCACAACGTAAGTATGAAAACCTTTCATCAACCGTTTAAAGGCCGGTGGTACTCGGAGCGGACGTACAGAGGCGTATTCAAAAAGCGATTGAGGCCGAAGAAAAGCGCCGGTACATGTCAGATCATAGATTTTTCAGGATTAAAGAAAAAAGGGCCCGGGGCCCTTTTAAAACCTACTTTTCTCCTGTATATGTTTTTGCCATATACTCTTCCAGGGTTACTCTTTCTTCATAAATATCTTCTGCAATGTCCTTCCCTACATAACGCAGATGCCACGGTTCATAACTATAACCAGTTATATCCTCTTTCCCCTCGGGATACCTTATTATAAACCCGAACTTATGGGCATTTTTCGCCAGCCATATACCCTCCTCAGTCTCCCCAAAACTTTGCAGCAGCCTGAAATTAACTTTCGGGCTGGTCACATCCATGGCAAGGCCCGTTTGATGTTCACTTTGTCCCGGTCGAGCGCTGGTTTTATTAGCTACTTCTTCCCCGCGCATTTCGGCCTTGTAATCAAATATATTTTTCTGAGTTGTATAGGAGCGATAGCCGGACAAACCATACATATCAAGACCTTTATTTTTGACTTCTTTAAACAACTCTTCCAGCGCCCCGGCAGCAATTTTCCTCAGATATTTTTTTTCCAGGTTTTCTTTAAAAGGAAAAGGTATATTGGGGATTACCAGGTTAGGTGGTTCATAACCCGCCGGAAGATTGCGTTTTTTATTAACAAGTACTAAAGTCTTTGATGGTTCTTTTATTATTTTTTTACCTTCTTCATTTGATACAACAGTTCTTTCAAGATAAGATTCCACTGGCTCATCATCCTTACCAGGTTTTTTTTCAACAGCAGAGTTCTCATTATTATTTATATGTCCTTTATTGTCTGCAGGTTCATCTACAGCACGGGCTTGTCCAAGGGATACTTTATTAAAGATGCTGGATAGTATTTCTCCGGTATTAGCGAAATAACCAATTGCTAAAATAAATGATAGAATAATTACCAGTGATGCATATTTTTTCAATGTCGGGCCCCCCAAAATTTAGATAGCTTATAATAATAATTTCGACATCTAAAAAAAACATCCCTTTCTATCTCTAAAAAAGACAGAGGAAATTACAGGATTTTACACACATGCATCCTATTATCTGTCCGCTGGAACAAAATATAAACTTACCCGTCTAAAAGCACAAGAATAATTAACAGGGAGAAATTTTTATGAAAAAACTACTAACAATAGTATTGGGCTTAATAATGTCAATCGCTCTTGTAGGCTGCAGCAGTCAAGACAATCAAAGTCAAAAAGATATTAACTATAAAGAAATTAACAGCCTTAAAAATTTACCGGCAAATATTACAGAAGAAATACCTGACATTAAAAATAAAAGGGGATATTATGTTTTCAAACCCGGCAAATATAACCTGGAAAACAGCCTGGTATTAATAAGTTCGGGTGAAAAAAGAACCAGCGGTTATGATATCACTCCAATAGGAATTAACAGGCAAAACAAAAATATTGTAATAACGGTAAAAGAGACAGAACCGGATAAAGACAGTGCTGTTAACCAGGTATTGACTTATCCTATTACACTGGTTGAAATAAAAGGTAATATTTCCAAAAACATTACTGTCTTAAACACAGATAACGATAATTTTAAGTTTATACAAAATAATAAGGGTAAAAACTACATTACTGCAGAAGGAACTTATGTAGGAAGAATAGACAATAATTTCGTGGAAATAAAAATTGACGGCAAGCCGCAGTCTTTTAAATTACCTGCATACGGCAAACTTAAGACCAAACTCCAGAGCAACCAGTATATTAAATTTTCTTATTATAAAAATGCAAAAGGACAGCTTGTTATTAATAATATAAAATAGCCACCCGCGCGGGTGACTATTTTAACGTAGTATATTCGGAAGTTCCTTTCTAATTGTTTTCCCGTTATCATACTCAAGCTCAAGGGACAAAGCATTTATTTTTTCTTTATCAAAAACTCCCTTGTAAATAGGAGCCTGCCAACTTTTTTCCTGTAAACCGGATTTTTGTAATTCTACCCGGGATATAAGTCTCTCATCGTAGTAAGCTTCTAAAAATGCTGAAGATAACTTGAAATTGGGTTCTTGAGGATTTTCCTCAAACAATACCACCTCGTATTCTCCTTGAGGAAGAGGCTTAATTTCCACTTTTAAAGGAGAAACCGTGTGATACGCTAATTTACCCGGGTTTATTCTTTCTTCTTCAATGCTGCGCACCTGGTCACCGTTTTGCACAGCTATATAATAAATATATTCAGGGAAAGACTCACCGCCAATATTGGATTCAATTGCTCTTGAACTTTTACTGTTTTCTTCATTAAATACTACTTGTATAAAGGGATTTAACTTAACTTCTGTATTCAATTCAACTTCAAAACGCCCTCCACCTGTATGCGACGCATCAATTCTATTAAAATTAGTTTCACCGGGCTTGCGGTAAAAAAATGACACCGATTCCCCCTGTTGATAATCTTTAACCTGCCAGGAAAGTTTTATTACCTGTTTGTTATCTCCTATCCTGGGCCCGAGTTCCGGTTTAACCGGTGTAATCCACCTCTGTGCCTCCTGAATATCATTTAACTTGTTCTGGAGTGTATTTATGCGGTGTTCTAGTGAATGCTGTTGATTATTTCCTTTTAGCTGATTAACTTCAGTTTTTAAATTACTGATTTGCCTCATCATATAAATATTTAATACTAGTACAACAACTAGAAAAATAAAAACAATATTTCGTGTACTTTTTAACACAAAACTCCTCCTTATATTATTCACATTACACAAACAATTAAAGAATATATTACTATTATATAAAATTACCTGGTTATTTTATATAAGGATTTTATGAAACAAAATAAAATATTCTATCCCTCTTTTTAAACATGGTAGAAATGGCATTTAGATCCTACGACCCGTATATAAGCTGCGCTACACATTCTATTTTTCGGTGAAATACTCCTCAGGGCCGTTGTATATGATTCCAACGGTGATATAGTTAATGATATACAAAAAAATGTAGATTAATGCGGGATAATTCAATGACTAAAGATAAAAACATTTATATAATTGGCTGCGGCAGCGACCTGGCTGGTAATGACGGTGTTGGTACAGCTGTAGTAAGAAATTTAACCGAATATACTGATTTACCCAGGAATATATCATAGAAGCAGGTGTTCAGGGGCTTTCCCTGGTAGAATTAATGCTGGGAGCTGACAAAGTCATACTTGTAGACTCCTTTTTAGGTAAATCACCGGGAACAATTAAACGGTTTACTGAAAATGAATTACCCGGGATAAAATACTGTGTCCGGGACAATCCCACGGCATAGGATTAAGAGGAGCATTATCCTTTGCCCGTGCTGTAATGCCTGATCAATCTCCTTCTGAAATTGTTATAATAGGCATAGAAATTTTACAACCACAACGATGGATTGCAGAACTATCACAACCTATAAAAGAAGTGGTTGGTGAAGCAGCTAATACCGTAAAAGCGGAGGTCTTATATGCATGAACTGTCGCTTATACAAAACCTCATGGAAATAGTCAATGAAAGTGCCGCAGAAAACGATATTACGCAAGTTCACAAGGTTAAACTGGTTATCGGAGAAAGCCACGGGGCCCTTCCAGATGCACTTGATTTTGCCTTTCAAATATTAACTGAAAATACAATATGTGCAGGTGCTGTATTAGAAGTTGAAAAAAAACCTGTAATTATAAAATGCAAAGATTGTAATGCTGAATTTAAACCAGAAGGTATTTCATACAGGTGTACAGCCTGCAGCAGTATGAATGTCAAACAGATAAGCGGCAGGGAATTGTATATAGACTACTATGAAGGCGACTAAAGGGAGTTGAAAACTTTGAAAGTAATCATGGAAAAAGACCTGCTCCGGGCTAATACTGACCAGGCCGAACAAAATCGTGAACTTTTCAACAAAAATAATGTATCAGTCATAAACATGATAAGTTCTCCCGGGTCCGGCAAAACCACCCTTTTAGAAAAAAGTGCAGATTCTTTAAGAGATTACAATATAGGCGTAGTTGTAGGCGACCTTTATACTGCACGAGATGCAGAAAGAATTGAAAAAGCAGGCCTGCATGCAGTCCAGGTAAATACCGAAGGGATGTGCCACCTCAATTCCAGCATGGTAGCCCGCGCAGTTAAAGAACTGCCCCTGGAACAGCTGGACCTTCTATTTATTGAAAACGTTGGCAACCTGGTCTGCCCGGTAAATTTTGACCTGGGTGAACACACAAGAGTAGCAGTCTTAAGTATAACAGAAGGTATAGATAAGCCCTCTAAATATCCCGGGATATTTAGAGATGCCGGTACAACAGTTATTAATAAAATAGACCTGCTGCCCCATTTAGATTTTGATCTTGATACATGCATCAATGAAATAAAGCAAATAAACACCGGCACCAACATATTTGTGACTTCAACAACTACAAAAGAAGGCTTAGACGAGTGGTGCAGCTGGCTAAAATCCATTACAAAAGGCAATGGTCAAGAAGCTTAACGTGTAAAGCAATTTAGAGTTTGTAAATACAAGAGGTGAAAATAATGTGCCTGGGAATACCTGCTCCCATAATAGAAATACCGGAAAAACAATGGGCAATTATAGAAACAGGCGGAATAAAACGCAAGGTAGGACTTCACCTGGTAGGCGAAGTAGAGCCGGGTGACTACGTACTCGTTCATGCCGGCTATGCAATAGAAAAACTGGACCTGGCCGAGGCAGAAGAAACAATAAAGTTATGGGAGGAATTATTAAGCATTGAAGGCACTAAACAGGCTGAATGATCCTGAACTTGGCAGGCTAATGATAAAAAAAATTAAAAACAAAGCGAACCAGGCAGCACAACACCTCGGCCGCCCGGTAAGGCTAATGGAAGTATGCGGTACTCATACTGCAGCAGTCTCCAAATTTGGATTGCGCAGCCTGTTTTCAGCGGTATTGGAACTTCGCAGCGGGCCCGGCTGCCCGGTTTGCGTAACCTCTGCCGGTGACATGGAACGAATGATAGCCCTGTCCCGAATTCCAGGGGTTACAATAACTACTTTTGGGGACATGCTGCGCGTCCCCGGGCTGCATACTACCCTGGAAAAAGAACGTGCTTCAGGAGCCAGCATTAAGATTGTATATTCTCCTGCTGATGCTGCTGCACTTGCCCGGGAAAAACCGGAACAAGAAATTATATTCTTAGGGGTTGGCTTCGAAACCACTGCCCCCCTTGTTGCCCTGGGTATACAACAGGCATATGAACTTAATATTCATAATTTCAGCGTCTACCCGGCTAATAAAATAATGCCGCCTGCAATTGACACCCTGCTGAATAACAATAAAATGTCGCTGGACGGTTTTATTCTTCCCGGGCACGTCAGTATAACCACTGGCAAGCAGCCTTTCAATTTTATTGGAGACAATTACGGTATTCCGGCAGTTATTACCGGTTTTACACCTGTCGATATACTTAATTCTATATATACCCTGCTTGACAGAATTATCTCAAAAGAGCCTGAAGTTGTTAATGCCTACCGCTGGGCCGTAAAAGAAAGCGGCAACCCGGAAGCACAAAAAGCAATTAACAACTGTTTTTACTGCGGACAGGCACCCTGGCGGGGATTTGGTTTTATTGAAAATAGCGGACTCTTAATAAAAGATAAATACAGCCATTACGACGCAGCACGCAGGTTTTCCATAGATATACAGGAACCACCTGAACCTAAAGGATGCAGATGCGGCGAACTTTTACAGGGCTTAATCACTCCCCCGGAATGCCCTTTATTTGCCCGCAAGTGCACACCGGCCAATCCGGTAGGTCCTTGCATGGTCTCTTCAGAAGGAGCCTGTGCAGCTTATTACCAGTACGAAAAAAATTAATACGGGGACGGTTCTTGACTTGCATTGCTCACAACGGAGTATGAAAACTCTTTCAGCAACCATGTAAAGGCCGGTGGTACTTGGAGCGGACGTACGGAGGCGCATTCAAAGAGCGAATGAGGCCGAGGAAAAGCGCCGGTGCATGTCTGAGCGACCGCAGGGAGCGAGTTTTCCGGCGCCCGAGGCCGATTGAGCTCGAACAATTTTATGTGCCGGAGTAGGGAGCGGAGAGTACCACCGGCCCGGTAAACAACAAAGTTTTCTAATGCAACCCCTTATGGTACCTTTAACTATTTTCATATTAAAGTTTCCAAATTAAAGAGGTGTTATTATGCCAGGCAATTCTACAATACTCCTAGCTCACGGGGATGGAGGATTATTAACCCGCCAGCTTATAGACAATTTATTTTTAAAATATTTTAATAACCCCCTGCTGCAGCAGATGTCAGATGCAGCAGTTTTTACACCGGGAAAAGGTAAACTGGCCATGACAACTGACTCATTTGTCGTTAACCCTATTTTTTTCCCGGGCGGGGATATCGGGAAGCTTGCCGTGTGCGGAACAGTAAACGATTTAGCAGTAAGCGGAGCACGCCCGCAATACCTTACCGCATCTTTTATCATTGAAGAAGGTTTTTCTTTAGAGGACCTGGAAAGAATAACATCTTCTATGGCTAATACCTGTATCGAGGCCGGTACAACAATAGTTGCCGGGGATACCAAGGTTGTTCCCCGCGGGCATGCAGACAAAATTTTCATAAATACTACCGGGATAGGCACAGTTCCACCGGGCTTGTCTCCCGGACGGGCCCCGCAGCCGGGAGACAAGGTTATAATTAACGGTAGTCTCGGTAAACACGGCCTTACCGTACTATCAGCGCAGGAAGATCTCGGGCTTGAAGGGCCCCTGGAAAGCGACTGTGCACCGCTAAACAATATTATAAGTAAAATCTGGGACAACTGCCCGAAAGTCAAAATTATGCGCGACTTAACCAGGGGTGGACTGGCTACTGCTGCCAGAGAAATAGCCGAAGGCAGCGAAATAGATATACGTGTAAAAGAAAATTCCCTCCCCGCAGACCCCGCCGTAGAAGGAGCTGCACAAATACTGGGATTAGATCCGCTGTACCTGGCCAACGAGGGCAGATTCCTGGTTATTACAGCCCCCGGAGATGCAGAAAAAGTCCTGGAGCTCCTGCAGGAAAGTCCTTACGGGCCTGACCCTGTAATTATTGGTGACGTCCGGGAAGGCAGCGGCAGCGTTTATCTAGAAACTGCACTGGGAGGCACCAAGACATTAAATTTGCTTGCAGGCAATCCTTTACCAAGGATATGCTAAATAGAGGTGTTCTTATTGAAACAAATCAATCGTAAAATTACTGTAACCGGAACAGTTCAGGGAGTGGGATTCAGGCCGTATATATACAACCTGGCCTGTAAAATGAAACTGCGAGGAACAGTATGCAACACCGGCAGTGGTGTATTTATAGAAATAGAAGGCGAAAAAGATCAAGTTGAAAAATTTACTGGCAAGCTAAGAAACAAACCACCGCGTCTTGCACAGATAAATACCTGCAGAATACAAGATAACTCCCTGCAGGGGCATGAAAAGTTTATAATTAGTTCTACCGGGGGAAATGCAACCGGAGAATCAGTTGCGCCACCGGACGTAGCAACCTGTGCAGAATGTCAAAAAGAGATTTTTGATCCTTCTAACCGCCACTACTTCTACCCTTTTACCAACTGTACTAACTGCGGGCCCCGCTTTACCATAATCAAGGATTTGCCATATGACCGTTCCCAGACTTCCATGTCCACTTTTCCCATGTGCAAAAAATGCGAGAAAGAATACATAAATCCTGCAGACAGGCGCTTTCACGCCCAGCCTGTTGCCTGTCCTGAGTGCGGTCCCCGGGCATGGCTTGCAGATAAACAGGGTAAAGAAATTAACGACAGCTGGCTGGAAAAATCCCGGCAGCTTCTAACCCGGGGAGAAATATTAGCAATAAAAGGCCTTGGCGGTTTTCACCTGGCCTGCAGCGGGAAAGATCCAGGCGCAATTACGAAGCTGCGCGAACGAAAAGGCCGCCCTGCAAAACCACTGGCCGTTATGTGCAAAAGCCTGGATATTATAAAAAAATACTGTCATGTATCTCCGGCAGAAGAAACACTGCTGTGCTCTCCCGGGGCCCCTATTGTTGTACTGGAGCAAAAGCCGTCTTCATCATTACCGCCAGAATTAGGCCCGGGCCTGAACACTATAGGAGTTTTGCTTCCCTACACCCCGCTGCATATTTTATTAATGCAAGAAGCTCCTGAAGTGCTGGTAATGACCAGCGGCAACATAACCGGCCTTCCCCTGGTCAAAAATAATCACCGGGCGCTAAAAGAACTGGGAGATACTGCAGATTACTTTCTGCTGCACAACCGAGATATAATAAACAGGTGCGACGATTCCGTAACTTACATAGTAAAAGATAAAACAATGTTTTTCCGGCGTTCACGCGGGTATGTCCCCCGGCCAATCACTGTTCCTGCTCCTCACCAAAAATCGGTTATTCTAGGTACCGGAGGAGATTTAAGAAATACTTTTTGCCTTCTTAAATACGGCCAGGCATATTTAAGCCAGCATATTGGCGCTTTAGATACAGTAGAAGGAAAAGATAACTTTAAAAACAGCCTGGAAAATTTCTGCCGCCTCGTTGATGCAGAACCCGGGATCGCAGCTTATGACCTCCATCCCGGTTACCACGGTTGTTCACTAGTACACTCAATTGGATATCCGGCCAGTATTGGTGTACAGCATCACCACGCACACATGGCATCCTGCATGGCAGAAAATGGACTGGATGAAGAAGTAACCGGTATTATTTTAGACGGCACAGGTTACGGCACTGACGGAAACATCTGGGGATTTGAAATACTCTCGGGAGATTACAAGGATTTCTGCAGGAATTTTCACCTGGAATATATGCCACTTCCCGGCGGAGATTCAGCGGTATTAAATCCCTGGATAACTGCTGTTTCCTACTTAATAACAGCACTGGGTAAAGAAAAAGGAACTCAAACAGCCAGGGATTTATTTCCTGAAAAAGCAGGGGAAATCACATTAATAGATAAAATGATAGAGAAAAAGATTAACACCCCGCTGGTTTCCAGCTGCGGGAGGCTTTTTGACGCTGTATCTGCTTTACTAGGAATTTGCACTAAAAATACTTACGACGGCCAGGCACCTGCTGAACTAAGCGAACTGGTCCCTTCTTCTTTCCAGGGCCCACCTGAGCCTTATGATTTTAAAATAGAAAACAGCACAATTAAAATAAACCTGCTTATTAAATCTATTGCAGATGATATAAACAACAAAATCCCTGTTGCAAAAATAGCAAAGCACTTTCACGACACAATTATTAAAATAGCTGCGGACGCAGCTATGTATACTAGAAATGAAAAAGGTTTAAACAAAATTGTACTGAGCGGAGGAAGCTGGCACAACCGGTACCTGTTAACAGGGGCCCGTAAAATATTAGAAAAAAAAGGTTTTGAGGTTTATCAACATGAAAAAGTACCTCCCGGCGACGGTGGAATAAGCCTTGGCCAGGCAATGATAGCTACTTACAGCTTATAAACTTGTTAATAAGCTGTTTATCTCCTTTTCGATTTTACCTGTTAAAACAGGTAAAACTTTGTTTATTTCTGTTGATAAATTATTACCAAAATTTAGATGCAGTGGTTCAACCCCGTAAATAATTAAACTTTCTGGCAGACCTGTCATAAGCCTGCACAATTGGACTGCCTGTAATATTGTAAAACCACGCTCATCCCGCCGTACGCCCGGCGGTTTTTTTAAATTATTATCATCAAAACAATATATTCTCCCTGCTTCCCCGCCTGCCCGGACCGCATCAACTGCAATAACATAATTTGCAGTACTTATCTCATCTAGATAATTTAATATTGAAGTTCCTACTTCAAAAATCAATACCTGCGAAGATAATACTCTTTTTTGAAGGCTCACAACTACATGAACTCCCAGACCATCATCAGACATTAGAATATTACCTAATCCTAAAACTAAAAGTTTAGATTTTATATTTTTCATGGTAATTAATTATGCATCTAATCATACAATAATACGAGAAACATATAAGGGAAGTGTTTTTATGGAACAGCAGCATTTTGCTGAACTTTGTCAAAAATTAAATCAACAGGGTGATAATATTTCAAAGAGTGTATTAGACGAAGTTAATAAATACCGGGCCCAATATAATAAAAAAAAGCTCCCGGTAATCTGGATTGAAACTAACGACAGCGGCGACAACAACATTGCTTTTTTAAACACTACATATCCCTACGCGGGGCAAGTCTTTACTGACATGATTGATCTCTTATACAGCAATTCCTTTATGGCTGCCCAGGGAAAAAACGCGCTTAATATATTAGAGCAAGCAGCTGAAAAGTACAAAGGGAGATTCACCCTGGTAGTAGAAGGCGCCGTGCCAGTAAAAGATAACGGTTTGTACAATATTATTATTCGTACAGAAAATCGCAGCATCACAGCCCTGGAAGCTGTAACATGGCTGGGCAACCTGGCTGAATACGTTGTTGCAATGGGTACCTGCGGCAGCTTTGGTGGACCTTCATCAGCCCGGCCCAATATTACAGGCAGCATGGGAGTTAATAAAATACTGGACAGAGAAGTTATAAATGTTAGCGGGTGTCCTGTAAACCCGGATTGGTTCGTGGGCACACTCGCCCACTTGCTTATGTACGGCAAGCCAGAACTCGACGACCTGGGCCGCCCTACCCTTTTTTATGGATATACCGTACACCGCCACTGTCAGAGGCGCTCCTATTTTGACAGGGGAAATTTTGCAGAAAAACTCGGTGATATTGAGTGCATGTTTTCACTGGGATGCATGGGCCCGCGTACCGGCGCAGACTGCCCTTACAGGCAGTGGATAAATCACGTAAACTGGCCGGTAAAAGCAAATACCCCTTGCATAGGATGTACCAATAAAGACTTTCCAGACGGTTCTTCTCCCTTTTTTCTCCCTCTAGATAAAAAAGGTAAAAAATAAAATACGGAAGGAGAAGCATATGTCTAAAAAAAGAATTGTGTTTAGCCCTGTTACCCGCCTGAGCGGGCTGCTTTCCATAGAATTATTTCTTGATCACGGCCAGATTGCCGAAGCAAACGCCAGCAGCACAATGTTCAGGGGCTTTGAGTGGATCATGCGCGACCGTCACGTTACTGATGCAGTTTACATGACCCAGCGTGTTTGTGGAATATGTTCTACTGCCCATGGTGCCGTTGCCAGTTATCTCCTGGATGAACTTTACGACAACGAAATACAAGAAAATGCCCAGTATCTAAGAAACATTATGTATGCAGCAGACTTTATACAAAACCATCTCAGACATTTTTATTTGTTCAGTATGCCTGATTTTGTACGCATGCCTGATTACCCACCTTTTCACGGGCAAGACTTAACTGATGCCAGGCTTTCTCCCGGTGATAACCAGCGGCTGGTAGAACATTATTTTGAAGGTATAAAGGCTTCACAAAAAAGTCATGAAATTCTCGCATTATTTGGCGGCAAAGCTCCTCACCAGCACAGCTTTCTTCACGGTGGGGTTTCAGTTGCCCCTACGGTAGATAAGATTACCCGGGCTCTTTCTCTTATTGCAGAAATAAACCATTTTGTTAAAAACTCTATGCTTCCGGACACTAATTTAATATCCAGGGTATACAATGATTATTTTAGAATAGGGATAACGCCAAGACGCCTCTTATCTTTTGGTTTATTTAAATTCGGAGAAAAAAATGAAAAGCTTTTATGGAAAAGCGGGACAATAGAAGATAATAATAAGATAATTTTACCTCAAGTAGACTTAATTGAAGAGGATATTGCATATTCATGGTTTGCTATAGATGAAAATAAAAGTTTAGATAATAAAGAGCTAAAGCCAGATCCTTATAAGCCGGGTGCTTACACGTGGGTAAAATCAGTAAAATATGCCCAGCAGCACTTTGAAGTGGGCCCGCTGGCCAGAATGATTATTAACGGTTATTATAACGGGGGCACATCAACAATGGATCGAATATACGCGCGTTCTCTGGAAACTTATTTACTCACAGAATTTATTCAGCAGTGGCTAAAAAAACTTACGCCTGGGGACCCCCCGATAAAACAAAAAACGACACCAGTAAAAAACAAGGTTACTGCCGTCACAGATGCCATGCGTGGTGCACTGCTTCACAGTGCATATATCGAAGATGAACAAGTTCTAAAATACGATATTATAACTCCAACTGTTTGGAATTTCTCACCCAAGGATAAAAACGGGCAGCGCGGGCCCGTAGAAAATGCAATAGTCAATACTAATATCCCAAGTTCAGATATGCTCTTTACTATTGCAGGGCGTATTGTCCGGTCTTTCGATCCTTGCATTGCCTGTGGAACTCATGTTATTGACTGCAACAACAATCTTAATATTACCCACTGTGAGCTTTAGATTACAAACAAAGCAGCTAAAAATTAAAAATACCACTTTTTCAGTGGTTTAAAGGGCTTACAACAAAGATTGTTATTGTGATAATTAATACTAAATAAGGTAAAAGGCAGGGCGCCTTATGCTTAATTTTATTAAGCAGTAAGGGCCGTAGTTTCCTGTTGTTACCGGTGAGCTAATCTTTTATAATTTATTTTGTTCAGCCTGGTATTCCTTTTTTTGTTTTCATTTGCTCGACATGTTTCAGCACGCAAAAGTTCTATCTGGCAGAACGGTTCTTCAAGGTTTTTTTGCATCCAATGTTTTATATTCATATATACACCTCCATTTACATCTATAAGTAAAACTTATTCTACATATAATGTTTTGCAATTAACTAAAATTAGATTGATTTACTCACACCACGTGGTAAATTGTTTATTTTTTGCACCAAGCTTGAGTACGTACAAGTTCAATTTCACAAAAAGGTTTCTCAAGATTTTTTTGCACCCAATGTTTTAGAGTCATTACAAGGCCATCCTTCTTTATAATTTACTCTTATCCTTCATATAATGTTTTATAATTAACTGATTATGTTGTAATGTACTCACTTACTGTACTACTATTATTTAAGATTGTCAACACCTTACTTCAAAAATTATAATTTTCACTTATGGTTAATAATTTATTTCACAGATAAAAAGAAGCCAGGATATAATATTCTGGCTTCTTTTTATCACATACAGTTTCAACAGACTTTTTGCTCTTACCAAGTTTGCACCCGTTAACTCAAGTCACTGCTGCAAGTAAACAGTAAACTATAATTCCTAATATATTATAAAAACAACATAGAAATAAAATTCTACAGCTAATCTTTATTTTGTGAATCTTGTAGATTTAAAATTTTAGCCTTAAACTCTTCCTCCATTGTAAATATTGAATCTAATCCTCCCTTTATACTGACAGCAGATTCACTTAATTTTTGCACCATTTCACGAGTAAAGCTTAACTTCTCTTCTGCTTTTGGATCTGAACTTAAAATTAATAAAACAAATATTAAAAACAAGGAAAACGGATTATTACCCATTCTAAGTTCACCTCACTGCATTAAACATTAAGTTAAATACATAAAAATCGTAGTAAAAAGATAGAAACCCAAAAATACTTAATGGGTTTCTATCTCACATCGCAAGTTGTATATTTACTGTTCAGTACCGCAAAATCCTCCAAATCCGCCGCCAAAACAACCGGTACCAAATACTAATAAGATTAGTATAAGAAATAGAATGAAAGAACTACCTCCGCCTGCACCATATGCCATTAATATTACCTCCTAAAAAATTTTTTAATTTAACTGCAAGAACCAAAGAACGGGCACATCCCAAATACCAAAAGGATCAACACCAGGAAAAGTATAAAACTACCATCAAAATAGGGTGCACAACCTGACATGAAAATCCCCCTTTCGCTTGCTGTTTGTTTATCTAAACGTACATTATTCAACAAAGTTATAAAATGTTACAAATATTAAAAAATTTGATCACAAAATACCAATATATACCGTATTATAATATAAATACTAACATTAAGGAGTGATCTTAATGGGATATGGATATGGCGGCTATAGTCCACCTAAAGGCGGATATAAAAAACCATTTCAGGGTCCAGGATATGGTAACAAGCCGAACAAAGGAAAACCAGGACAGGGATATTGCCCGGGATATGGGCCCGGATATGGACCCGGGTATGGACCCGGGTATGGACCTTGCCCCGGACCTTTTAGAGCTAAAAAACCTGATAAAAAAAATAACAAATAATAAAATAAAGTCATACTAATTAAGAACTCCCGGGTACCTCCCCGGGAGTTCTTAATTAGTATAAATATTATTATCTTTTTAATAGTCCCGGGCAAAACAGGATATTTAGTCTATTTACTTGACATTTTTAATAGAATATTTTATAAAAAAACGTCTAATTATTTTTATTAAATTTTTTGCAGAGGCTGGGGATAACAATATTCTTTTTAATATTACTTGCTGCCCTTAATCTTTTTGGGTTGTTGTTAATGGGCTATGACAAAGAAAAAGCTAAAGAAGGCAAGATGAGAATACCAGAGAGAGTATTATTTCTTGTATCAATATTCGGAGGAGCAGTAGGAGTATATCTGGGTATGAAATGGTTTAGACATAAAACACTCCACCTGAAGTTTTCCGTATTATTGCTGTTTGTTATTGCTTTACATCTCACCGTAGCCGGATACTTCATATTACAGCCATTTATTATATACAGCTTTACTAAAATACAGATATGATTACTTTTTTAATTATTATCTGCTGCAGGTAGAGTAAAACTAAAAACAGCTCCTCCGCCAGCCCGGTTCTCAACACTCACCCTACCATTATGGGCTTCTACTATCTGTTTAACTATAGCCAGGCCCAGGCCAGTTCCTCCTTTAGTGCGAGACCGCGACCTGTCAGCTCGCTGGAAGCGTTTCCAGATATAAGATAATTTTTCCTCGGGAATTCCAGGGCCCCGGTCGCTAATGCTTATAATTACTTCTTTATTCTTGCCGCGCACATTAATACTAACCTCTCCTTCCGGTGGAGAAAAATAAACAGCATTATCAAGTAAATTGGTTAAAACCTGTTCTACCCGGTCTTCATTGGCGAACAACATAGGAATATTTTCTTTAATATCCTTATTTAAAGCAACATGTTTTTCTTCTGCCTGGGGTTTTAGTTTAGCTGTCACCCTGTTTATAAGTGTATTAATATTTACTCTGTGAACTTCCCAGTCTGTTTTACCAGATTCCAGTGCAGCTAAGTCCAGCAGATTATGGATCAAGCGATTTAACCGCATTGTCTCCCGGTGAATAATGTTAAGATACGTAATGCGCTCTTCTTCACTGCTGATAGTGCCATCCAGCATTGCTTCAACAAAACCACTTATTGAAGTAAGCGGTGTACGCAATTCATGTGATACATTAGCAACCAGGTCCCTGCGCATTTGTTCCAATTGCCTCAATTCACTAATATCATGCAATACTCCTACTGCCCCAAAAATATTACCGCCAGATTCCTTCAACGGTGAAACATGCGCAAGGATGAACTTTTTATCATCAACAATTTCTGTAGTTCCGTTTTCTCCTGACAACAACACCTGTTCAAATAAATCTTCAACATCCCAGGGAAGAGAATAATCTTTTATATTAAAACTTAAAATCTCTTTACTCTCAAGTCCCAGTTTTTTTACAGCCTGTTCATTTACAGCTATCGTATTGTAACTCAAATCAACGGCAATAACTCCTTCTGCCATATTGGAAAGAACATTTTCCATTTTTTCTTTTTCTTTTGATAGATCACTTACAGTATGGTATAAAGCCTCTGCCAGGTAATTGAAATTAATTGCCAGCTCCCCTACTTCATCTTTCGACGATATATCGACACGCTGCTGAAAATCACCTCCTGCCATTGCCCTGCTAGCCGCACTCATTTCTTTTAAAGGGCGAGTCATGGAGCGGGATAAAATAAGCGCCAGAATAATTGCTAAAAGCATTGCAGGAAAAGATGACAGAAATATTAACCTGCGTACTGATTTAATAGTATCTGTAATATCCGCAATAGGTTTTAAAAGAAATAATGCCCCGGCAACCTTCTTGTTAACTTCTACCGGAAGCACTACAGTTACCATCTCCTGTTCATTAAAAGACACTCTCTGTTTTATTATTTCTCCGTTTAATATTTTCTTTACTTCAGATAAGTTAAGATGAGGACGCTGCAGGTGCCTGTTTTTATTTAATACTAAAATAAGCGCCTGCCTGTGCACCCAGACTACTTTTGCGTTGGCTATTCCCCCTGCTGCAGCCAGTATCTCTTCAGGAGACTTATTTTGCTGCATATGCTTTTGCATTACACTTGCTATTCGTTTACCCCTATCGGTTAATTCCTGTTCCTGAACATTATAATAATAGTCAGTAAACAATTCAGATGTAGATATCCCTAAAGCCAGCATTGTAATTAAAATAATTAACAGAAAAGAAAACATTAATTTATTTGATAAGCTTTTAAACATCTTTTCAACCTCGATTTAGTTTAACTCTGTTTTTAACACCTGCAGATATTGTAACACTTTAAAAAAAATATTTTATCTATATTGTGTGACAAAAGCTTGAACAAAGACCGAATATTTTATGAATTAAATGCCCACGAGCCTATGGCTCACAACAGAGCATGAAAACTTTTCAACAGCCATGTAAAGTCCGGGGGTACTCGGAACGGACGTACGGAGACACATTCAGAGAGCGAATGAGGCCAAGGATTAGCGCCGGTGCATGTCTGAGCGACCGCAGGGAGCGAGTTCTCCGGCGCCCGAGGCCGATTGAGCTCGGACAATTTTATGTGCCGAAGTAGGGAGCGGAGAGTTCCACCGGCCTGGCAAAAACATAGTTTTCTGATCAATCCCTCATACCACTTTTAACTATTTTCGTGTTAAAGTTTACTTATGTTATTATCTTTTTTTCCTCCTGCCGAATATTAATAATTCAAAAAGGAGGAAAGTTTATGATCAGACTTAATCCCGACAAATTAAATACAGAATATATAAATGTGACTCCTGAAAAACCGGTTATAAATAGAAAATACACACTAACTCACTCTGACATTACAGCTGAGCTTTTTTTAACAATAGGACTCACATATGCTTATGAAAAAATAACCCCGCTGAGAGACGAAGTACTAGCAGAATGGCTTTACAGCAATTGCAAATACTATTTAAGGGGTTATGTTTATGTTGGAGAGTTTGGTTTTGAAAAATCAAAAAAAAGATACAGTATATTTAAGCGTGAACTTCCGCTTACACTAGCTGCCATACGCAGCGGCGATAAAAAATTTTTTTCAGTTCACCCGCATCTGGATAAATGCTCAATTTATATATACTTTGCTTCATTATATCCGGAATTACAAGGCTATCAATATTATGGAACTCCTTCAAACTTTAAAAAATACTACAGATAAAATTTGTTTTATTGAATTATTGTTACAACAACTTTAAAATTTAATATAAATACTATAAGGGAGAAATAATATATGATTACAAAAGACATGACAATACTTGAAATTGCAGAAAAATACCCTGGCTCACTGGAAGTATTTAAGATTTATGATGAACGTTTTCAAACCTGTATCTGCTGCAATTCACTTTTTGATACATTAGAACAAGTATGCAGTAAGTATGGAATTGATTTGGAAGAGATTTTATCTAAAATTAATACATAATCAAGATATACATCTATCAAACTACAATTAGAAGGGCCCCAAATAATATTAGAATAATACTCACAAATAATTTTGCAGTAAACCTTTCTATATTCCTCAAAAATAACCAACTTAACAGTAGAGTAAATAATGGAGAGGTGTTTTTTATAGCAGCAATTAATGACACTGCCCCGCCTGCTGCCAGTGCAAGAAAGAACGTCAATACTCCAACTGTATTAGAAAATCCCCCTAGTGCAAAAAAGAAAACTTCCCGCCAAGTTATATCCCACTTTCCTTTCATATGACCCGAAAAATATATGTATATACTATTAGTAGTAAAAGCTACTAAATTACCCAACAGCGTTCCCAGAAGGGCAGAAGGTATAAATTGTAATGCTACCTCGCGAAATATTCCAGCAATAGCAAAAAGAAAAGCTGATATCAGTGCCAGAAATGTACCTGTACTAAAAAAATTTTTTATTATATTCTCATCTGCTGCTGAAGAATCGCTTGTTTCATTAACAAGCAATACTACCCCCATTATTAAGATAACTGCACCTATTAACGAGTAAATAGAAATAATATCGTTCAAAATAATATATGCAATAATCATCGTAAAAAAAGTATCACTAACTCGCAGTGTAGTAGTGCGAGTAGCTCCAATATGCTTAATTGACGTAAAACTAAATATACGCCCTAAAAAAGGGGCTGATGCTCCAGCAGCAATAAAATATAATATTCCGGGCATATTAATAGGCGGAAAACCTGCTGTAAAATATACTATTATGAATGCTCCAATCAATAATATATTGCCGGATAATAAATTTATAATTAATGCCTGGTTACTATCAACACGTCCTGAGCGCATACCTATATGAATACATAAATCATTAAGACCAAACCCGGCAGCAGACAAAAAAGCAAACAAGTAAGGCATTCATAGTCCTCCTCAAATTTCGACAAATTCAGCAATATTTACATATTCAGTATAATACAACTATGAGCAAGTTATCAATTTAAATTAAACATTCACGAGGTTTTTGCTCACAACAGAATATAAAACTCTAAGTGCTGGGCAGCTGCCGTCCGGAAATCCCCAGGCTTTTGTTATTTTTATAATTAATTAAGTACGTTATTTACTTTTTTAAAAAACAATAATATTTTTCTAAATTTGTATATTTAATAAAGATTGAGCAAAAAAATATAAAGAACAATTTAAAATAAATTTCATGGAAGGTGATAATTATGCAGCAGCAACAACATCCACAGACTCAGTATGGACAAAATCAAGTGATACCTGAACCCCCTAGTGTTGTAAGCACTAAAGATTCCTTTTATCTTAGGGATACAATGTCCTGGGAGCTTCTAGCCATGAAAAAATGCAATCAATTTGCCCAGGAATGCATGGATTCACAGCTGCAGCACGCAATAAACACTGTTGGACAACTGCACCAAAAACATTATGAAATGCTTTTAAGACATGTAACACCCGCAAAATCAATAAATAATATATAATGGGAGGGAATATAAAATGCAGCAAAAAAACACAATAAAAAACCCCAAAACCCCCGGAGAACCCAGTGTAAAAGGGCCTCAAATGTATGACAGGGACAGGTTAAATGACATACTGGCAACAGAAAAATACCTTACGGACGGCTTTAATGTGATGGCCCGCGAAGCCAGCCACAGGCAGCTTTATAATGACGCTATGCAAATATTAAATGAAACACACCACTGCACGCGTGATATATTTAATTTAATGTTCCAGAAAGGTTGGTATAAACTAGAAGGTGAAGATTCACAAAAACTCCAACAGCTCCAGCAGCAATTTCAAAATTATACTTCTCAATTTCCGTATGGACAACCTCACTTCCAGTAAAATATGCTTTGCTTACCAAATAAAAAATAGCCGCAAATGCGGCCATTTTTTATTTGATTTCTATTTGCTTTGCATCTTTATAATTATCTACTTGCGGCAATCTAATTTCCAGTACACCGTTTTTCATTTCAGCAGAAGCACTTTCTTTATCTACTTCTGCCGGAAGATTTATGACTTCTCGAAACGCTGCTTCACCGCGTTCTCTACGATAATAATTCTTTTTGTTTTTCTTTTCATCCACTTCACGGCGAGCATGTAAGATTAAAGAATTGTCTTTAACGTCAACCTTAACCTCATCCTTTTTAAAACCTGGCAAATCAGCCTTTACTATTATCTGTCCTTCTTCTTCATACACATCTACTTTTGTCCTGCTCAAATTCTCAAAGGAATCATCCAGCATTCTGAATAGATCTTCTAATGGGCGCTTAAAAGTTAAACTATCTCCTGCCCACGGAATTAAGCTGCGCATAAAGAATCCCTCCTTTTTCCACAATTTATAATCACCACATGGAAAACGAAAGAAATGCAAATGGCTTAACTCCAGTCCATTTCGTTTAATTACATTATAAAAATATAAAAATTTAAGATCAAATTTTTTTATACTTTAACAACAGCAGTAATTTTAAATTACATGCCTGAAAAATTCAATATTTTTAGCTTGCCCATTTATACTTGCTTTTTTGACTTTAAATTATTATTTAAATAATCATCAACTGCTGCATGGAGTGCTTTTATACCAAGTAAAGAACAATGTTTTTTTTCTTCAGGAATATTACCAAGATAATTAATAACATCATCGTCCTTCAATTTTAGCACTGAGTCTATATCCTTACCTTTAGCAATTTCCGTAACTGCACTTGATGTAGCTATAGCCCCCGGACACCCGTAAGCTTTAAACATAATATCATCAATGACATTATTCTCAATATGTATTGTAATTTCACAAACGTCCCCACAACCCGGGTCACCGATTTTTCCGTACCCGTTATAATTTTTAACCACGCCAACATTGCGAGGGTTTTCAAAATGATCCTTTAGTGAATCGTTATAATCCAACTATACTACCCCCTTTATTTTCTTTTTAAACCTTTTGCTTATTTATTTATAACAGTATTCTACACTTAATTATTATTACCTTCACTAACCTCAAACTTATAGCCATATCCCCATACAGTTTTAATATGACAGGAGCACTGTACTTGAGATAATTTTTCCCGCAAGCGTTTGATATGGGTATCTACTGTACGCGGGTCTCCCAGGTAAGTATAACCCCATATATTAAACAACAATTGTTCTCTGGAATAAGCACGTTCCGGGTTGCTAGCTAAAAACCATAAGAGGTCAAATTCTTTAGGGGGCATTTCTGCAGGTTCGTTATTAATGAACACCTGGCGGCTCCAGGAGTTAATTTGCAAATTTCCATATTCAAGCAGCCGGGAGTTATCTTTTTTAACCACCCGCCTGAGTACAGCTTTAACACGGGCTACCATCTCTCGCGGGCTAAATGGTTTTGATATGTAATCATCGGCGCCTATTTCCAGGCCTAAAACCCGGTCATACTCATCACCCTTAGCAGTAAGCATAATAATAGAAACATCCATGTTTTTTCTAATTTCTCTACAAACATCGCGCCCGTCCATGCCGGGAAGCATGATATCCAGTAAAATCAGATCAGGAGTGTCTTTTTGAGCCTTTTCCATCCCTTCTTCACCGTCAAATGCTGAAATTACTGCAAAACCCTCTTTTTCCAGGTATAATTTTACCAGCTGCTGTACCGATTCTTCATCTTCTATAACCAGAATACAACTCTGAGACATGATTCTCCTCCCATATATAACTGGTTTGTTTTTTTATATTCTAAACTAAAAAAGAGGAAATTAAAATCTCCTCTTTTTCATACAACCTGGTTTACTTATACTGTGCAGGCTTCTCTTCTACTGCAAACTCAATATTTAAAAGTCGCCCATCTCTATATACCAGCAGCTGACCTTTTTGCCCTATTTTCATTTTCTTTATAGATTCAGCTAAACTCTCCGCGTTTTCGACCTTGTTTCCATCTATCTCTAGTATTATATCACCTTGCTTTAAGCCTGCTTTTTTTGCCGGACTTCCCGGAATAACACCCATAATAACAACACCGCTGCCGGTTTCCAGTCCAAAGTAATTGGCCCACTTTTGAGTTAAATCAGTCATTTGAACTCCCAGCCAGGGATGCGATACTTTTCCCTTTTCTTTTAGCTCATCCAGGGCATTTTTTACTGTATTAGAAGGTATAGCAAAACCTATCCCCTGGGCATTTGCAACTGCAGTATTTATGCCAATAACTTGGCCATTTGCATTTAACAATGGACCTCCACTATTACCGGGATTAATTGCTGCATCAGTTTGTACTAAATCTTTATACTGCCTATCTTCCACTGTTATAGGACGCCCCTTGGCACTGATGACTCCTGCGGTAACTGTATGATCAAATCCATAGGGATTTCCTATAGCAACAACCCTGTCACCGACTCTTACATTATTGGAATTTGCTAACTTCAAGTAAGTAAGATTTTCTGCCTGTTTTATTTTTAATAAAGAGAGGTCCAGATCATAATCCGACCCCACTACTTCTGCCGAATATTCTTTTTTATTTTTTTCTTTATTTCCTACAGTTACTGTTATACTTGTTGCCCCGTCAATAACATGCTGGTTAGTGATTACAAGCCCTTCCTTTGAAATTATAACCCCGGAACCTAATCCCTGTTGTTTTTGCTTTTGAGAAGGCAATTCTTGCCCGAAAAAATAGCGAAAAGCACTGTCATTATAATATGAATTAACAACTTTAGTTGTATTTACCTTTACCACGGCAGGACCGGCTGATTCCACTATACTTGTAACAGAATTTAAACTCGCATTTTCACTTACTGCCGCAGCACCAGCATTACCACCTTCAATCCTGGGAAAAGATTGACCATATAGATCATTAACCAGCAAGCAGCCGCCCATAAACATTATACCTGCAATTAATGCAGTTATACTTATCAAGAGAATGTTTTTCTTTTTAAGTTGCATACCCATTCACCTCCGTTTTTAAAAGAAGTTTACAGGCTTTATTATACATAAATTTTGTGAACAATATTTGAACAACCGCAAAACAATTTGTGAATTAGCTGGGCCCCAGCCAGGGCAGCCATATAACAGCAAGGGCTAACGCGATGACAAGTATAAAATAACGTATCATTTTTATTCACCTCATAATTATAAAGTTAACCAGAATTTTTCCAAGATATTCTTAGCAAACCAGGTATTCAGTTTTTTGTATTTATACATAATTTTACCATTTAATTATCAAACTGTGAACAATAACTTTGCTATTTTCACCCGAATTAACCAGCTAATTACCATGTACCACTTCTTTATTGTGCCACCTGGCCCGAATAAAAGGAGTTAATTTATAAAAACTGGCTATAAAAGTAATCTGTATAGGCGGTATCATAGCTATTATCATTACAGTAGCAGGACCAAAAAACATCATGGCTAAAGCCAGTGCAATAGATATGTTTTTCCCTCCGACTCCAAAAGTAAGAGCTATCATGTTGCCATATTCCATGCCGGTTATCCAGGCACAAAATAAAGGTATTGTAAACATCAAAATATAAAGAATAGCAAGAGGAACAGCAATAATTCCCACGTATTCAGGATGATTTATAATATGGCACGCCTCGGCAGTCATAGAAATGAAAAATACCGAAAACATACCCAACGCTGATACAGCAGGAAATGATTCTTTGACCTGTGCAAACTTATCCTGCCCGAGCCTTTTTAAAAGCCCTCTCCTGGTTAAGTTAGCAAGCAGCAGAGGAATAACTATAACCAGGAAAATTGTTTTTAACATACTCAGTGGATCTATTGCTATAAATTTTCCAGCCAGTATTGTCATCCATGTAGGGATGAGTATGATTCCTGATAAAAAGCTCAATGTCATTATTACTACTGCCAGAGGCATATTTCCCCTGGCCATTCCGGTCCAAGCAACTAACATCCCGCCGCAGGGAACAACTGAAGCTAAAATTAATCCCACGGCAAATTCAGGATAAGATGCCAAAAATATTGATGCCAATAACCCGCTTAAAAGTGGAGCTAATACAAAATTAAAAAATAATGTAACACTAAGTATTTTCCACTGCTTAACTGCCTTTGTTATTTCTTCTATTTTAATACCTATCATCATGGGATAAAGCATTATAAAAACTGAAATAGGTGTTAAAGGCTGCAGTAAAGGGCCCAGGCCAGGGAATAAATATCCAACTATAATTCCCGTTACTATAACTAAAAGCAGTATCTTTATCAAATTTTTATTAATAAATCTTGCTGCATTAAGCACTTTGAATGCCTCCTAGTATTTTAAAATGAGCTAAAAATTAATTGCAACCCTTATATATTATTAAAAATATAAAACAGCAGGTACTAAATAAATGACCTGCTGTTCTCTAAATCTAATTTTTTATGGGACCAGATACCACTTTTGTTATTCTATACTGGTTCTGCTGCAGTACCCTTTCCAATCTAGGTCAGTAATTTAGCTTTTATTTTCTTCAAGGTAATTTTCAACTTCGTATTTTTCACGCATCTCCTGCATCCAGGGTTCATATTCTGTCTGCATTTTCTTTTCAAACAACATGTCCTTTATATCTTCCTTGTTTTCTTCATAATTTGCTTTTTTAGCTTCTTTCTTTTCATTCACCTTGATAATATGGTAACCGTATTTTGTTTTAACCGGCTCACTAATTTCACTTTTTTCCAGTGAAAATGCAGCCTGTTCAAACTCTTTTACCATTTCCCCTTTTTGTATAAATCCAAGATTGCCGCCTTGCTCTTTGTTAGTAGTATCTATAGAGTATTCTTTAGCTAATTCGGCAAAGTCTTCACCGGATTGTATTTTTTCATTAACTTCTTGTGCAGTCTCTTTTTCCTCAACTAATATATGGCTTGCGTTAACCTGCTCCTTTACAGCAAAACTATCTTTGTTTGTATTAAAGTATTCTTTCATTTCCTCTTCAGAAATGGAGATTCGTGGTTCAAGCAATTTTTTCACTTTTATGTTCATAGTAATTTCTTTTTTTAAATCATCAGATGAATAACCATACGACTCCATTGCCTGGTTGAATGCATCCTGACCTCCATAATATTCTTTTACTTTTGTAATTTCCTTTTCTACATCACTATCAGTTACTTCAACATTTTGCTCTTCCGCTTCTTGTTCAATAATTTCCTGTGATATTAATGCATCCAATGCTTGTTGACCACTTTGTTTTACCAGTTCATTATACAATTCGCTTTTATTAATTGATTTTCCGTTAACTTTGGCAACTGCCTGTTCATCTGAAGAACAACCGGTTCCTATTGCAACAATAATTCCTATAACAAAAATTATCATGAAAAGATGAACTATTCTGCTGCGCATTATTTTAAACATTTACACGGTCCTTTCTAAATTAAAATTATAACATGTTTTCCACTTGCTGCCGCCCCAGCTGCAAATTTAAAATAGGGAGGCCCTTTAACCTCCCTATTTTAACATAAAATTTTAGCAATTAGAAACCAGCAAATAAATTTACATGCTTATAATCTACAGTTTTCGGGAACTGATCCAAATTTCCCGGGCCCGTGCTGCCCGCGAGAATTTTTCACACCATCCCAATTTTGAGCACGCGAGCCAGGAAACTCATCTTTTATTGCTTCAGCTTCATCTTCAGAGATAATTCCATTGTCTACAAGCTCTTGCAGCAAGTTAGGTCCATTTTTTCTAAAATCATTGTTTTTAAAGAAATCCTGCCTCTCTTCACGGGTCATGTCTTTTATTTCTTCCAGATCACTTTTTCTTTCTTGCGACCTTTGTTCCATAAATTCAACAATACTATCTACCTGCTCCTGTGTTAATATTCCTTCACTAACAAATTCGTTTAATTTTTCATTTACTTTTTCCTGCATTTTTGCATGCCTGTCATTAACTACTTTTTCTTTTATTGCTTCAGCTTCATCTTCAGAGATAATTCCATTGTCTACAAGCTCTTGCAGCAAATTAGGTCCATTTTTTCTAAAATCATTATTCTTAGAGAATTCCTGCCTTTCTTCACGGGTCATGTCTTTTATTTCTTCCAGATCACCTTTTCTTTCTTGTGCCCTTTGTTCCATAAATTCAACAATACTATCTGCCTGCTCCTGTGTTAATATTCCTTCACTAACCAGGCCATTTAAATTTTCATTTAGTTTCTCCTGTATTCTTCCATGATTAAATTTTTCAATTACTTTTTGTGCCCTGTGGATTGACACCCTGTTTTTATCTGCAGAAATATTCCCTGTTGAATCTGCCAGGGCAAGACCACTGCCTGCTGATAACAATATTCCACCTAAAACAAGACCACAAACTGCACTAATAAACTTTTTGTTTTTCATTTTATTTCTCCTTTCCTTTTTTTTTAGAAGAAAAATGTTAGATAAATATTGCCCCGCGGAGCCCCCCTTGCTTTTGTGTAATTATTATTATAATCACCAAATTTGACAATTCAGTGAACAAACTCCGAACAATTTTGGAATATATAAAAAAACAAGCAATGCTGCCTGCTGTTTTAAAATATAGTATTAACCGGTCCAAATAAACTTAAAATAATAAAAAATAAGAACTAACAGGGAGTGAAAAGCAATCAGCAATCAAAAAGTTTTTTTTAAAATACAGGGAATGAATTGTTCAGCATGCGCATCAAAAATAGAACGGCAGCTGCAAAAGATGGACGGAGTTACATACGCAGGGATAAATTTTGCAGCGGAAAAAGCAGCTGTACAATATGATCCGGACCGGACAGGCATAGACAAAATAATAGAAGCTGTAAACAACTCAGGGTATAAAGTACCCGTACAGAGAGTTAATCTAAAAATCAGCGGCATGAATTGCAGTGCCTGTGCCGCGCGGGTAGAAAATATTTTAAGCAAGCTGGACGGCGTGCTGCGGGCAAATGTCAACTTCGCCATGGAACAGGCCAGGATAGAATATAATCCTTTGCAGCTGAATTTAAATGATTTAACAAAAGCAATAGCTGATGCCGGGTACCAGGCACGGGAAGCAGAAAAAAGTTTTGATGAAGATACTGAAAAAATAGAAAGAGAGAAAGAAAACAGGAAACAAAGAACATTTCTTACAGTATCTACAATTTTCTCCCTTCCCCTTTTAGCATTTATGTTTGCAGAATTATTTAATTTAGCTGTTCCCTCTGTGCTGGGCAATAAAATTTTTCAATTTGCCATAGCAACACCGGTACAATTCATTGCCGGGTATCGCTTTTACTCGGGAGCATTTAACTCTTTAAGGCACGGCAGTGCCAACATGGATGTTCTTGTTGCCCTGGGTACATCTGCTGCTTATTTTTACAGTGTAGGAGCGACCTTTTTATTTTCTGGTTATGTTTATTATGAAACCAGTGCCATTATAATAACGTTAATCTTACTGGGACGATTGCTTGAATCTGCTGCTAAAGGGCGTACTTCTGAAGCCATAAAAAAACTCATGGATTTGCAGGCAAAGACAGCACGGGTAATCAAAGACGGGAAAGAAGTAGATATTCCTGCAGAGGAAGTACAGTTAGATGATTTAATAATTGTTCGTCCCGGAGAAAGTATTCCTGTTGACGGGGTAATAAAAGAAGGTACATCTACCGTAGATGAGTCAATGCTTACCGGGGAAAGCATGCCGGTTGATAAAGAAGAAAAGGATGAAGTTATAGGGGGAACTATTAATAAACACGGTACATTTAAATTTACAGCAGCAAAAGTAGGATCAGATACGGCCCTGGCCAATATTATCAAGATAGTAGAAGAAGCCCAGGGATCAAAAGCGCCGGTCCAGCGCATGGCAGATAAAATATCGGCTTACTTTGTACCGGCAGTAATAGCTGCTGCCGTGCTCACTTTCTTAACGTGGTATTTTGCAGTTGACCCGGGCAGCACTGGGCGGGCCCTGGTTAACTTTACCGCAGTCATGGTAATTGCCTGCCCGTGCGCACTTGGACTGGCTACACCTACATCAGTCATGGTAGGTACCGGTCAGGGAGCCCGGAACGGTATACTGATAAAAGGTGGCGAATACCTGGAAAAAACACAATCCCTGGATACAATTGTGCTGGATAAAACCGGAACTATTACCAGGGGAAAACCTTCTATAACAGATATCATTGTTCTTGATAAAAACATGGATAAAAAAAAGCTGCTGCACCTGGCTGCATCGGCAGAAAAAAATTCCGAACATCCCCTGGGTAAAGCTGTTGTTCTCAGTGCTGCTGAAAAAGGGATTGAATTATCAACCCCGCAAGAATTTGAGGCGATACCGGGTCAGGGTATCAAGGCTTCAATAGATAAATATAAAGTGTTAGTTGGAAACTATAAATTAATTAGTTCAAGCAGTATAGATACCACTGTTTTTCAGGAAGAAATAAATAATCTAGAAAAACAGGGTAAAACTGCTATGCTGGCAGCTGTTAATAATAAACCTGCCGGAATAATTGCAGCAGCGGACACTGTAAAAGAGTATTCCGGGCAAGCCGTGAGAGCCCTGCAGAACATGAATATACAAGTTATCATGATAACCGGCGACAACAGGCAGACGGCAGACACCATTGCCCTACAGGTTAACATCCCTGGAAAAAACGTATTAGCTGAAGTGCTGCCCGGGGATAAGTCCAATAAAATTGATAAATTAAAAGAAGAAGGCAGGATAGTGGGTATGGTTGGAGATGGCATTAATGACGCCCCTGCCCTGGCTTCTGCTGATATAGGCTTTGCTATCGGCACGGGTACTGACATAGCCATGGAAACAGCTGATATCACGCTCATGCAGGGGGACCTGCGCGGGGTACCGGCCAGTATAAATCTGAGCAGGGGAACAATGCGCAATATTAAACAAAATCTTTTCTGGGCCCTGGGTTACAACTCTCTCGGCATTCCGGCAGCAGCCGCAGGGTTTCTTTCGCCGGTAATAGCAGGTGGAGCCATGGCTCTCAGCTCTGTATCGGTAGTAACTAACGCTCTAAGGTTAAAACGTTTTAATCCTTATCAGACTTTAAAATAAAAACCAGGTACCTTTTTATGGTACCTGATAATTTAAATTACCTACAGCTCTTTTCCAAGATCCGGACCAGGCTGGCAATTATACACATTTGTTACTTTAAGAAGAACAGCAGACTTTGGTTTTAAATCCGGTTTTACTTTCTGTACCCAGGCCAGTGCATCATCAAAAGCCTTACCGGACTTTACAATACTGGCCTGGCCTTTTATCTGGTAAGCCAGCTTTTTACCGGTATCCCAAACGCTTATGGCAATCCACGGGTTCTCTTCAATATTTTTATAAGACTTATCCATAAAATTATCTGCCAGCAAAATAGTATCTTCTTCTTCCTCGTAAATCTTTGCAAAATGAATCGGCACTACATTAGGCAATCCACTGGCAGAAGCAGTTGCAACAGCATAAATACCGTTTTTATTAAACACTTCCTTGACGCTGTCAACAAGCTTTGGCATTTTAAATTCCCTCCCTAAAAATTTTAAATCTTGCTGCAATATAATTCGCAATTAACCTTAAAATTCCTTTTTAGTTTTACAATAAGTAAAAAATTGTGCCAGGCACGTTTTTTTACTTATTAAACGTTTTTTAATTAAATTGCAAAAAGTACTGTATACTGGTAAAATTATTAAAATTATCGAATAGGAGTTCTGTATAATGAAAATTTTAGGAATTGTAGGCAGTAAAAGAAAAAAGGGGAACACTTCCAGCTTAGTGCAAAAAGCTCTTGAAGCTGCACAAAAAGAAGGTGCAGAAACTGAATTGATTTTCCTGGGTGATTATTCTATAAGAGATTGCCAGGGATGCGAGGGGTGTAAAAACACTTACGAGTGTGTGATTGATGACGGCATGCAAAAAATATATCCCCTTCTCCGGGAAGCAGAAGGAATAATATTGGGATCACCTACTTACTTTTACAACGTATCAGCAGACATCAAAGCTTTTATTGACCGGTGCTATAACCTTACAATATTTGATGAAGATGACCGTTCCTGCTGGGTTACCATTAACGAGGCACTTGGAGGCAAATATGCATCTGTTATAGCAATCTCTGAACAACATGACGAGAAAGACATGGGATTTACTGCTGAAGCAATGTCTAAACCTTTAGAAGCACTGGGATACAGAATTGTAGATACTGTTAAGACAATTGGGCTTTTTGAAGCCGGTAAAGCTTTAGAAGATGAGCAGGCCCTGGAGCACTCCAGTCAAGCCGGCAAAAGATTAGTAAAAACAATTAAACTGAGAAAAGAAGTTGAAGCAAAGATTAAAAAGTAAAGTACATCCGGCTTAATCAATCAGAGTATGAATTTTGCTTTGTATATCTGCAATGATATAGTCCGGCACACTACATATAAATTGTGCATTTCTTGTCTGCCAGTCAAGGCTTTTAACCTGGTCAGCCAGCACAACCCCGGTGATCTCAAGATTAGCAGGTAATTCTACTTCAAAGGGATACCCTTTTAACTGTTTAGTAACCGGGCACAGCAAAGCTAAACCTACTTTGCCGTTATAAAGCCGGGGAGATATTACAATCGCCGGTCTTTTACCGTCCTGCTCATGTCCTGACTGGGGATTAAAATTAATCCATACTATGTCTCCACGATCAGGAATATAACCGGCTACCATTCTTCACGCCCGGCCGGTGGACCGGTGTTTGTTTCCCCGTGAATGTTTTCCGGTGTAACCTGGGACATGAGTTTTTCTAAAGTATCGTGTTTTCGGCGTATAATAATAGTATTATCTTTTGTTTCAATTTCAATTGGAGTACCTTCCGAAAACCCGGCTTTTTGTGCTAATACCTTGGGTATATGAATTGCAAGACTATTTCCCCATTTTTTAACTTTATTCATACATACCCTCCTTGTTTATACATAGTATAAACAAGTTGAGCCAATATTTCAAGAAGTGAAAGCTCTTAAAGTTATAAAAAAGCCGGTTTCAATATGATTATATTATGAAACCGGCTTTTCGCTTATTTTTATTTTAATTTCCAATAAAAAGCTGGGTTATATATAACATGCCGTTAGAAGCTTCCACAATCCCTATACCTACAGCATCATGCCTGGAATCGAGTATATTAGCCCGGTGCCCGTCGCTGTCCATCAACATCTCGTGTGCCTTTTTAACCGACATGGCCCTGGCTATATTCTCTGCCCCCATTACCCTGGCATTAATACCTGCATCTTTTTCCATTTCATAAGGACCCCCGTAAGTAGGCGAATTATGACTAAAGTAGTTGTTTTCATACATATCCCGGCTTTTCTTCCGCGCAAGCTTAACTAACCTGGAATCAACTGAATATTTCGGAACTCCTTCTTTTAACCTTTCCTGGTTTACCAGGTCAAACATTTGCCTTTCCATTGCGGAAAGACCTGCAGCGTTTCCTGGCTTATTCTGGTCTTCAGGCTGTTCACTGGCTTTTTTATCATCTTCCCCTGGCTTCAGCTCCTCTTTATCATCAGCAGGCGGCGCTTTTTCATTTCCAGGTTGAGCATCTCTGCCCGGGTCAGTAGGGGTATCATTACCCCTGTCATTCCCATCATAAAAAGGCCAGTTAAAGGAATTATTTTTATCATTTCCATTATTATACCAGTTATCATTTTCGGGAGTTGTATCAAAGAAGCGAGTAAAAAAGGAAAGAACCCCTTTATTTGCAGCACCTACTTTAGCCCAATCATTAATTTCACTACGGTTTTTACTAATCCAGGCCTTAGCCAGGTTTTTTGCACTTCTGTCCTGTTCGCGGCAGCCAAAAAGAAAATTCTCTATATCATCAACACTCATATTAAAATTCTGACAGAAATTATACATTCCTGGAGCATCTTGTTTAAATCCTTCTCTTATACCCCAGAAAGAACTATTTTGTATCCAGTACCCCTTGGGATCATCAAGAAACTTAAGCGGGTACTTACGAAACATGCTGTCCGGGCGCCAGCCTGCAAAAAGTATAAAATTATTTTCTTTAAAAGCTCTGTCAAGCCGGGAGTCTAGAGTAGATAATTCTACCGGAACAACTTCCAGGTCTAAATCATAACCTTTAATAATTTGTTCAGGTACCTCTATCATATTGGAATCTGATTTAGGAACAAAAACTTTGCCGTCAACTGATTCTTCATCATCTTTAAGCTCGGCAATACAATCAGCTTCTGCAAATTCCGATGTTACCCATCCAACAGGTGCTTTTTCAAAAGCTGTACCGCCAAGCTCATATTTCTTTCCGTACTTATCCTGGTAAGAATTATGAAGAGAAGGAAGTCTTATTCCAGGCCAAATATCAATATCTCCCCGGGCAAGGGACTTAAATGCTGACTCTACATCCTTTTCTACAACATCTACTTTATATCCATTTTCAAGCGCCACCTGCCTGGCAATTTCTACAAAAGGCCTTTCATAATCAAATTGTGTTTTACCTATCTTAATAACTTTTCCTTTTTCAGCACTGGCCCCTGCACCGCAGCCGGCAGCCAGCAGAACAGATAATATTAAAAAAATAAATACCAGCATTGTCTTCTTTCTTAACATAAAAAACCTCCTTACACTGGGCTTTTTCATATTTTGCCGCAAGGTTTTTTATTCATACTAATCACATTAATTTTTTATAAAAAACCGCCATTCTGGCGGGATAATAAACCATATTAAATATTCGGATAAATTCCATTCCAGCAAACTTTTCTATAATTTACAGGGTCAGTATTACCCTCTGTGTTAATCACAAGAACACTAGAAGAAGAATCTAATTCGAGTGAATTCTTTAATTGCAATAAATCATTATTTGTACACAATTCAAATAATAACCCGAGCGGTACGGCTCCTGATTCACCAGAAATAATTCTAGTATCTTTTCCTAAAGGATTGCCAAGTACACGCATTCCCCTAGCAGTTACTTCATCAGGACAGGAAACAAAGCAATCTACAACATCTTTTAATATGTCCCATGAAACCGGGTTAGGTTCACCACAGGACAACCCGGCCATCATTGTTGAAAGATCTCCGCTTGCATTTCTAATAAGACCATCTTTCGAGCACGCAGATTGATACAAACAATCTGCCTTTGTTGGTTCAACCACGATAGTTTTTAGTGATGTACCGGCAAAACACTGCAATCCTCCGGCTATAGCTCCTGCAAAAGAACCTACCCCTCCCTGGAGAATAACATGGGTAATCCCTTTATTTTGAAATTCTTTTAATTGTTCCTTAATTTCAGCAAGAATGGTCAAATAACCCTGCATAATAAGAGTAGGAATTTCAGTATAATTTTCCCATGCAGTATCTTGAACAAGAGTCCAGCCATATTTGCGGGATAAATCGGAAACAAGCCGAACTGTATCATCATAATTATACTCGGTAATATAAGCCTCAGCACCTAACTCCCGGATTGCATTTAACCGGGAATCAGAAGATCCCACGGGCATATATACAACAGATTTTTGTCCAAATATTTTTGAGGCCCAGGCCAATCCTTTTCCATGATTACCATCAGTTGCTGTTGCAAAGGTATGCAAAGGTAATAATTTAACTTTTTCTTTTAAAACCTCAAAAGATTTTAGTTCATCCCGACATTCTCTGGCCAGTAAAATTGCAGCAGCATAGGAACTTCCCAGGGCTTTAAATGAATTCAGATTAAAACGAAAAGATTCATCTTTGACTAAAATACCTTGTATATTTAAATAATTAGCCAGGGAATTTAATGAACTAAGAGGACTCGGCGTATAGCCAGGGACCGATTTATGAAAAGATAGTGACTTATCCATTTCCTCCTTATTTACCATGGATTGATAAAATACACGTGAATTTTTGTGTTTATTCATCTCCCAATATATACTGGTCATATTTTCCCTCCCGATAAAATTATTTTTTGTATTTTATATATTACGTTTGTATTTTTTCAAATAAAATACTTCCCCAGAAAAGTAATAATATAATTAAAACTAGAAGTATACCCAGGTCCAACACACTACTTGTCCCGTAACTCACATTCATGGTTGCTCTTAAAAGATCAACACTGTATGTCATGGGATTTATTCTTGTTATTGCTTCTATTACTAGCGGGAGATTTTTAAGAGGGAATAATGCCCCGGACAAAAAAAACATTGGAAGAACAAGAAAATTCATGATAGTGGGAAATGCCTCCATATCATCTATTTTACTGGCAATAACAGTACCCAATAACGTAAATAAAAAAGCTATCAACAACATTACAATTAAGACTACAGGTATAACAGCAAGATTGCTAATATGATATCCCATTAATAAACTAATAAAAAATACTACAACACCTTGAATTATACTGGTAACAGCCCCTCCTAAACAGCGCCCTATAAGAAGGTTGAATCTTGAAACCGGGGCAACGAGCGTTTCTTTTAGAAAACCAAATTGCTTATCCCATATCACGGACATCCCGTTCATCATAGATCCAAACAACAGCGTCATTCCGATAATCCCCGGGGCAAGATACTGAATATAATTAATGCCACCTGCCTGCTCAAACACCGGGCCAAATCCCAGCCCCAAAGCAACCAAAAATAAAACCGGCTGGGCTATTGAGCCGAGAATCCTGGGCTTAGAACGGTAAAACTGTTTTATTCGCCTTAAACTCATAATATAAATTGATTCCATCCAATCTTTCCTCCTTCTTCTATTAAATATATTAACTCAGCTTTCGCACCTAGAAAAATGTAATTCATTCAACTCCGGTGGTGTTGATGTCCGTTATAGTATAGTACTTGATTTTTTAAAAAAAGCATGAAAAACACCTCAACGTCTGGTATAGTTGGTTTGCCAAGA
>JAIPEW010000037.1 GCA_021736985.1 Clostridiales bacterium | reverse complement strand
AGGCTGCAACCCGCCTGCATGAAGTAGGAATCGCTAGTAATCGCAGGTCAGCAAACTGCGGTGAATACGTTCCCGGGCCTTGTACACACCGCCCGTCACACCACGAAAGCCGACAACACCCGAAGCCAGTGAGCTAACCTGAATGGGAAGCAGCTGTCGAAGGTGGGGTTGGTAATTGGGGTGAAGTCGTAACAAGGTAGCCGTATCGGAAGGTGCGGCTGGATCACCTCCTTTCTAAGGAGAAAGACAGTTGCCAGAGGTGACTGAGTATGTCGGGGTAAAAAAACAGGAATACACTGTTTAGTTTTGAAAGACCAGTCCCAGCTTATTTGTAGCAATGGGATATATCCAAGTATTTACCCTGGCAGTTTTCGTATATGCCAGAGTTGAATGTTATGAAGAGCTGCAGTGCTGATGGTACTTGGGTTTACCCCTGGGAGAATAGGTTGTTGCCGGACTATTTTTTACAAGTCCCTCCGTGTTACCGGAGGGACTTTTTCAGGTTTGCCTAGAATCAACTTTGTTTTTATAGAATAAGTAATTTTATCTCTGAAAAGGTGATTTGGATAAAATGTGTGGGAGAATTTTCGTTGTCTAGATGTAAAAGTCTATCACTTTTATTACAGTGTCCTTTTTGTTGCATCATCACTCTTTTTCCTAATATTGCAAACCAGCGTAAAAGCAAACTGCTGCCCAGAAAATTATCCCTAGTGCTGCACAAACACTCGTTAATATTTTAGAATCAAGCGCTTTAAATAATTTATTAATATTGCTGTTAAGTACTTGTTTCTTGTGTTGAATTCCCTCGTCAAACAAATTAATTACAGATTTAAACCCGTATCGCGTGTTTAAATCATAATGAGTAAGTTTAAGTTTATTATTCTTCAAAACAAAACACCTTTCGCAACATTATAATTAATTTCCCTTTTTTCTAGGAATAGTCCTGATATCCTTTATTTTTTTAGGACTGTTTTACTAAAAAAATAGGACTTGTATTTTATTTAAATAGGACCATATTTTTTGATAGGTAAGTTATTTTAGTTATCAAACGTGTGCTAAAATTATAGCAATATTGGATGGAGTTTGAGTAATGGCGCAGCAAAAAGGTATAAGTTTATATTGAGTTTCAGCAAACTTGAAAATGTTTTTATTAATGGTAATAGGTATTAATGCCGCTTTATAGAACAAATTGTCTATACAGATAAAAATTTACTGAGATATAATAGGTGCCCGGCTAGTTTTTTGTAACCGGGAAAATGTTGAGAATCTGCAACTTTTTTCTCTAGCGAGGGCGTTAAGGGAATAAATATTTAAAATATGAGACAGGAGTAGGCTTATATAAGTAGGAAATAAATTAAAATTTACTTCAGGCAGGTGTGAAAATCGTGTCTTACTTGCATAATACGCTATCAACGAAAGATGAGTACATAACTACATTGGATAATCGTCCCGCAAAAATCACACTTCATATTTCCTCCTGGGAAGAGTTGGAAGAAGTCGATTTTAAATCTTTTGAGGTGCATGGAATAGGTCTTTTGGATACTGACTTTTTGTATAAAAACCGTACCGATTTACCTGGAGAAGAAGAACAATACCTGTTTTTTAAGGATATAGCATCTAAAATGCCGGATAAGCCAATAAATATTCGCACATGTGCACTTTGTTCCGGAGAACTCCCGACGATCAATGCCCCTACCTGGGAAATTAATCCCGATCTGGGCTTAAAAGGACTGCGCCTGGGATTAGAAAAAAAGGGGGTGCTGAAAACACAGTTAAGGGCTATTTTGAGGGCAAACGCACATGGACAACTACGTGTTTTATTACCCATGGTAAGTTCACCCCGGGAAATAACCAGGTTTAAAGAAGTATTATACGAAACAGGAGAAGAATTAAAGGAACAGGATAAAGAATGTCACGTTGTAAAAGAACTGGGGATAATGGTAGATTTACCTTCTGCTGTAATTAGTGCGGCCCAGTTATCATTTAGTGTTTCTTTTTTTCAGGTAGGCAGCACATTAAAAAATTATACACTGGGAATTGATTTTGCAGAACAAGGATTAAGTTATTTGAAGAATGATTTTGAACCTGCTTTTTTGCAGCAATTATTAAGGTTAAGTGAAACAGCTAACCAGCGCAAAAAGATTGTAGGAGTATCATCTCCTTTAGCTTCTCTTTGCGAAGGAATTCCCATTCTGCTGGCCATAGGTGTACAGGAATTTATTATAAAACCGAACTGCGTACAGCAGGTAAAGCATGTGATTCAAAATATTAACTTTAACAAATCCCGTGCTTTAGCTTCTAAGGCCATGTCCTACTGGACTGGAAAGGAAGTTCAAGAGTATGCTCAAAAGAAAGTTGAAAAGTTGGGGTGGATGTAAATATATGTGGTATGTGAATGTATAATTGTACCCGCATACTGGTTTTGAAAGAAATGAGGTGGATTATTGGCACAATACAAACATTTCCAAAACATTCTAACTTCCAGGGAAAGAGTCAGGCGAGCTATATATAGAAAAGACGTTGATCGAGTGCCTACAGGTGAAATCCTTATTGATGATGCAGTAATTTCTGAGTATCTGGGTTGTGGGGAAGTGCAATTCAAGGAAAAGCATAAATTTATTAACGAGTTAGGACAAGATATAATTTGCTTGGGCCCGGAATACAGTAATACAGGGAATAATCTGCCTTCAGTTAATGATTTTATTTTCCCTGGCCTTAAAAATTGGGTTTTTCAGACAAATGTTTTTACATTTGCTGTACTTGATGGTGTTTTTGGCTGGGGTAACAAATTATGGGGATTCTATGATTTTATCACTCTTCCTTTTAAGTCGCCGCTAGCTTTTGAATCTTTTGTGGCACAGGTTGAAAATCTTAATATTGAACTAGAAAAGCATTTACTGGACAATGGGATAGATGGAATTATTCTGGCAGATGATATAGCGTATAACGGAGGATTGATTATATCCCCCGAGTTACTAAAAAGATATATATTTCCTTCTCTGACAAGGCAAGTAAAGAAAGTTAATTTTGGTGATGTCCCGGCCTTTTTTCATTCTGATGGGAATATAAACACAATAATGAGCGATATTATAGGCGCCGGGTTTAGCGGTATACATTGTATAGATCGTAATTCTAATATGTGTGTTTTTGATTTGCAAAGTAAATATGGAAAAAAGCTTTGCTTTTGGGGGAATCTTGATGTGAAAGATGTAGATTATGTTAGTGACACAAATTATATGCAAGAATTGAAAAATTCTGTAGATGCTGCTTTTAGCCGGGAAGGGTTTATCCTTGGAACAAGCAGCGGTATTTTCAACGGACTTGATATAAACAGGTTGTTTTTTCTATATAAAAAACTTGTACATACATAAGGTGTTTGCTTATTTTACTCTCTATTTTCTGAGATTTTTTTGTTTTTTCTTATTTTATAAATCGTCTAAAAATCTTTTCCAGAATCGACTTTTTTAATTATTTCTCTCATGATTTCTCTGTAAATCTTATATAGTTGGACAATATGCCAACTGTTTTATATAATATTAATATAACTTTTACGCCAGTTAGAATTAAGCTAACCATTTAAACAAGAGGTGACATTATTGGAGGAACCAGTTAGTTATCTTTTTCAAAGAATTGTAGATAATTCTATTGAAGATATTATTGTCACCGTAAATAATAATGAGATCTTTTACATTAATAATAGTGCAAAAAAATTGTTTTTTTCACAAAAAAAAGAAAAAGATTTTATTAATCGTTTGAAGAAAGAAAAACCGCTACTAAATAAATCTAAAGTGTTTAGCTGGGATGAAAAAATGCTTATGCTCAGGGGGCAGGAATTTGAATTAAACCAGTTGAGGTATCAGGTATGGTATGTTACTGATATCACAGAGCAATTTGAAAAAGATAAAAACTTATTGTGTATGAATACTTTAGTAGATGCAATTAACGAGGGTATAATTGCTTCAAATTCAGATGGTAGAATAATGTTGTACAACAAACAGTTAGAGTGTCTTGAAAACAGGTCCCGGGAAAATGTGTTAGGAAAACATATGACTGAGGTATATGATGTGAATCCTGAGGATAGTGAGCAGCTTACGGTTCTAAAGACAGGAAAACCTATTACCGATATTACTTTGAATTATATTGTTAACGGCCGGGAAATGTATGTTACTTCAAGTACATATCCTATTATAAAGAATGGCACAATAGAAGCAGTTTTTTCTGTTAGCAGGGACATAACGATAGTTCGCAAGCTGCTTTTAAAAACTATGGATCTTCAGAGTAAGCAAGGTAAAGAAAAACTAGATAATAAAACAAGTTTTTCTTTTTCAGATGTCATCGGTAAGAGTGAAGCAATAAAGATTTCAATAAAAGAGGCACAAAAGGCAGCAATAAGCCCGGCCCCTGTATTAATCTATGGTGAAACTGGTACAGGTAAGGAATTATTTGTTCAAGGTATTCACAATGCCAGTGAAATAAAAAATGAACCCTTTGTTTCTATGAATTGTGCAGCTATCCCTGAGACACTCCTGGAAAGTACGCTCTTTGGCAGTGTTAAGGGTGCTTTTACAGGAGCTCAAGATATGAAAGGACTCTTTGAACAAGCGGGGAAAGGGACACTGTATCTGGATGAAGTTAATTCTATGCCTGTAAATCTTCAAGCAAAGATTTTACGAGCTCTTCAAGAAATGAGAATAAGAAGACTGGGAAGTCAAACGGAAATTCTTCTACAATGCCGCATTATTAGTTCAACTAACGAGGAGCCATACAAGTGTGTTGAACAAGGAATACTTAGAAGTGATTTGTATTATCGTTTAGCGGTACTTCAGCTGGTTATTCCGCCTCTTCGAGAACGCGCTGGTGACGTGGAAGTATTAGCACATCATTTTTTAAAAAAGTTTGCTAGAATATATGGAAAACAAAAAATTGATATATCTAACAATTTTTTAAATATGTTGAAAGAACGTTTATGGCCGGGAAATGTAAGAGAGCTAGAACATGTACTGGAAAGTTCAATTGCCATGTTAGAAGATGAAAATGAATTGACATTGAAAAATGTGCCTCAACACTTAATTTCAGGTTCTAGTAAAGTGAATCGACTTCAAAATAATGAAAAATCAAAAACTCTTAAGGAAATCCTTCAGGATACAGAAAAGGAAGTAATTTTAAAATCGTTAAAAGATAATAATTGGAATATTTCTCGGGCAGCTAAATATATTGGAATTGGTCGCCAGAATATGCAGTATCGAATGGCAAAACTCAATATTATGAAATCAGATAAAAATGATCCTTCAAAATACAATTAAAAGAGTGCAAAAAAAATATGCATGCTGTATAAATTTTTTGCGCCACCTTGAAACATCAAGAGGTTGGTTAAACAAACTAATCTTGGGTGAAATGATGCATAAAAATTTTGCAGCGGGTGGAAAGGTATTGTAGTAAAACCCTGAATTCAGGGTTTTTTTATTTGGCATAATTATTGCTATTTTATTAATAATAAAAATTTTAACGCAATTTGTTGAATTTGGTTAGCATAATGATGAACTTTAAAGTTTTAGAAGTAACGCATAAGAGTTATTAACAAAGTGGTTTGAGCATAAGAGAGGTGATGTAAGTTGACCGTTTATGATAGGTTGCAACAATTAAACATGGAACAGATGCAGACAATTCATGATAAAACGGTAAATATTTTAGAAAAAAATGGAATGAGGTTTTCGTCGGAAAAAGCCCGTGATATTTTTAGGCACCATGGTTTCAAGGTAGAAGGAGAAATTGTTTATATTACTGATAATGATATTAATAATGCTCTAAAAACAGTTCCTTCTACTTTTCAGGTTAAAGCACCTAATCCTGAGCGCAGTGTACTTATTGGAGAAGACAATTATGTCCTTGGTCCAAGTGGTGGCGCTACGAATATTTTGGATTATTGCGGCACTGTAAGGAACAGTACGAGTGAAGACTGTAAGAAATCCATTAAAATAGCACATTCTCTACCTAATGTTGATTTTAACCGTGCTTTCGTTCTAGCCGGAGATGTTCCTGAAGAAAATGTTCCTTTGTATCATTTATTATTGGATATTAAATTTTCAGACAAACCCCTTGACTGTATTTCTGTTGAAGGAACTGGATTGCTGTCTATCTTGTTTGGCTTGAGTATGTCAGAGATAAAGGAAAATACTCAAAAAGGGATTGCTTATGCAATATCTTATATTAATCCCATTTCTCCGTTAATGCTTTCTGAAAATGAAAGTGACAGGCTTATCGGTCTTTGCCAGAAAGGTGTAGCTCTTGGTATATCTCCTATGCCCCTAGCGGGTACAACAGGACCGTGTACTCTTCCGGGGTTGCTGATAACTCAAAACTGTGAAATCCTGGGCACTGTTGTTTTAAGCCAGTTAATTAACCCGGGATGTCCGGTTCTCTATGGTTGTATAGGTACTATAACAGATATGAAGGATGTTACCGGTCCAATTGGTGCCCCGGAAGCCAGGCTTATAGAGAATGCCTCGGCCCAGTTAGGCAGGTTTTACGGAATGCCTTCACGTGGTAATGCTGCTTTGACGGATGCAAACAGTGTAGATTTTCAGGCAGGGGCAGAAGCTTTGCTTAACTTTTCAAGTGCGATAAGGAGCGGTATTAACCTGCTTCCAGGTCTTGGTACAATGGGAGCTTTGAAGATTGTGTCCTTAGAAAAACTGGTGCTTGATGCAGAACTTGCAAGTTACGTAAACCGGATGGTTCAGCCCCTGAATTTTACTGAAGATAATATGGCTGTAGATGTAATAGAAAGAGTGGGTACTAAAGGCAGTTTTATTACTGAAATGCATACCAGCCAGCATTTTCGTGATGAATTCTACCTGCCGAAACTATTTAATAGAAAATTATATGAAACATGGGTTGAAAAAGGAGAAAAAGATGCGCTAACCATGGCCCATGAAAAAGTAAATGAAATTTTAGAGAGTTATACTGCTCCTGATCTGGACAAGTCTATTGAGAAAGATCTAGATAAATATGTTGAAGCTCACTATCCTGTTCAAATGGGATAACTAGGTTAAAAAAGGAGTGGTTTGTAAGGAAAACAAAGAGAGCGCAAAGTAAATAAGAAGATTGAGAGAGATAAACTAAAATATGAGATGGGAGGCTAAAATTATGAGAGTTAATACAGTATCTCAAAATGCCCTGGGACTTAATATCATAAGTCATGATGATTTTGAGGAAATCCACCTCGCTACTTTAGAAGTGCTGGAGCGAGTAGGAGTAAGAGTGCATGAAGAAGAAGCTCTGGAACTATTAAAAAATGCCGGAGCACAAGTAGATGGTAATTTGGTGCGTATACCTGCCTGGATGGTTCAGGATGCTCTAGCATCAGCCCCTTGTAGAGTAGCTGTTAGCAATAGAAACAAGGAACGTGCCATGTATCTTGAGAAAGGCCGCAGTTATTTTGGTACAGGGTCAGATACTCCTTACACTATTGATATTGAGAACGGTGAGCGTCGCACTGCTGTAAAGCAGGATGTAATTAATGCAGCCAGGCTTGGTGATTATTTACCAAATATTGATTTTATCATGTCTTCAGCTCTTGCATCTGATGTGCCAACCGAAGATTCTTATGTACACCAGTTTGAAGCAATGGCACTCAATTCAACTAAGCCAATTGTTTATACTGCAGCTGATCGTAGGGATTTGATTGATATTGTTAAAATTGCAGAAGCTATTGCCGGTGGACCGGAAGAACTGGCTGCTAATCCCTTTTTAGTGCTGTATAATGAACCCTCATCACCGCTGCAGCACTCTAAAGATGCTGTACAGAAAATTCTATATTTAGCAGAAAAAAGATTACCTATAGTATACATACCGGCTGTGATGATGGGAGGAACCGGACCAGTTACTCCTGCCGGCTCAATAGTTGTTGCAAACTGTGAATCATTATCAGGGCTTGTCATTCACCAGCTAAAATCAAAGGGGGCCCCATTTATTTATGGAGCTGGCGTGCCGCCGCTGGATATGAAAACATCACTTTGTTCATATGCAGCCCCGGAAGAACATTTAAACTGTTCTACAATGGTTCAAATGTCTCAGTATTACAACTTGCCTGTTTTTGTAACAGCTGGATGCAGTGACTCACAGACATTTGACCAGCAGGCTGGAATGGAAGTAGGATTTAACCTTCTCGCTTCAACGTTAGCAGGAGGTAATATAATACATGACTTAGGCTATATTGGTGCTGGAATGACATTTTCTAATGAAATGCTGGTATTGTGTGATGAAACTGTAGGTATGTGCAAACGCTTTGTAAGAGGTAATGAAATTAATGCAGATACGCTGGCTGTGGACATTATAGAAAAGGTTGGTCCCGGTGGTAATTACTTTACTGAAATGCATACCTTCAAAAACTTCAAGCAGCATATATGGCATCCTGGTATATTAAACCGTCAAAATTATGAGAATTGGGCAGCAGAAGGAAAAAGTTTTGAGCAGAAGGCTAACCAAAAAGTTAAGGATATTTTAAATACTCATGCTCCAGAAGAATTGCCTGAAGATGTAGTAAAAGAAGTAAAAGAAATATCTTTAAACAGGGGGCAATCCTAATATAAGTTGATACTTATATTAGGAATATATGAAATATAATGAGTACGTCCTGTTTTAAAAAATTTAAAAGAGGGTATGGGAGTTTATTTTTTAAAGGAGTGTAAATATGAATAATTTATTAAATGGTAAAAAGCTTAATTCGTGGGTTTTTTGGCCTCCTTTCTTGATTTTTGTTATTGCTTCAGTACTTAGTATTACTGCATTTGACCCGTTTACAAGTACAGTAGAGGCAATATTTTACTGGGTAGTTGGTAACTTTGGCTGGTTCTTTGCATTTACTGCTTTTGCAGCGGTAGTTTTATGTGCTTTGATATTTGTTACCCCGGTTGGGAAAATAAGATTCGGGGGAGAAAATGCTAAGCCATCATTTAAAACATGGAACTGGTTTGCCATGTCATTAACTGCAGGTATAGGAACGGGGATTGTTTTCTGGGGGGTAGCAGAGCCTATTACGCATCTTGTTTCTCCTCCGGGAGGTTTAGGGTTTGATCCTTCAAGTGCTGAAGCAGTTAATTTTTCTATGAGAACAGTGTTCCTTCACTGGACCTTTACCCCGTACTCTTTGTATATCCTTTTTGCTATTCCTATAGCACTTGCTGTTTATAATTATAACCAGAAGTTCAGGGTTAGTTCTGGCCTTTATTTCCTTATAGGTGATCGTTGTAATGGGCCTGTAGGGAAAGCTGTAGATGCTTTAACAATTTTTGCTCTAGCAGGGGGCGTAGCTGCTGTTCTGGGTGCAGGGTTGCTTCAGATGGGCAGTGGAATGAACTTTCTTTTCGGCGTGCCGATATCACCAGTGCTATGGGCGGTTCTTGCTTTTATAATTATTGCTAGTTACACTCTTTCAAGTTATACAGGAATTGATAAAGGGATTAATTTTTTAGCCAGTCAGAATGTTAGAATCTTTGTAGGTACTATGGTATTCATCTTTATTTTTGGTCCCACTGTTTATATGTTAGATATTGGATTCCAGGGGCTTGGCCAGTTTTTAAGTCACTTTGTAGACCAATCTTTTTACCTGGGAGCAGCTGAAGGAGACAATTGGCCCAAATGGTGGACTATTTATTACTGGGCTAACTGGTTGGCATTTGCTCCTATAGTAGGATTATTCCTGGTACGCCTTACTAAAGGTAGAACAATTAGAGAATTTATTGCTGTTAACTTAATAGCCCCGGCTCTCTTTGGTATGATCTGGTTTGCTATATATGGAGGGGCTGCTATACATGCACAGTTAAACGGTATTATGGATATAAGTGCAAGCATGGAGGCTCATGGACTGGAACATGCTATTTTTAGCTTCTTTCAAATGTTCCCAATAGGAACTTTTATTTCAGCTGTATTCCTGTTTATGATTGCCCTGTCCTTTATAACACTTGCAGATTCAATGACTTCAACTCTTGCCATGGTAAGTACTGAAGGACTGGATAACGAGGAAGAAGCTCCTATGATTCTCAAGGTGTTCTGGGGCGTTTTCATAGGCATTATCTCCGTGGTTATGATAGTTTATGCAGGTGTTGATGGATTTAAGATGCTGGCCAATCTTGCAGGTTTCCCCATTGCGTTTGTGCTGATAATAATGGGGGCATCCGTGGCAAAAGGTTTATGGTGGCCAAATGCAAATTGGTTTAATTTGTTCAAGAAAAGTGATGTACAGGCTGATAATCAAGAACAAGAATGACGATAATTACATGTATCTAATTCACTTTTGGGGTTGCACCTTTTTAAAAGGTGTAACCCCGGGGTAGGTCTTTCATTTTAAAGAGGGAGGTGTTTTACAATATGCAATTCGCAAAACGAATAGAAGGTTTGAAACCGTCTGATATACAGGAAATGTTTAAGCTGGCAGCAGATCCAAAAGTTATATCTTTTGCTAGCGGTGTGCCTGATTCGACCTATTTTCCTATTAAAGAAATGGAAAGGTTGGCAGGAACTATACTTAGCGAAAATGCAGAAAAAGCCCTGCAATATGGTGCTACTGAAGGATATATTCCATTAAGAGAAAAAATTGCTGCCAGGATGAAAAAGGATGATATTGATACAAGTGTAGACAATATTATGGTCACAACTGGTTCGCAGCAGGGGCTTGAGTTATCAGCAAAAATTTTTTTAAACGAAGGGGATGCGGTCGTCTGCGAAAAGCCAAGTTATGCAGGGGCGATCAGTGCATTTAAATCTTACCTGCCTGAATTTGTTGAAATCAACACAGATGAGCACGGCATGATAATGGAGGAACTAGAAAAGGCTTTGGAAATGAAGGATAACATTAAGATGATATATGTTATTCCTGATTTTCAAAACCCAACAGGCAAGTCTTGGTCTTTAGAACGCAGGAAAGAATTAATCAAATTGGCCAATTGTTACGATGTACCAGTCATTGTTGACGATGCTTACGGAGAGGTCCGTTTCAATAAAGAAAAAACGCCATCCTTAAGATCTTTTGATACAGAAAGAAAAGTAATTCATCTGGGGAGCTTTTCAAAAACTTTATGTCCTGGCCTGAGAGTCGGGTGGGTAGAAGCGGATATTGATGTTTTACAAAAATACATTATTATTAAACAAAGTTCCGACATGCATACGAATATCCTTGCCCAGATGAAGGTTGATAAATATTTAGAGCTGTATGATTTTGATGCACATATAGCTGAGATTAACTCTGTTTATAAAGCTCGCCGGGATACAATGATAGAAGCTATCAAAGAGCATTTTCCTTCAAACTGCACGTATACCTACCCTGAGGGAGGAATGTTCATTTGGGTGGAGATGCCCGGCAACGTAGATGCACGGGAGGTCTTAATGGAATCTATAAAGGAAAATGTGGCTTTTATTCCAGGAGAACCTTTTTATCCCAACGGTGGCGTAAAGAATGCTTTCAGGCTGAACTTCTCAAATGCAAATGAATCAAAGATTAAAGAAGGTATAGAGAGACTAGCAAAGGTATTAAAGCAATTTACTGATTAACCAATTTAATTAAAAACAACTAATAGGGGGGATAATTAAATGGCCAGAATGGAAGAAATGAAAGGCTTTGCTTACCCAACTCCTACAGGAAGATCTTCTGTAGTTGGTGATTTGCCCTGGCATTTTGGAACTGAGCATCTCAGCGTGGTGTATAGAACTGATCCTGCTGTAATTAAATCTTTTTTGCCGGAACCTCTGGAGCCAGGAGAAAGTCCAGATATTGTAATAGTAGACTTTGGTAAGTGGTATTCTCTCTGGGATAATCAACTTGACATGTCATATGTGAATCCTGAAAGAACCTGGTACCAGGAAACAGTAATTTGGGTAGGAAGTTCATACAAAGGCAACCAGGGAAAAACATGTATTCAATCATGGGTTAATAAGGATTTTTCTATAGCTAGAGGCATGTTTATGGGCTTTAATAAGAAATTTGGAAATACTTATAAGACTAAATGTATACCTGAAAACCCTCAAATGTCAGAAATTGGCGTGGGTTCCAAATTAAAAGGTTGGACCTGTTCCCATGGAGAACGCCTCATGGAAGGTACTCTAGAGGTTAAAGAAAAAATTAATTATACTGATTTACCGGACCCGATGAATAAACCTTTATACAATATTAGATATTTTCCAAGTATTGTAAAAGGAGCTGCGCCATCTGTCTGTGAATTAATCACGCTCCATATGGAAAATGCCAGTAATGGTGATGTGTGGTCCGGGCAAGGTACAATTGACATGTATCCTGCAGATTTTGAGGAATATACATTGCTAGAACCTGAAGAAGTTCTAGGAGCTTATTACTATACAAATGGGTGTACGATCACCGGAGGAAAAGTCCTGCACAGCTGGGTTTAATAAGAGTTAAATTTATTTTGTGGTAGTAAGTAGCTGCTAATTGCTGTTTTATCAATTCGTAGATAAAAAAATAAACCTGTTAATAAATGTAAGGGGGATTAATTATGAAACGCTTTAATGAAAAAGTTATGAATGGTGATGCAGAAGGGATAAAGGATCTTATACAAGAGGAATTAGATAAGGGTACTGCTCCTCAAAGGATTATTAATGAAGGACTTATTGCACCCATGGATGAAATTGGTGAAAAGTGGAAAACTGGAGATATGTTCATGCCAGAGGTGATTATGGCAGCTCAGACTATGAAAGCCGGTCTTGAGGTAGTTAAGCCCATCTTGGGAGAAAATATGGAAACAAAAGGTGTAATATTGATGGGGACTGTAGCCGGGGACCTTCATGATATTGGTAAAAACCTGGTTAAGATGCTGCTTGAGAGTGCTGGCTATGAGGTTATAGATGCGGGTGTGGATGTTTCTACTGAAACGTTTATGAAAGAAATTGAGAAGCAAAAGCCGAATATTGTGGGACTGTCTGCTCTTTTAACTACAACTATGAAGTCGATGGAAGAAACTGTAAGAGCTATTAACGAAAAATATGATGATATTCATACTATAATTGGCGGGGCCCCTGTAGACCAGGCATTTGCTGACAAAATCGGTGCTAAGGGATATGCGTCTGATGCTGGTGGAGCAATAGAAATTTGTGATAAGTTGATCAGTGCCTGAAGCTGCACCTAACAAGAAACCCTCGGTTGGATTTTTCCTTCCGGGGGTGATTTTCTCAACTGGCAGTCAAGCCTTGGGTAGCAGATACATAATTGCAGCAGTTTAATAAAAAATATAGTAAAAAATTTTTAATTATTAACATACAGCTGAATTACATATTAGGGGGGAATTAAAATGATAATTGGTGTACCCAAAGAGATTAAAGCTAATGAGAATAGAGTTGCTTTAACTCCTTCTGGAGTTAAATCTTTAAACGAAGAAGGACACAGAGTATTAATTGAAAATAGCGCCGGTGTTGGAAGCAGTTTCACAAATGATGAATATGTAAGTGCAGGGGCCCAGATTGTATCAACTCCCGAAGAAATATATGAAAAGTCAAATATAATTGTCAAAGTTAAAGAACCTCAACTTGCAGAGTATGATTTAATGAAAGAAGATCAAGTTTTATTTACTTACTTACACCTGGCTGCAGAGCAGGATCTTACTGAAAAGTTACTAGAACGGAAAGTTATAGGTATTGCTTACGAGACTATTGAATCTTATGATGGATCGTTACCGCTGCTTAAACCAATGAGCGAAGTTGCTGGTAGAATGTCTGTACAAATTGGAAGCAGGTTTTTAGAAAAATCTAATGGCGGCAAAGGTGTTCTTTTAGGGGGAGTTTCCGGTACATATCCTGCCAATGTAACAATTATCGGTGGTGGAATTGTAGGCATAAATGCTGCCAAAATTGCTGTTGGGATGGGAGCCAATGTTACTATTCTGGATGTTAATGTAGAAAGACTCCGGTATTTAGATGATTTATATTACAATAAATTAAAAACAATATTGAGTAATTCATATAATATTGAAGAATGTGTTAAAAATAGTGACTTATTAATTGGCGCTGTTTTAGTCTCGGGTTCAAAAACACCTCAATTGGTTACTGAAGACATGGTAAAGCAAATGCCCGAAGGTTCTGTTGTTGTTGATGTTGCAGTTGACCAGGGGGGAACTATTGAGACTATTGACAGGGTGACAACGCATTCTAACCCGGTATATGAAAAATACGGCGTTGTGCATTACGCCGTTGCAAATATCCCAGGTGCTGTTCCAAGAACTTCAACTATTGCGTTAACTAATCTTACTTTACCGTATATTGTTAAGTTAGCTAATAAAGGTTGGATTAAAGCTGTTAAAGAAGATAATTTGTTTGCGTTAGGAGTTAATACTGTAAATGGAAAATTAACTTACAAAGCAGTTGCTGATTCCCTGGGATTGGAATATACTCCTTTAGAAAAAGTGCTTGATTAAGTAAGACATTTTATAAGACAAGCTTAATATTAAAATGCCCCTGGCCTTAGGTTTGCAATAAAACATGAAACAAGAATTTTTTAATTAAGAAAGGAGAGATAGACTGTGCTCGTTATTGGAGAAAAAATTAATACAAGTAGAGAATCTATAAAAAAGGCAGTTGAAACTAAAGACAGCGAGTTTATTCGGAAAGTGGCGAGAGAACAAAAAGAAGGTGGAGCTCACTATATAGATATTAATTGCGGTACTTTTATTGATAATGAACCGGAGCTAATGGAGTGGTTAGTAGAAGAGGTGCAAAAGGAAGTTGATCTTCCTTTGTGTATTGACAGTCCTAATCCCGAAGCTGTTAGAGCAGGTTTTGAAGCCCATAAAAATGGAAAGCCCATGTTAAATTCTATTAGTGGGGAAAAGGAACGTTATGATGCTTTAGCTCCGCTAGTAAAGGGGTATGATTGTAAAGTAGTGCTTCTAACAATGGATGATACCGGTATTCCCACTGATGCTGAAAAACGGTTTCAGGTTGCTAAGGATGTTATTGCAGATCTAAAAGATGGCGGGGTAAAAGAAGAAGACATTTACGTTGATCCTCTTGTTCAGCCAATCAGTACTGATACGACTAATGGTCTATCTGTACTGGAAACTATAAAAAAAATACACAAAGAGTTTGATAATGTTAATACTACATGTGGATTAAGTAATGTATCTTATGGGTTGCCACAGAGAAAACTATTAAATCAAACTTTTATGATTATGTGTATGACTGAAGGTCTTAACGGAGTAATTTTAGATCCGACTGATAAGAAGATGATGGGACTAGTGACTGTATCTAATTCATTATTAAATAAAGATCCGTTCTGTGGTCAATATCTTAAGGCTTATAGGGATGGGTTGTTAGAAATTTAATTTCATAGGGGAAAAACATTTTATTAATCATTTTATGATGCAGCAAATAAAAGATCTCTCCTCTAGGCTGTCCTGCCTGGAGGAGAGATCTTTTTGACATAGAAATTTTTTAGGTAGATAAAATATTTTAAACAAAATTATTTGCAAGGAGATTAGTTATGCCAAGAGTAACAGTGATAAATGAAGATAAAGTGATTGAAACCATGGGAATGAAGTCTTTATTAGATGTATTGGTGGAAAATAATATTTATATAACTGCCCCCTGTGGAGGTAAGGGGTCCTGTGGTAAATGTATAGTAAGAGTAAATGATGAGCCTGTTTATAAGCTGGCGTGCCAAATACCTGTAAATTCAGATTTAAAAGTAGAAATAATAAACAGTAAGCCTACCTGTGAAAAGATATTAGTTGAAGGAGCTATGCAAGAATTAGAGGCAACTCCCAAACTTAAAAAATTATTTGTAACTCCAGGAAAATTAACCAATGCATCAGGGGGGCTTGATAATTTAATCGAGAGGGCCCTGGGAAAACAACTTACTTTTTCGCATAATGTATATAAATTGTTAAGCAATATATATACAAAAAATTTTGATGAAATTGCGTTAGTTGTTAATGAAAATGAAATATTAGATGTCAAGAGTATAGAAACTAGCAAACCAGTTTATGGGGTTGCTGTAGATTTAGGTACTACTACGGTAGCGGGCTATCTTTGGGATTTGCATGAAGGAAGGCGTGTTGCTTCTTCATCTGAAATGAATCAACAGAGTCCTTACGGGGCTGATGTTATTTCCAGGATCAATTATGCCCTGGAAAAAGACGAGGGAACTGGAATCCTGCAAAATAAAGCAGTTAATACTGTTAATGATGTAATATACAACTTGTGTAGTGAAGAAAACATTGATAAGAAGGACATTTACCAGGTTTTGTTAGTTGGAAATACTGCCATGAATCATTTGTTCTGGGGATTATCTCCTGTATCACTTGGTATGATCCCTTATTTACCTATTACTCAAAGGGGTATAGAAAACAGGGTAAAAGAACTTTCCATTGATATTAATCCTGAAGGAATAGTAAGGTTTTTACCCAGTATTGCTGGTTTTGTGGGCTCGGATACAGTAGGTGCGGTTGTGGCATCTAAATTAAAAGAGGATAAAAATGCATTGCTGGTAGACCTGGGAACAAATGGTGAAATAGTTGCAGCAGGTAACGGGCAAATGCTGGCCTGTTCTACTGCAGCAGGTCCGGCTTTTGAAGGGGCTAAAATATCTCAAGGTATGCAGGCTGCTTCTGGTGCTATTTCGAGAGTGAAATATGAAAATGAAGAATTTCTTTACAATACTATAAACAAAGTTCTCCCTGAAGGGATTTGCGGGTCAGGACTTATGGAAGCTGTAGCTTTAATGGTAAAAAGAGGGGTTGTAGATAGGACTGGTCGAATTTTATCTCCAGAACAGATATTAGAACTGCCTTTAGCAAAACGGGTTTTTAAAGGCGATGATGGGATAAACAGGTTTACACTTGCTTTTCCGAGTGAAGGGAAAAACAGTGAAGGAGTATATATTACTCAGAAAGATATTCGAGAAGTACAACTGGCAAAAGGTGCTGTAGCTGCAGGTATTAAAGTATTATTAAGTGAATTAAATATAGATATAATCGATTTAGAAAACATTTACCTGGCAGGTGCATTTGGTAACTATATGGATGTGGAAAGCGTTCAAGTGCTCGGGCTCTTACCAAAAATAGATAAGCAAAAAATTATACCCATTGGTAATGCGGCAGGGGCAGGGTGTCAAATGGCCTTAATTAATGAAGAAGTAAATGAAGAGGTAAATAAAATTATATCTAGAATCAAGCATATTGAACTTGCTGCAAATCCTGATTTCCAGACTGTTTTTATGCAATCAATGTATTTTGATTAACCCGTCATGCTAGCCTGGCACAACCAATGATGAAAATATAGCTTCGCTATTAATGTTTCAACCTAATAAAGGCCGGTGGTACTCGGAGCGGACGTACGGAGGCGCATTCAGAGAGCGATTGAGGCCGAGGAAAAGCGCCGGTGCATGTCTGAGCGAAGCGAGTTCTCCGGCGCCCGAGGCCGATTGAGCTCGGACAATTTTATGTGCCGGAGTAGGGAGCGGAGAGT
>JAIPEW010000021.1 GCA_021736985.1 Clostridiales bacterium | reverse complement strand
CTTGCTTGGCATAGCCTAATCAATAATTAAGAACCGTTGGGCAAACGGGGTTAGCTTGGTAATTATACTGGCGTTAGCTAGTACGTCCCAAGAAGCCCCCACCTCTAAGCGTTAGCGTAGGTAGGGGAGTATGTCACTTGTAAAATGACCTACCATGACAGTCTCTTTTGCTGGAGTAAGTTCAGCGTTGAACTGAACTGCGTATTTTTCTGATACAAATTCTCCAACGCAGTTCTTTTCATCAAGTTCTACATAAACAGGAATATTGAAGTCCTGCAGTGATTTTAAATTTATAATACAATCTTTGCTGTTTATATCAGATTTTTTGACAGTTATTAGTTGTTCTTTTGTTTTCCCTGTATATTCTTTTTGTTCTTTGTTATTTCTTGTTACTTCTGTTATGGTGGTTTCAGCATAGTACATCCCCCGTAAAGATTTAGCTGTTGAAGTTTTATTATTAGCAGTTTCTTTCTCTTTGTTTGCTGCTGCTTTACTGGCACTGGTTTCAGTATTGTTAGCATTTTTACTTGCTTGCACGTTATCTTTTGTATTTTCTATCGAATTACTTTCCGGGCCCATTACAAAAACAAAAAGCAGAAGCAGAACTATAAATACGCTGCCAATACCAACTAAAATACCTTTAGGAAGTGGTTTTTTAGTTGTTGTTTTAGTTAATTGGTGGGCATCATTCTCTGTGTTCAATTTCTTGCCACAATTGGGGCAGAATGTTATATTACTGTCTTCTAACTTTTGGCCGCAATTTGTACAAAAATTTATACTATCATCTTCCAGTTTGCACCCACAATTTGTACAAAATTTCGATTCCAAGTAGATCCTCCTTTGGCAAGATATCTTAATCATGTATTTTTTTTATTATAATATAATTAGGATGATTTACAAGAAAATTTTTCACGAATTTCCACAATGGTTTTTTTAAAGATAAATTTAAAAAAGTACAAAAAAAACCGGGCCCTGCCCGGTATAAATTAGTGAAAGGAGTGACAAATACTAACGTTGCCCTCTAATTATTATATTGTGCAGCTTTGTTATTGTCTAAACCCAAAATAGCGTTTAATCATTTGAAAATAACCAAATATACGCGTTTCAAAAGACAACTCTTAACTATTTAGAAAGTTGCTAGTATGTTTAATGCAAATATTTTTCCAGGGGCAGTTCTTGCAGAATTCATCAAGCCATTCCCCGGACATGGAATAAAATTTCTTTTTTACATCCTGCCAGTATATTTTTTCTCCGCTGGTAACGTTGAATTTTTTCATGGCCGTATTGTCCATGTTCTCTATTTCTATATGGGAGCTTGCTTTACGAGTGCAGCGGTTATTTGTTAAATGGGGGCAAAAAAAGCATATGTCATCTGCCCCGGTTACTATTTCTATTATTTCAGCGTTTTCCAACCTGGCAGATGTATCCTGCATGTTTTTAATAAATTGCTCGTTATAACCCTTGCCTTCAAAAAAATGCAGGCATACCAGGTGATGGCCTCTTAATTTTATCATGTGTAGTGCTCCCTAAAAATATTTGTACGCGCATGCTGCAAATACTAAAATAAAACCAATTAGCAGTGCTGCGTAATCCAGCCGGGTTAATTGCAGTTCATACATGTATGTCCTCGGGCCCCTCTGGTAGCCCCGTCCTTCCATTGCATCAGCCAGTTCATCCACCCGCCGGCAGGAATTTACTAGAAGCGGCATGGCCAGTGCAGCTGCAGATTTTATTTTATAGAATATAGAACCGGATGAAATATTTGCCCCTCTTGCTGCCTGTGCTTCCTTGATTTTTTGCGTTTCTTCTAGCAGGGTAGGAACAAATCTTAGGGCTAGAGAAATCATCATGGCTGTGTCATGTGATGAAATACCTGTAAAGTTAAGCGGGCGCAATAATCTTTCTATACCGCTTACCAGCCCGGAGGGCCGGGTGGTCATGGTAAGGACAGAGGCGCTTAAAACCAGTAAAATAAACCGCCACGTGTATAAAATTCCCCGGTGCAGGCCTTCAAAGGTAATGCTTACATATTGAGGCAAGAATGAGAATACCGGGGTCCCTTCCGTAAAAAAGAGGTGTATTAAAAATAAAAAAGCAAAGAATACGGCAGCAGGCTTTAAGGACTTTATTACACGTAAAAACCCCAGGCGGGAAACAGCAATTACAATTATATAAAATGCCGTGGTTAAAGCGCTAACTGTCAGATCTGCCCTGAAAATAAAAATGCTCAGTATTACTAGAAGTATTATTTTAACCCGCGGGTCCAGCCTGTGCACGGGCGAATTTCCCGGTATATACTGGCCAATATTATACATGTGTGTTCACCTTTGAGGCTATCTCTTTGCATGCATCCTCAACGGTAAGTATGCTGGTAGACACATCTATACCCGCTTTTTTTAGCTGCCACATTAATTCTGTTATCTTCGGGGGCCCTATACCAATTTTTTTTAGCTCGTCAACCCGGCTGAAAACTTCTCCCGGGGGTCCTTCCAAAAATATTTTTCCGCTTTCCATGACTATGATGCGGTCTGCGTGAACAATTTCGTCCATGTTATGCGTTATATGGATTATGGTTATACCTTTCTTATGCAGCTGCTGCAGCAGCCGGGCAACTTTTTGCCTTTCATCAGGAGCAAGAGAAGAAGTTGGCTCATCTAAAATTATATAGCTGGGATGCATGGCCAGTATTCCGGCCAGGGCCAGGAGCTGCTTTTCTCCCCCGGAAAGATTATGGGGGGGATGCTGTGCATATTTGCTTATACCGGCAGTTTCCATGGCTTCATAAATTCTTTTTTGTATTTCACCGGGGGGAAGTTTTAAATTTCCGGGCCCGAAAGCGACATCTTCTTCGACTGTCATGGCTACAACCTGGTTGTCAGGATTCTGGAATATCATACCTACCTTTTGCCGTACTTGATGAATAGAAGAAGAATCCGTGGTATTTATTCCGTCTACCTGAACGCTGCCGTTAGCAGGAAACAACAGGCCGTTAAAATGTTTTACCAGTGTTGATTTCCCGCACCCGTTTGGGCCGATTACAGCTGTGTATTCACCCTGCTGGATATCCAGGTTGATATCTTTAAGCACCGGGCTGCTGTTTTTATCATACAGGTAGAAAAGATTTTCAGCTTTAATCATGCCTGCACTCCTTAGATATTTATTTTATCTTTTATTTTAACAGAAGTAAGCGCAGCTATAATAATTTTTAAAAAGTCTCCCGGCAAAAAAGGCAGCACCCCGGCAACAGCAGCTTTTTTTATGGAAAGCCCGCCTGCGATAGATAATTGCAGTGCTCCGAAGATGTAGATTACAACCATGCCTGCCAGCATAGAAACTATAATCCAGGCGATGCCGGGATTTTTTTTCATTTCAACTAATTTGCCAATTATAAAAGCACCGGCTATAAAGCCCAGTAGATAACCGCCGGTAGGGCCAAAGAGTACTCCCAGTCCCGCCGTGCCCCCTGAAAAAACAGGCAGCCCGATTATACCTAAAAGAACGTAGATTACCTGGCTCAGCGCTCCCAGTGAACCTCCTAAAAGTACTGCTGCCAGGTTTAGAAAAAGTGTTTGTAATGTTATTGGTACCGGTACCGCCGGTATAGCTATGTATGCTCCTATTGCAGTGACAGCCCCGAACATGGCTGCATAAATCATTCCTCGTACAGTCATTTTACGCATATTTTTTCCCTCCTAATATGCAATAAGTAAAAAAACGTGCCGGGTACATTTTTTTACTTATTGTTGTTAACCATTACTTTTAACTTGGTTGACAATTATAAAATACCATAAAAAAATTGGATGATCAAGCTAGTAATTTTTCTTTTTTTTACGGGGAAAAACATAGGTGTAAGAAATAAACATGAGCAGGAGGTTGATCATGGAACAAATTGATACAAAAGGTATGAATGTAGCAAAATTAAGTGATGAACAGCTGCAGTCTTTAATGGATGCTGAAACTACTATTAATAAAAGTGCAAACCATGAGGTATACCTGCTGGCAGTACAGAGGTATTAGAAAAAGACCCGGTTTTTTAGCCGGGTCTTTTCATTAAGTCATTTTAGTAATGTTGTCATTATTAATCTTATTTGTACCCCTGGGAACATATGATTTGCAGCAGGTGGACATGCAGGAGCCTTTTGATGGAGTAGGAGAATATTGAGAAGCCATGGTGGCGTCAATCTGGTCAGGCTGGCTGTCTCCGAAATCGTCAGATGCTACCAGTATTTTATTAGCTTTACACACGTTTCCCTGCCCCCAGTAGTGGCAGTCATTAACTGTACAATATACTTCTGACATATTTATTCCTCCTTCTTGTTATGATCTTTTTTATTTTGTACTGAAATAAAATTTTTATGATGTTTTCTTTGTGTTAAAATGGAAAAAGTATAAAATATTAAATAAGCAGGGATTTTAGTGAAGTATGTTCTTTTAATTGTACTCTGGGCCAGTTTTTGCATAATTCACAGCGTTCTAGCCTCTACCGGTGTTACCAGCTGGATTGAAAATAAATTCGGGCAATATTATGCATTTTACCGGCTGGCTTATAACTTTGTAGCTTTAGCTACTTTTTTTCCGCTTTTAATCTATACAAAAGGTATGGATTCTATACAAGTCATTAATATTCCGTACCCGTGGAACCTGGTCCCCACGTTATTACTGGCTTTATCTGCCGTGATACTGGTAATCACTATTTTGCAGTATGATATTTTAGAATTTGCGGGTATTCGCCAGGTGATTAATTTTTTTTCTAACTCGTCATCTTATTCATCAAGAGTTGTCACAACGGGCCTTTTAAGAATTGTTCGCCATCCTGCATATCTTTCAGTTATTATTTTAGCCTGGGCCCAGAGTAATTCCCTTGCAGAAATACTGGCCAGTATTGTGCTTACTTTATACATAATGATAGGAATACTTAGAGAAGAGAATAAACTGGCAGCACAATACGGCCGGTTATATATTGAATACCAGCAGCAAGTTCCCATGTTAATTCCTTTTTTAAGGAAGAGAAGAAAAGATTAGTATATTAAATACAGATATTACTATTGGTACAGGAGGAAAATTTTGAGCGAAGAGTTTTCGTTTATACACGCGGCCGACCTGCACCTGGATAGTCCTTTTAGTGGATTTGAGCAGTGCGGGGATGTAGATGGACCGGAAAAAGAAAATGTTTTGCGGCAGCTCAGGAACTGTACTTTTGATGCACTGGATAATATAGTTGCAGAATGCATCAGGTACCAGGTGGATTTCCTGGTGCTTTCTGGAGATGTTTATGATTCCGGCGACCGGGGAATGCGGGCCGAGCTGCATCTTAAAAAAGTAGTAGAGAAGCTGGGAGAGCATGGTATCCTGGTTTTTATTGCTTATGGTAACCATGATTATGACCGGGGAAACAGGGCCCGGTTATCCTGGCCAAGTAATGTTTATTTTTTTAGTGCCGGGGAGGTGGACTGCTTCCCTGTAACTCGCCAGGGGAAGGAAATAGCCAGGATTTATGGTATAAGCTACCCGTGCCGGGATGTACAGGAAAATTACGCGCTGCGCTTTAAGCGCCAGCCCGGGGACCCTTTTGCTGTTGGAGTGCTGCACTGCAATGCAGGCGGTGCTGCTGAGCATGCAAATTATGCTCCTTGTAAGATAGAAAACTTAATCAATGCGGGCATGGACTACTGGGCCCTGGGCCACGTGCATACGCGGGAAGTGCTGCGCGGCAGCGGGCCCTGTATTGTTTATCCCGGTATTCCCCAGGGGAGAAATCCCCGCGAAGCAGGGGAGAAGGGATGCTATCTTGTTAACGTTTCCGGGGGCGGCCCGGTCGAACTTACATTTTTAAGCGTTGACAGTGTTCGCTGGACAGAAATAAATGTTTCTATAGATGATATGCAGGTAGAAGAAGACTTGTTAAAGCACCTGGATGCGGAACTGCGGCGTGTTGCAGGCGATTTCAGCGGGCGCTCGGTAGTATGCCGGTTTAACTTGACCGGGCGCGGGTCCTTGCACAGTTATCTCCGGCACGGCAGTACTGCAAGTGATATATTGACCGAGCTGCGCCGCAACTTTACTGCAGCAGAAGGCCCGTTTGTCTGGCCTGAGTCAATACGCTGTTGTACCGGCCAGCCCGTGGATATTGAAAATGCAGGCCGGGAAGAAACTCTGCTCGGGGATTTATTATCCCTGGGTAAAGAGGCATATGCTAACGAGGATCTGCGGCAGCAGCTGCGGGACAGTATGGTTTCCCTGGAAAAGCGGGCTTCGCCGCATGTTTCATCACCGGGTGAAGAAGAATTCAACGAGCTTATAGAAGAAGCCCTGGATCTGGCAGCAGATTTATTGTGGGAGGAAGAATAATGAAATTGGCCGGCCTGCATGTCCAAAATTACGGTGTATTGCAAGATTTTACGTTAGAGCGGGAGTGCTTTTGCGGTGCTCCCATGATCATATACGGGCCCAACGAGGCTGGAAAGTCAACTTTAATGTCTTTTATCCGGGGGATATTGTTTGGTTTTAAAGGGGAAGGTAGAAAACCTGTCCCGGTAGATGGAGCAGCTCCGGGGGGCTGGATTTACCTGGAAGACAGTGCGGGCCAGGTTTTTCGCGTGCAGCGATCAGGCAAACGTGGAAAACTGGTAGTAGAACTTCCCGGCGGGGAAAAAGAGGGGGAGGGTTATCTAAAGAATAACCTGCTGGGGGGAGTAAGCCCGGTCCTTTTTAAAAATGTATTCAGCGTAGGGATAGACGAGCTGCGAAAAATGGAAGATTTGAAAAAGGAAGAAGTGAGTGCCCATATTTACGGGGCAGGTACGGGAATAAACCCGGATAGGCTGGCGCGCGCGGCCAGTTACCTGCAGAACGGTGCGCGGGATTTGTATAATCCCAGGGGGCGAAAGCAGGTAATCAACCAGCTGCTGGACAATATCAAGGAAACAGAAAGAAAAATAAGGCAGTTAGAACGGGAGCCGGCACGCTACAGGGAGTTAAAAGAAGATTTGTCCGGGCTGGAAGAGAAGCAGAAAAATTTAAACCGGCGGCAGAAGGAACTGCAGCAGCGTAAAAAACAGCTGGAATCTTTGCTCAATGCACGGGGCCCGTGGCTTAAGATGCAAAATACCCGGGCCCGGCTGGATGACATACAGGCGAAGAGTACTGCTGCAGGGAATGAAATAGAAAGTCAAAGGGCAGCCATTAAGGCCCTGGGCAGCGAAAAGAACTTGTTCCTGGAAAAAAAGCAAAAAATTAGCGAGGAAGAAGCCAGGCTGGAACAGCTGGAGGCACAGGTAAAAGAGCAATTGGCTGACCTGGGGCCCGGCTGGGATGAAGAAAAAGTTTTGCCGCTGGATCTTTTTCTTGCGCTGTACCGGCAGGTAGAAGGATACGAGGAAAAGTTTAGCAAATGCAGGGAAAATATAAACCAGGCTGAGCAGCACGTAAAATACTGCAGTAGAGATGCTGCAGCCTGCAAAAAGGATCTTGGGGATATAGACAAAAAACTGGATGCTTTTGCAGCTAAAGGTGATATTTCACTGCAGGAAAAAGAGTCTGCCCTGGAAGAATTGAACGGGATATTACAGGAAAGAGAAAGGTTGCAAACTGTACTGCATGGTGACAGGCAGCGAAGCGATGACTTGAACTCGCGAAAAGAATTTATAGAGCGCAGCCTTGAAGACTTGCAAAACAGCAGGAAACCTGCCTGGACATGCCTTTTTTTTGCTGCAGTAGGCGGGGCGGCTTTTTACGTGCTTGGTTTTAATCCCGCAGGGTTTATTTCTTTTGCAGGCGGTGCTGTGCTTGCCCTGGTGCTGGGTTTAAGATGTAAAAAGTGGAATGATGCTGTTTCGGCCAGGCAGGAGCAGGTACGGGAGGAAAGAAAAAAGATAAGCCGGGAACAGGAGCAATTGGAACATGCTGTAGGAAATAAGGAAGAAGATTTAAATAATATAGAATACAGGAAGCAGGAATTAACATGCAAGTTAGATTTCTCTCCCGGTTTTACGAGAGAGGAGTTGAACCATGCCCGCCGTGAATTGGAACGGGAAAAAAGAAAACAATTGGAAAAAGAGCAGCTGGAAAATCAAAAGGAAAAGACCCGGAAAGTCCTGGAGCAGCTGCAAAATGAATTAAAATGTGCCGGGGAGAAGCAGGAAGAATGCATGGAAGAGCTTAACCAGCTGAACAGCGAGTGGCAGAACTTCTGCCGGGAGAAAGGTCTTCCTCAACTGGGGCCCCGCGATATGACGGCTTTTTTAAACCTGGCCGGCAAGGCAAGGGAGACAATAAACAAGATGAAGCTGTGCCGGGAGGAAAAAAGCAGGCTTGAAGAATATGTAAACAATTATGTGCAGCGTTTAAACAGTACAGCTGCTGCCCTGCAAAAGGAAACAACAGGTATAGAAAATGCCGGGGAGCTTGCAGCTGTCCTGGAGAAGCTTGTAGAAGAACATGATGAGGTGATGAACACGCAAAAACAGCTCCAGGACTGGCTGGAGGAAACGCGCGAGCACCTTCTATCTATTGCCGGGGGGGCCGGGGCCCTGGATAAACTTTTAGCTGAACTTGACCAAACCAGCAGGGAAGAAAACAATGAAGAGATGGACGATATAAATGAGGAATTAAAAAAATCCGGGGAGCATCTGGAGCAGTTAAATAAAGATATTGCCGAGAAAAATGTGGAGCTCAGGGAGTTAGAAAACAGCGAAGAGTTGTCCCGGGCCCGGCAGCAAAAAGTTGTACTGGAGGAGCAGCTGGCATATTCTGTTCGGCAGTGGCGGGTGTATACCCTGTGCAGTGCACTGCTTTCTGCTGCCAGGCAAAAATATGAAAGAGAGCGCCAGCCGTCCGTGCTCAAAAAAGCCTCGCTTTATATTGAACCCGTGACAGGAGGGCGCTATAACCGGGTAATTACTCCCGTAGGTGCCCCTGATCAGTTAGAAGTGGAACAGCCGGCCGGAGAAAGAGTTAAGGCCGGGGATTTGAGCAGGGGTGCGGCTAACCAGCTGTATTTATCCCTGCGACTTTCCCTGGCCCGGCATTACAGTTCTACGGTCTGGCCTTTGCCCGTAATGCTGGATGACGTAATGGTAGATTTCGATCCTGGTCGCCTGGCCGGGGCTGTAAATATATTAAAAAAGATAACACCACATCACCAGGTATTGTTTTTTACCTGCCATAAACATGTACTTGACTTAATTGCTGAAGTGATTCCGGAATACACGTGCGTTTCACTTTAGCTGTTTTTAGCATATAACTTCAGTATCTGCAAACTGGTAATCGAGCATTGATTTTACCTGTTCAAATTTATCCATTATTTCTTTCTGGCTGTTGCCCGGTATATCGATTATGCAGTACCTGAAACTTTCCGGATTTTGCTTGTAATCGGAAAGCTGCGTATCGTTATCTATTAAGTTTCTTATTTCTATTTCCGGGTAAAAAGTATTTATACGGTCTATGTCTGCTTGAACTGGTGTTTTGATAATTTTTTTATCATTGAATGTTCTCAGTTCGAAGTTGTAGCAGTATTTAAAGTTAGTTTTTTTAGAATTTACTTTCAGTGCCGGGTTTTTCCCTGCAGCAATGTCGCACAGGCAGTGCAAGGAGTTGAATCCTCTAACTGCTTCTATGGTTTTAGAAAATTGAAAGGCAATTCTGCTGTTAACTTCTATTATATATATCTGCCCTTCTTCTTTATCTATTCTGAGCTCTACGTTAAAAAATGTATTGTTCAGGGCAAGGGCGGGGATCAGTTTATTTAACAAGTGATGCAGTTTATTTTCCATTTTAGGAGATAGTTCGTAAGGAAACTCGTGGTGGCTGAAGCTGATACTACCTTCAAAAAACACAGCCATAGTAATCCCGTAAATAGTAATATTGTTATCAAAGATAAAACCGTCTACTGTAACCTGGTCCCCGGATACTATTCCTTCACAGATGAACCGGTTGCAGGTTTTTAAGTTTAAACTGTTAGAAGGCTCACTGCTGACAGCGAGCGAATCGATAAAATACTGGTTATATGAAGATAGTAACTGGCTGTTTTTATGAATTAATGCTTGCAGTTCTTTTAATGAATTTACATGGTGGCTGGAAAATGACACGTTGGAATGAACCGGTTTAACAAATACCGGAAAAATATCACAAGTACCTTGTAAATATTCTTCCTCGAGGTAAAAGTCAGGAGTGTTTTCAGGAACGCATTCTTTTTGAATCATTCTGGAGATATATTTATTCTGGCAGCTTATTACGCCTTCTACCGGGGTGAAAATTTTACCGGTTTCCTGGCAGATAATAGAGGCAAATACGGCAGAAGAATCGTGGGTTCCTGTAATGCCGTCGAACATATAGGGGTTTTCTTTTATTAGCCGTATTGTATCTTGCAGGTATTTCTTAGCACCTGTGCTTAAAATGTTTTCTGTAGTATCAATGGTAATGTTGTAATTGTGATTATCTTTAAAACTGTTTTTTATAACGTACACGTCACTCTGGTCACATAAAACTAGTATATTCTTTTGCTTCATGTATTGTCATACCCCCTGTTTCTAAATGTTTTTAGGTTATCAAAACACCTTCTTTAAAACGCATGATTATATTTTCCGGGTCCAGCAGGCAGTGAATATCTTCCAGCGGGTTTTTTTCTAAAACTACTAGATCAGCAAATTTTCCTTTCTCTATAGTACCCAGTTTATCCCCCAGGTCGAGTGCTTCTGCTGCTTTCCGGGTAGAGGCAATAACAGCATCTTTTTCATTTATTAAGTTCTCATCTACAAACCTGGTTATTTCCAGGCTGTTTTTGCCGTGATAGTTATACGGAGTTCCTGCATCAGTCCCCATGGCAATTTTGACCCCGGCATCTATGGCTTTGCGGGTAACTTTCTTTCGTATTTCCGAGATCTCTTTTGCTTTTTCCATCATAAATTGTGGAACTCCGTCTTTTTCCCCGTGCAGCAGCATTAAGTAATTGGAAGACAGGGTAGGAATCATGTATATACCGTTATCTACCATCATTTTTATTGCTTCGTCGTCAGCCATGGTTCCATGTTCAATGGTTCTTACTCCTGCTTTGATGGCATTTTTTATTCCCTGTGCGCCGTGAGCATGGGCAGCAGTGTGTTTGCCCAGTTTTTTCCCTTCTTCTACAACAGCTCTTATTTCATCTATATCCAGTTGAGGTGCTGCCGGGACTCCGCCTGGATTCATTATTGCTCCTGTCGCCATAACTTTGAGGTATTCGGCACCTTCTGCCAGCTGTTCTCGTGCTGCTTTGCGGTTTTCATCTACGCCGTCTGCTTCTCTGTACATGCCTGAAAAATAGCTTTCTCCGGAGGAATGCATGCAAATAATTTTGCCGCTGGTTAATACGCGCGGGCCCGTAATAAGCTCCTGTTTTATGGCTTCTTTGACTGCAATATCAATGTAATCTACTGAACCCATGTTTCTAACAGTGGTAAAACCGGCCTGGATAGTTGTTTCCATTTCCTTGGCAGCCCTGATGGCGCGAAGTTTGTTTTCTACAAGATTTTCCAGGTAGGTGTCTGCCATGCCGTGCAGGTCCAGGTGAATATGGGCATCTATTAATCCAGGAATAATATATTTATTGGACAGGTTATAAACGCGCGAATTCTTCTTAACAGTGAAATCATTTGCAGGGCCGGCGTATGTAATAATACCGTTTTCAAATGCTACCAGCGAATCTTTAATTAGATCATTACCTGTGCCGTCGAACAAAGCAGAGTTCTTTAGAATAATTTGCATGATTATTCCTCCTTTTTACAGAGTGACATACTTATTATACACAAAAAAATGAAATATTGATATATTCGTAAAGAAATAAGTTGGTGACAGGCACCAACTTATGAAAACTCGGGTAATGGAAAATACTTTAATCTAGATAAAATTATATTTTGAAAGGATGATAATTAGTGGATTACCGGGTAAACCTGCACTTGAAGTTGAACAATGAACCGGGAAAGCTGGCCGAGGTGTTAGAAGCTGTAGCAGGGGAAGGTGGAAATTTAGGTGCCATTGATCTTGTTTCAAGTATGCCGGGTTATAACATAAGAGATTTAATGGTGTATTTAAAAAGAGACTACCTGGATAATTTGATACAGTCGCTGGAAAGAATTCCAGGCGTAGAAGTGATTCAAGTTGCAGACCGTGTTTTTTTAAAACACCTGGGTGGTAAGATAGAAATAAGTTCTAAAAGGGAGATTCGCGATAATGATGATTTATCTCTCGTGTACACGCCCGGTGTTGCCGGTGTTTCAGAAACTATACATAAGCACCCTGATATGGCTTACAGGTTAACCATGAAGGGTAACACAGTTGCCATAGTATCTGATGGTTCGGCTGTGCTGGGGCTGGGTGATGTCGGGCCCCGGGCAGCCCTCCCGGTTATGGAAGGAAAAGCATTATTGTTTAAAAAATTTGCCGGGGTAGATGCGTTTCCGTTGTGCCTGGATACCCGGGCCCCTGAAGATATCATAAATGTTGTTGCTGCTGCAGCACCATCCTTTGGGGGGATTAACCTGGAAGATATATCTGCTCCAAAATGTTTTGAGATCGAGGAGAAGCTCAGGGAAAAGTTAGACATACCGGTTTTTCATGATGACCAGCATGGTACTGCTGTTGTGACCACGGCAGGGTTAATTAATGCTCTAAAGGTAGTAAACAAGAGGTTAACTAATGTTAAAACTGTAGTGAGCGGGGCAGGAGCAGCAGGTGCAGCTATAACCAAAATGCTGGTGAAAGCAGGAGTACGGGAAATTATCGTATGCGACAGAAAAGGTGCTGTTAACAGGAACAGGTCATCTTTAACAGGGATGAAAAAGTGGCTGGCAGAAAATACAAATGCGAACAACGTACAGGGGACATTGAAAGAAGTAATCAAGGGTGCTGATGTATTTATAGGGGTCTCCGGGCCGGGTTTGCTGAATCGTGAAGATATTAGAAATATGGCAGAAAATCCGGTAGTATTTGCGCTGGCCAATCCCGTACCGGAAATAAATCCACGGGAAATTTATGATGTTGTTGGTACTGCAGCTACCGGGCGGTCTGATTATCCCAACCAGGTAAATAACGTGCTTGCTTTTCCGGGGATTTTCAGAGGAGCACTGGATTGTCATGCCCGTACTATAAACGAAGAAATGTGCATGGCAGCATCCAGAGCACTGGCTGATAATGTGACAAAAGAGCAGTTGTCCCCAGATTATATAATCCCAACAGTATTTAATGACAAAGTTTTTTCATCAACAGCTGCGGCAGTAAAAGAAGCGGCAAAAAATACTGGAGTTTCGCGCAAGTACAGTTATGAATTGAGCAGCCGGGGAAGGATGTTTTTTTATTAATACTTGGAAGGATAAAATATCTTTTTCGACAAACAATCTGTATAAAAAATAACAGGGATTTTTTTTCCTGTAAAGAATACTTAATCACATTGTGAAGGATTTCATTTAATTAATCATATAAATTCTTTATTTGATTAATTAGCTACATTAAACCAGCTTAAGGAGTGTTAGATTGAAAGGGTTGTTAGATTGAAAGGAAGTGACAGGAATGAATATTGCAATCTTGGCCTGCAAAAACATTAAGGATGATTGCTCAATTGGATGTCACCACTGCCTGCTAGCTTTTGATAAAAGAGAAGGCGATTTTGTATTATATGAAGGTAAAGATGCCAGGATAATGGCTATATTTCACTGCGGCGGCTGCCCGGGCTCTTGCGTGGTAGCCAGGTTGATGAACCTAAAAGCATGGATGGCACGCACAGGTGAAAATATTGATGCTCTTCATATAGGTACCTGCCTTCTCGAAAACTGTCCGTATAAAGATAGTATTATTGAGAAAGTGAAAGCCAATTCCGGGGTGGAAGTTGTTGAAGGCTCTCATTCTTACCGGCCGGATAAAATTTTTGCTTGTTAGTTGAAATGTAATAATAAGCTGGTTTTAGTAGCTATTTTTTTATTATGACATAAAATGACAGCAAAGTTTGTCAGGATCCTGACAAACTTTAGTTATCCTGGCTATATTTTGCACAGCAGCAGGAAACCTGCGGTAGCTTAACTTTTAAGGGATAAAATGTACATAAATATTTTTGTACGGGGTTTCTTTCTTTTTAGTTAATTTTAATGTTAAAATTCCTTTGCTGTATTCTGCACTGGCTGTTTCCGGTCTAATAGGATTGGATAGTTTAAAATTTTTTTCAAATTTAATTTTTTTCTTTTTTGCAGAGGTATTATCTGTATCATCATTAATGATCTTTTGTCTTCTGCCGTGTATGGTTAAATGGGTAGAAGTAATAAAAAAGCCAAAATCCTCCCTGCTTTGTACCCCGGGTATTTCCATGGTAATATGTATTTCTTCATTAGTTTCCTGCACTTCGGCTTCAATTACATTATTGTTTACGTAGTCATTTTTTTTTGAAGGTATATCCTCTTGATTTTTGTTTAACATGCTTATAACTTGTTTAAGCAGTTTGGTGGAATCTGACATTTTTTCTTCCTCCCCGGTATTCTTAACATGCTGTGGGGCACAAAAATTTCCTATAATACATATTATATTGTTAAACATTTAAGGATGTGATGTTAAATGTCAGATAAAAACTGTCTTGAAGAGACCCAGCATGATCTTTTACTGGTTATAACTACAGCAATAACTATCTTGTTTAGTACCGGGCTTGCCGAGGAAACGGGCGGAATTGATGACGACGTAATAATTCCATAGGCAAGGGTAAGGAGGATCAGCTCGTGTTATCACCTGAACAAATCGATGCAATGTTAGAAAAAATAATGGATAACATGGAGTGTAATGATAAACAAAAAAGTAAATTAACTACCTCTGAAATACTGGTGATAGCAGGATTACTTGGAAATGTGCTAAGTGTAGATTCTATCCTGGTAGATAGGGACCAGTTGATTCAAATAGTCCTGTCCGGTTCTTTAAAGCGAAAAACAGAACTGGATAAAATACTTGAAAAAATGGAAGATATGCCTTTTGAAGATGTTATGAAGGGAATTATAGATCATTTTTCATAATATGTATTATTATTAAAGTAAGAAAATTTCCACAATTAAAAGGTGTTTCATATACTTGTCCCGGCAGCAAGTATCAAGTGCTGCACGACATTAATATAACAGTGAATAAAGGTGAGTTTATTTCAGTAGTAGGTGCTAATAGCTCAGGTAAATCTATACTGGCAAAGCTAATAGCTGGCTTGCTGCTTCCGGGAAATGGACAAGTTTTCGTAAACGGGATGGATACAACAAATTTGGAGAATAGAAACACTATCAGGCGCTGCATAGGATTGGTACTGCAAAACCCGGAAAACCAGCTGGTGGCAGCACGTGTAGAAGAAGATGCTGCGTTTGGGCCCGGAGAACCTTGATTTACCTCCGGGTGAAGTGTGCAATAGAGTTGAAGATATAGAAGCGGCCGCATTCTTCTGACTTTAGTCAGGAGTAAGGCCGCTTCTTTTTACTTGTTTTTAGTGGTATCAACCTAATCATATGTTATAATATATACAACAAGTGCAATGCAGGAGTTGTAATCTATGGAGCTTAAACGTAACCGAAATAGTGTGTACCAAATTGGTTATCATATGGTCTGGTGCACAAAATACCGAAAACCCATACTCAATGGGGAAGTCGCAAGCGATGTGAGAGAACTTTTATATAAGATAACCTACCTTGTCTTCTGGGCATCAATATACTTCTTAACAGTTTCCTCGGATATTTGGCCTACGGTGCCGACATAGTAAGAAGGGTTCCACAGGTGCCCACCCCAAAGTTGTTCTTTTAACCCGGGATGCGTTAAGTTCATTAGCGGTAAGAAGGATAACCACCTTAGGAAGAGGCTTTTAGAGAAGATTGTTAACCTGCAGCAAAAGACCAGGGTTATACCCGAAGGTGAACGCTTTGCCAAAGACTTGTGGAATAAGGTAAGCAACCTCAATAACGATATTGCCCACCGGGTATCCAAACAAATTACAGACTTTGCCGTGCACCATGGCGCAAGGGTAATTGTGTTCGAGCACCTGGGAAACCTCAAACCCCAAAAGGGCAGCAAATCACGCTGGCTGAATAGTAAATTTAACCACTGGGTCAAGGGTCGTATCGTTAAATATACCCGGTATAAGGGGTTGCATCGGGGGATTGTGACTAGTAAGGTCAGCCCCAGGAACACCTCCAAACGGTGCCCGTACTGCGGCCAGGTCAGTATTAAACGCTACAGCCAGGGTAAGAAAAACGGTGTTGGCCTGGCCCGGTGCACCAATTGCAATACACAAGGGATGAACGCAGACTATGTAGGCAGTTCAGGTGTAGGCACAAACTTTATCTTAAAACACTGTGCCTGATGCCATAAACATAATCTCAGGCCGGCCGATCCCCAAGATTGTGCCGGAAGTCCTTGCTGGTAACAGCAGAGCATCCATGCCACCTATACTATATGACAGCTTTAAAGTAAGTCATATTCGATAGGAATTTCATTAGAATGGCAGTTTTGGTGGTATAGTGGATCAAGCTCGAACCCGCTGGTCATTTGCACCCGGTAAATTGCGACGTAATCCGGTATATAAGGTCCTTCTGTGTACCGGTACGAAGTTGGGCTTACGGTCCGAATACTTCCACGCTCGTGCACCCGGGGCAGGTACGAAGTTCAGGGAGTAATACGATAATCCCCAGTAAGGGATTAAACAACTTTGTGAAAATCTACATTAAAAGGGATATGCTTTTTTAAAGAATTTATACTTCGTTTTGAGTAATCCAATATGGTTGCTCCAGTAATAATATCACTATCAATTTCTCGTCTAATAAAAACACCTTTCCATCCTTCTTCGTTAGAATATGAAGGGGTTGGTTTGTTAATTGAAATATAAAGGATGTCATGCTCTTTATCATAGTCTATTTTTAAAGTTTTTTGTATTTTTTTAAGTGGTAGTTTTCGACTTAACATAAACCACCCCACCTTCCGTTGTAAGACCTCTTAATTTATTACTTTTAATAACTGTTACAACTTCACCTGGGTTTGTCACATGGTCAACTATAGCACGCAAAAGTATCATATTAGGTTTAGTCTTCGAACGAATTAAATCAATATACTCTTCTCGAGTAGGATGTACTTCTTTGTTTCCAGGCTCAACTTCATGTAAATCTCTTAAAATATAGTATGGACACGTCATTAATGATTTAATCTCATTTATATATGGTTCTACTTCCGGATGATCTTGTAAAATTTTATTATTCCATGTATGTTCTTTTAAGATTACTTTTCTATGCATTGGGTCGGTAGAAGAAAAAATCATGTATTCCTCACGACCTCAACTCTATCTCCTAATTCCTGTAAACTTTGTTCATTAGGTTCTAAATTGATTTCACCAAAAATTTTCTCATAAGTCTTTAATTGGTCAGTTAATAATCTTACTAACGATTTTAAGTGTTGAGGGCTAACTAAAACATAAAAATCATAATCCTCTTCATTTGGCGGTTGTGTATGGTCCTTTTTTATACCAAGACCTATTTTTATATCATTAACACCTAGTCCTTGAACTGTTGCAATATTACAATAATAGTTGGGCTTCTGGCTATCCACAAAAATTTCCTCCCTTTAAATTATATTATAAAAATGGCCTAACGTGTTAGAAAAAAATATGTAATATAAAAATTCTTTTTGTAAAAGTACACACCTTTGCAAAATAATGTCATTTTTTATCAAAAAAAACAAAAAGCCCACGCAAAAGGCAAGCAACTAGAAAAATGTATGTGTAAGCTGTTTGCACAAATAGATAGGCATGTTTTTTATCCAATAGGTATTACCATTTTATACACGAGTTGACCCCCCGAAGATTGGAGAATATCCACTTAGTGCTTCAGCATTCATAATAATGCGAGAACATTTCCATGCTTATTGATATAAATAAATCAAAAAAGAATAAAGTAACGGTCATGACAGCCACCCCGCGTACTCACCAAAAACATATTTTAAAAAACCAATGAAAAAGATTATGCAGCTCTTAATGCTGAGGCTAGTATCTGAAGGCCAGATACTAGCTTATAAAACTCATTTGGGGCTTTGTAATTAATACTACTATGTCTGCGTCTGTTGTTATAATAGTCCATATATTCAGCTATTGACTGGTAGGCCTCAGAAAAACTCTGGAACTCATGCCGTTTATAACAATCATGCATGGAACGACTCTATGTAAGCATTCAAGTATGAATAGTATTAGGTGAAATCTCGTGTGTTTGCGGGCTACTAAAGCCACATTACCTGTTTTCAATGCATTCTTCTCTTATTACTTGTTCTTTAAATTCATTGCTGTACTGTTGTTTTTCCACTAAAATTAGCTTTTAAAGTGATACGTTAAAATGGCACACAATTCTACAACACGATTAAAAATAAAAAAAAACAAACATGGCATTTTTTACGTTTTGGCTCAATTCGCTTATGGTGCCGAAGGTGGGAGTCGAAATACCGGAACCAAAGCGGGGTTAAATTTGTTCTAACTCAACGGTAGACATGCTGACTACTGTTGAGAACGCTTGCATACGGGAATTTAAAAGGGTATGAGTAGTAATCACACCGGGTCAGACTATTAGAAAGTTGTCTAAATAAGTTCGTTACTTGGGGCGTCCACAGTATGGACAACCTTTTAATTAAATAAGTTGTTATTTCAAGAACTTGTTCTTCTCTTTTTACCCATAACAAAAACCCCTTCTTTCTTAATTTTTATTAAGGTGTTTTTGTTTTAAAACCCGGCGGGAAATTTCGTTTAAACCGTATAGACGTGTTTATACCATACACAATAATACGACACACGATTCTACAACACGACTATAAATAAAAAAGCCAAACGTGGTATTTTTACCCGTTTGGCTCAATTCGCTTATGGTGCCGAAGGTGGGAGTCGAACCCACACGCCCGGAGGCACGCGATTTTGAGTCGCGCGCGTCTGCCCATTCCGCCACTTCGGCATGATGAAGCTATGGCACTGTTGACCTGAGGCCTATTCTTGGTAGTTCGTTTTTCTCGGATCAGTTCGTGAGACCCGAACCCCCTATGGAAACTACGCATCTATTATAACATTCTGAGTACTATTGTCAAGGTTGACTTGAGCCTTGGTATAAACAACAAAACTAAATCACACGACCCAGAATTGTGCGCAATGCTATTATACTTTAACACAAGAAATAATCTTTATCCATTGCTAATAGAAAAGCCCATAAAAAAAGCAAGGTTAATGGACCATGCTTGTCAAGGCCTAGAAAAGGATAGCTGTGCTAAGTAATTAGTTATTATAGAACACTAAAAAAGCTCAGCATAGCATTTGAACCAACTGTATTTCATTGGAGAAAAACACTCCCTCTTACTATTTATCATATTTCTTCCTAAGGGCTTGTTCGTATTCATTAAGCACTGCATCAAGCGTTCTGCTTAATGACTAGTACTTCTTCATCTATTAGACTTTTATCCTGTGTTAATTCATTTAACTTGCTCCGTAATTCTTGGATATCTCTTAATATTTCATCAAAATCTCTAAAACACAAGTAAACCACTCTACTGGACAAGAATTACGTTTATTTTGTCCAGTATGAAAATACTTACTTGCTCAAATTAAAGATATTTTTCATCTTGGGCTGGAGAGGTCCTAGAAAAACTACTATTGTTGTTTTTAGAAACTTGTTATATTAAGATTTAACTAACAATTCATTGAGCACATTGCCAATCAAAAATGCTGTAAAGATATAAATTATATTGAAAAATATACTAAGGCAAACACTGGTAAGGAGTGTCTTACTAAAAATAAAGCAACATGATGTAAACCTGAAGTGCAATCGGTGGTTGCATATGCTATGAAATATAATTAGAAAGTAAATATGAAATAACTCAAAGCATTATTAAATTAAAGAATAGTTAATTGATAAGATGATATATCGATTATGATAATAAAAATAAGAGTATGATATGCAGAACTTAATTCCTTTTGTAATAGGTATAACAGTTGCAACAACATTATTTTTCACTATTGGTTGGTGGGGATTTTTTGTTATTTTCCCCTGGATAGGTTTTGCTATTTCATTGGGGATATATCTTCAAGGAAAACTACCGAAGCAGAAAAAGAATATGGGAAGAAAAATAGCCATTTTGATGGTTATGCCAATACTGTTATTATTTGTGCCTGTAATTAACAATGTCTACTTCGAAGCCGCCTAAAGGTAAGCAACAGTAAAAAGCTTGATAAGTTAGAACAAAGAATGATGTCTGACTATGGGCATCTTTCTTTTGTATATACGAAGGTGAAAGTTTTGTTATAGACCAGCTCAAGTCGTTCCTCTGAAGCCGCTCCACTCAAGCCATACAAGGACAAGTTTGTCCTGGCCAACTAAAGTAAAGTCACAGAATCCTTTATAAAGCTAAGGGTTGTTCTGGTGAAGGCTATAATCATAGGCAACGTTTACGATTGCACATAGTCAAATGTGATAGCCTGATAGTTATACATAATAATTGCTAAGAAAATTTTGGGTTATTACTTACGGTTGACAAAAATGTATATTATAATAAAAAATGTGGAAATTATTGCTGAAAATAACTAATCCTTAGGAGCGTGAAAATATAGATGGCAAAATTAACTTTACAGGAACTTGAATCTACTCTATGGAGTGCTGCTGACATATTAAGGGGCGAATTAACAGCTGCTGAATACAAGGATTACATATTCGGAATGCTTTTTCTAAAAAGGATGAACGATGAATTTAATTCGGAGAGGAATAAGAAAAAAGAAGAATTTTTGCAGCAGGGCATGAGTGAAGAGGAAATAGAAGAAATCTTGATTGACCCTGCTATTTTTGAAACCTTTTATGTGCCTGAAAGAGCAAGATGGCATAAACTAAAAGACCTTACAATCGATATCGGCCCACAGTTGGACATAGCTTTCAAATCAATAGAGGACGAACCAAAAAATAATGAGCTAATCGGAGTTTTAACTACTGCAAACTATAATGACAAGGAAAGAGTCCCTGATAGGAAGTTGTCTCAGCTCCTGCTGCTTTTTGATAATATAAACGTTGCCAGTGATAACCTGGAAAGAGATGATGTGCTTGGAGACGCTTATGAATATCTAATCAAACAATTTGCTGACGAAGGCGGTAAGCGTGGTGGCGAGTTTTACACACCTCAGCATGTGGTAATGGCAATGGTTAAGATATTAAAGCCACAGGTAGGGGATAGGATATATGACCCCACAGTAGGCAGTGGTTCGTTCCTAATTCAAAGCTTAAAGTATATAAGGGAGCAGGGTGGAAACTGGAGAAATATATCTCTTTTCGGCCAGGAAATTAACTTATCCACCTGGGCTGTTTGTAAAATTAATATGCTTTTACATAATGCTAAAGGAGCGGACATCAAAAAAGGCGATGTCTTGATGGAACCAATGCATGTAGAAGGTGGAGTACTAAAAACTTTTGATAAAGTATTGGCAAATCCACCGTTTTCAATGAAAAATTGGGGAAAAGAAGAAGCTGAGGCTGATGCTTATAATAGATTTCCTTATGGATTACCTCCTAAAACCCAGGGCGACTTAGCATTTGTAAGCCATATGGTGGCAAGTTTGAATGCTAAAGGAAAAATGGCAACCGTAATCCCTCACGGGGTACTATTCAGAGGAGGAGCAGAAGGGAAAATACGAAAAGGCTTTGTAAAGGATGACCTTATTGAAGCCATTATTGGTTTGCCTGAGGATGTTTTTTACGGCACTGGTATCTCTGCAGCATTGTTAATAATAAATAAGACTAAAACACAGGAACGGAAGAGGAAAATTATCTTTGTAGATGCAAGTCATGGTTACGTCAAAGATGGAAATAAAAATAAACTTCGGGAAGAAGATATTGAGCATATAGTAAAAGCTTTTGATGATTTTCAGGATGTAGAAAAGTATGCTTCTGTTGTAGATTCGGAAACCATTGAAGAAAACGATTATAACCTGAATATCAGTCGTTATGTAGATACTACTGAGGAAGAAGAAGTAGTAGATATTCCTGGTGTAATTGCAGAGATAAAGGATTTGAATAAACAAACCAAGGAAACTGAGAACAAATTAAATAGATACCTAAAAGAACTTGGATTTGAAGAAATATAAGTTGAAGAAGGTGACATGGGTATAATGGATGAGAAATATAAGGATACAGAGTTAGGAAAGATACCTGTTGATTGGGAAGTAGATTATATTGATAAAGTTGCAAAACGTTTTTCTGGACATACACCTGACAAAAAAAAGACTGCTTATTGGGATGGAAATATTCCTTGGATTTCTTTAAAAGACTTGCATCGTTTAGACAAAAGATACATTAATGAAACGGAAGATTATACTACTCAAGAGGGGATTAATAACTCTTCAGCAGTAATATTACCTCAAGAAACTGTAGTACTATCAAGAGATGCAACAATCGGAAAAGTAGGAATTACAGGAAGGGAAATGGCTACAAGTCAGCATTTTATTAATTATGTCTGTAATGATAATTTATATAATATGTATCTTTATTGTGATTTTTATTACCGAAAGCCAATGTTTGAGCGACTTAGTATTGGAAGTACTATAAAAACACTAGGATTAGGTTTTTTTGATTCTTTAAAAATAGTATTACCGCCACTTCCAGAACAAAAGAAAATTGCCGATATCCTTTCCACTGTAGACCAGCAAATCGAACAAACAGATGCATTAATAGAAAAGACAAAAGAACTAAAAAAAGGATTAATGCAGAAACTGCTAACAAAAGGAATCGGGCATACAGAATTAAAGAAGACGGAAGTTGGAGAGATTCCTGTTGAATGGGAAGTAAAAATTATTAAAGAAGTTTGTGCTACTACAAGTGGTAGTACTCCAAGTAGAAGAAGAAAGGATTATTATAAAAATGGAATTTATCCGTGGATAAAAACTGGAGAATTGTATGCAAAATATATTTATGATACAGAAGAAAAAATAAATGATAAAGCTTTAAATGAAACATCTGTGGAATTGCTTCCTGAAGATTCTGTTATTATGGCTATGTATGGCGCAACAATAGGTCAATTATCTATAATAAAAGTTAAAGCAACTACTAATCAGGCATGCTGTGCAATACAAGCCAAATCTGATGATATAGAACATGAATTTATTTATTATAATCTTATATTTAATAGGTTTAGATTAATTCAGATGAGTGCTGGAGGAGCACAACCGAATATAAGTCAACAGATAATAAAAGAATTTAAAATAGCTATTCCCCCTAAATCCGAGCAAAAGAAGATAGCAGATATTTTATCTGAGATAGACCAGCAACAAAACTATTATGAGTCCAAGAAACAATACCTCCAACAACTTAAAAAAGGCCTTATGCAAAAACTCCTTACTGGAAAAACACGTGTAAAAGTTTCTGAGGAGGGCTAGTTATGCCCACGGGATACATGGGTAATGAAGAAACCCTGGTTGAACTGCCTGCAATTGAATATCTTAAAAATAAAAATGGCTATGAATTTGTCCATGGTGAAAAGTTAACTCCTGAATATGGTGAGCGGGATACATACACCGAAGTGATTCTCGTTGACCGTTTGAAGAGGGCTTTAAAACGCATCAACCCGTGGATGAATGAGAGCAATGTTAATAAAGCAGTGCGTTATTTAACCAGGCCTGATAACTTAGGAGCATCTTATTTAGAAATCAATGAACAAATCTATGAATCAATTGTTAACTTAAATTATGCCTTAGACCAGGACTTAGACGGCAGTGGCAAAAAATATAATCATACAGTAAGGTTTATCGATTGGGATAATATAGACAACAATGAATTTTTAGTAAGCAGGCAGTTCATGGTACAGGGGCCAAATGAAAAGGCTATCCCCGATATAGTTATTTTTATTAACGGTATACCTGTTGTTGTCCTAGAGTGCAAATCTCCTTTTTTGGAAAAGAGTGAAGTTGAAAACATTGGAAAATATGAAGCTTATGACCAGCTTTTGTGGTACATGGACTCAAGGGGGCATAACCAGGTAGAAGGTGCTCCCAGGCTTTTTTATACTAATTTTTTTACGGGTATATTAAATAAATATCATGCTTATGTAGGTACTATTAGCTCCAGGTATGAACACTACATTGAGTGGAAAGACCCGTACCCCTTTAGAAAAGAAGATATTGAGAAAGTGGATGATAACGGGCAAAATATTTTCTTGCAGAGTGTACTGGATAAAAGTTGTTTGCTGGATATAATGCAGAACTTTATTTTATTTGAAACAGAAAAAGAATCAAGTGTACGCATCAAAAAGATATGCCGTTACCAGCAGTTCAGGGCGGTAAATAAGGCGTTACATAGATTGATGCACGGTAAAGATTCTTTAACCCGCGGGGGAGTTATCTGGCATACCCAGGGCTCAGGTAAATCTTTAACCATGGTGTTTTTAGCACGCAAAATACGCAGAATATCTGAGTTATCTGATTCGACTATTGTGGTAGTGACTGACAGAATTGACCTGGACAAGCAAATTTACAATACATTCCTTAGAACTGTCTCTAATATAACCACTCCTAAGCGTGCTGGAACGGTAGATGATATGAAAGATTTACTTTCTAAAGCCCAACCACAGATAATAATGACCACTATACACAAGTTCCAACCTGATAAAGAAGAAAAGGAAACATTGAATGATTCGCATCAGAAATCAGCTTTACGTTTAGAAAAAGAATTTCCCGTACTTACTACAAAATCAAATGTAATAGTTCTAGCTGATGAGGCGCATCGCAGTCAATACAAGGGATTAGCTCGAAATATGAGAAATGCCCTGCCTAATGCTGCTTTTATAGGTTTCACTGGAACACCTGTTGAAAAGGAAGACAAATCAACTCCAAGAACCTTTGGCTCTTATATTGATAAATATTCAATTCAGCAGGCTGTGGAAGATGGTGCTACAGTGAGGATTGTATACGAAGGCAGAAAACCAGAACTGCAGATAAAAGGGGATACACTGGAAGACCTTTTTGAACAGGCTTTTGAAGAAAAAACAGATGAAGAAAAAGAAGCTATCAAGCAGAAATACGCCAACAAGAAAACCCTGGTAGAAGCAGATGACCGTATTGAGGATATAGCCAGAGATATCTTACAGCACTATAAAGAACAGATTTATCCAAATAGTTTTAAAGCGCAAGTAGTGTGCGTATCAAGAGATGCCTGTGTAAAATACTATAACTTCTTGACTAAACACATGGAAGATATAGTAGGCGAATCACTTGAGGTAAAAATAATATTCTCAGGTAGTTTAAAAGACAAACCGCATTTAAAAGAGCATTATACAACGAAAGCAGAACAGGAAAGACTCATTAAACATTTTCATAAGCCAATAGAGAAAGACAAACTGTGTTTTATAATAGTAAAGGATATGCTTTTAACAGGCTTTGACGCCCCTATGGAGCAAGTAATGTATCTCGACCGTCCTTTAAAAGAACATAACTTGCTTCAAGCAATTGCCCGTGTGAACAGAACCTGCGGAAAAAGCAAGAAATGCGGGTACGTGATAGATTATTACGGTATCTCTAATTTTATGGAAGAAGCTCTTGCTGTATTTGATAAAGAAGAACTCGGACAGCCCATGGAATCAATAGAAAAAGTATACCACCAGATGCTTTCCTACCGTGAAGCCGTAATGGGTATATTTAACGGTGTAGATAAAAATGATTTAGATGCTGTAGTCAAAAAACTTGAACCAGAAGATAAAAGGGCTGAATTTGAAGTAGCTTACAAAAAATTCGTATCAGCCATGGAACAGTTAATGCCTAATAATGTAACTACACAAAATATTAACGACTTGAAATGGTTTACCTATGTAAAAGCTGCTGCTAAAGCCAGGTTTGAGCCTGAAAAACAAATGGATATTTCTGATTGTGGCGATAAGGTAAAAGAAATAATCAGTGAACATCTTGAATCCCATGGAGTAAAGCAATGGATTAAACCAATTACTCTGTCAGACACTGATTTTGAAGAGAAGGTAAATTCTCTACAAACAGATGAAGCTAGGGCTTCTTCCATGGAACATGCTGTAAAGAACGTGATTCAAATCAGAATGGATGATAATCCTGTTTATTACACAAGCCTGTACGAAAAACTTCAAAATATTTTAGAAGAAACTAAACATAACTGGGAAGAACGCAAGAAAAAGTTAGAAGAATTTATAAAGAACGACATTAAACAAGGAGAACAAAAAGAGGCAGAAGCACTGGGGCTTGCCACAGAAGAATATGCATTTTTTGAAGTGGTAAAACAAAATCTTTTGCCTGAAGAACAGCAGCAGGGTGATGTAGTGAAAGAAGCAGAGGCAGAATATATAAGCAATGATATTATAGATTTATCCAAGGATATCGCCCAAGATGTTTCCGAAATAGTAAGGGATAATTATGTTATCGATTGGACTACTAATCCTACCAAAACTGCTGATATTGAACGGGCTATTTATATGATGCTTACAAAAAATTATTTTAAGCAATTAAACATAGAAACAAGGAAAAAAATGGTGCAGCCTTTATTACAACTTGCTAAAAAACATTTTGCACAACTAGGGTAGGGGAATTATGAAATTAACAGTAAAGTACGGGACCAGGGATATTCCCTTCGAAGTAATCTATCGCAAGCGAAAGAACATGGAAATCAGGGTAGAACCTCCTGATAAAATAGCTGTCATAGCACCTAAAGATACTCCTGAGCAAGTCATTTTAGACAAAGTAAAAAATAAGGGTTCATGGATTGTACAGAAGCTGTTTGAGATTAAGGATATAGAGTATCGAACACGTAATAAGGAATTTGTTAACGGCGAATCCTTTATGTATCTGGGGAGAAATTACTCCCTGCAGCTATATATTGACGAATCACTAAAAAAGCCAGAGGTAAAACTTTACCAAGGAAAATTCAAAGTAACTACCCCATCAAAAGATGAAGTAATAATCCGAGAAGCCATGGAAAAATGGTATCGGGACAAGGCTCTTAAAAAAATCAAAGAACGAGTAAAGTACTATCAGTATTACTTTAAAGTACAGCCCACAAAAGTAAGAGTTAAAGAACAGAAACGGCGCTGGGGGAGTTGTACCAGCAAGAATGAACTCCTGTTTAACTGGCGTTTAATTATGGCCTCATCACCAGTGCTGGATTATCTTGTTGTACATGAGATGAGCCATTTAGTTCACAGAAACCATTCTCAGGACTTTTGGGATATGGTAGCTTCGATATTGCCTGATTATAAAAATAGAAGAGAATGGCTTAAAAAACATGGAGTTAAGATGGAGTTATAATAAATTCAACAATTAGGGGTGAAACCTTGAGCGGAATATGCGAACATTGTGGGAAAAAAGGAGCGAGAGTTCATCTGAGTTTTGATTCAGGCGAAAGTATTCACTTGTGTAACGACTGCCATAATGACATGGTAGCTAAAGAACTTGGAATAAAAAATTATAAAGACTTTAATAGGAATTATTTTGCAAAAGATGTTCGGGGGAAGGTACATAATTTTAACATTAGGAAGCTATTCACCCCAGGGGGCATTTTGTGGCAGGCCGTGGAAATAAAAGATGATGAAGAAAGAGGGTACGAATTTAAGGTCCATGCAAGTTTTGAAGATGATCCTAACAAATGTCTACGCAAGTTGTATCAAAAAATTAACAAAGGACTATCAAAAAAATATATTACAACAGATGAATTGAACGGTCAGTTATTTTATCAGCTTTTTCAGGAAGAAGCAGTAGGACGAATTGAATGGGACGAGGAACATGATGGTAGACTTCCTAAGCTGGTTATTGATGGAGAAACCTATTCCTGGGAGCAACTTGGAGAAATGCTTATGAGCTATGAAGGATTTAATTTTAAGCTGCAAACTTTTGAGGATGGGGATGAGAGTATTTAAATAATAATTGTCGAGATGGATTGACTGCTAAAATTCGTGCTTAGTTAATTTTATGAAAAAACTTGCTAATAGAAAGGAATTAGCATAATATATATCGTATTTATCATTAAGCAGCTAAGGCAAAAACATAATGCTTGGCTGCTTTTTTTAGTGTGAGATTATAAAATATTAAGATATTCTAAATAAAAAAGAAGGCAATGGAAGACTCTTAACAGTTTTGCTCTATAATTATTTATTAATATTTAAAATAGGTAGTTTGTAAGATTGATTTGATACGCAAACAACTCTATAGTATAAAGCGTATGCTTAATCATGAATTGCAAAGCGTGGAAGAGGTGAATAGACAGTGTCTATAACTTTATATTTTTCAAAAGTAAATATTAATTCACATATTTTTGATATTTATAAGGATCCCAAAAAGCTAAATAAAATATTAGATCTGTTATTAATAAAGATTAAGGATAATATTAAGCATAGACGAGAAAATTTAAGGCTAAAAGAGGACGGGGAGAATTATTATTATGATGCCATTTATAGGTTTAACAATATAAATAAATTAGATGTAAGCTTTAATTATTCAATAGTTGGTAGTATTATAAAAGACTCAGTATTATTTGCTAATAATGTTGATGAGAAAAGTGGGGAGCTTGTAAAGGTGCCTGTTGACAATTCAGAAATAATCAGATTTTATTACGATATTTACAGAGAGACAATAGTATTTTATACAACCAATAGATTTGGGTATAATGAGTTTAATTTAGCTTTCAAGGAGTTGTTAAATGAATGTATATCTAATGCAGAAGAAAAATATAACTTTGAAGTTTCTTTAAAAAGAGAAGGTTTAGATATTACAGAAATTGAATCTGAATTAAGAAGCTTAGGTTATTTAGAAAGCTTGAAAATTGAGATAATTCCTCCAAACCCTGATGACGAATTTTTAGAAGATATTCAAGAGCGTGGAGATGGGTATTTAGAGTCACTTAAGGAAGGAAATGTAACATCTAGAAGTATATTATTTACTTCAAAAGCTACTGACGGCTTAAATTTAAATTCTAATGATATTAAAATTGAAATCAATAGAATTAATGACATTCAATCAATGTTAAGCGCTAAAGATGCTATAGCTAAAGGATATGCCAGTGTTGAAGCTGAAAATAAAGCTGGACGTGTTTTTAATACTAATGAAAATAAACCAATAAAGGATAAGATTGATGACTCATGGGCTGATAATATGTATACATTTGCTCAAACATGTAAGGATAAGGTGTTGTCTCTCTTTGGGATGTCATAGGAGGAGATATGAAGAGTTCGGTTTTTGCAAGGATTTCAAAATATAATAAATGGTTAGACGTTGTTAGTTTAAGTACAATAGAATGCCGTATGGGATTAATGTTTGCTGTTATAATGTTGCTCTTGGCGTATTACCTTGATGTATACAATAGCATTGATGTCTTTCTAGTGCCTATGCAAAACATAACATTGTTTATTGCTACCACATTATTTGGCATGATTGGAATAATATTGGCTGGTCTAGCAATTGTTATAGGTAAACTAGACCATAATGTTGTAAAATTAATTGACAAGTTAAACGGAAAAAATACAACTGAAAGAATGCTTGTTAGTTTTGAGTATCTAGCTTTCAATATCGGCGTTCAGGTTATGGCTTTTTTGATGATATATTTTATTCTTTTCAGCCCAAAACCACTTGTATGTGAATTTTTGTTCTATGTAATATTTGGATTCATATCTTATTGGTTAAGCTTTACATTGTTTTACATTATAAGCATTATGTCCAATGTCATTAAAATATTTCATATAACAAACACATATAATGAAATTCTAGTGACCGAAAAAAATGTATATGAGGAAGCAAATGAAATTAGAATAGATTTTCTTTTACATTCTTTACTAAAAGATGATCAACGTGAAGAATTTTTAAATAAACTTTTTGACTTCGTTGATGCTAGCAATATATCAAATAAGGATGTGGTAAAAAAATACTTAGCTCAGTATTATTCAATACGATAGCAGTAATATTTATAATGTATAATAGATGTGGGTAGTTGGTCCAAGTCCTGGGTGCAGCTCAAGTTGCGGTTGAATTATTCTCTCTGACTGTTCAATAAAATAGTTGGTACTAGAGGTTTTCTATGTTTCTTATTCTGCAGGGCTTTGTTGTTTTATGAGATTACAGCTATATCTGTTATTGCTTGGTTGGAGTAGGAATATGCTGCTTTGGTTAGGTAAAACGTGAAACTGGTAAAAGAGTACGCATTCAAACCCATCTAAACCCTCAGCTTTTTTAACTCTGCATTTACCTTTTCTAAACCGAAATGTTCTGGATGGAAATCTTTTCCTACCCATTCTACCATTTGCTTGTGTTCCGCACTGTATAGATTAAGTATGGCTTTAAGAAAATTTTGATATCCCCAAAAACCACCACAATCTTCTGGCGGACAAGCACGTTCTCCTTCAAAACATATAGGTTCTACTTTTTGGGACGCAGGTAAAATCTCTTCTATAACCATGTCATGGACCCAGTTATCCCCAAAATCATACTCATACATAATCTTGGTATTAGGTTTTTGAATTATCTGTCCTACTGTAGTTCTCTTGGCCTCTTTAACTCAATAACCATAGTCTAGGTCAGGTTCACCATAGGCTTTGTTTTTAATGGTGAACTGGAATAAATGATAATCTTGCCATCTCATAACTATTTGAATAATTTGGTGGAGTTTATATAAGCTGATATTACCTGGTACTTGAAACCTGCGCCAGATTGGTGGTTCAATATCCCGTAACCAAATCTTCATTATGTACTTTGACCTTTTTAGGTCTTCTTTCTTAGCACCAACTGTGTGTTGTTCTTGCATTTTATTTCTACCCCTGTTTTAAATTTTTATCTAGATTTTAAAAAGTTGCTCTTGGAGCAATCCTACGTTTGTATATTACGCACTTCTGTCAGGCTTCCAGCCAGTACTTAATTGTTCCGAAGCTTGATGATAATTTCTTTCCAATTTATCAATTTTCTGTCTAGATTAGGAATTTGCTCAGGAAACTCCTTCCAAAAGTCGCTTTCAATGGTGTTTTTCTGGATTAGCCTGTTAAAAATAGATATAGCAGGTAGTTTATTTGACTTCTCGCTGTTACAGTCATGGCAAGCATATACAAGGTTTTATTGAAGCAAAAAAAGCAGGAAGATAAACAGCTACCATATGTGAAGCTACACTGGAGAGGAATGAATTAACGTTCTTTTCACAGTAATTCATAAATGAGCTCCTCAATCCATTTTTGATTATTTTCCACATATATCTATAAATTCCTGTCAATTTATATTAGGTGGTATTAGACTTGGAAAAAATTAAATTATCTTTTGAGTAGGATAATATAGCGTTTCTTTTTTAAAAGAAACGGTATATTATATTTATTCACTTTCAAAATGTTTAGAAAAAAATAATGTTAATATATGTCTCATTCTGTTATTAAAACAGGAATTTGCCAAATTTAAAAGAACAATAAAACAACAATCAAATTTTTTTGAAGTAGTCAAAATTTTTGAAATGTTATTCCCAGGAAAGAAACTGTTGCTGTTCTTATAAATGTGGATTAGTTAAAACATATATTATATAAAGTTATTTTATTTGTCTATTATCTTATTGTAACGGGGGAAGGTTGATGGTTTCTGTTAAACAATTACAGCAATTAGCAGGGTATTATAGGGATTTATTATCTGCAATTTCTCAACAGGCAGGAAAACATTTGGTGGATTTAAAGACAACCTTAAAATATGGTTTAACTACAGACCTAGGCCTTTTTATTAATGATTTTCAGTATGTTTTGGAGAATGAAGAATTAACAATTGAAATAGAACGTGTATCACCAGAGTTTGTATCAGAAGCAGTGGCTAGGTCCAACATGGAACAAGAAGATGAGGAAAATAACGAAGATGGTTCGGAAGAAAAAGAAGAAATAGAAAAGAGAACTGCATCCTCACGGTTAATAGCTATTTATAGGAAACAAGAACAAGACCGATTTAATAGGGAGACAACTGTTGGTTTTCCTGTTGTAGCAGGCAAGTATGGTAATAAGAAATTTTGCGCTCCTTTATTTTATTTTACTGTTCAGGTTATTTATGACCCTCTAGAGAGTAAAGTCACTCTGGTTAAGAATTTTGATAAACCAGTATTTAATTTTACTCTTATCGCTAAGTTAGTTAATACAGATGAAGAAGCAGAAATAGTGAGGCAAAAAATTTTACCTTTAATCCATGAAGAAGAATTTACTTGGCAGACAATAGAAAAAGCTATTCAAATGAGTGGAGAATTGGTAGATGCTTTTAAAGGTTTGAAAAGAGATACTGATAAACATACTGATTTAGAAAAACCCCTAGAAGCTAGGGAAAAAAATGGAGCGAAGGTTTTTAATACTTTATCTATTGTAAATGCTTCAAGAAGCAATGCTTTTTTAGTTGATGAATTATCGCAGCTTTGTAATCTTAAGGATGTTGATGGTAAGTCAGTTATTGAAACTATATTATCAGATGTCCCAGAGAATGTTTCTATAGAAGATGAAGATCCTGAGGGCGCTTCATATGAAAGGCCGCTTTTATTTCCACTTCAAAGCAATATGGCACAAAAACGAGCTGCAAGAAAAGCAGAACAAGCATCTTTAATGGTAATTCATGGCCCACCTGGTACAGGGAAGTCGCAAACGATTGCAAATTTAATCTGTGATCTTGTATCTCAAGGAAAAACTGTTATGATGGCCAGTCATCAAAATAAGGCATTAGAAGTTGTAGAGCAGAAAATCCCTCAAATCGATTATTTAGCAATGTCTTTACTGAAGGGTGAAAAGGCTTCAGTTAAACGTCTTACTAATCAGTTGAAATATTTTGATACATATGTATCTGGTATATCTTTAGAAAGACTAAAAAAATCTTTTGAAGCAAATAAAAAATCAATTATTGAAAAACAAAATGAGATTAGGCGCCTTAAAGCACGCTTTTCAGAGCTAAAAACTCTTGAGCGTGACAGATTATCATATTATTTTAAATATTATGAAATACAAGACTATAACCAAATATCTTCTGAAGATATCATAGAAGAAGGTAAGGAAAAATTGGTTTCAGATAGTTTGCAAGAATGGTGTAACTTATTAAGAAAAGTGCGCGAACATTATAATAAATTAAATGCTTTATTTCACGAAGAATTGGAGAAACAAGATGATAAGTCCCTTGATATAGTTTCAACTCTTACTAAACTTGTAGATATATATGAGGCGCTTGTAAATATTGGAACTGGAAAGAATATTAATTCAATAAAAGAAATATCAGAGAAAGGTAAATCAAATTATAATGACAGCTTGAAATTTATTAAAGGTATTAAGGATTGGCTTTCTAATTACGGTGAAAAATACATTCAAGAGTGTGAAAAACTTAATAATCAAGAAGTAAATGTACCTAGTATAGCGGAAAGCAAAAAAATATTAGCTTCTTTCAATAAAGAAATTTGGGATAATTTACTCTATAATGCCAAAAGCTACAATGATAATGTGCATGAGATTTTAAATATTACATCCATTTTTAACAGTTTGCCTCAAAATCCAAGTGTAGCAGATATATCCTCTATTGAGGAAGCTGTAGCGCGATTGGAACAAGTAAACTGGGTAATGTGGTATTTCTCGCCACAGAGTATAGAGGCAAAAAAAGTAATTAAAAAGCAGGGTATCTTAAACTTAACATATAAAACACGTGGTGAAATTTTAAATTTATTGAAATTTTGGTCTAAGTACTGGCGTACGAAATTAAAATTAATAGAAATTAATAATACTCTCAGAGAGCTAAATATTCCTATTGATAAAATTGACAATGATAGTTCTATAGCTGAAATTGCTAGACAAGCAAATGTTACTTCAAGTTACTTAAATATATTAGAAATGAGCGATAAAGTACCTACTGCAGCACCAGAATCTTTGGTGAATAGTTCTATACAATTATTAGAAAATAATTTATACTATGGAACTCTACCAAATTTAAAGTCTATTTTTGAAGACGGAGAAACTTATATAGAGTTAGTTATTGAATACCAAAATCTAGAGTTGAGCTGGGATAAAAATTTAAAAATTGCATCTATAATAAATTCCTTGTGTATTAGTATTTATGAACTAGATTTCAGTGAAGAGCAAGATAAATTAGTTAACTATTTGAAAGAATTAATAATAATATACCCTGAATATAAGAAGCTTTTTGAACTTGAGGAAAATCAATTAAAAACTCTGCCTAAAACTTTATCTGCACTTCGCTCAAAAATATTAACTTATGAAGAACCATATTGGTTACATGAATTAAATAAGGCGATTGAAGCATATCGATTAAATAAATTTATTGAGCATGACTTGTTAGAAAATCCAGATGATATATCAGAAGTTGCTGAGAGCATTAGAAAAATAAGTGACCAAAAATGTGAAGATATCATCAAGGCCTTGGGTTTACAAAGAAAAGCGGATTTAAAAAAAGCTTCAAAAGATAATGCGGTCAAACAACAAGTTATGAAACTTAATAAGATATTACAACGTAAAAGAAAAACAACCTCTTTAGTTCAGTTAAAAGAAGGAGTAATTTTTGAGAAACTTTTAAACGTCTTCCCATGCTGGATAATGAATATTGAGGATGTGGCAAGAATATTTCCACTACAGGCAGGATTGTTTGATTATTTAATTGTTGACGAAGCCTCGCAATGTAACCAAGCAACTACTTTGCATTTAGCATACAGAGCTAAGCGGATGATTGTTGTTGGTGATGAAAAACAAATGAAAAATCCTAGTATTCGTTTTCTTTCTAATGATAATGTCAAAATGCTCATGGGGAAACATGGGTTAAATAATCATCCAAAAGCAGAATTTTTACATGGAAGAGAATCTTTATTAGCATTATCGAATTATTCATCAAACTGTGATGAGTTTTTAAATGAGCATTTTAGATGCGAGCCACCTATAATAGCTTGGAGTAACCATAATTTTTATGATGATAAATTACGGGTGTTAACACCAATACGAAGAAAAAGATTTAAGCCATGTATGGAAGTACACCTTGTTAAAGGAGCAGATGATGATACTGAACAAAAACAAAATAAGATTGAAGCTGAGGTTGCAATTAATGAAGCAATCAGGTTAATTACAAGTGGAGAAGCTGAAGGACTTAGTATAGGAATAATGACTTTATATCGTGAGCAGGCAAATTTATTACAATCTCTATTATACGAAAAAATTGAAGACCACCCTGAATGGTTAAAAAAGTATGAATTAATTGCTTCTACTGCTGATGGTTTTCAAGGTGATGAGAGAGACATTATAATATATTCTTTCCGCTTTGGGCCTAGCAGTTCACCAGGTACAATAAATGCTATCCAGTTAGTATCTGAAAGAATAAATGTTGCTTTTTCAAGGGCAAAGTGTAAGTTAATTTGTTATATTTCTAGACCTGTTGATGAGTTTCCGAAAGGCATAATTAAGGAATTTCTTAAGTTGGCTGAAAGAGAACACAAAAATCCAACAGACCGTTTAGGATTAGTAAATGAAGATAAATTTGATAGTGAGTTCGAGAAACATGTATGTTCCGATTTGAGGCAAAGAGGGGTAACTGTATATACCCAAGTGCCATGTTCAAGTTTTTATATAGATATGGTAATAATTGATCAAGAAGGCAGATGTATGGCTGTGGAATGTGACGGTGATTTTCATTACGAAGAAGATGGGGATTTAAGAGCTGAAGATTATCAAAGGCAGGACATTATTGAGCGGAGTGGTTGGTTTGTTCATCGGATACCTGCTAGACGTTATTACTCAAACCCAGAAGCTTCAATAAATAGAGTATTAGATGATTTAATGAATCAACCAGTTTCCGAGGTAAAAGTTAGTAATGATGATTCTAGTGATGAAGAAGTAAATATGAGTATTAATTACGAGGAAGAGATAAGCAAATCTATTAAAAAACAAGATAATGTATCTGATATAGTAACAAACGAAGATTACCAAGCGGAAAAGCAGCAAACTGCTTTAAAAGATGAGGGACTACAAATATGGATACCTGATGAACCTATTACAATAGCTGTAGAAAATATTAAAGAAAAAGAAAGTAAAAAAAATAAAGAACTTGGGAAAAAGAAAAATTTAAATGATAAAAAAAGAAAGTCAATAGATAAGAGTATGAGCAATAAAGATTGTGAGCCTATCTGGGAACCTAATGTTTGGTTTTCCTTAAGTCGTTGGAGTAAATTATCAGGACATTTTATAAAAAGATATAATCAGTTCTGTTATAAAGTGGGTATATACTTAATTGAAGGTTATACTTTAACACCTAAACAAGAAAAGCTCGCAAAAAACCTATGGGATGATGCAATAGAAAATGGATTTGACCCAACTTCTTATAATATCTAATAAATAGATTTTATTCTCATAAAAGGAGTAAAAAAACTATGGAACAGAACAAATTACCAGTTAGACAACGGAAGTACAATTGTCTTATAGAGAATTATCTATTTCATTTATATACGGAAATGCATCCTCAATGTTTTAAAATTTATGTTAAGGTTCTTTCTCCTCTTGAAAATTGGCTGCACTGGAAAAGAGAAGAGTTTCTTGACGAAGAGACTCATACTCTTAAATACAAAGCCTCCAAGTATTTTCAAGGAGTAGTATGGGGAGTACTTTTTTTTAACATGGAAAAAGGTCATGAAATTGTAAATAAAATAGAGAGTTTTATTTGGGAGTCTCAAAAGTAGACAAGTTTTAATATTGGTTTTATATTTTTTACAATCTATAGCACATCTTTTAGAAGCCATGGGTTACAAGACAAGGATTAGTTCGCCAGGTCCTGATGGAGGTATAGATATAATTGTTCATCTCCTGATGACCTAGGTTTTCAACCGCCAATGATAAAGGTACAGGTGAAAAGTGGAGAAGGTTCTATTGGAGAACCCATTGTTTTTGCTTTATATGGTAAGGTTACGGAAAAAGAATATGGTTTGATAGTGACTTTAGGTGATTTCACAAATCAGTCGAGGAAATTTGCCTTTAGTACTTTGTAGTCTTAAGTTTTTCTATATTCCTTGTAGGGAGATTGTCTACTATGTTTAATTGGTTTATTATTTTGAAGAAATGTCTCATTGATTTTATTCTATGATTTATGGTTGTTGGTGACTCTTTTTTATCTCGTTTAAGATAAGCTATTACTTCTTTAAGCTCTTGCTCAGCAATTTTGTTTGGATCAGTACTCAGTTTTAGATGAGTTAAAAACCTATAAAGTGCCTTAAGGTTCCTTTTGTACCAGTCAATGGTGTGTATTGACTTGTTTTGAATTTCTAATTCGTCTGAGAACTTTCTTACACATTTAAAAAAATCTACTTCGATATTCTCTTTTTTAGGTTCAGGTTCAATTTTAGTTTCTAGTTGTACTGGATTGATTTTGGTTCTTCTTTTTTTGGACATAAAAAACCCCCTTGGATTTAATAAAATGTTCCAAAAGGGGGTTCGTTTTTTTCGTGTTGTTCGTGAGACCTATTCGCACGACCAGGTAAACTATGAACTGAGCTGAAGCCCCGTCATTCCTGGATCTTTTCTTTGAAAAATTGAAAATGATTTTGAGTCGCGCGCGTCTGCCCATTCCGCCACTTCGGCATGATTTTAGTTGATCAAAATAGTGCAAATAATATTATAACATACGTTAGAAGAATGTCAAGCGCGTTCAATAAAACCTGTTAGAATGTCAACAACTTCTTCTAGTATATCTTCGGGTACCTTTTCTATAGCTGAAGCATTTCTTGCTAAAATATCCAGTGATTTAGCTTGTTCACACATAATTGCACCGCTTGTTTTTGTCCTTTCGTCCAGAGGTACATGAAGGGGAAAGTTTTTGTTAGTATTTGTGATGGGACAAACAACAGCTAACCTGGTAAAATGATTAAAAGTATTGTTACTAGCAACAAGAGCAGGCCTTCTGCCTTTTTGTTCGTGACCTGTTTGTGGGTTAAATTCAAGAAGAACGATATCACCCTGGTGTGGTATATATTTCAATTATAAAACCTCTTTACCTGATGGTTTTCCGGCATCCCATTCATTACATGTGTAATTCCCTTTGTAATTAGCAATTCTTTCTTTAAGAGTTAAATGTTTTTTTACGGGAATAATGACCAGGTTACCATCCTGGACTTTTATTTCAACTTCATCATTTTCTTTTAGTCCTGTTATTTCAAGAATATTCTTGGGCAATCTAACAGCTCGACTGTTTCCCCATTTTTGAATTTTTGTGTACATAGATATCACCTCATAAATGAAGTATATACTATGTATCTACAAGCGTCAATATTATTTTAACAGGTATTTGGTATCTATAATATCGAATAATTTAAGCAGGGATGTTTATTTAAGTGTTGAATTATTCAATTGTATAATTAGTTTTTAGATAAAGCCCGGCGGGGAGTGAGCAAATGGATCTTACTGATGAACAATTGGTAACCAGGTTTAAAAAAGGCAATGTAGAAGCATTTGAAGAATTAGTATCTCGTTACGAGGTTAAGATTTATAACCTGGCTTATCGTTTTACAGGAAATTATACTGATGCCGGAGACCTGGCCCAGGAAGCTTTTATTCGTGTATACCGGGCTTTATCAAAGTTCCGCGGGGATTCCAGTTTTTCTACCTGGATGTACAGGATAGCATCCAATGTTTGTCGTGACGAACTGAGGAAGCAGCGAAGAAAAAAAAGTGTTTCGCTGGAGGAAATGGGCCCCGCCGGTGGAGAGCTTGTTGTACCGGATACCGCTAGAACGCCTGATGAAATTGCGGTGAGCCGCGATTTGCAGGAGCGCATACAAAAATATCTCAACGAGCTTTCTCCTGATTATCGCCTCATACTGGTAATGAGGGAGATACAGGAACTTTCTTACGAGGAAATAGCATCAATATTAAAATGTTCCATGGGCACTGTGAAATCCCGCCTCAGCAGGGCCCGGGGTGCTTTGAAAAATAAAATTAAGGCTAACGGGGAACTTTGGTCATAAAATAAACGTCTAGCATGGTAAAAGGGGGGAAGCTTAATGCGCTGCCAGGAAGTTAAAGAATTGCTGTCAGGTTATATAGACGGGCAGCTGGATGATGCATGTCGCAAAGAAGTGTCTGCTCACCTGGATGAGTGTGAAGAGTGCTGCAAAGAACTGGCAGAGCTTCAAAAAGCTGTTAGTTTAATGCGCCATGCACCCGAGATTTCACCCCCTTCCCAGTTTAAAAATAATTTAATAAGCCAGGTACATAAAGATAAGGCAAAAGAACCTGGCGGCCCGGGTAAGTTTTTAAGAAGGCACCGGGCTGCAGCAGCTGCAGCTGCTGCGGTGATTTGCTTAACCGTAGGTTTTTCCATCTGGAACAGTCATGTAGGATTTCAAAAAACTAATTTATCACAAACTGAAGATAAAGCTGGTATGCCGGCTAAACAGAGAAGCTTAAATGAAAAAGAAATGCCTGCTGCAGAAAAGGATAAAAACATGAAAATACAGTCGTTTTCAGTTACTGAAGAAGAGAATAACAGGGAAAAGGCAGAAGATAAATCTCCGGAAGTAGGTGACCGGCCCAGCTTGTTGTCAAAGCCCCAAAATACTGCTGGAATTGCAAGTGAGGCAGGTAATGAATTAAATTTTACAATTGTTGTTGAAAAGCTGGAAGAAACCAGGGAAAAAATTAAAAAAGCAGTTAAAGAGTATGAAGGTAATTTAAAAATTGATGACAAAAAAATTATGAAGATAACTGTTTCTAAAGAATATTATAGGGATTTGACGGCTCGCTTGTTGAGTTTCGGGGAAGTTATCAACGAAAAATGTGATGGTATAGATAACAATTCTATAGAGATCAAAATTAGTTTAAGAGATGTAAATAAGTAATTATTGATATTGCAGGTATGTACAGGTATAATATGTAGAAATTAAAATATTTATACACATTTATTTTGTGTTCATAAGATATACTATTTATATGCAGAAAGGAGGTTTTAACTAGTGCAGGAAAAAGTAAATGAAGTTTTAGATAGGGTGCGCCCTGCTTTGCAAAGAGACGGGGGCGACGTGGAACTTGTAGAAGTAACTGACGAGGGTGTAGTCAAGGTGAAGTTAAAAGGTGCCTGCGGCGGGTGTCCTATGGCAACTGTAACTCTTAAAAATGGAATTGAGCGGGCGCTTAAGCAGTCAATACCCGAAGTCAAGGAAGTTGTAAAAGTTTAGACGAAAATAATGCCCCTGTTTTTAGCAGGGGTTTTTTTATACGGGGAGTGATAGTATGTCTGGTTTTAAGCTGTCTATTTGCCAGGTTGCTGTTGGCAGGGACAAAAAAGATAATATAGGCAGGGCCCGGGAAGCAGTGAACCGTGCTGCAGGCGAAGGGGCAAAAATGGTTGTGCTCCCGGAAATGTTTAACTGCCCTTTTAAGGCAGAACTTTTTCCCGAGTATGCAGAAAGTTTTGAGGACGGGGAAACGACAGCCATGCTTAAAGATGCAGCCCGTGAAAATAATATTTACCTGGTAGGGGGATCAATTCCTGAAAGGGAAGGTCAGCAGGTGTACAACAGCAGTTTTATATTCGGGCCCGGGGGTGATTTGCTTGGCTGCCACCGCAAGATGCACCTGTTTGACGTAGATCTCCCGGGCGGGCCCAGCGTCAGGGAGTCCAGCACACTTGGCCGCGGGGAGGATTTAACTTTTATAAACACAGAATTATGTCGTTTTGGCGTGGCAATCTGTTTTGACGTGCGTTTCCCCGAACTTATGCGCGCGCTGGCATTAAGTGGGGCCCGGTTAATTGTAATTCCTGCTGCTTTTAATACAACCAGCGGGCCCGCGCACTGGGAGATAACCATGCGCGCGCGGGCAGTTGATAACCAGGTGTATATTGCAGCAGCATCCCCGGCGCGCGGTCGTGAGCCGGGCTACGTGGTATACGGTCATTCTACGATTGTAGAGCCCTGGGGACAGGTGCTGGTCGAAGCAGGTGAGGGCGAAGAAATTATAACTGCTGAAATTGACCTGGACCATGTAGAAAAAGTACGCCGCGAAATTCCTCTATTGGATCTGCGCCGCTCCGATCTCTATGACCTGAAGTGGAAAAAATAAACTTATATGTTACGGTTTATACTTTACAGCTGCAGCTTCTTAGTGCTACAATCCAAAAGGAACTTAACAAACCGGGAGTGACTGGTCGTGCAAATTGGATTGGTAGGCCTACCCATGGTAGGCAAGACTACTTTATTTAACCTGGTAACAAATGCCGGGGTCGATACATCTAAATACTTGACAGGAAAAACCGAAACTAATGAAAGTACAGCTAAAGTACCGGACAGGCGAATAGACTTTCTTTCCAGGATGTATAATCCTAAAAAAACTACATATGCGCAAATTGAGTTTAGTGATGTCCCGGGCCTGGTACAGGGAGCAAGCCAGGGCAAGGGTGTTGGCAACCAGTTCTTGGACTCCATCCGCCACTCGGATTTATTAATACATGTTGTAAGAGCATTTGATGATCCGGATGTGATACATGTAGAAGATACAATAGACCCGGTGCGGGACGTAGAAACAATATACATGGAGCTTCTTTTAGCTGACATGGATCTTGTAGAAAAAAGGATAGAAAGAATACAAAGCGCTAAAAAAGTTAAAAAAGAGGTTCTTGCAGAATTAGATGTCTTGAAAAAATTGCTGGAAGCACTGGAAAACGAAGTACCCCTGCACCAGCTGGAATTAAGTGAACAAGAACAGGAAATGCTGCAGAATTACAAGTTCTTCAGTGAGAAACCATTAATTATAGCAGTAAACACGGATGAACAGCAGTTTAAAAATGGTGATTATCCTCGAAAAAAAGACCTGGAAGAACTGGCCCGCGAAAAAAATACCAGGCTTATAGAGATATGCGGGCAGGCTGAAATGGAGATAGCCGAACTGCCATCTGAAGACAGGGAACTTTTCATGGAGGATCTTAACCTTGAAGAACTGGGAATTGATCGCCTTACCCGAACTGCCTATGATTACCTGGGGCTGATATCATTTTTTACAGTAGGTGAAGATGAAGTAAAAGCCTGGACTATAAAGAAAGAAACAAGTGCCCGCAAGGCGGCAGGTAAAATACACTCGGACCTGGAAAGAGGTTTTATCAGGGCAGAGGCGATAAACTCTGATGATCTTGAGCAAAATGGCACTATGGCAAAAGCCAGGGAAAACGGGCTTGTAAGGCTGGAAGGTAAAGAATATATTGTTAAAGACGGGGATATATTAAACATCAGGTTTAACGTGTAAAATTTATATACAAAAATTGTAAATATTTGAAGAAAAAATAGGCATTTAGGCCTATTTTTTTTATATTTTATGATTGATAATGATTATCATTTGTAATATAATACATCAAATGCAATAAACTGGACACAAATTAAAATTTTTCAAGTTAGGTGTGAGATCGTGGCTTTTTTGGTATCCTCTAATATAAGGGAGGACATTTTTTATATCAAAGAAGTGGAAGAAATTTCAACAAAATCTGAGGAACAGGTAATTTTAGTATTCATGGATGATAATAATGTCCTGCATACGTTGTACGGGGAGAGCGGCGGAACAAGGTGGGCAGTGATACCGCCTCTAAACATTGTTCTTGACTGGCTCATAAGCAGGGGTATCACGATTAAGGAAGCTGTTATTATACACAATCACCCGGAAGAACCATGGTTCAGTGGTATAATACCTTCCCAGGATGATATTGTGCTTACAGAAGTGTTAAAGTGGCAACTGGCACTGCTGGGCATTAAGTTAGTTGATCACATTATAGTTTCTCCAAATGACCGGTGTTCTTTATGTAAAATGGAATTGTATGATTATGGTCCTTTTGTAGCAAATGGTTTTGAAATAAAACGCTTTATTTATTGCTTCTTAATACAATTCAAGTTTATATTTGAAAATGAATTAGCTTTAAACGATATAATTCTGCTGCTGGAAGATAATTTAGACAAACTAAAAAATTATTATGACAGGCCGGTTTTAAAGAGGGCTTTTATGGACAAACCTCAGGATGAAAGTTTTAAGAATAATTTATTTATGATTAAAACAGCAGATCCCTTGATAGAAATGCTTATAAACTTTTTGCTTAAACTGAGGGATGGAAAAAGGCTTAAAGTGAAGGTTGACAGGATTATGCCCCTGGGGGGTATGCTGCAAAAAAGGTTATTGTGCGGGGTATGAATATGTTTCAGGCCGGAGGTTGTGCCATGGTGGCATTATCTCCGGCCCTAATTTATTAGCGGGTGAATTTATGAAAGTACTTTTTGCATGGCGTTTTCAAATGCTTCATCTGTTTTAGATCCTACAATTTTTTCACTTTCTCCAATAAAAAAGGTCGGTGCAGCCTTGACCTGCAGCCTTTTTGCTTCCTCCATGTCTGCGTCTACGTAATCACTCATGAGGCGTTTATCCAGTTTTTCTTTAAATTCAGCACGGTCTAATCCTGCTTGTTCAGCAATTTCAGTTAAAACGTTTATGTCTGAGATGTCCTGGCTGTCTATGAACTGGGCCGTATACACTCTTTTATTATATTCATGAAACTTACCTTTTTGCTGGGCATGTTTGGCACCTTCCAGGGCCAGACGGGAAGAATTAAAGTGAGGGTTGAAATTAACTTTTATGCCTTCTTTTTCTGCCATGCGCTGAAAACCTGCAAAGCCTTCTTCCAGGTCTTCCTTGCTGGGCCGCGGCCTTCCTTCCGGCATGATTTCAAAGGCTTTCCAATCAATCTCTATATCATATTCCCCCTGCAGTTTTTCTAACCTCTTCTCCCCGATATAGCAAAACGGTCAAAGGTAATCAGAAAAAGCGAGAATTCTTACTGCCATAACTATTCCTCCAGTTAGTATAGTAGTTTATTTTAACTTGTTCTATTTTTGATATATGATTCCTGCTCTTGGGTTAAAAGGATTCGCACTAAATATCAACGGTTTCCAGAAAATTCTAGTTTTAGCTGCTTGCCATTGATCCTCGTTCGCTCCGTTGGTCCTAAACGCAGATCAAATTAAAATGGCCGGTGGATTTGCGGAAGGTAGCGGAATCTGGGTGCGCTGCATAGCCCGTCATTTGCGAAGTGTAATGTGGGAGGTGGGAAGTGTGACAATTTGAGGAAGTCTGCTGCGTAGACTTTTCTTTTTCCCACCTCTAATTTCCCACTTCTCACCCCTGCCCTTTGCCCCGGCGCTTTTCCTCGGCCTCATTCGCTCTTTGAATGTGCCTTCGTACGTTCGCTCCTAGTACCACCGGCCTTAATACGGCTGCTCAAAGAGTTTTCATTCTCCGTTGTGTTAGTTATGAGCAATTCAAGTCAAGAACCGTCCCCGGTATTACTGACCATCCCTGGTTTTGAACTGCAGGGCAAGAGCGTTTAACTTGTCTGACATGCGAGTAAGGCGGCGGGCCGTTGTATTTATCTCTTTTGCTGTTTCTATTGGTCTAGAACTGTCAGTTTCATATTCCGTATCTTTTAAATTGTCGGTTTGTTTTACTATAGAGCTGGAGGCACTGCTAATGTCAGAAACAGTTTTACGTATTGACTGAAATAAAAATTCAAGCTGGTCAGTCATGCCGTTAAAAGATTTAGCCAGGGTCCCCAGCTCGTCCCTGGTATTTATATCAACTTTTTGAGAAAAGTTTCCGTTGGCAAGTTGTTCATTTGCTTTTACCAGTGATTGTACCGGGCGGTTAACAGAACGCAGTATAATTAATCGGGTTAAGATCATTCCGGCAATGCTGGCCAGTACAAATTGTAAAATTAATCTTTGTATTGTTTCCTGCAGGTAGTTCTGCAGCAGGGTAAGGTCTGCGGCCAGGTAGATATATCCCTGGTTTTTATTTTTTTCACTTTTTACAGGGGCTGAAAAAGTTAGGGCAGTGACTGTTCCTTCTTTATTATAAAGCTGTCCAACATGTTTTTCTTTGTTGGAAAGAACTTTTTTTATATTAATATCTTTAAGGGAAGAACCTACGTGCTCTATTTTGTTGTGTGCTATAATATTACCAGATTTATCCGTGATCACTGCCCTTTTTATAAATGCATCATCTGCGAGCTGGGACGTTAATTTATTAAGCAGTTTAATATTTCCGTTTTTTAATGGTGCAGCTGCCATTGTTTGTATTGTTTCAACCGTAGACCACCCGCGGGAATATGTTTTTTCTATAAACATATCGCGGTCGCGCATGAAAGTAGCTATTCCTGCGGTTCCCATAATGAACATTATCAGTATGGTGATGCCCAGGCTGAGCCTGAAAGTTAAAGAGGATTTTTTAAACAGGCTGCTGTTAAATAATTTCACTTGAGTTCACCTCTTGGGGTTAAAATTTTATGTAGTCGCCGTATTGAGTGCCGGTTTTTTCAATCATCCCGGCAGGCAGTTCTACAACAGTGTTTGCGCTTTTTATTATTCTGGAAAACCGGTACGGCTTCATGTTCTTAATTGCTGCTAAGATGTAGTAGTTTTTATCTAGAAAAAGTACGTCTATGGGAAATCTCATGAAGCAGGTATGAATAGAAGAACAGGGGTGAAGTACAAGGGCCCCTTCAAGACCGGCCCTTCCCATAAGACCCTTTAAACGGCTTTTAAATGTATAAGCATATTCAACATTATAGGCCAGTATGTGCGCAGTATTCAGGTTTGTAATAGACATATAACTATACTCCTATATTCTTACATGGTAAAGGCTTTCATTATTTTCATTACTGCCGGGCCCAGCAGGATTATAAATATAGCAGGAAATATAAATAGTACCATGGGGATAAGCATTTTTACAGGAGCTTTCATGCCTTTTTCTTCGGCCCTCTGACGGCGTTTTTGACGCATTTGTTCACTTTGCATGCGTAAAATATTGCCTATACTGATGCCAAGCTTGTCTGCAAGTACTATTGAACCTACGAAGTTGGACATGTCGTCTACGGCTATCCTGTCGGCCATATTGCGCAGTGCTTCTTGCCTGGGTTTACCCATTTTGATTTCTTGCAGCATGATAATAAATTCATCTGCAATCACTCCCCTGGCTTTTTCAACGACTTTCATCAGAGCGCCGTCAAAACCAAGCCCGGCTTCTACGCTTACTGTCAACAGGTCCAGGACATCGGGAAGATTTTTTTCTACATCGTCTTTTCGATTCTGGGCCCGGTATTTTAAAAAGAAGTCTGGTCCCAGCCATCCCAGCGGTGCACCGGCGGCAGCCATCAATATGCACTGGGCGGTATGCATATTAAGTAGACCTGCCCATGACCATAGACCACCCGTGCATCCTGCTGCTAGCAGGTATTTTATGACCAGGAGTTCTCTTGGAGTTAAATTTCCCGGGTTGCCTGCCTCGATCATTTTTTGTGCCAGGGAAGCTTCCCTGGCTGCAGGGACAAAACGTGAGAGGTGACTGGCCAGAGAAGAAAGAGCTGGTTTTACTGCCCTTTTATAAAGAGGGAGTGATAACTCCTGATCCCTGGCCGAAACTTTGGTTTCTTGTTTTACCACTTCTTCTACACGCCGGGCCATTATAATGCGTTCACCGAAAATAACTTTATATAATATTAAAGTAAATATCAAAACAAAGCCAAATATCCCGAGCACAGCTAAATAAAAAATTGTTATCCCCCCTATACCTGGATATTAACTATTTTTTTAATTAAAAGAACTCCCAGGAGTTCTCCAAAAACTGCTGTAAAAAGCATAATGTGTCCCTGTGTAGTAGTAAGGAGGATCATTATGTAATCAGGATTTATGACCATCATTAATAATGCTAGTGCCACCGGCATAAGCCCTATTATCAGACCTGATATTCTTCCCTGGGCCGTGATGGTTTTTATTTCTCGTTTTATGCGTATACGTTCTCGTATTGTATTTCCTATGTTATCCAGGACTTCCGCCAGGTTGCCTCCGACCTGGCGTTGTATAAGCACGGAAGTTACCACCAGTTCCATGTCTTCGCTATTAACCCGGTTTGCCATGTTTTGCAGCGCATCTTCCGTGGAAGTTCCCAGGTTTATTTCCTGGAAGGTCCGAGAGAATTCTTTGCGAATGGGGTTAGGGAGTTCTTTGCGAACCATATCCATCGCTTGTAAAAAACTAAATCCAGAACGGAGAGAATTCGCTATAACAGCCAGTGCATCGCCGATTTGCGAGTTAAAAGCGTTTAACCTGCGCGCGTATGCTGTGCGCAATAGCAAAAAAGGGAGCAGGGAGGCAGTAATGCAAGCTGTGCATCCTATTCTGATGTTTAGAGTTAGGACTGTAAAAAATGCTCCTGCAGCTAGTCCTGCTGCAGCGATAATAACAACGAATTCTTCTCCCCGCAGGGGTATATCTGCTTCCGTGAGTTGTTTATCAACTCGCTTTCCCAGATGCCGGGCCAGGAACAAATGGCTGGATGCAGCAAGTATTTGCCGCCAGAATTCCTTGTTTTCTTCATTGGAATACTTGCTGCTTATTTTTTGCCTGACTTGTTTAGCGTTAATCCACTGCATGCGGTGTTCTACACGCTGCTGATCCGCTGTTTTTAACTGGTGTATTCCAAGAATAGTTAAAATTACAGTAATAAATATAAATATGCTTATTGTTGAGGGAGCCAAGGGGATACCTCCTAAAATATAGAGGATTGAAATATATCAGTCGGTAAGCTGAATCCTGCTGTTTCCAGTTGGTCTATAAATTTGGGACGTATTCCGGTAGATTGGAAATCTCCTGAAACAGAACCATCAGAATTAACCCCGTGTTGATGGAAACGGAAAAGATCCTGCAAGACAATTACATCGCTTTCCATTCCCTGTACTTCTGTGATATGGGTGATTTTGCGCGAACCGTCCCGCAGCCTGCTTTGATGTACAATTAGATCAATTGCCGAAGATATTTGTTCGCGAATAGCCCGCAGCGGCAGGTCCATTCCTGCCATGAGTACCATTGTTTCCAGGCGGGAAAGCATGTCCCGGGGCGAATTAGCGTGTCCCGTGGTAAGTGATCCATCGTGCCCGGTGTTCATAGCCTGGAGCATATCCAGTGCTTCCTGGCTTCGTACCTCGCCTACGACTATTCGATCAGGGCGCATGCGCAGCGCGTTTCGCACTAAATCTCTTATAGTTATGGCTCCTTTACCTTCAATATTTGGCGGGCGGCTTTCCAGGGTTAGCACGTGTTCTTGAAGGAGCTGCAGTTCTGCAGAGTCTTCAATAGTAACTATTCGCTCGCTGCCTGGAACAAAAGAAGATATTATATTTAATGAAGTAGTTTTTCCGCTGCCGGTACCACCGGAAATGATTACATTTAACCGTGATTTTACGCAGGCTTCTATGAACTGGGCCATCTGCTTTGTCAATGTGCCAAAATTAATAACGTCTTCCATGCACAGCGCTTCCTGGGAGAATTTGCGTATTGTTATGGTGGGCCCGTGCAGGGCCAGGGGAGGTATAATGGCATTCACCCTGGACCCGTCGGGTAGGCGTGCATCTACCATGGGCATACTCTCGTCTATGCGCCTGCCCAGGGGTGAAACAATACGCTCTATTACGTGCATTACATGATCATTATCTTTAAAGTGTACATCAGTTTTAATTAAACGCCCGCCTTTTTCTACGTATACATTATAGGGCCCGTTTACCATTACTTCATTTACATCGGCATTGTTTAATAGGGGCGTAATGGGCCCGAAACCAGTTATTTCGTCAATTATTTCCCCGGCTATGCGCTGGCGGTCACCCCGCGGTATGTGGGGTGATGTTTCATCTTCTTTAAGTGTTTCATCAACTATTTCTTCAATATGCCTGGCCAGTGTATTATTGTCTTCTTTATTTTCCTCTGGAACATCCTTAAGTTTATCAATTACACTTTTATGCAGCCTGGTTTTCATTTCTTCGTAGGGATCTATAGAAGAGTGTTTTTTTTCTTTTCCTGTTTCGTTTCCGGTAACCGTGGTTTTTTTTGCTTCCAGCCTTTGTAAAAGAGACATATTAAGTCATTCCTCCCGGTTTAAAAACTAAAGATTTTACTTATAACAGATTTTTTATTATTGTCATTACAAATATCTTCCGGAGAAGCTAGTCCAAGAGTATTAATAAGTTCACGTGTTGATTCAGCCATTCTACTTGAAGCCTGGGCCATTACAAAAGGAAGACCTTTATTTATAGCACTGCGAACAGTTTTACGATCGTCGGGAATTATAGTACACAAGCTCTGGTTGATGTTTTTTTCCAGGTCAGCAGCTTTAATACCGGCATCATTACTGTGCTGGTTGAGTATAACCTGTACCCGCGGAGTATAATTTAACGTTTTTAATATTTCCAGGGCAGTGGTTGTCTGTTTAAGAGAAGGCAGTTCCTGGGTAAGTACAAGTAATACATGGCTGCTGGCTTCTAATACCCCGAGGTTTGTTTCGGTATATACTGGTGCTGTATCAACAACGACATAATCAAAATTATCCCGCAATGTGCTGATAATTTGTTCTACTTGCCCGGAGTGAACCAGTTCTGCTTGTTCCGGGCTGGCAGGTGCGGCAAGCAGCTTTGTTCCTGAGAGATGTGGAATTAAAAAAGAGTCTACCATTTCGTAATCAAGGTTATTTTGATCTTCCTGCACCAGGTCAGCAATTGTTTCTTTTATGCTTATGTTTAATAAAATGGCACAGTCGCCGGCTGTCAGATCCAGGTCTACCAGTGCAACGCTTTTACCGGTTTCCTGGGATAGGCAGACAGCCATGTTAGCAGCCAGGGTGGTTTTACCCGTACCTCCCTTAGTGGAAAAAAAAGTGATTAATTGACCGCGCTTTTTTGTCGAAATTGCTGTGGGATTGCTCCCGCCAGTATTAAAGTGAACACGCTTCTGGTGGGTATAGTGTATTTTCCGTATGGTTTCGGCCAGTTCGCTGGCCGAAAAAGGCTTGACCAGGAATTCCCGGGCCCCGGCCATCATAGCTTTGCGCAGGTATTCTTGCTCTCCCTGGATGGAGATGATGATAATGGCGCATTCGGGAACTTCCATTGATATAGTTTCAGTTGCGCTGATTCCGTCAACTTCTGGCATGTTTATGTCCATAAGTATTACATTGGGCCGTATTTCCTGGGCCATTGCAATTGTTTCTTCACCGTCTCCTGACTCTGCAATTACTTCCAGGTCATCTTCAAAGTAAAGGAGCCTTTTTATATCTTCCCTGGTGTTTTCTATATCATCTGCTATCATCACTTTGATAGTTTCCATTTTTACACCTCGGCTTTTCTAAAGAAAATAATTACTTGTTTTTTCGTAAATCCCCCGGCCCTTTGTTTGGGTTTAGAATTTTTGAATTAACTTTCTGGTGGTTTCCAGGTTAATGCAATAGCTCTTTTTTCTTAGCAGGTGGAATTCCGGCTGCTTTATCATCATTGGGTGAGCGAAGCATAAAGTGTATTGAACCAGATTTACTGGCCAAAATCAGTTTTTGAGCCTGTTCCGGTTTTACCATGAGAGTAGCTGTAGCAGGCTCGAATTTTTTGTTTTTATGTGAGGTAGTCTGGTTTATTGCCAGTATAGGGATCTTGTGAAGTATAGTTCCAGTGACCATATCTCCCTTGTCGCCCATGGTTAATGATATGTCTATCTTGTCACCGGGGGTGACCAACCCGGCTACTGCAGAGACGTTGTCTACAGGTATAGTTACAGCCCGCATGCCGGGTTTTATTTTAGAAGAGATTCCCCCGGCAGAGCTGTTTTTGCTAATCAACTTTTTTTGTAATAACTGTTCACCGGCATAGATATCCGTGCGAGAAATTTTACCCACTGCATCTTTGGCATTCATTATGGAACCGGGAAGTATGTATTTTGCCGGCATATCCTTGAATTTGAGCATTTGCCCGGTTATAGGTGTTTTTGCAGGTATATTTTTAGCGGCTATTGCTACTTTAGAATAGTTGCCGGATTCACGATAAGTTTCTTTTACATTGTGTAAATATTTGTACGTTCCGAAGGCAGCTATAATTGCAAACAAAATAGCTATCAATAAAATAAGTTTGTTTTTCATATTGTTGACTCCTTGTAAAGGAAATTTCTGTCCATGGGCTGTGTTAAGTCAAAATTCTATTAGCTGATTAACCTGGGTTGCCCAAACAGGCTAAATATCGATTTTGTAATATCCTGATCGCGGTTTATTTGGGCAGCTTCAGTATAGCTTATTGTGTTTCCCATGACTGAACCATTTATAGTAATATTATCTCCGGTTAGGGATGTTTGGCCCTCCGGCGCGTATAATATGCCGTTAAAATCCAGATTGTCTCCGTATAAGTTAATATTGCCGTGCTTGGAATAAAAGCATATACTGTCATCTTGAAACAAATAATCACCTTCATTGCCGTTAATATTAATATCGCCGTCAGCCAGAATATATCCCCCGTTACAATTGAGGTTATCTGCATTTATGGTAACGTCGCCCTGGACATATATACCCCGGTCCAGGTTATATCCTTCATTAATAGTAAGGTTGCCGTATATTATATCTGCCCCGCTGCACAGGGCTTCTATTTCTGGTGAATAATCAGGCATAGATACATGATCGGTTTCGATGCATCCTTCCAGGTACTCGTTTCCGTTTTCTTCTTTTAAATCGGGGACACCCTCTACATATTCAACTACACCATTAAAAGTGTTATTATCTCCGGTTACCTGAATTACGTCGTTGGTATGAACATCACCGTTAACTACGCACATATCAGTGGTTATATACAAGGGGTCTTCGCTGCTCTTAGAAAATAATGCGTAATCAGCCAGGGGAGGCATTCTACCCCTGTCTGCCTTAACATTGGCGCTTACTTGGCCCGAGTTAAATCCGAGTACTCTGGCAAAAATAAGTTCTACTTCTTCGCTTGCTTTTACTTTTATCTGGTTATTTGCAGTGTCTACTGTTATTTGCATGTTTTGCGGGTCAGTGTTCATTTCCAGGTAGTTTTTAGCTGTTAATCCCGGGCTGCCGTCCGGCAATTCCCATGCGCCAGCCAGGGCTGCAGCATCGCATGCATTTACAAGCTGGTTTCTTGCCAGGTATAGTGTGCCTATATCAACGACCAGGGCTGTAACCCCCATGATTGCTGTCATTGCTGCAGATACTATTACTATGGCAAGTCCTTTTTCTTCATACAGAAATTTTTTAATCAATTATTTGCCTCCCTTATTCAACTCGCATAGTGCAAGAGGTGGAAAGAGGGACAGGATCAGTCAAGATGTTCTCCAGTACAGGTGTGTACAGCTCTACTTCATGGTTTATTGTAACGGTAAGAGGGTCCCCTGTTGTTGGAGTAGAAGGATTTATGGCAATATCGTTGTTTATATCTAAATTTAATCCGGGAGATGCGTTTTGTGCTTTTTGTTTAATTTCGTTAATATCTTTGCTTATTACACCGTTTCGGGCCCCTTCCCGGGCAGCATGAGTAATCACAAGATAAGAGTGGAATACCCTGCCAAATTCCATTATCCCGAAAAGGATAAGAATAAGTATGGGGATTACCAGGGCCAGCTCAACCAGGGCTTGACCCCGGCGGGATTTTCTGAGTGTATTAATTAATTGAAACAAGTAGCTCACCTCACCAGGTAGGCAATTAAAGTGCCTGCTGTTATTGCAATGCCGTACGGGAACGTGATAGTATCCCGGGCTTCAATAGTGCCGAGCACATTAACCCGGGGTGCCAGGCCCAAAAAGGAAAGAAATGTGTACCAGGCAGTTTTAAGCCTGGAAATTAACTGCTTGTTTTTGAAGAGTACAAACAGGGCCAGTACTCCTCCGGCCAGGGCCGTGGCCAGGAAGGCCACCCAGACAAAGCCGGGCCCGCCGCAGGCACCTACAAACCCCAGGAGCTTTACGTCTCCTGCGCCCATGCCGCCCAGGACAAAAGGTATTATTAACAGGCCCATACCTAAAAGCATTCCCTGTGTGCTCCATAACAGCCCTGACAAACCGCTGTTTAACAGGTGATATCCAAGGGCCAGCACAACACCGGGCATTACAACCTTGTTGTAAATTTTATTGCTGCGCAGATCGGTGTAAAGCGAGATAATAATAACTATTAAAAGCAGTATGTTTATAATCATGGTGATACGTCCTTCCGTTTTTAGTAAGCAGCCCTACTTAAACGGGTTAAGTAGGGCTGCTTGATTAAGAAAAGTATTTTAAGCCTTGGAATTAGTTTGAAGATGTAGTTAGATTACTATTAACTTCTGAGAATATGCTTGTGAGCTTATCTCCCATGGTAGTGAGAACTGTTATTGCAGCGACTGCAACCAGTGCCAGTATCAAACCGTATTCAGCCATTCCCTGTCCTTCTTCTTCACTCCAGAATTTTTTGATTAAATTAATCATTACAAAACCACCTTTTTAAAAAATTTTAAGAAAGTTCACTGGTAACACTTTGAATAGGATTAGCAATACTTTCTCCAAGCAGCTTAAGCCCGCTAATGCAAGCCAGGGCTATAAACAAAAGAATTAGTGCGTATTCAGCCATACCCTGGCCGGTTTCCTCGTATAGCAACCTGAATGCTTCCGTAGGCAACACCCCCGCTAATTTTTGCCCCGTATTTTCTGTGATTATAATGTAGCATTTTCAGTTGTTTTCGACATGAACCTGCAGTAATAATTTTTAAAGGACAAGACTACTCATTTGCATAGGACTTCAGTCTAAAAAATAAAGCCCTGCTTGTTCAGCAGGGCTTTAAGCATCTACAATTTTATTTTTTATGGCGTACAGGGCGGCCTGTGTACGGTCGCCCACGTCTAGTTTTTCAAAAATATTAGTCAGGTGGTTTTTAACTGTTTTTTCACTGATAAATAATTTTTCTGATATAGAGCGGTTGTTATCACCCTGGGCTACTAGCTGCAGTATTTCCATTTCTCTCCTGGTTAAGCCAGAGGATTGATCCGGTGGGGTTGAAGATAAACGGTTAAATTCTTGAAAAACCCGGGCCATGAGCCTGGGGGGAATAAAAGACTCGCCCCGGGCGGTTCCTTTTATAGTCTGTATTAACTCATTGGAGCTGACGTCCTTTAGCAGGTAAGCTGAAATTCCTGAGCGAATCATCTCGAAAATATATTCATCGTCTTCGTGTATAGTTAAAGCAATTATATTAGTATCCGGTGATTTTTCTTTTATTATTTTACTGGCTTCGATACCGTTTAAACCCGGCATGCTAACGTCCATTAATACAACATCTACTTTATTTTCCGTGACAATCTTTACGCATTGTTCACCGTTTTCTGCTTCACCTGCCAGTACTATGGAGGAATCAAGGGACAGTATGCGCGTTAACCCCTCGCGTATTAACACGTGGTCATCTGCCACCAAGACATTTATTTTCTTTTTATTCATATTGATACTCCTTTTTTTTATTCTGGGGCAGAAATTTCTATGAGTTTTATATATATCATTCGTCGCTAATGGGAATAGACAGAGTTATAGTTGTTCCTCTTCCCGGGGTGCTCTGTATATCAAGTTTTCCATTTAAAAGGCTCACTCTTTCTCGTATATTGATTAAACCGTAATTTTCTTTTTGTTGATCATTTTCGACGGTATGCAAGTCAAAACCTTTTCCGTCGTCGCGTATTATTGCATTAATCTTTTTTTCTGCTATTTCAATCTTTATGGTAATATGCCTGGCTTCTGCGTGTTTTTGTGCATTGTTCAGGCATTCCTGGATAATGCGAAATATAGCTACTTCCGTGGTTTTGGGGATATACTGTTTGTCAGTACCTAAGCAGACAAGTTCAGTTTCCAGGTTGTTTTGTACCTTGTATTCGGCCAGGTAGCGTTTGACTGCTGCAACCAGTCCCAGGTCATCAAGCACCATTGGCCTGAGGTCAAAAATTATCTGGCGCACATCTTTTAAGCTTTTTCTTACCAGTTCCTGCAAGTCTTTTAGTTCTTGTTGGGCCTTTTGCGGTTCCTTTTCCAGGAGCTTCAGGCAGAATTCAGCACGCATTACTATATTGGCCAGCAGCTGGGCCGGGCCGTCATGTATTTCGCGGGCAACCCTTTTTCTTTCATCTTCCTGGGCCCGTATAATATTTATACCCAGGTTTTGCATTTTTTGCATTTCATTTATCTGACCTGATATTGACTGCAGATCTTCGGAAAGATAGTTCAAGACTACGCTCAACTGGGACATCATATTTTCTGCTTTTTCCAGCGTTTTTTCCAGGTTTTTCAGGCTGCGTTCCAGCTGGTCGCGCTTAAAACGGGCCATAATTTCCCGGTGCCGGAGATCATTAAGCTGCAGCTGCAAATCCTGGGCCTGTTCATATGCGTTCCTGATATCATCTTCTGTATACTGCTTAAAATTGCGGCTTACCTGCATCAAGTGAACACGGGCTTTTTTTTCTTTCTTTTCCAATTGTTCCACTTGATTTATTATTTGAGATACTTCCTGTTTTGTTTCTTCCAGCTCGCGGTTAATTCTATTAGATTCTTCTCGCGTGCTTTCATATATGTCATAGATTTGTTTTTTACTATTTTCCAGGGCCTGCAAACTGTCATTTATTATTGTATCTATTTTAGGAAATTGTGTCATTTTATGCTCCTGTAATATCCTGTATTAATCCCCTCCCACACGGGCTTTTGCCAGAACGAAGTATATAATTTACCGGGAATTACTTGTTTTTGCTCGACAGTGGGGGGGACGATAAACGATTAAACTAAATCTTCCTGGCTTAATAATTCGACTTCAGGTATAGCACTTCCTGCTGAAAAATGTATATAATTGTTACTATGTATGAAAGACAAATGAATAAAATAATAATGTAAGAAATTTGTGATATAATGCATGTATATTTAGTTAAGCACGGGAGGTAATACAGTGGTTGGTGTGGAACAACTGCAAAAAAAAGCCGGGCAGGCTTTTAAGATGCTTGAAAGATGCAGTGCCTGTGCAAGAGGATGTTGTGTAAACCGGGCTGCAGGAGAATTAGGGTTTTGCCGCGCGCCTCGTAATGCAGTGGTTAACAGTTATGGTCCGCATCGCGGGGAGGAAGATGTGCTTACTGATTCCTACGGTTCAGGTACGATATTTTTGGGACACTGCAACCTGGCCTGTGTTTTTTGTCAAAATTACGAAGTAAGCCAGCAGGATGAAGGTTGGAAAGTAACTGCGGGGGAATTAGCGGATATAATGTTGGAGCTGCAGGAAATGGGATGTCATAATATTAATCTCGTGTCGCCCAGCCATTTTGTCCCGCAGATTTTAGAGGCACTGGTGCCTGCAGTAGAGGATGGGCTTAATATACCGATTGTTTATAATACAGGCGGGTATGATTCCCTGGAAACGCTGCAGCTTTTAGATGGTGTAGTAGACATATATATGCCTGACATAAAATTTGGTACTAATGAAGCAGGTGAAAAATATTCTAGTGCTCCCGGTTATTTTGATGTTGTTCAGAAAGCAGTGCGTGAAATGCACCGCCAGGTAGGAGATTTGAAAGTAGATGAAAAAGGCCTGGCCGTGAAGGGGCTCCTGGTGAGGCATCTTGTTCTACCGGAGAACCTGGCTGGAACCCGGGAAGTTATGGAGTTTCTGGCACGGGAAATTTCCAGAGATACTTATGTGAATGTAATGGAGCAGTATTTTCCTTCTTACCGGGCTGGTGAATATCGCGAGTTAAACCGGTGTCCTACCAGGGGAGAGTTCCTGGATGCTTTGAGAATTGCCCGTGAATCCGGCCTGAAAAGGCTGGTGTAAGATATGTTTAAGTGTGCGCTGTATTGGTGAACTCTGTTTTTGCCAGGCCGGTGGTACTCTCTGCTCCCTATCCCGGTACATAAAATTGTTCGAGCTCAATCGGCCTCATTCGCTCTTTGAATGCGCCTCCGCACGTCTGCTCCGAGTACCACCGTCCTTTACACAGGGTCTAAGCTATATTTTCATCATTGGTTGTGCTAGGCTAGCATGACGGGTTAAATAGAAAACTACCTGAAAACTACGGCCAGGGCCGGGGGATTTCCGGAAGGTAGCGGAGTCTGGGTGCGCTGCATAGCCCGTCAAATCCCGAAACCCCGGCTGCTAAGGGCGTAAAAAACTTGTTATGCACTATCATAGAGCGGGTGTCTAAAACATACTTTATGCTCCCGGTAAAAATACGGAGTCTCCTGGAGGAAACCACCGGACCTCCACCCAACTGTCAGAAGAGTTTTCATCCTCTGTTGTGAGCTCTAAGCTCGTGGGGGTTTAAATAGAAAACTTCCTGAAAACTACGGCCAGGGCCGGGGGATTTCCGGAAGGTAGCGGAGTCTGGGTGCGCTGCGTAGCCCGTCAAATCTCGAAACCCCGGCTGCTAAGGGCGTAAAAAACTTGCTGTGCAATATCATTGAGCGGGTTTCTAAAACATACTTTATGCTCCCAGTAAAAATACG
>JAIPEW010000020.1 GCA_021736985.1 Clostridiales bacterium | reverse complement strand
CAAGCTCCCCCTTCGGCTTCCTTCAGACCCCACCGTTGGCCAGTGGCGCCCTTGCCTACGGGTTGTCTTCCCGCTGGTTAGGTGACATGGGTTTCTTTCAACCCACCGGCTCGGCAAACATGCCGGGCAAACAAAAAAAGCCTTCAACCTGTGGTTGAAGACTTTTCCATCATCTCCATCGATAAAGGTAAACAGGCAGGTCTCCTGGCTCCCGGGCAATACACCTGCCGCCTTCCCAGTGCAGTAGTGGCATACAGCCTTCCCGCCCGCACCAGTGGCTCAATGGCAAGTTTTTCCCGGTTACAGTAGTGGGACTGCTCAGGACTCGCACCTGATTCCCTATTCTCCCCTGTTGGGGCACCTGTTCCCTTATCAGTATTTAATTACCATGAATTTTAAACACTTATTACAAGCTTGTCAATATGTAATTATATACTTTTCTTTTGAAGTATGTTATAAATAACACTAAAATATGTTGTTTAAATCTTGAAAACATTAAGGAGAGGATAATTATTACTCTTAAAAAATATATTAAAGAAATATGCGAGCTTCCTGACGGAGTAGACCTGGTAGGAGTGGCACCGGTAGAAAGATTTGACCAACTTCCTGAAGATAAAAGGCCCGGGAATATATTACCGGGAACAAAGTCAGTTATTGTACTGGGGTCACAAGTTTTTAAAGTCTTGACTGATAAATTAACTGCCCAAAACGAAGTAGGTAAAGTTTCTTGCCAGGATATTTACCAGGCGCATAATGAAACAGTTACCAATGACTTAAAGCAAACAGGGTACCGAATTGCCCGTCATTTGACTAACCAGGGATATCCCTGTATTAACCTGGGACAAGATTTAACAGACTACCGGACTATATCAAGCATATTTTATTTTAAATATGCAGCAGTTGCTGCCGGGCTGGGGAAAATCGGGAAGAATGGACTGCTTTTAACCCCTGCTTACGGGCCCCGCGTAAAATTAAGTGCAGTATTAACAGAAGCACCTTTAGAAGAAGATCCTTTAATCAAAGAAGACCTTTGTAAAGGCTGCAGTATTTGTATTGATGCCTGCCCTTCAGGCGCACTAAAAGAACCGGAAGAGAACCAGCAAGTTAACTACGATCGCTTCGTATGCTTCTCATTTTTAACAAATAACAATGGATGCAGCCTATGCATGAGCAAATGCCCTGTTGGAAAATAAAACTTGGGGACGGTTTTTGACCCCGGATTTTTCTTTTATTATAAATTACTTAAGTTGTCGCAAAATAGTTTAGTTAGCCCGGGGTCAAACTGCAATCCACTTTGATTGCGAATTTCGTCCAAAGCTTCTTCTTTACTTAAGTCACTTTCAAAGGCCCCGCCACCTGTCATTAAATCAAATGACTTCAGAACTGAAAAAATCCTTGATATATAAGGAATCTGTGCCCCCTTTAAACCGTGGGGATATCCATTTCCATCCCATCTCTCACACAAAGCCAGTATCGCTTCAGCAACCCCTGGTTCGCCAATTGACTGTGCCATTCTGTAACCGGCTTCCGGATAACTCCTCATAATCTCCAACTCTTCAGAAGTCAGGTCTTTTTGTTCTTTATTTAGCATATCTTCAGGTACAGCTACTTTACCCGCATCATGAAGAGAAGATAATAACAAAAGTTCGGTTGTTTCAACGGATTCTTCTGAAAACCCCAAAAACCCGGCAAATTTAACAGAAAGTTTTTTTAACCTCTCAATATGGCCGGGAGGAACTATTCCTTTTGCTTCTAAAACAGTTTCCATTTTTTTTATAATATTTTTCCTGACAGTTTTATTGTCCAGTAGCTTGTTTTTATACATCCTATTCTCTGCTACGGCAAACAATTCAGTAATGTTCAAATCCAGGCTCTCCATTGTAGCCGTTCCCATAGAAACACTTATAGGCACGACCTCGCTTATATCTACAACTTCCTGGTCCTCTTGCTGACATGCTCTATTTATTAATTCCACTATTCTCAAGCACTGGGAATGCCAGGCATTTGGAAGTATCACTAAGAATTCATCACCGCCCCAGCGGGCGACAATGTCTGTTTTACGGCAGCAATTTTTTAAAATCTCAGCAACCTTAATGATTAGCCGGTCACCAGTCTGATGTCCGAATACATCGTTAGCCAACTTAAGTGCATTCATATCGGCTAAAATAACACTTATAGGTAAGTTATGTGATATCAACATTTCAGGTATTATCTTGTCAATATAAGATCTGTTATACAATGAAGTTAAACTATCATGCTCAATTAAATACTTTACTTTAGCTTCTGACTTGATCTTATCTGTAACGTCAGTCAAAATGACAAAAATGGCATATTCTTTATCCAGCCAGTTGATTAATTTGTATTTAACGTCTATGTACCGGTTGTTAATGATAATTCTAGATGGCAGTTGTTCCAGTTTTTCTCTGTCTTTTTCCTTGAAGACAGCATTGAATGCATCTTCATATTTTTGCTGTTCATCATATCTAGTGCTTAATAATAAAGTTATATTCTCTTTCTTTATTTGTTTTCCAAAAATCGCAGCGCATTCGCTGCTGTATTCCTCATCAACAAGAAGGTTAACACCAAAAGTTAAAAATCCTTGATTTGAATTATCCAACAGGCTTTTCATTTTACGTTCACGTTCTTTTAAGGCGTTTCCCTGGGTATCACTTATTCTGGTTACTTTTCGGGTAAATCTCAACAACTTTTCGTAACTGTCCAGGAGCTCTTTGTACCTGGGCAGGAGTATATTATCTCCGTATTTATCAGCAGTTATTTCTGATCTACAGGACTCTATAAGTTTTTTTTCTGGGCTAAAAAGCAGGTCATCCTGGTTAGTACCCAAAATACATTCTTCCTTTCCCTACCTATTAATTAAAAAACTCCAGTTCTTGCCAGGGGCTGGTGGTATTCTCCGCTCCCTACTTCGGCACATAAAATTGTCCGAGCTCAATCGGTCTCGGGCACCGGAGAACTCGCTCCCCCCGGTCGCTCAAACATGCACCGGCACTTTTCTTCGGCCTCATTCGCTCTTCAAATGCGCCTCCGTACTTCCGCTCCGAACACCACCGGCCTTTACAATGTTGCTGGAAGAGTTTTCATTCCCCGTTGTGAGCCAGAGACTCATGGGTGTTTAAGCGTAAAACCTAATACAGTTATATCATCTCTCTGCGGTTCATCACCCATATGATCTACTAATTCTTGCAAGAATAATTCACGTTGTCTAGACAGAGATTCCATATAGCAATTATTAATCAATTCCTCAAAGCGTTTTTTACCAAAACTGTAATTGTTTTGATCTCCACTTTGATCAATAAAACCATCCGTAGTTATATAAAACAAGTTATTATCCCTGACATCTATATTTATATCTGAAAAAGAGTAATCCGTGCTGGTGCGGGTATAACCCACACTTTTTTTATTTCCCCGGAGAACCTTTATTTCTTGCTCATCTTTAATATACAGCGATGCTTTTGCCCCTGCAAAAATTAAGGTATGCTCCCCATCAAAAAAACAAAGAGCAATATCCAGGCCGTCATCAGTCAAAGATCTCTTGCCTTCCTGTTTTAATGTTTGTTTTATCAGTATATTTAGCTTTTTAAGAATTTCAGAAGGTCTATCTTTCTCATTTACAACCTGGTTTAATATTGAAATTGATATCACGCTCATTAGTGCCCCGGGAACACCATGCCCGGTACAATCTCCCACAGCAAAAAAATAACCTGAATCAAATTGTTTAACCCAGTAGAAATCTCCTCCCACAGTATCCCTGGGCTGCCAGATAAGAAAATAATCATTGAATACTTCGCTTAACACCTCTTCCGGCGGCAGCATGGATTTTTGTATTCGTTGGGCATACTCAATGCTGTCTGTTAACTTTGTATTTTTCTCCTGCAGTTCCTGCGTTCTTTCAAAAATCTTATCCTCAAGTTCCCGGTTGTATTTGATTGCCTTCTTGTACGGGTTTACCAGTTTATTAGAAACAAAGTAAAAGAAGAAAGTAATAGAAATAAGTACAATAATTGAAGCCAGTAAAGTGTTAAGCTTAATAGTGTTTAAAAAACTAATTGATTCACTCCTGGGGATTTTGAATAATAAGAAATGCTGCTGCGTAGAATCCAGCGGGTAAACAATTAAATCAAGCAATTCTTGATCACTGTTTTTATATTCCAAAGTACGATGCTCTCTATTTTTGCCATCTATGTAATTAATAATTTTTTGTTTAACATTACCTGGTAAAAACTTATCAATATTTTGCCCGTTATTTTCCACGTTATCAGATAGATAAATGTTTCCTTTTTTATCAATTAACCAGAGGTCACTGGTCTTACCGTACTTGAACTCCTGGAATTCCACGGAGAGATTCTTTAATCCCATACCTACTCCCGTAACCCCTAGGGGATCTTTAATATCCCCCATCAATGCATTAATAAACACAAAAGTATCTTTTCTCTCCCGGTTATAATCTATCGATATGGAAACTCGCTCTTCGGAAGAAATCGTTTTATAAAACCAATTATCATCGGGATCATTTTTAGTCATAGTATCAATTATATGACCTTTTTCATCCCAGTAATGATTTGTTACTGCGCTTACAATAAAAGAGTTGGAATAATCAAAGTAATCTGTTTTGCTAACCATGGTATTAATTTTTTTCAGGGTATACTCTTTTCGACTTTTATCTCTTTCACCACCGGCAACCCATTCCTTTATTTGCGGATCTGCAGCCAGCATAAGAGAAACTTCCTGTGCTCGTTCAATACGGCTGTCAACTTTGTCAGCCATAGATTCCGCAATATTAACCAGATCATGTTTTTTTAACTTATGAACTGCTTCATTTTTAGTAATTATGTATACAATTGAACCAATTAAAACTATAGAAAGAATAATTATAATACTGGCAAAAACAATTACCTTTATAATATCGCGATCAGGAGCAACACGCTCCTTTGACATTTGTACATCCTTTTCTTCTTCACAACCCAATGGCATTCAATCTACCTCATTTTCAAATTAATGTACAGTTACTAATTATCCTCTCGTGAGACAATCTCAATTGGGAAATTCATATCTTCTTTGAATTCTTCAGCACACTCAAACTCAATCTCATTTTCCTGGTCGCAATACCAGTTTAAGAATATATTTTTACCTGCTAAAAATGCATCATCAAATTTGTCCAACAGCATCATAATACATTTTGAGCTGCTGGTATTAATATAAGGAAGGGTAAAATCTATCTGCACCTGGACCCCGGTTTCTAGCTCATCAAGATACTCATTAACCCAGTTAAAAATTGGTTCATAAAATTTAAAAGCATTTTCAGGATAAGATTGCCCATTTATTAAAAGATTATTGTTATCCGAGTCAAGATTAACCTCGGGCGTGCTTTTTGTAGCTTTGATAAAAAGTTTTTCCACTTATTATCCCTCCAATCTTCTAAACGATAGCTTTCAAGGTGAAAAATGAAAAGAATTCATCTTTTTTTTCTATGGAATATTCCAACGGGCTGCTGGCCTTCCTGGCAACATCAATAAGACCCAGGCCGGCACTGGTGCTGTCTGGAGGAAGGTCTTGTTTTAACTTCTGTTTATATAATTTTTTTAATGACTGTTTGTCCAAACCAATTAATTCGTTAATTATTTTCTCCAATTTATCTATATCATCATTGTAGATTAAATTTCCGGAACAAACATATCTTTCATTATTTTCCTGGCTTCCAATAGCAACAATACATGAATTAGCAATTTGTTCATAGGCAGGTGTTTCCTGTTTACTAACACAATAATTCTTAATATTTTGGGTTTGTTCAATAAAAATTGAGAAGACATTATATATATCAGTTTTGGGGTGATTCTCGGTTTCCAGGTATTTTTTTACAGCCTGTCCCAATTCTTCGATTATCTCCTGCGAAAATTTACCTGAAAAACTAATAAGAACACCTTTTTCTCTCAATTCTTTTTGCAAAACAAACATTTTATTACTCATCTATAAAATACCCCCCACACTGTTTGATCTAAATAATAGGGTTTTAAATAAGTTCACTGAAATCCCTGACTTATACCTGCTTTATTTAATTCGTGCAATATACATCACCTTCCATCATTGATTACATCAGCAATAATATCTCTAAATTTATACCATATACTTACTCACTTATTTTATTTTTTGTAATAATAAATTAAATATTAAGTCGTTTGGCAAATATTATAAAATATTACCTACATTATTTTTGTATTATACCACTTATTCACTTTTTTCTCATTAATTTCAGTATATTTTGATTTATTGTGCACAATTTAAGCTATCGCAACAACTTGGCTACCCCCCCAGGGGCAAACTGTAATCCATTTTGATTGCAAATTTTATTCCGGAATTTCTTTATTTATCCTTCTTGTACAGCTGCTACCCTGTTAAATTTGCTAAATTTTATATATAAAACTACTTATTTGTACAAAATATTAAAAATAAAAAGGGTGGTATATAAACGTGTCAAAAGATTTTTTTAATTTGTTCACCCAACTGTATTTGGCGCCGTGGTTAACCAGTGCTGAACCTGACATTTTTACAAAATTTATCAAATTAGGAAGAAAAAAAATCTATAAGAAAAATACTACTATTCTTGAACAGGGAAATAAAGTTGAAAATATATATTATCTAAACAAAGGGAAAATAAAGGTAATGTTATTATCAGAATCCGGGGATGAAAAAGTTTTCTGGTATACAACAGAAAGTAATATTTTCGGAGATGTGCCTTTCTTTAGTGAGATGAATGCTAACGCATCTATTGTAGCAGAAGAAGAATGTGAAGTTTATGTGTTTAATAAAAAACAATTTTTGCAAGTTATACAATCAGAGACAGCATTAGCTGAACATATGCTAAAAATGATGGCCAAAAAAATAAAAATTTTAATTGGACAAGTACAAGATATTGCTTTTAATAAACCCGATATAAGAATAAATAAATTGCTTTTTCTACTTGCTAAACAATTCAGTGAAGAAGATGAGAATAAAACAGAAATAAAATTAAATATTACACATAAAGAGATTGCCTCTATAACGGGATTACACCGGGTTACCGTAACAAACGTATTAAATAAAATAAGACAAGAAGATATAATTAAGAAGTCTCAGAAAGGAAATATCATTATTAATGATATAGACGAATTATATAAAAATGCTTTTTATATTTAACAGCTCGTTACTAATATAAAGGGAGATGACAAATGTCACCTCCCTCATATTAAAGAGATTAAAAGAATAACTCTTACTTATCTAAATTATCCAATTCGTCATCTGCAGCAACGCACAAAGCTGTACTACCCTGGTAAGGCTTGACTCCCGGTACCTCTGTTTGTTTTTTAGGTCCAAGCGGCGCAGCTCCGGGCATACGGAATTTAGCCACATCTTTTGGCTCTATAGGAGTTTCTACCGGTTTATCTACCTGGGGGACCCATTCATATGGTACCCGGTAAGCCCTGTAAACCATGTTGATCTTAAACTTGTCTCCCCAATACGGGCTGATGTATTCCCATACAATTTCGTGCTCCGCAGTAACCTCAATGAGCCTTCCCCCTGAACCTTCAGTAATCAAAGTATTTCCATTCGGCAACCGCTGAGCACCACTTATAAAGGGACTATAAAAACGGTTGGAGTCAGATGGATGTACTAAGCCAGCTTCAATAGGTGTATACTGCCAAACAATTTTTAGCGTTTTTGGATCAAATTCCAGCACCCTGGAATAATCCCTGAGGACATTCATTCTACCTTTTGATGAGCATGGATTAGGCAAACCATAACCTGCCCATCCACCATTATCAAAAATTAACATGTTCCCTTCTCCGGGCAGTCCCCTGGGAATCATATGAAAGTGATGGGGTCCGATAATCCATCCCAATTCCCTTAGTTCCTTGCTGGTATCATAATCAGGTCCAACTTTCCAAACAATTTCCCCTGTTTTTTTACTAATTATAGCAAGAATATTGCTTTCCCGAGCACACCAGGCAATATTTTCAGGATGAAAACGCTCATCACCTGCATCATACCACTTGTTGGGCCCCAGCTTGGACATGCAGTTGATATGCATCCAGTCTCCCATGCCCCCGCCTGCAGTACGCATATTAGGGTCCCTTGCTAAAATATTCTTTGCTGCTTCACTAAATTCAAATTCATTAAAATGTTCATTACAGCTCCATTCCCAAACAATATTTCCTTCCCGGTCTACTTCAATAATCACATCATCAAGAAGATTTTTATCTGTAATATCAGGGTTTTTAACATTTTTATGACACAGAAGCAATGTGTTTCCCCCGTCAACCACGGGTTCCATGCCAGGCACATAATAACCTACAGGATTTCCTTCTCTTTGGTAATCATGGTGCTGCCTGGCCATCCACTGCGCTTCTTCTCCCGGATCTTCTATATACTCGTACTGGTTAAACTTCCAGACTATATTCCCTTCCCAGTCCACCTGGACTAAATCAAGCTGATCCTGCATACCAAAAGCATTGTTTCTCAAACCAGTATGACCTAAAACATAACCACCTGGAAGAAGCTGATTAGGGAAGCCGTGCAATCCCTTCCAAAGGTTAACTTCTCCCCCGTTCATATCTATTAAAAGTGCTCCAAGTTCCCTGGCCTGAAAAATAGTATAGCCGCTCCAACATTTTTCAGGATTATAAATTGTAGCACCTGTTGGATAAACACTAGGATAAGTCATAGTATCGCCTCCATTATTTTTATCTAACTACTTAGCTTCTATTAGAATCAAGCTTTTTCAACTTCTGTAAACACCTGGTAAGCTCTTGCCTTACTCCGGTACGGCATCAAATTTGCAGCAGATAAAGGCCCTACTGCCTTTAAACGCTTGTCCTTAGCTTCTTTTGTTTTAAATAGCTTAATAAGATAAGGATTTTTTTTGCTTTCTGTAACTTCTTCAATTAATTTTGCTGCTTCAGCAACTTCTTCCGGGGCCAGGTAACTGATTTCTGGAGAATCACCTTCCTGGCGCACTACAGGCACAACAGTTGTCTGAAAGTGGACTTCGGGAAATTTAGCTGCTGTTTCTATGCTCTTTTTCACTTCATCAATATTAATATCTTCTCCCAGAATCTTGCTGTATAATTCTTCTGGGCCAAGCACATTCATTATAACTATATCTGCTAACCCTTCATCTAAAATCTGCCGTAGGATATGGTTGTTTTTCCCGTTCGTATCTACCTGTAATTTCAAGTTATTGTTTTTTAAAAAACGCAGGACCTCAATAAACTCCCCAGCATATTCAGGATTACCGTGAGAAACATAGATCCCGTCTACCCATTCCTTGTGCAATACTCCTATACTAAAGAACTCGTCCAACTTGCCGTTAAAATGCAGGTAAGCGACAGCGGGCCCGATGCCCTGGTATATTGCCTCTCCATTTGTAAAAACAGGGAATTCAATTCCGTTTTCTCCGCGATATATATACTTGCGATTAGCCTTATAAAACTGTTGAAATTCTTCTTTGCCTTCTGCCTTCATATCTTTCTCAGTATAAGGAATATCACGTTCTTCCATGAAGCGTTTTACTATTTTGCAGCGTGTGCACCCGGTAGCAGTATAAAGCGTATTAATCATATATTTCCCCCTCCTTCCTATCTCTTTATTATAGTTTTGCTAAATCAGCCCGATAAGTTTCCAGAAAGGATACGCGATAACAGCAATAAATACTGCATTAAGTATCATTCTAGGAATAAGAACTTTAACCATATGCTTGAAAGAAAGATAGCCAAAACTATAAACAAAAAGCAGTACTGCAAACTCATAAGGAAATATATACTGGTCTAAACCCTGCATGAAAGAATAAATAACCGGTAGAGGATTTATTCCTGTATTTACAGCCATTTCCGTAATTGGCACTGTAAAACTTGCTACAGTCGCAAGCGGTGTAAGTACAAAGTTCATAAAAACTCCGAAGAACCACGTTGCAAGCATTGTATAAAGAGGCGAACCAGCAAGATAAGGTAACAACAAGTTTGATAAATATTCTCCAGCTCCCGAAGACATACCGGCCGTACCAATAGCCATTGCTCCTGTTATAAAAAACAATATTGGAAAATTTAACTTACCTAATTTTTCATTATCCATTAAATTAATGCCGGGGAGGAAACAGATACCTCCAAGAATCAAAAATATCCATTGTGCACTGATTCCATGGATAAAATCAGTACTTAAAAGCAATATAGTAACGATTAATATTGAAGCTATTTTCTTTTCCTGGGCTGAAACGCGCCCCAGTTCGTTATATTTTTGAACTACGGTTTCTTTAGCTTGTATTTTCTTTTCAGGTCTTAAAGTTACAATAACAATAAGAATTGATATTATTGACCAGAGAAGGAAAATAAAAAAGTTATGGAAAGCATACTGGGACCAGGTAATAGATTCTTTTGTAACAGATTCAATCAGGTTCATCGGCATAACAATATGTCCGCCGCCTGTAAGATAGGAAAAACAAGGACTTGCCACTCCTAAAAAAGTTCCCAGCATTATCGCAGATGCAGCTTTGGATTTGGGTTTTATATCTAGAGCTTTACAGATCCCAATTGCAATAGGAGTAAATATTGCCATCTTACCCATCACAGTAGGAATAAAAGGAGCAATAATCATACCGGCAAACATGATTCCAAACAATAGGCCCTTAAAAGAACCGCCGGTTTTTAATAATACCCAGTAAGCTATACGCTTTGCAAAACCACTTGTATTAAGTACCATCCCAAATATTAATCCACCAATAACAATCCAGGGAATACTTGTTGACCACGGTTTAAAAGCAGCCCCGGTCGTTGCCACCCCGGAAGCAACATACAAAGCGGGAAGAAGCAATCCCACTAATGAATTTGGAAGGAGTTCAAAAATCCAGGACAAAACACCCCAGAGTGTTATAGCAAAGAATATTTTCACATCATGGCTCATACCCCCAAAGTTTGGAAGTAATAATAACAATAACGGTATACCCAAGGTTATAATCCACTTCACCATGTAAATTTTTTGTTGTTTCTGAGAATTATTTTCCCCTGTTGAATTAATTTGCACCTTACTAATAATTATGCACTCCCTTACAGTTATTAAATAACTTACCTAAGGTCCTTGCGTAATCGCAAACAGAACTACCCCACCCCCATTGATATCCTTATAATTATTATTAGCTTTGATTATAACTATCTGTCACAAAATTATTTGTAATTATGATTACATTCACAAGAACTGTATTTTTTTACCACACCAAAACACAAAAATACGCCGGTTATAAACCAGGCGTAAATCCCTATTATTCAATATTTTAACCTGTTTTAAGGGCATTGGATTCCATCCTTTAGGCCCCTACCTCCCAGACAATTTTTCTCCAGGAACTATTATCCCGCATCAAGCGCATGCCGTTAGCAATAACAATCATTGATGCACCGGTATCTGTAAAAACTGCCATCCATAAGTTTATTATATCAACAAAAGTACCAGCTATAAGTGTCAAATGGGGACGGTTCTTGACTTGAATGTTTGTTTTGCCTTACCTGCTAGAATTAATTATCTTGCTAACTGCTGATTCACTTAATCCACCAAATAACTGACCAATTTTCTTCATACTCAAGTTTGAAACTTTTCTTACCTCTAAAATAGCTTTATTTCTTATATCCATATGTATAGCATTTTTTTGAACCAGGTCATCCTTGCATAATTTACTCCGGTTAGCAATCTCTTCAATTAATTCTTCTACTTTCTTCTCATCATAAATATCCGGGTAATATTCATTTTCCAGGTCAGGAAAATGAATTGGTACCCTGGGACTACCGTCTTCATCATAAACTGCATCGCCATCACGGTTAACATAGCGAATATATTCCTGCCGCGCTTTAGAATAACTGCTTGAGAATAACTCTAAAACAAGTGCAGCATCCACTAATTGGCTTAAATCTTTTTCCAACCCTACATAAACCTGGTAACTGCTCCATTCGTAATTTCCTGGTTTGCTGACAATTTTAGCCCGTACCGGATTTAAATGTATATACCTCGTTAACTCCGTCAAATACCGGTCATTGTCCACCACTTCACTCTTAAATCTGTCCTGAAAAAGATGCCCGCACCGGCGGTATGTTTTGTTAAAATAATTTGCATAACTGACATTTATACTTTTCATAACCTGTGAAATATCACTGCCATTAGTATCAATAATCAGGTGCATGTGATTGTCCATTAAACAATAACCGTACATTTTAAAAACATATTTTCTTTTCATCCGCAGCAATGTTTCAAGAAATCTTTTTTTGTCCAAGTTATCCAGGAATATATCCCTGGGTATACTACAGGCGAGGTGATATTTTTTGAGCAACAGTAATGAACTAGCATTAGCGACATTTGCCGGGGGATGCTTCTGGTGTATGGTTGTACCATTTAAAGAAATTCCGGGTGTTAAAAAAGTGGTTTCCGGGTATACCGGGGGTTGGAAAGAGAATCCTACCTACAGGGAGGTCTGTTCGGGAGAAACAGGGCATTACGAGGCAGTACAGATAACATTTGATCCTGCACTGTGCTCTTATGAAAAACTCCTGGAAACTTACTGGCACCAGGTTGATCCAACTGACGACGACGGGCAGTTCAACGACAGGGGAGATTCTTACCGCACGGCGATTTTTTATCACGATAACGAGCAGAAAGAAAAAGCAGAAGCATCTAAAAAAGAGCTGGAGGAAAGCGGGCGTTTTAACGGGCCCATAGTTACAAAAATTTTACCGGTTAAAAAATTTTATCCTGCAAAAGAATACCACCAGGATTATCACGTTAAAAATCCCGGGCACTATAAAATGTATCGGACAATGTCCGGGCGTGAAAGATTTATCGACCGCTACTGGAAAAAGAAAAAAGATAAAAAGCTGCTCAAGGACAAGCTTACAAAATTGCAGTACGAAGTAACGCAGAATAATGCAACAGAGACGCCTTTTGATAATAAATATTATGATAACAAACAGGACGGTATTTATGTAGACGTGGTTTCCGGAGAACCCCTGTTTAGTTCCCTGGATAAATATGATTCCGGTACAGGCTGGCCCAGTTTTACAAAGCCTCTGCACCCGGAGAATATTGAGGAAAAAACCGATACCAATTTGAACATGACAAGAACGGAAGTAAGGAGCAGTGAGGCTGACTCCCACCTGGGACATGTTTTCGATGATGGGCCGGGGCCCGGTGGGCAGCGCTACTGTATTAACTCCGCTGCCCTGCACTTTATCCCTAAAGAAAAACTCGAAGAAGAGGGGTACGGGGAATATAAAAGATTATTTAAAAAAGAAAGCGAACATTAAAACACAATAAGTGATTTATTCATATATCGGGGGTTTTCTGGTCCATCCCTTGGCTTTCCCGTACCTCAATAAATCCCCGTATATATTTAATTCTTCTTTATAAAGATTGAAAAATATATTACGTAATTCATCGTTTCTTATTGTTTCTACTACAGCCCTGAGATGCAAATCCACAGCACTTACTATACCTTCTAAAACTCTACGATATATAAAATGGTCTTCAAACGTTTCAAGGTCTTCACGAACTGTTATATTTGCAGGCGGCCTTTGAGGTAATGGAATCTCAAAACCTGCTGCAAGCTGTTCCAGGTAACTTAGCTGCTTTTTAAGCGTATCAATTCCTTTAGATAAAATATACTTTAAATCTGCATCATGCGTATATGACAGAAAAAATTGTGTTATTTGAAGCTGGTCATATCTTAAATTTAAATGATCCCATAAATGATATGCTTCATTTAAAGATAGAGGTTCTTGCCCTTCTGCTTGAGCCGTTTTATATGCAGGTACAATAGTTTCCCAACCTTTTATCTTGCCGTATTTATAAAGTTCATCAAAATTTTCCATATGGTTTAATAAAAATTTATTAAATAAATCTCTTATACGGTCGTTTGTTGTTGATGTTCGCATTGTACGGTTAAGTGACATTAATTCATTTTTTAAATCTGCTACTATTCTACCGTATATAAATTTATCGGTTACTATATTCAGACGTTTAGAAGTTACCAATTCCGAGGGAGGCCTGTCAGGTATTTTTATCTTAAATTTTTGCGCCTCTTTTTCCAAGATGTCTACCTGGTTTTTAAAGCTTTCCAATAAAGAATTAATATAAATGCCAAAATCACGGTCATGAACAAAGTTTTTTAAAAAATGTATATTTTCCATGCTTTCATACCTGGTTTTTAACATTAACCATATGTTATAAGCAGTCTCTATGTCTATTGTTTCGGGTTGGTTTCCTGTCCTTTTAAAAATGGAAGGTAAATTAAACATATTTTTCACCCCTTCAGAACTAACTTACTTTATTCTTTGCTGTAAAACTAAATAAGATTGCAGGAATTTAATAACAGTTTAAAATTCTTATATAAACAAGAACCACCCGTTAAAAGCGGGTGGTAACAGACGTTAAACTAAATAATTTCATTACATGCATTAAATATATATTTTTTGTTAATAACAAGATAATACTAAAATTTAACTTGTACAATACAAAGGTGATATATATGAAAGATATAAGTATAAGAGCTGTTTATGTTGGAGTATTTGCTGTATTAATAAAGGATCTATTTGATAGATTATATATTGCACTGGGATTTAACGGTGTTAATATGGCTAAAGTAGCCGCAGGTACTTTTATTACTACTGATCAAGTATCAACAACCGGCGGAATGATTATCGGTTTTGCAGCACACTATACAATCGGCGGCATTTTAGGATTGTTATTCTTAGTTCTTCTAATAGCAACAGGCAAAAAACAAAATGTTCAAAAAGGTGTCTTTTTTGGCCTGGCAGTATGGCTTTTTTTGGCAGGCATGCTGTTATCCTTCGGAATATCAAGATACACTCCGCTAAGCGTGTCTAACAAACTTATGCTGCTAATGGACCATGCAGTATTTGGAGCAGTACTTGGTATTTTAATTCCCGGTATAGCCTTAGAACAATATGGAATTAAGCATTTTATACAGGGCAAACTACAGCCTGCATATAAATTGCTCACTCCCCGTAAAAACAATAATGAAGATTAATAAACCAGGTACATATATTTACTTTATCTTAAACCTATCTACCATATTTTGCAGATCATTAGCAATATTGGAGAACTCCTGGGCAGAGCTGGATACCTGCTGCACAGCAAAAACAATCTGCTCATTTGCTGCTGAAAGCTGATGTATTCCTTCGTTAGCCTGCTTTGCTCCACTTGCTATATCTTTTATTATAGATGTTTTTTTCTCCACTGCATTTTTTATTTACTCCAATGAAATTCCAACATTAGCACCCACACCCAGAATTCTATATGCCGTAAAATCCTATAATAAAAAGCCCCTCCCTGTATAAACAGTTCTATTATTTAAACTGTTTATACAGGGAAGCAAATCATGCTATCAGGGCTACTGCTTTTTAATGAACCTGGTGGGATAGTACTTCTTCTTTAAAATTCTCCAAGCCAATACGGTCTATAAATCTCCCCAATCTTTCATTGGTTTTTGCACTAGCCTTATAATAATCTATTATTTTGTCCAGCGTTTCTTCTACTTGTTCAGGTGTTTGTTCTTCAGCCAGAAGATCGCCTAAACGCGGCTTACGCCCGCCGTTTCCCCCTACATAAATTTTATACCCTTTCGGTGTACCCACAGCACCAAAATCTATTTGCATAGAATCCATGCACATATTGCTGCAGCCACTTATACCTATTTTAAATTTTGACGGTAAATTCATGCCGTGAAATTTTTTATCCAGGCGGCTTCCCAGGCCCATAGAATCCTGCTGCCCCAACCTGCAAAAAGTAGTGCCCGGGCAAAATTTCACACTTCGCACGCAAAGACCGACAGCAGCTCCGGGTTCCATAGCCAGTTCATTCCAGACAGAGTCAACATCTTCTTTTTGCAGTCCCACAAAGGCTATGCGCTGAGAAGAAGTCACTTTCATGGCAGCACACCCGTATTTCTCAGCTACATCAGCCATTTTTCTTAGCATATTAAAATCAGTAATTACACCGCCCGCAATATGGGGGGCTATAGCATACGTGCCGTCCCGCTGAATAATCGCACCTTTTGCCATCATATCTTCATCAGTATTGCCGTGTTGAAAACGCTCATCCATTTTAGTTGACGTATTGCGCTGTTCTTCCAACATGATACCTCCTAATATGATCTTATCTATCATATTATTTCCATAAAAGGGACCTGAAATTCCAAATAATACACGAAATTATATCCATATATAGGGGATTCGCCTTCCTATATCTCAAGAAATCTACGCATATATAGAAATTGATATAACTATTGGTTATATCAACATAACAAAACGGTATTTCCCTTCTCTAGCAGCTAGACATTATATTATAAAGTGTCTTAAATAAAAGAGAGAGGGTTAATGATATGCATCCGGTACACCTAATGCTTCCCGGCTTTTTAATGGTAACATCAACATATGGCCTGGCGAGGTATACATACGGCGCTTTTTTACCCCAAATCAAGGCTGACTTTGCACTAGGTCATATATTATGTGGATTGGTGGGCAGCCTACCCCACCTGTCTTATTTAATAGCCACTTTTCTGGCTATATGGTTGGCCGATCACAAAGGGTTAAAACACCCCGTCTTTCTCGGCGGTGCAATAGCAGTAACCGGGTTGCTGCTTGTCTCTGTTTCAACCAAATTATGGATATTGTCTATAGGTATAATTACCGGGGGCATGAGTGGGGGATTCGTGTGGACAGTTATGCCGAAGATTATAACCAAGCTCATTGCAGTATCTGAGCAGGATAGAGTTATTTCCTTTATGAATGCCGGCCCTACACTGGCAGTTTTTTTGACCGGGCCCCTGGCATTCTGGTTAGGGAATGATTGGAAATTTATCTGGGGTATTTTCTGTATTATTGCACTGTTCAGCTATTTATGGATGATTAAAGTTCTTGCGCCTGCCTACATTTCTCTTGAAACTACCAGATCTGTATCAAAGATATCTATTCAAGCCTTACTAAAACCAGGTAAATACTTTTTTACAGCCAGTTTCATTTTCGGCCTAGGGACCGGAACATTCTTTACGTATGCCGTTGAGCTAATCCAAAATATAAATGGAGACAGTCTAATATGGAATAAATTTATCATGTCTTTTGTGGGCTTGGGCGGTATATCAACAATGTTAACCGCGTATGTACTAAAAAAATTGACAATCAAGTTCTTGTACAATGTTGTTTCTTTACTACTTTCCTTATCTGTATTACTGCTACCTTTTTCCTGCAGTATATTGTCCCAGGGAGTCACTGCAGTTGTATTTGGTATATCATTTTATTCCTTCTCGGCACTCCTTGTAATATGGGGTATACACTTATTTAAAGAACACCAGGCCGAGGCCAACGGAATTATGCTTTTTCTACTGGCATTAGGTCAATTTCTCTCTCCAATAAGTATTGGCTACCTGCTAAATTATTTTTCTCTCCATTATTTATTTGTTGGTTCCGGGCTGCTTTTAGGATTATTGCTGTTATTCCAGCCGTATCATGAACACCGGGCTAAACGGATAACTTATAAGTCAGTAGATTCAAGATGGAGCGGTTTACCGCAACCAGATACATATAGCGTATTAAAGGGCGATCGGAAATTGGCAAAAAGGTAACTCCGTGGTATTTTACGTGCTTGGATACAATCCCAGGTATAAAAGCTATCCCCACTCCGATTGATGTGTAGCCCAACATGGTAAGATGCGGTGTATTAATGCTCTCCAGGGGAATAACATTATGTTTTTCAATCAAGTCCATTACCCGTTTATAAAGGGGGGAAGCCGGAGGTGGTAAAATCATCGTTTCGACCAAACATTCTTCAATGGAAACCAACTCCTGCTGTGCTAAAGGATGATTGGAAGGAACAGCAGCTACAAATTCATCCTCGAATAAAAACTGTGTGTACAATCGAGGATGGGAAGGCATATCCTGTACAATCACCGCATCCAACTCATATTCTTCTAGATGCGGCAGTAATTGGGCGCTATCATTTTTTATCATAGTAACTTTTACATTGGCACTATTCAACCCCTGGTAATGCTCCAGTAGATAATATGAACTTACAAAAGGAGTACAGCCAAACCTGATAGTATCATGATCTATATGCTCTTCTATCTTTTGGTGAATTTGTTGGAAATGTGGGGCCAAATCTTCATATAGAGCCCTACCTTTCGAAGTCAGCTCTATTCCTTTTGAATTGCGACGAAACAATGGGTAACCCACCATGGATTCCATTTTTTTTATCTGCTTGCTCAGCGCTGGCTGTGATATAAAAAGCTTGGCAGCAGCCTTGGACAAACTCTGCTGTTTAGCAATCTGGATAAAGTAATGTACCATTTGCAAGTTCACCTGCTTCACCCCCATATAACCATAGGTTATATGACAAACAATGAGTAGTCAACAATAATAAGTCGCCTATAATGACAGTTAGCAATATGCAGCTACCATTTATTCCAAACAATGACTTGGGCGTGAAGCAGTGAATTTACATGCAATAAAAGCTAGATCTCCCCCCTTGTTTACTTCTGCCTTTCCATGATCCACTGAACCTGTATATATAAGATAGAACCCCTCTGGAGGGTTCTTATCAAGACAATCTTTGATTAGTTATTTATCAGCACTGTAACCCCCGAATCCGCCCAAAAAGCCGGTTCCAAATACGAGCAGAATCAGTATCAAGAATAAAATTCCAGCGCCACCACTACCGCTACCGCTATAACCACCATAACCCATTAAAACACCTCATCTACTATAATTTGCCTGCATACAGTAGTAGACTATTCATTTTTAATTTAAGATGTTACACATCAATGCAAAGTAAACAACAACCGTATTATGGAACAGAGAAAAAGCAGCAATTAAGTATTATATCTATCTAACCCGGGGCTCCAATTAGAAATTTTAATTAATAATTTATATTGACAGAACATAAAGAAATATAGTATGTTCTGTGTGTACTATAACAACTAGTTCATCTATAACAATTTTGGTGGTGATGACTTGTTTAAAATTGACCAGCGGAGCAGTATACCGATTTACCAGCAATTAATACAGGAAATAAAGCAAGCTATTTTAAAGGGTATTCTGCAACCTGGAGATAAGCTGCCTTCAGTGCGGGAATTATCTGTACAGCTAACCATAAACCCCAATACAATTCAAAAATCCTATCAAGAACTGGAAAAGCAAAAGATAATTGAAACCTTGCGGGGCAAAGGCACCTTTGTAACTACTCACTATAAACCTGGCGAAGATAAAGAGAAATTAGATAGGTTAAAAGAAAATCTAAGAAACACATTGGTAGAAACTTATTACCTGGGGTTAAATAAGGATGAAATCATGCAGCTGGTACAGCAGCTTTTGGAGGAATTAAAGATTGGGGAGGGTAAAAGTTGATCCACATAGAGAATATAGCAAAATATTTTCAGGAATTAGAAGTACTTAAAGATATAGACCTTCACGTAGAACAAGGCACCATATTTGGCCTGGTAGGGCCCAACGGGGCTGGTAAAACTACCCTGATTCAAATAATGATGGGGATCTTAATACCTGACAAAGGCCAGGTAATTACAGGCGGGCAAAATGTCCAACAAAATCCCGCCATAAAAAACTCTATTGGATATGTAGCAGACTATCAAAGTTATTATCCTAATTTTAAAGTCAGGGACATGATAAAGCTTTACAGGAAAACATATAAAAATTGGAATCAAGAAAGATTTGCAGAACTGTACCGTATTTTTGAACTCCCGGAGGATAAAAAAGTAAAGAAACTGTCCAAGGGTATGCGCACACAGCTGGCGGTACTGCTGAACCTCTCTATAAATCCCTCCGTGCTTGTGCTGGATGAGCCTACTTCCGGGCTGGACCCGGTGCTGCGCCGGCAGCTTTTAAACATCTTGATGGACGAAGCAGCACAGAACAAGACAACTGTATTTATTTCTACACACAACTTAAATGAACTGGAAAGAATATGCGACCATATAGGCTTTATTTACCAGGGGCAGGTAGTCTTCAATGACAGGTTAGAGGAGATGAAGGAAAATATAAGGAAAATCCAGGCCGCATTTACTGAAGACCTGCCGGAAGAATTTATGCATAGGAAAGAATTTCTTAAAGTAGAAAAACATGGCCGGGTATATAGTTTTGTTCTCAAAGAAAATACGGACGGGATTATGACCGAACTGGAACAGTACCGGCCCATATTACTGGAAACCATAGATATGTCGCTGGAAGATATTTTTGTGTACAGGATGGAGGGATTGGGTTATGATTTTAACCAGTTTGCTGCCCAATAAGACTCTTTTATGGAAGGAATGGAAAAACAGCCGGGGAATAGGCATTTCATTCTTGGGATTTATAACCCTGTTCAGCAGTTTAACCCTGGTTAACGAGATACAAAAGTACTACGATGATATAGAAAGAGTTATTTATGATTACGGGATGCATTCTATCTCTAAACTCTTGTCCTTTAACAATTCAGGGATTGAATTTGGGGCCCTGCTATTTGTAATAGCCCTGGGGGCTGTGATGATGGGGCAAGAAAGGGAACGAAACACATTTGAATTAATGCTTGCTATGCCATATTCCCGGCGAGAAATAATTTACAATAAGTTTATAGTTGGCCTGGGCTTACTGCTGTTTACATTTATTTTAAACGCTGTGCTCATGAACATTTTAATATGGGGTATAAATATTAACTATCCATTTGGGGCAGCAGACATCTGGAACTGGGCCTTTCAAAACGTGCTGGTGTTGGGGTTTGTATTTACTTTTACCATGTTAATTTCCACCGCCAGCGGCACTACCCTGGGAAACGGGCTGTTATCTTTCATTTTTTTATTTTTCCCGATGGGTTTTATGGGAATGGTATTTATTAACGCAGATTTCTGGCTTAATGTATCCCCCCCTCTTTTATACAGGGGATTTAACGATATTGGATTGTTGCTAACAGTCCCCTCTTACATTCTGGAAGATGACGTTTTTCACATGTATAACCCGGCACTTATATACATTACACTAGTTCTGGTTGCTGCAGGAATATATAAGATTACACAATACTTATTTTCCATAAACAGGATGGAAAATAACGGGGAAGTTTTAATGTTTCACCAGCTAGAGGGAATTTTTAAGCTGGGAGTAACAATATGCTTTGCACTGCTAGGAGGTCCCGCTTTAGCCAAGTGGTTCGGCCTTGGGCCCCAGCCTTTCACCATTACGGGTTACCTGTTAACCGGGGGATTATTATGGCTGCTCACAAGCAAAATTATCGACTGGCGAAAAGCAGGTTAATTTATAGGACGGTTCTTGACTTGAATAACTGATAAATTTTCTTCAAGCTCGAGCAAGTTAAGAACCGTCATTTGAATTCATTTCCTTAGACATTTTTGATTTAATCCTTACAGCTCCTACCAGCAAACAGACTATACTTACAAACCATAATATTCCTGCATAAACAAGATTATTTAAAAAAGGGGCCCCGGCTGAACCCATATATTTATCAATTGCTTTAAAGCCAAAAACAACTGCTGCAGAAAAAAATAACAGGTGGGCAACAATCCAGTAATAAACATCCCTGTAAGACTTGCTGGTTTTCCAAAAATATATAATTACTATAAGTGCAATAACTATAAAAAGTGAGTATCCACCGATTAATGCCAGCATCAGCTCTTTTTCCATGTATTAGTATAACTCCTTTCTTACATGCTAACCTGATTATAGTACTATTATTTTTTTTATTTTCTATAAGTTAAAACAAAAAACCTCCTGCAGAAAAATAGGGACGATTATTAGCTTGACGCTTATACTTAGTCAAGTAATGATTGTCCCCGGGTTGATAACTGCTTAGGGTACAGCATTTTGAAATTCCTTCAACATCTCTCCCATATCCTGTAATTGCACGCCTTCGGGCAGGTTAAACATACTTTCATCAAGCTCTCCAACCTGGAGATTTTTAAATTCAGTTGTCATAACCTTTTCACCGGCATTAACAACCTCAACTTTAAGAGGCATACCATAGTCCCCATGCAGCCACATGGTAACTTTCGAATCCGCATTTTCACCACCTGCTGCACTAAATTTATAGCATTTTATACCATTATAAGTTTCTGTACCAAGATAACTGGCACTTGCTGCATCTGTCTGGTTAATATAGTCAACAGGATCTTCAGCTCTGGGCATTTTCCCGACATCAATCTTGAATGCCATTTTTTGTGCAGACATATAAGCATAAGCAATGCCTTTGTCCCCGTCGTTAATATATATAACTTCTTGACCGCTGGGGCCCGCAGCTTTAATCTTTTGTTTATTTTCCTGCATCCACATACTGCCTTTTATAATATTGCCGGACATATGATCTGTGCAAATATAGTCGTAACTCATTCCCTTGATTGTTTTTGCCTGTTTGAACATATCCGTGATAGAAACACCTTCAGAGTTCTTTTCACCGTATGGTTCTGTCCCTTCATTTCCACTGGTAACTTCCTCCCCACCGCTGCTGCTGCATGCCGCTAAAGTAAGAATCATAAGAGCTGTAATTATGGCAAACAACAATTTATACCTTTTTTTCAAATCCTGCACCTCTTTTTATTTCTGCATTATCAATTAATTATAATAAAAATAAAACAAATACGTTGATGCCTGTCACCAACATATTTGTTAAAATTGTATTATGAAGAAACTTTGGGAAATAATTTTAATATGTCTTGTGATTTTTATATTTTTGACTGGTTGTTCAGCTGTTAAAGATACGGAAACATTAAAAATTCCAGAACCGGGCCCTGTTGAAAAAACTCCCCGCACCAGTGAAATAACTATTGCCGCGGTAGGAGACGTCATGGTACATTCTCCCCAGTATAGAGCAGCTTATTTGGGTGGAGACAAGCAGTATGACTTTACTTCTGTTTTTAAACCAGTAAAAAAATACATAGCCGGTGCCGATCTAGCACTGGCCAACCTGGAAACAACTCTTTCCGGAGCAGACAAAAAGTACAGCGGGTACCCGCGCTTTAACAGCCCCGCACAAATGGCAGCAGCTTTAAAAAAGACGGGATTCGACATTTTAATAACTGCCAATAATCATTCCATGGACCGGGGTGAATATGGAGTCATAAAAACCATTGAGAACATAGAAAAAACAGGGCTGGATAATGTAGGAACAGCCAGGAGTAAAAAAGAAAGGGACACACTGAGTATAAAGGATATAAAGGGAATAAAAACAGCCGTTCTTGCTTATACCTACGGTACAAACGGTTTACCCCTGCCAGAAGGAAAACCTTACCTGGTAAATCTCATTGAACGGGAAAAAATGGTGAAAGATATTGAAAGGGCCCGGAATTCGGGCGCCGATATGGTCTTAGTATACTTACATTTCGGCACTCAGTACCAGAGAGACGCAAGAGAGAGCCAGCAAAACCTGGTAGATTTCCTTTTTGATAACGGGGCGGATATTGTCCTGGGCAGTCACCCTCATGTTCTACAGCAGATAAAGTTAAAAGATATAATAACTGAACACGGGAATAAAAAGAAAGTACTGGCCGCTTATTCCCTGGGCAATTTTGTCTCCAACCAGAGAAGCAGGTACAGGGACAGCAGCATTATACTGCATGTTACGTTGAAAAAATATTTTGAAGAAGAAAGAACTGTAATTAAAAGTGCAGGTTATATACCTACCTGGGTAGATAAATCCTATATTGATGGAAAGTTAAATTACAGGATAGTAAATGTAAAAGACGCTATGCATGCTTACGAGCAAAAAAAGAATAATAAATATATATGTAAAAGAGATTACAACAGGCTGGTACAGGTATGGAACGAGACCACATCCCACCTGGGGAGCGATAAATGCCTGGCCGGAGCCAGGCATTAAGTTATTTCTGCAAATAAGTCTTTAAATGAGCATTTATATCAAAATCATTGACTTCTTGGGTCCTGGTAAAATTATTTTTCTTCAACAAGCTGTGAAACTTCTTAACAACCGGGCAAGTATCAGTATTTTTATACTGCTCAAGGAAGTGCCTGTGACTTTGACGAAGTTCTTCTCTTATTTTGCCGGGCATATGGATTCCACCCCGGAGATAAACAGACAGGAGATAATGGTACCTCTCTTTTATTTCCCCGGCTTCCTTTAATTCGGGATATTTGTGCAAGAAGTTTTCCATGTTTACAATCCTGCCGGACAGTGCATCCCAGGATATCATGGGGGCCCCTTCATTGAAATTATTCAGCCCGTTCCCTTTCAATTCAAGGTAATCATTTAACTGCTGGGATAATAATTCACCAAACCGCTCCTTTAAGTAATGATAATTAACAACCGGCCAAACATCACCTTCTGCGGTGGCGAAGACAAGACCGTTTTCTGCCATTTTTTTCATTTTATCCCGAAATTTCTTGTCCGGGATATTTTCTGGATTATTTAGATAGATGGTATTCAGTTTCTTTACAATATCTAAGGAATCGTGCCCGTTATATTCCTCGCCAATATTACCGACAGCCCGCCTAATATTCATGTATAAAGATACTGAACCTGACCCCTTGTCTTCCATCCAGGACAGCAAATCCCGGAACAGCTTATCCCGAACTGCTTGATCAGTTGTTTTACCTGCTGCGCCGGCAAAAAGTTCCATGGCTTCAGCAGCTGTATTTACTCCTTCAAAATTTAATTCTTCTGGAACATTTTTCTCTTGTTCTTGAGATTGAGGAGAATTACACGCGGAAATAATTATTCCGCAAAGCAGAATGGATACCATAAATATGATCAATTTTTTAATCATGTGCCTAATAGTCACCTCTTGTTGTTTTTTTATGCTTGTTTAGGATCACAGGTACTTAATTTAAAGACGTTTTTTAAATCTTTTTGTTCCCGAGTACTCACATTTTGCTTGTACAAAATCTATGTGGACAGTGCTTGACTGTTCCGAAGTATAGCTTTTTAGCTAATTTTCACTTATTATATAATAACAAGTAATGTAATAGTTTTAGGGTTAAGCTGTAAAAAGATTATATTGTATTCAAAAGGTAATCATCCTCTAATGTGGAACAAACTTAACGAATTTAGAATAGCAGTTACCAAAATTTATAAATGAAAAGTGCCTGCATTGAAGAATAATTTATTTTTAGAAAGCTGGGATTTAGTAATGTGCGCATTAAGATTCAAAGTACCCTTTTCATACTACAATAAACAAGATTTTTCGGCAAAGCTCGCCGAATGGATTGGACAGGTATTTTATGATATTTTACCGGAACACGGATATGAAATTCGTGAAGAGCAAATCTACACCGCTTTTCAGCTTGCTGAAGCCGTATGCAAAGGAGAGGTGCATTTCGCTGAAGCAGGACTGGGTACCGGTAAAACTTTTGCGTATTTGCTGACAGCGATTGCTTATGCCCGGTTTAAGGGTAAGCCTGCCTTAATCGCCTGCGCCTCTACAACGCTCCAGGAACAGTTGGCCGGGCCCGAAGGGGATATCAAAAAGCTTTCGCGCTTGTTGGGTCTGGACGTCGACGCACGCATGGCCAAGGACCCACGCCAGTATGTCTGCGATATAAAAGTGAATCGTTTTCAGACCCCGCTTTCTGAACAACCAGATGATTCCCTCACAAGTGTACTGCACTGGGCGAGAGAAACTGAGCGAGGTGAACGATGCGAAATATCTAATATACCTGACCGGGTGTGGACCCAGGTAGCCTGGGACGAAACCATGCCCTGCGAGACATGCTCATCACGGGGATTCTGTAAACTGGTTAAGGCTAGAAAACATTACCGGTCGGCTTCGGACTTGATTGTATGTGACCACGACATCTTCTTTGATGACCTCTGGACGCGAGATGAAAGAATCATTGACGGGAAGCTTCCCCTGCTACCCAGTTACTCGATGGTAATTTTTGATGAAGGACACAAAGTATTACTTCCGGCATCGCTGAGAGCAGGCCGGCAGGTAATTAAGGAGCATATTGACAGTATGCTCCACTTCATTGAGCAAATCCAGGGAGCCAGAACATCCTTGATTTCCATTACCTTTGCAATGGATAAGGCTACCTCACAGTTTTTTGAAATTCTTTATCATACAGCCAATGAGGATAAACAAACGGACCGGTTAACCGTTCCAATAACAGGTGAACTGCTCAAAGCAGCAAATACTTTACGGCGTGCTCTCGAAATCTTGCACTTTGAACTGCAGAACGAGCAAGAAATGCATATCCAAACCCTTTCACATACGCGTATGCAAACATATGAGGCTCTGGCGGAAAAGGCATTAGCAGCATTAAACCAGTTTTGCCGCAACCAGGGCAAAGATGTAATTTTCTGGGCCGGCCAGGCAGAGCAAAGTTTCTGGGTAGTACCCCGGGATATTAGCGGAATGTTAAACAAACATTTATTTACCAGGGAACTTCCCGTAGTTTTTTCTTCCGCAACATTGAGTACCGGGAAAGATTTTAGTTACTTTGCGCGTACCCTGGGTTTAAATAAACCATCAAGCTCATCTGTGTACAGTTCTTTTGATTTTGATAAGCAAGTCCTGGTCTATCTGCCCAAGAAGCCTCCCATGGATAACTCAAAAAACTGGTTTCACGAGGCTTTAACGCAGCTGGTTTCTTTATTACAGCTCTTTAAAGGGAGGGCATTAGTGCTTACCAGTGCTCCATCTGAGATACAAAGAATTCGAACAGGAATAAAAAAATACCGGCTGCCCTTTGAATTTCTCTGGGAAGATAGTGCAGAACGTGGATACCTGATCCGGAGATTCCGGCAAAAAATCTCGTCGGTACTTATAGGCTCCGAATTTTGGGAAGGAATTGACGTGCCCGGTGAAGCACTGTCCCTGCTGGTAATCTGGCAGCTGCCTTTTCCACCCAGGGAACCGCTAATTGAGGCACAGAGACATGAAGTACAGCAACAAGGGTTAGACCCGGCAATTACAGTGGATTATCCTGAGATGGGCCTGAGATTAAAACAGGGATGCGGCAGGCTCATCCGGACACGAAACGACCGTGGTACTATAGCTATCATGGAACCAGTACTGGGTACACCATGGGAACAGGCCGCGCTGGGAGCCTTGCCGGCAGAAGCCAGAGTTGTTCAAAATTTGGAAGATCTTACTGACTTTACCTCTACAAAAAATGGGAGCGATAGTTAACTGAAATCCTTTCACAATGAATATATCCAGGATATTATAAGGATATTATAAGTATATTATAAGTATATTATATATAGACTTATTAAGGGGATTTCAGGATGGTGACATTTCTTTTAATTATTATCTTTCTTATTCTTGGATGTATTTTTGCGCTTTCAATATATATATTTAACATTAACTCATTAACTGTACTGGTTCCATTATCTTTAATTTTTGCAGCACTTATTGCTGCAGCAGGTTATTATGTTAATTCAAGACTCGACAGATAAGCTTATTCCCTTTTAAACAGAGTTTACAAATCCAGCAAAGTAACTGATTCAGATATACAACCAACAACAGCCCCCATCCAGCCGTACATTTTTAACCGGGCAAAATAACGGGAGGCAAAAGAGTTAAACAGGTCTTCAATTTCTCCCGGATACATGGCATTAATCTGCCTTTCCGTTACATCTTTTACGTTTACAGCTTTCATTAAATCTAAGAAATGATCCTGTACAGAGGAAATAAAACTGTTAACTAATAATTCTAGTACAAAATCTTTAACTTCTTCGTCAGCAATATTATTCACGTCTTTAACAACAACATCTACTATGTTTCCCAGCACGTCTAATAATGCTGATTTGCATTCTTCATTTTCTAAAAGGCTGCTTACAGCACTAGATAAGTCCTCCTGCATATATTCAAAATCCAACATTTCTTCGAGGTCTGTATATTTAACTTCCTTAATAAAGTGGTCCAGGAAGGAATCTAGCTGCCCGTCGACTTTCTGGCTGCTGTACAGCATATGGATAATTTTCTGCACGGACTTAAGAATATCTTCTTGCTCAATGTTTTGTGTTAATTTATTGATTGATACCGATAATATTAACTGGTCAAATACTTTTATCAAGAAGTCCCCAAGAACCTGCTGTACTTCTTCTTCGTGGGAAGATATTTCTGTGAATAGAGAATCCCGTATTAAATAAATTTCCTCCCCGAGTACTTTATAAATATCAAAAATACTGTTGATAGAAACAATCTGTAGTAGCGATTTAAGTCTAATCTCAAGTACGGAATCTAAAATACTATTTAGCAAAGTACGTATGTTATCAACCAGGACCCGGTTATTTACCACCTTATCAATAACGCTGTTAATTCCGCTGCGGCTTAAATCGATCCCGATATCCCCGACGCGCCTTTTTTCTACCTGCTTTATAAACCTTGCTGCCAGTGCTTTAATTTCACTTCTTTTTTCTCTTAAAAAAGAAGGCAGTTTGTAATCCAGAATATCATCAACTATATCTCGAACAGTGTCATCCCCGTCTAGAGCGTTAAATCCCCATTGTTTAAACGGATTTCCGTCCAGGTGCTCCTCAATACCGTCCAGAACCATTTGTTTCAACTGCTTTCGTTCTGATTGCAGATAACCTATCCCTTTGTCGAAAATTGCCTCAATAATAACATCCGTATTATTATGTACTGCGTTCATCAAATTACCATTGAAAAGCCGGCCAATGGGTTGATCGGGCCGTATCTCTTTTAAAAATTTCTCTTCCAGGTAATCCAGAAGGTCTTTTCTAGTTTCTAAAGATTGTATAAGTTCGACAAAATTCTCATTTACAATGCCCTTTATTTTTTTCTTTTGCAAGCCCGAGATTAAATCAGAGATTTTGTACTCGGCTATCTCATCAAATTTACCGGAAAATCCCCCGATTAACTGGCGGACTTTATAATCATCTTTAATATAATCCAGAACCAGCTGGACATTTTTTTCAACAAAATTCTTTAATTCACGGTTCAGGCTCTCTTTAACAGTACCGGGTAGTAAATCCTTACACCTCAAGTCGCTATGCAAAACACCCTGTACATAATTCGTAAACTGCTGCTCCGATTCCAGCAGCAAATCCTTACTTCTAACTTTTAAATCCTCTTTTACACCGTTTAGATCCCAACTGGCCAGGCTGTATCCTTTTAACCGGCCGGTTAAACTATACACCAGTGATGTTGTATTAGAATCAACAAAATTTATAGTTGATTCAAAAGTTCGTTGAGTAATAAAGCTGCTGTTGTTTACCAGAGTATCTGATACTGCTTTATAATTATTCGCAGCTGCCGTATTTTTAAAACCTTCTTTAACAATATATATTTTATCTTTAAAGAGCCTGTCTACCTTTTCTGGATTTAACAATTCTTCGTCGATAAAATCCCCCATCGAAGCAGAAAAACGCGATTTATTTTTTGCCACTACACCCCGGGGCCACACTGGAACCCCGAAGATTTCTTTCTTTTCATACGGCTTAAAGATCATGTACATCGCTATGACATTTGTTAACCACCCGACAAATCCAAAAGTAAAAACAGAAGTAAAAAACCGGACACCCGGCGGTAAAGAGCATAACATGCCCTGGCCAAAGAAAAGGGCCCCACCTGCTATGCCGCCTAACACGCCGCCAAAAGCAGTTATTGGTTTTAATTCTGTTCCCATAAAATCTTCTACCATTTTCTGCATATCTTCATCCGGCAATTTGTATAGATTATCTGCAACTACATTTTGTATTTTACCGTCAATCATGCCGGAAAGATTCTCATTAACTAGTTCCAAGATCAAGCTGCTTAGACTACCGGCCAGGCCTTCTTTTGTATTTAAGTAGTCATAAAAATGACTTACTTTCCTGTGCTGAAAATCACCGGCAGCACACTGCAAGTAAGAAAGCGAATTATCTCCTATTATTTTTACTAAATTAGACTTACTCTGTTCATTGATAAAATCAGCAAGCCTTTTATTATGTACTTGATTATTTACTTCTTTTACAACAGCTTCTTCTACCCGGGACTGTTCTTTCTTTAGTTTAGCCAGAATATATTCAGCATTTTTCTCTAAATTATCATGCATGTATGCTTCGCCAACAAGATCAGCAACCTTTGCACTGCCGATTTCTAAAAACCTGTTGGACACTTCTTTCTGCAGTAGTTTTGTTAGTTTACTGGTATACAAAAATTCATTTTTTAACCTGGCAACCAGTACTTCTTTAATATTGCTCTCAAAATAATCTTTTAAGTCAATCTTTATTATGTCTCCAACTTTTTTTTCAAACAGGTCATCAAACCTGGTTAGATCTATACTGGAAATAACCCCTTTTATCTGGTTATCAAACATTTTTACCAGTTCAGCTGCTTTAATAATATTTTTTTGCTCCAGCTGGCCTGCAATATCTCCAACACTGTTATTCTTTATGTAATCAATTATTTCCCCGGCTATATTTTCACTTAAACTTTTTACGTCTGCATTTTGTTCAATACCCTCGGCTATTTCATTAACAATTTTAAACTTCTTCGTAAAATTAGAAAGTGCTGTATTTCTGATCACCTTTTTAAGAGCACTTTTAAAGCCGGTTTCGTTCTCTAAAACATCATCAACTGATTCTTCAATTAAATCTTCTACCTCTTGCTTATTAACCTTAATCCAATTAATTGCTTGTTCTATCAAGCCGGGGAGTTCACTGCTCATAAATTGTTCCAGGTTTGCACGAATACCCGGGTCTAACAACTTTAATACTGGTACATCAATCTTCTTTAATAATTTAATAAAGTCATCTATAAAACGGGCAGCCATTTGTTTTCCTTCGGGGGACTTTAAAAATTTTATTATTCTATCTAATATTTCATTTGCAATGCTGTCAGTATTGTCTTTACCTAAAAGCCCGGCAAAAGATTTTTTACCAATACTCCTTTCTACTTCTTCTAACACATCCGAAATACGCAGTTCTTTATAAAGTTTATTTATTACCTCGTCAATATCAGCATCATAATTGTGCTGTAGTTTTACATGAAAATCAGCAGCTGCGTATTTAAAATTATCTGCAGCTGCCTTGAAAATTTTAGGAGATATAAAGTTGGGTATCTTCTGATCATGATTTTCATAATATACAGCTTCTATTAAATATTCCAGGTAATTCCCTTCTTCAAGGGTTTGAACGGAAATATCTACTAACTGTTTAGTTAAATAATTTACTTGTTTCTTACTTAAAATGCTTTCTAAAAAAACATTTTGAATTACCGGGCCCGTTAAATCAGCAATAAATACTTCCTTATGATGATCATAAAATTCAATAAAGTTACTGATCGTTTGGGACATACCCGGGATTTCAATCCAGGCCAAATCTTTTCTCGTATTCTGATACAAATATTTCTTTAAAACATCCGTAATCATGTTTTCAAATACCTGCATGAATTCATCTTTCGACAATTCATTCTCAATAGTACGGGAATTAATTATATCTCTTTCAACCAGGGCACTGGTATTTTCAATAAACTCGTCCCTAGTTTTTAATATTACACCACCAAGCCCGCAATATTGCTTAAAAAGCATCTTAACAGCCAGTTTATTTGTAAAATAACCTGTTACCCCTCCAGCTGCAATTTTAGTTAATATTTCTGATAACCACAATACTAAGACTCCTTTATGTTGTTATATAGGATTAGCAAACAAGCTTCTAATAATTTATAATACACTCTGTCTTCTAGTAAATATTATAATAAAAAATAAATATAACTTTAAATTATTATCTAGTTATTAAAGTTTCATAAAAAAAATGGCTACCGGTATTAAAGTATAGACTTTTAACTTCCTGTTCACAATAAGCATGCATCTATATCCTTGGAGGTGTAATAGTGCATCCAGAAGAATTTGTTTTCAAAAGGGACAATTCCTACGAGGTTAGACCCGACAGAAATGCTTTTTTTGTTGATAAACCAACTTCACAAAATTTCAAACCAGAGGCCTACGGACACGGTCCAATTTACATTGAAGACGAGTAAATTACATTTTCAATAGTTTATATTTACTACCCCTGTATTACCCTTTCTAGTTGTAATTATAAAACAACAGAAAGGGTAATTTTTTTTTGTAATTGCAAACTAAGCTAGCATTAAGAACATTATAATACTAACATATAAAACAACAAAAACAGCCATGTCTTCACAAGAATTCATGGCTGCCTGTCTCCTATAAACTGCTGGTTACTGGACAGCAAGACTATTGCAGCTTATCGTATGAAAATGTGGGCCGGTCACCGGCCATGTCATATTGGTTATCTAATAGATGATTCATCCCCCGTACTAAAGTATCATCTTCCAGCACACTGTACAAATGATAACCAAGGTCTTCCCGTTCCGTAAGCACATCTTTTAAAACTTGAACAGTACCATAATCATGAAGTTCATTGGCACGAGCTATTTGTTTTCGCATCATTTCCTGGATTTTTAACTCGTGTTCTAGGTCATTTCTGATAAAATCTCGCATAGTATAGCGTCCTTCGACTTCATGTTTAATATATGAAAGTTCATGCTGAGTAACAGGATGTGCCGTGGGTACCATTCCAAGACGTGAAACTCTTTCACCAATCATATCGATATGCTTGTTGGTTTTCTCTACATGTTCTGCAAGCAGGTGGTGCAGGCTGAGAAAAGATTCTGCCCCCTCCGTTAACCAGTGATGCTTGTTATACTGGTGTAAGGAGACAGTAAAGGCACACAGGTGATCATCCAGCATTAAACCCATTTCCTGGCGCACTTCTCTAGGCAAGCCAATCCCTGCTCCAACATCTTTGATAGTTCTGGGATTCTGTCTTAGAATCATTGAATGATTGCTGGAATGACCGGGCATCTGGGGATCAAACCCTGATTTGTTGAGATTAAATTCACCTTTGAAATTACTTACATTACCGATAACACTGGTTATATCCCGAGGTGTTCGAGTCATAGGCTGCATGTTTTCCATTATACCCCTCCTTGAAATATTGAAAACTAAAAGTATTATTTTTAAACACCTGTACATATATACATGCATTAACATGCTAATTTCCAACAGCAAAAAATTATATGAGGGGTAAATCAATTATATTTATATAAGTAAAATAAAATCACATGGATAACAAAAGCACCCGGTTTTACCGGGTGCTTTTGTTATAAACTATTTATTCAACATTTCATTAACTTTGTCCTGGTTATTCTCAATCCATTCTTGTGCAGCTTCAACCCGGTCTTTATCATCCATTTCAACAAGCATATTTTCCACATCTTCAACTGGCATACTCCAGTTACTCAAGAATTCATAAGCTTCAGGAGCATCTTCTTTAAGTCCTTTACGTGTTAAGACATGTACTTCAGAAGCTTTAAGATATCCTTTAGGATCATCTAAAAGCTTAACATCAAATTTTACAAACATAGTATGCGGCCGCCAGCCAAGGAAAATTATTGGTTTTTTCTTATCTATTCTTCTTTTGGCTTCGGCTAACATCCCTGTTTCACTGGAAGGCACATATTTCAAATCTAAATCATAAGCTTCTATCATTTTTCTAGATTTTTTAGTCATCCCTGCACCTTCATCAATTCCGATAACTTCATTATTAAATAAGTCTTCTTTCCCTTTCAAATCTTCCACAGAATTTATATCTTCCATATATTTAGGTACTACCCACCCGGTATCTCCGTTCGGGTAGCTAACAGACACATCATCAATAACCTCACCGTGTTTGTTCATATAATTACGGTGTATAACTGGCAGCCAGGCATCCATGAATACATCAATGTCTTTAGAAGCCAGGCCGGTATAAACTACTCCAACGTCAGCTTCTTGAAGTTCTACCTCGTACCCCATGTCCTCAAGAACCAAGCGTGCAACCTGCGTTGGTGGAACTGTACTTGACCAGGGTGTAACCCCAAATGTAATCGTTTCATCTTTTTTCTGGGCCTCATTATCTTGTTTGTCCTGCCCACTTGCACAACCTGATAAAACAAACGAAAGCATTAAAACAAGCACTAACCCCACTTTTATTAATTTTTTCATTTTTTACTCCTCCCTATGAGATACAAACAACTTAAAAACATTTTTTACGTTGCTTGTAAATAAAATATTAACAAATCTTTTTTAATAACTCAATACTATATTTGAAATTCTTTAATTTTTTTAGCACACTTTAACTTTTGATATATTCATACTGGTTTTTGTCTTTTTTTATACATTTGCACAACAAAAAATTTGCTAACTATATTTATAGTTCTGGAAAAATGAATCGAGGATTAGAAATTTTATTTTAGAATAAAATTTACAGTAACATTCTATAATGAATATATAATAGGAAAGGAAGGGATGACATGTCCGGAATTATTGCCGCATACGGCTCACATATTGAAAATACCGGTATCCAGGCAATACTCAAAAAGTTAAAACACAGGGGCCCGAATGCAGTTTTCAGATCAGAATTTGATAAACTAATTATCGCAGAAACATATTTTTCCCTCAAACCAGGGGATACCAATTGCTGTACTTTTGACAAGCCATTAAAAAACTCTACAGTTATTGATGGGAGAATATTTAACCGCGAAGAACTTGCTAAAAAATTTGATAATTGTGAAACCGATGGAGAATTAGCTTTAAAGCTCTACCAAGAAAAAGGGCCAGATTTTTTAAAAGAATTGAATGGAATGTTTAGTATGGTACTAGTCTCAGAAAATGGTCAACCCTTTATTGCCAGAGATCCCCTGGGAATAAAACCATTATATTACGGCCATAAAAACGGTACCATATACTTTGCATCTGAAATAAAAGCACTTGTTGGTTATACCAACGATATCAAATTTTTTCCGCCGGGACATTATTTTACCCCGGAGGAAGGATTTAAGCAGTATATTGACTTTGAGGGAATTAAATGGGCCGAAACCAATTTAGATGAAGCTCTTAATAAAGTTAAAAATCTGTTGGAAAAAAGTGTACTAAGGCAAATACCAGGTGAAACTGTTCCTGCCGCTCTTTTAAGTGGAGGTATTGACAGCAGCCTAATTGCAGCAGCAGCATCTCGCCATGTTAATAATTTAAAAACATTTTGTGTTGGTACCGAAGGAGCAGGTGATATTGAAGCCGCCCGCAAAGTTGCCGACTTTCTTGGTACAGACCACAAAGAATCGACTTATAATAAGCAAGATATACAAGAAGTTCTCCCAGAAATAATCTATTACATGGAATCATTTGACCCGTCATTGATTCGAAGTTCAGCAGCAAATTATTTTGCCTATAAACTTGTAGGAGATAATGCACGCGTTATTTTTTCCGGCGAAGGCGGGGACGAGTTATTTGGCGGCTATAGTTACCTTAAAGAATTAGAAGGAGAAGAAAGATTTCACAAAGAATTGGTCAACTTTTTTTACGGCCTTCATAATGTCGGGCTGCAGCGGGTAGACCGGATGTCCATGGCTTATTCCAAAGAATGCCGCATGCCTTTTTTGGATATGAACTTGTTGCAATATGCAGCAACTTTACCGCCAAAATGGAAAATTTACGGGCCGGAAAAAATGGAAAAGTGGATCTTAAGAAAAGCTTTTGAAGGATGGATTCCTGATGATATACTCTGGCGGGTCAAGCAAGAATTTTCCCAGGGAAGTAAAACTGTGGATGTTATGAAAGAAATCGCAGAAGAACAGGTATCTGACAGTGAATTTGAGCGTGAAAGAAATGCCATTGATCCCCCCCTGCGAAATAAAGAAGAGGTAATGAACTACCGTATCTTTCGTAAATATTTTGATGACGATTATGCCGCTGCCACAGTAGGCCGGTGGGTAACAAATTAGATATCCCTCAAGACCCGTTCAGGGTCTTTTTTCTGCCCAAAAAAGGATTTCGTTATAGAACAATTTCTTATATTTTTTGATTACTTTTACTTCAAATTTATTATGTTTAAATAAATCTAGATAACTTTTTTCAGTTCTGATATATTTACCATTATCTAAAAACCTCATAAACCTGTTAGTGAAAAAATACAGGCCGGGGGATTGGTGATGAACAATATATCCAGTTGGACAATATTAATCTACGCTAACGGAAACAACGAACTGGAACCTGAAATGTGGAAGGCCAGGTTAGATGCAGAAAAGGCAGGTTCCAACCGTGATGTAAATGTATTAATGCAATTGGGAAGAGAAGACCGGCAAATGGTATACATCCTGAGGCCTGAAGATATTATCCCTGCAGCTAGTAAGCAATGGACGGGCGTAAGACGCTATTACATAAAAAAAGAAAAATCAATTTTGCTTGACGAAATGGGAAATATCAACATGGCTCATCCTAAAAACCTTTATTATTTCCTTAAATGGGGTATTGAACATTATCCCGCACATCATTATTTAGTAATTCTGGGAGGGCATGCTTTTCAAGAACCCTCTTTTAAAACCTACATGCCAAGTTTTTTCTTTTCTTCCAAAACAGTTTGAAAAGCTTCATTGACTTTATTCATCCAGCTCAACTAATGATAAACCGTTTTTCTTTTCATTTCGATGATGCAGTTCCTATATTTTATTCTTTGTGTCAATCAGGTTACTTTTTTGTTTGCCCAATCGTCTTTTTATTTCTTTAAATAATAAATCCTTGCGACCTGGCCACAGTAAACTTTTAATACCTTCGCCACTAAGCCACATATACATAATCACAAAAGCCCACCAGCATCAAAAAAGACAAAAGAGAACCTAATCGCAGATCCTTTTTTGTCTTTTAACCCGGTGATTTTTTGAAATCAAAGAATAAAACAATTATTGCAGGAAAATAAACCCTTAATATTGAATTAATAAGATTACCTAAAATAATAGGAGTAATATTTTTATGGAAACTATTGAATTCATGACCTTTAAAAAGAACAAGTATAATCCAGAAAATTGTGAAGACAGTGCTGGTATAGTTTTTACCGTCCCCAAGGAATGGGCTGAAAAAAAGATAAAAGAGATGTTTGGAATATCTATACAAGAGTTCTATGCTAACTATTACAATTGGAACCATACGGAAATTTTATATTATTTAGCTGAAGATGAAGAAGTTTTGCTTTAAATTCATCTCTAAAAAGGTAAATTCCAATATTCATCAGTGGAACAGCAAACGCTCCCCAAAAACGTGAAGAATAATTGTCTACATCCCCTTGAAAATTCCAGCATGACAGAACCCGCTCTGGTAAATTTATTTAAGACCATAAAAAGCAGTTTATGGTTTTGAATAATTAAAGCTTTCGGGCCCGGACAAATGCACTTGCAATGGAACCATTCACATCCTGGCACTCAGAATCAGACAGCCCTTCAATAAGTGATGCACCTGTTTCATCGGTAAAATCATATTCCCTCGTTATTTCTATTTCAAGCTCTTCAAATCCGGCAACTGAGAGTTTATCGAGATATTCCTGTTCCAGCAACGCTCCGGAAATGCATCCAGCCCAGGCAGTTAAGTCCTGCCTTATTTTATCCGGCAAGGTTTTTTTTAACACAATATCCGAGATCGCAAACTTGCCGCCGGGTTTTAATACTCTGAAAGCTTCCTTAAGCGTCTTATCTTTATCGGCAGATAGATTTATTACACAATTGGAAATTATCACATCTACTGCGCTGTCAGGCAGAGGTATATCTTCAAGATGTCCTTTTAAAAACTCTACGTTATCTATACCGGCACGAAGTTTATTATTTTCAGCTTCCTTTAACATTTCATCCGTCATATCCAAGCCATAGGCCTTTCCAGTAGGACCGACCCTCCGGGCAGATAACAGCACGTCTAAACCTGCTCCGCTCCCCAGGTCTAAAACTGTTTCGCCTTCATGTAATTCAGCAAGTGCCGTAGGATTACCACAGCCAAATGATGCACTAACCATATCTTCTGGTAATCCTTCTACTTCATTTTCATCATACAGATTACCGGTAATTATATCTGTGGCATTATCAGTACTTCCTGAACAACAACCTCCCCCGCTGCAGCAGCCCGTTTTGTTAGTTATCGCTTCTGCGTATTTTTGCCGTACTATTTCTCTAATGTCATTACTCATATTAAACCTCCATAGATCAAATTTTTTTGATGTATCAGGGTAAAAAAAATTATTCCCGGTTTAAATCAAAATTATTACTTAAATCTTTAATATATTGCTTTAAGTTATCTGTATTAATAAAGTAATAGCGCCATTTACCATGCGTTTCTTCTGTAACTAGCCCTGCTTCCACCAGTTCCTTTATATGATAGGATATTTTTGACTGAATCAACCCTAATTCCGCCATTATCTCGCAATTACATAAACCGGGGCGCGAGTTGTTTTTACCCGGTAATGGGCAGCATCCTTTTTCACTATTAGCTAACATAAGCAGAATTTTATAACGTATTGGATCACTTAATGCCTTGGAAACTTTGGTATTATCTTTCATAAATAAAACATATCAAAAAATCTTGATATTGTCAAAAGACAATATCAGTATCTATTAAATCACCCAAATATTATGGCAGCAGATTATCTATTTCTAACTTACCGCTGTTTCATGATCAAAATATTTTTGTTTAAAGGATAACGCTACATTTACCAGTCCTATCATTACCGGCACTTCGATTAGGGGGCCGATAACTGCTGCTAAAGCCTGGCCGGAATTAATACCAAACACGGCAACCGCTACCGCGATGGCAAGTTCGAAATTATTACTGGCTGCAGTAAAAGACAGGGTAGTAGTTTGCTCATAGTTTACCTTTACTTTCATGCTGATAAAGAAAGATATAAAAAACATGACCAGGAAGTAAATTATTAAAGGTAAGGCAATACGTACTACATCCAGCGGAAGCGCTATAATGTAACTGCCTTTTAAAGAAAACATCACAACAATAGTGAATAATAGGGCTATCAAGGTAAGAGGGCTGATTTTGGGAATAAATTGATTCTCATACCATTCCCGCCCTTTGGCCGGCATAAGCGTAAACCTGGTAATAATCCCGGCAATAAAAGGTATACCAAGGTAAATAAACACACTTTTGGCTACCTCCGCCATGGAAATATCTACTTCCAAGGACTTGATACCGAGCCATTCCGGAATCAGAGTTATAAAAATGTAAGCATAAACAGAATAAAACATCACCTGGAAAATTGAATTCAAAGCTACAAGTGCAGCGGCATATTCTGCGTCACCCTTGGCCAGTACGTTCCACACGATGACCATAGCAATGCAACGAGCAAGACCAATTAAGATAAGGCCCACCATGTATTCCGGGCGGTCATGCAGAAAAAGTACCGCAAGTATAAACATTAATACAGGACCAATTACCCAGTTCTGAAAGAGGCTTAAACTCATTATTTTAACGTCAGTAAAAACTTTGCCAATCTCTTCGTATTTAACTTTGGCAAGCGGTGGATACATCATGATTATAAGTCCTATGGCAATGGGTATATTGGTTGTTCCCACCTGGAACCTTCCCCAGAGGTCGGCAACAGGCGGGTAGATATACCCTGCCCCCACTCCTATTATCATAGCCAAGAAAATCCATACAGTTAGGTAACGCTCAAGGAACGGAAGTCTTTTGCTTACACTTTTGGTCAAGGAGTACCCTCCTTTATACTTCTTCCTGAATATAGCGGACAATATCCTTATGCTTGGGCACTTTGCCGAATACTTTTACTTTACCGTTTATAACTACTCCCGGTGTCATTAAAATGTTGTAGCTGGCAATTTTATCGGCCTCTTCTACTTTTTCTACTTCCGCGTTTACATCCAACTCTTCCAGTGCCTTTTGAACAACCTTTTCAGTTTCTGTGCACTTTTTACAGCCGGGTCCTAAAATTTTTATCTCCATAACAAATCCTCCTCTGAAACATATTTATATTTTAGCTGCGGGACAAAACATCTTTGTGCGGCCACTTTTTCCGCAAGTAAGGGCTTAACCTGTAAAAACCGGCCATGAAAACAACTTGCACCAGCGGCTTCATGGCAATTATCATAACTGTTAACGGCTCGAAGAAAAACAAGGCAAGGGCCAGAGCAATGGATATGTTCTTTCCACCTACACTGAATGTCAGAGCTATCATGTCACCATATTCCATACCGGTAATTTGGGCATACAGTACAGGTATAGAGAACATTAAAATATATAGAATCGCCAGGGGTACTGCTATGATCCCCAGGTATTCGGGATGATTTATTATATGACGCGCTTCGGCAGTCATGGAGATAAAGAAAACTGTATACATTCCCAGTGCCGACACGGCAGGAAAAGCTTCTTTTATTTGCATAAACTTATCCTGCCCGTATTTATTTAAAAGCATCCTTCTAGTTAAATTACCCAGTACAAGAGGAATAACTATGACTAAAGATATCGTTTTTAACATACCCAGGGGACTTACAGCCACATATTTTCCAGCCAGCAATGTCATCCAGGCCGGGATAAGTATAATCCCCGCCAAAAGGCTCAATGCTGTAATCACAATAGCTGCGGGAATATTACCCTTGGCCATTCCAGTCCAGGCAACTACCATTCCGGCACAAGGAACTGCCGCGGTTAAAATTAGCCCAACTGCAAATTCGGGGTAAGAAGACAAAAACAATGCCGCCAGTGCCCCACCCAAAAGAGGTGATACAACATAGTTAAAGATCATAGAAATACTTAGCAATTTCCATTGTTTAACGGCTTTAGTCACTTCTTCAAGCTTAATCCCTATCATCATGGGGTACAACATGACAAGAAGTGATACCGGCGTCAGCGGCTGTAGAGCTGAACCTAAATTGGGGAAATAATAGCCTACTATAACTCCAATAACTATAACCAGCATTAAAAACTTGATCAAATTTTTGTTGATAAACCGCGCTGCATTAAGCACTTTGATACCCCCGGTATTTTTACACTCTGCTACATTGGAATCACGCCTTATTTGTTTCAACCTTGAATTCTCTTCTTCAAATTCAGAGAGTTTTTCCATTTCTTCACCTATAAAATCCATTAATTCTTTTAAATGATTTTGAAGGTAATCTGTTTGTAATATATAAAAAACGCGCTAGGCTTCTTTTCTTTCTTTTACCAGCCCAGCCTCTTTTATTATGCGCAAGTGCTGGGATACTCGCGGCTGGTTTATTTGCAAGACTGATTCTAATTCGCATACATACATGGACCGCACAGATAAAAGCTTTAATATTTTTAACCTGGTTGATTCACCCAGGGCTTTAGAGATTTTTACAATACTTTCCAGAATAATATAACATTCCTCTAAGAGACATTTAATAAGTTTTTACTAATATAAGAATATTATTATATAAATATATTGTCAATATGTTTTTTTGCTAATATAATTATATAAAAATAAGATTATATATTCCGCCAAAGAAAGGAGGGGCACCCTATTCAAACATGCAGAAATTGCGGGCTGCTAGTTGACAATATTTGTTTTGCTTTCAACAGAATGATAAAGCCAGAACAAGTGGAAGTAATCAAGGATTGCATGTACTTTATAGAACCGATTTATGAAGATGGAGAGCGTATGGAAGCGGAAAGATAGTTACTGCTGGCAAAAAATGAAATCAAGAGGCGCAGGTGAAGGGTAGTTTAGGCACCCTTGTGGTGTCAAAGGAAAGGAGGGTGTGGCATGTTATTAAATGATATAAAAATACAAAATATAGCCCCGTGTGTGGTAGTATCAGAAAGGGTAAGGTTTACAGCACATTTTTCTGACAATATCAGTGAGGTTATGCCTTACCTTAACAATGTCATAAAAAACGCTGTTTATAATCCTGATGAAAAAATTATTTCTTTTACCATGAAAGAAAAATTAATTACCCTTTATCCTCGTGAAGTTACAGTTGCCAAAGCTTTAGATGAGGATGATGCGCGAGAATTCACAAAATGGTTAAAAAATTTTATAAACGATACTTTTGATAATAAAGAAAATATCACTCCTATTTACGAAAGACGGTCCAGGCCTTCCCCTTTGGTAATATACGGATGGCTGCCCCAAAAAACAAATTGCATGTTGTGCGGCGAGCAAAGCTGCATGGCTTTTGCTGCTGAACTGATTAATGGTAACAGACAACTGCAAGATTGCTCTCCCCTTTGGGACCCTGGAAATGAAGACCTACTTGAGTCCTTAAAAGAGATGTTGGGAACTTTAGGTGTATAAATAAGAACTATTTATCTACTGTATTACAGTAACAATGTATAGTCCCATGCCGACATTGACAATAATTGTTTATATTGTCTAAGAAGAACTGGAATTGTACTTAAATTTCCCCCTTCAGTCAAATGTGAAGGGGATTAAAATGACAACTACATTATGCAGCCTTTTCTTTTACCCTCATCAGGCGCATACCATTAGCGATTACGATCAATGCAGCACCGGTATCGGCAAAGACTGCCATCCACAAGTTTGTTATACCCATGAAAGTACCAACTATAAATACAGCTTTAACCAGCAAGGCAAAAGCAATATTTTGCTTGATTATTCTTAAGGCACGCCTGCTGAGATCTATGGCATAGGGCAGTTTAGACAGGTCATCGGCCATCAGCACTATATCAGCCGTCTCCATGGCAGTATCGGTTCCTGCCCCGCCCATGGCAATACCGACGTTGGCTGCTGCCAGCGCCGGGGAGTCATTTATCCCATCTCCCACCATGGCCACCTTTCCATATCCGTCCTGCAGTTCCTTTATCGTAACCAGCTTATCCTCAGGGAAAAGTTCAGACTTAAATTCATCAACACCCAGCTGTGAAGCCATTACCCTGGCAGTACCGGTGTTATCACCGGTAAGCATCACGGTCTTATCAACCCCGGCTTTCTTTAAAGCCTGTAAAGTTGATGCAGTATTAGAGCGGGAACGATCGGCCACTGCAATTACACCCGCAATTTCCCTGCCGGTACCCACCAATATGGTGGTTTTACCTTCTTTTTGCAATTTACCGAGTAAAGATGGATCGGGTAAGTTTTTTACCTGCAGATCTTTAAATAATTTTATATTTCCCACATAATGACGCTGCCCGTTAATTATTGCACCGGCTCCTTTAGCGGTAACAGACTGGAAATCTTCGCTTTCCCGGGGCTCTATCTCTTTCTGCCCGGCACACCGGATTATGGCTTTGGCCATGGGATGCTGGGAGCGTTTTTCTACTGCAGCGGCAATGCTTAACATTTCTTGTTCACCAGAGCTGTTAAGGTTTATCACATCAGTTACTTCGGGACGCCCTTCGGTCAAAGTACCGGTCTTATCAAAAGCAATTATCTTTAATGCTCCAGCTTCTTCCAGATAGGCGCCCCCTTTGATCAAAACACCCCTTTTAGCAGCACTGCCAATGGCCGAAACAATAGAAACCGGCGTGGAAATCACCAGGGCACAGGGGCAGGCAATTACCAGTAGAATTAAGGCCTTTTCCAGCCATGGTGTAAAGGATAACCCCATTCCCAGGGGAGGAATAACGGCTATTGCCGCAGCTATACCAATCACCGCCGGAGTGTAATACCTGGCAAACACATCAACAAACTGCTGGGACGGGGCCCGTTGTGCTTGTGCTTCCTCCACCATGTCAATTATCTTGGCCAGGGTAGTATCCTGAACCAGCGTGGACACTTCTATTTCTAATGATCCCTCTTCATTAACGGTACCGGCAAAGGCCTCGGCACCAGGCATTTTTTCTACGGGCATGGATTCTCCGGTAATAGGCGCCTGGTTAACCACGGAAGCACCGGTGACAACTTTCCCATCCATGGCGATCCTTTCGCCGGGCTTGACTATAATAACATCCCCCACGGCTATTTCTTCCACCGGCAGGGTTATTTCACGCCCGTTTCTCCTGACCAGGGCTTCCCTGGGGGATAATTCCATCAATTCCCGGATAGAATTACGGGTCTTTTCCATACTATAAGCCTGCAGTGCGTTGCCCAGGGAAAAGAGGAATACTACCGTGGCTCCTTCTCCCCATTCTCCGATTGCTGCTGCCCCGATAACTGCCACACTCATGAGCACATTCATATCCAGGCTGATTGATTTTAAGGAGTAGAGAGCACTCCTGGCTACGAAGAGGCCGCCTGTAATCATGGCACCCAGGAAAAGCCCGGTAACAACTTGCCCGGGTATTTTTAAAAAAGAAACCAAAAAGCCTGCTGCTAAAAACAGGCCGGAGATACCTGTAAAGATAGTTTTTGTATCCTTATAAAAAGGTTTTTCTTTTTTGCGGGGCCCCTCCCCTATTTCTGCAAATTCAGCTTTGTAACCAGCTTCTTCAGCTACCTGGATAATCTCCTCCACCCCGGCTGTGTGCTTTGCATTCATCTTCGCTGCGCCAAAGTTAACTTCTACACTTTCCACGCCGGGGATGCTGGCCAACCGTTTTTCCAGTTTGGCAGCACAATCTGCACAATCCAGACCGCTCAAGCGGAAGGTTGAGCTCCGGGATTTAGCACCGCTGGTTTCAACACCGGCGTTATACCCTGCGTGATCTATTGCTTTAAGAATCTTATCAACACTGGTGCCATGTTCAACTGTCATCTTGGAAGCACCAAAATTTACTTTAGCGTCCTTAACCCCGGGCAACTGTTGTATACTTTTCTCCAGCTTGGAAGCACAGTCAGCGCAGTCCAGCCCTTCCAGGCGAAATGTATCCATTTGCTCACTTTGCGTTCTCTTATCTATAGAGGCATCGTACCCCATCTGCTTAACCGTCTTGATAATATCTTTCCAGGGAACCAAATGTTCTACAGTCATTTTTGAAGCACCAAAATTAACGGAAGCCTTATTAACCCCTTCCATATTTTTTACCTTGCGCTCCAGTTTGACTGCACAATCGGCGCAATCCAGGCCTTCCAGCTGAAAAATTGTTTTATTGGATTCGCTGGATGCAGCATGTATTTCACACTGGTAGCCTTTGCTTTCCACCAGGTCCAATATTGCATTGCTGTCTATTAAAGACGAATCATATTCCAGTTCAATCTGGGCCCGGCGGGAATTTAACTCCACCCGGGATACTTCCTTTAATTCTGATAATTTTTCCTGCACTTTTTCAGCACAATCAACACACTGAAAACCATCCAGAATAAGCGTTTCTCCAACATGGTTATACTGTTTTTTATGATTTTCATCGTGGTCATAATCTTCGTGCACGTGTTCATGTTGGCAATTACATTTCTGCCCGCAGTCTTTCGTCATCGCTATGCCTCCATATTTATTTATGTTTATTATTATGTTTCACAATATCCCTTGTAATGTTCTAGAGCAACTCCGATAATAACTTTTACACATTCATCCTGTAGGCTGTAATACACCATTTTTCCATGTTTCCTACTTTTGGCCAATCTCAGGTTTTTTAAAAGACGCAAGTGATGTGAGGCAGAAGCAACACTGGAATTTATTATTTCCGCAACTTCGCATACGCATAATTCCTCCTGGGAAAGGGCGTAGGCCACCCTCTCTGTCCACATTTGCTGCATAGAAATATGCATAGTTAATATATCCAATGGGGTAACGGTATTTAACTTCATCAGGAATATGGCGGAATACTTCTAAGATAAATCCGGGATTATTATTTATAACTTTAGTTATGCTTCTTTTTTCAAATTCAGCTAAAATGCGTTCATATTCTCCGGCTTGTAATAGATATTTTAAACCGGCAGCAATAGGGAGACGATTCATCGTTTTCCACAGACAACCAGACATATTTTATGTTTACTTTATTAAGAAAATCCCATGGGAGCTACTGCCACTGTCAGGGAATAGTTAAATATATTTCCTAGCTCTTCTTTTATACTCTCACATTTTAAAATATGTTGGTGAATCAACATAGAATCATCGCCTTAGTCAACAATCTGCACACCCAAAGGGTCGGAGATATCTGTTACGAGCAAAAGACTCGTAGGTGTTTAATTATGATAAAATACCGGGTTAACAGGTACCCTGTTTTTTATTATTAAGGCTTTGTTGTTCTAATTTTTAGTCTTTTCGAGACAGGGATATTTAAAATTATAAAATAAAGTTTGGAAAACAAGGAATTAACTATCTATAAATTAAAATAATTGATTAATTTATTCAAATTTGTTTTTATAAAACACAAAAAAGTGCAACTCAGCATCTTACTGCACTTAACAATGCGGCAGCTTTTTACTTTCCAATAAAGCAACATGGCATCCACCTAAAATGGACTTTAGGCATTTGAACTGTTTTAAAAGACTTTGAGACAGTCTTTCAGTTTTTCCCCTTATACTCAGGTGGAATATGAAGCCTGCTGAGAGACAGTTTTCCCAATTCCAAACACCATATCTTTTCACTCCCACTGGAATTGTTTACAAATATTGTTCCCAGAAGAGTGGATATTATTGTTACCTAGTTTTACCAGCAGGCCATTCTTCATACCCGTACAATCAAACATCATAATACAAAATCGTCTTTAACGCTGGCACACCGGACAAATAAAAGAACCCCAGGAATCTAGGGTTCTAGCTGGTTTCACTTATTCGATTTATTGAAATTCGTTAATACCATATACAAGCTTTGATCTGGTCTCGATGCTTCCTGTTAAATCTTCAGCAATACGCAGCCCTTTTAGTGCTTGCTCATTTGTATAGTCAGTCAAATATTCAGATGCCAATTCTTCATTACCCGTTTGATACAGCTTTAACACTGTTTCTTCTACTGCAGCTTGTTTATCAAGAAGGTTATCCTGATATGCACCAAATGCTTCTGCTACTTCCGGGTGGAATTTGTCATAGTGCTCGTCAACCATTAACCACAACCTGTTATAGGTTCTGTAAGCATATTTCGTACTTTCCTGTCCCCGCCTTTTATCAGGCATTGAATATCTTTTTGCTTCACCTTTAGTTAGATAACTATGCTCTTTATATTCGGTCGGAATATCATCAACACCCAGGTAAAACGGTATAAATGCACTGGCTTCAGGCTGTGAAATAGCAATCCACAGTACGCCCATTTCATCCGGTACATCTTCTCTTAATTGCGCTACCTGACCATATTTCGTGCCTCCCCAGCCGTAAGTATAAGGACGCGTCCTGAGAAGTTGCATGAAATCTTTAACAGTTAATTCACCATTCTCTTCCAATATATTCTGCAATATTTTTTCGGCTTTTACTACTGGCGCAGATTTCATCTGATGACCCGGTTTTTCTTTATTTCGGTCTGCTTCATATACTTCAGAAACATTAAAGGGCTTTCCAGAATCCGGATCATACCATCCCTGCTCTACAGCAAAGGAAATTAGGTTATCCGACCCCATATAATCTGAGTGCTCCTTATAATTCTCAGGAATATTCCCTATATGACCAGGGCGAATTACTTTTATATCGTCAGAATCTAATCTCTGTGCTACCCATAATCCTTGACTACCGGCAAATTCTTCAATAATCCATCCCTCATTGGGATCAGCTATCATATGAGTATTGCCACCATACGTTGAATTACCGTACTTATCAACCAGGCTCCCAATAATCTTAACTGCTTCTTTTGCTGTTGCTGCTCTTTCCATGGCTACCCTGGCAAAATCGCTGTATGTGAGTCCAGTTTGCCCCTCAGGGGTCATCTCAACAAGTTCCTCACGAGAAGGTGACCATACATCTATTCCACTTACCTGGTGTTCATTAATACCGCCATTTTCCAGAGGCTTTTTAAACCCGGCATACTCAGAATACGTCGTGGTAATATACTTGTTAGTTTCCCTAACCTGGGGAATTTCAGTCCTCTTTCCCGGTAAATCTGCTTTAGGACCGGCCCCAACTTCTATAGCAGCTCCTTGATCATGGGTTTTATGAGGGACAACTTGTACCCAGTGACTGGAATTTTCATCTCCTGTCTGGCCAAGCAGTACTCCGCTACCCTCCGGGGTAAGATCCTTCCCTATATATATACCAGTACACTTTTCATGTTCCCACGGCCTGTCCGTAGAATCATCATTCTTCGCAAATGCAGATCCTGAAAAAGCTACCGTTAACAAAAATATAGTTAACAACAACCATACTCCGGTTCTCTTAAAAATAAAAACCAACCTCCTAAATTTTTACGTGTCAATTTTTGAAACACTTTGTCGCCAACTTGAATAAATTATAAAGTTGCAGGAATAAAAATAGCAAGGTACACATAATTAGCTAACATAGTATTTTTTTAGTATCACAGTAAATTATTAAGATTTTGCTTGTACATTCTGCAACATACTTATCTATCAAGTAAAAGCATACAAACCGGAACCTTCTTATGAAAAATAAGGGCAAGTATCAGCAGCTGATGATGAATTCGTCGAGGTCACCTGGACCTGTGCCTTTTCCATTTTTTATGACACCTTTTTCTTTTTTACGGTTAACAAGAAATGAACGCACTTCTCCCGCGGTCTTATACCCGGCTTTGTGCCAATTCCTGATGGTACCGTCTATGTAGTCCACCCTGTGCTTTCCGGCCAAAGCAGCTTTTTCTACAGCCAATTTTACAGCATCCATTTCTACACCCTGTGCCAGCCAGTACTGCAGTTTTTGTATTTCCAAAAGAGAAGGCGCTGTTATTCCTGCTAATTGTAAAGATTTTTGTATTTCCCGCGCGCGGTTATTACTACCTACTACATAATTATTATCTGTCTCTGCTTCTGTCTCTGTCTCTGGGGCGTGACAAACGCGTGACACCGGCGTGACATTTTGAACCATACTCTCCCTTTTCTGGTACTTCCGCTGAGCTTGTTTTCTTGCCCGAGTATTTTGAGGCTGATCTGAGAGCTTTTCGTACTGGCGTTCTAGAAAGTTGGTAAGTACCCAAACACCGTTTTCAATATGCAGCATACCCATGACTTCGAAATTGGGCATAGCTTCTTCTACCACGCGCAGGTCCAGCATCGCTTCGTCGGCCAGATCCTCTACCGTATAGGAAATCCCCGGGCACAATAAAAGACTCCCCCTTTCAGGAGAGTCAGAAGCAATACATAGCAGCACCACCCAGAGCCACCTCTCCTCCGGGCTGAGTCTTCTAAGTTTGCGGTCGCTTTTTATTTCACTGTACATTTTAAACCACGGCATTGCTTTTGCCATAAAGAAACCTCCGATCCCAAAATTACAATACGAATTATAATAAAAGGGTCGTCAGTCTACAAGAATACTTTTCCAATATTACAAAAAATTTTGTTGGCATACAGCAAGAATAAAAAAATGTATTAAACTAACGCCATGTAAAATAAAATGAACATCACAATATCCCTTTTCCCTTATGATTGAATAGGACAGCCAAATTACGAATACAGGCGCTTATAAGAAATATACGAATAAACTACAGGTATAATAACTGCCAGGCCCAGTGGAACAAAAAATAATATTGCTGTTGCTTTTCCCCCAATTATAGCCCCCAAAATTCCGAGCAAACCGGCACCTACCCACATGGGGGCCCCCAGGCGGTGCGTTTTCCGCCAGACTTCTTCACTGGCCAGCGTCCAGGGCACTTTTATACCGACAAAGTAATTGTGCCGTATTCTTCCCATCATATTTCCTATTATCAGAATTAATAAAGAAATTCCAAGAGGTACCAGGCGTTCCACTGATACATTATATCCCAACGCCGTCATGACAATGATCACGTAAAGACCAGTGAAAAAACATATCAATGCAGCTTTTAACACCTGGTAGGTACTGGTAAACTTTGCATAATTTCTTCTGCGGGGATCTATATACGGCGTTACCAGCATTAAGAGATAAATCCCCATACTCATCAAAGGAATAGCAAACGCTCCCCAAAAACGTGAAGAATAATTGTCTACTTCCCCTTGAAAATTCCAGTGTGAAGGAACCCGTTCCGGTAAATGCGGGTAAATAAAAAATGAAACAAGAAAGGTTGCCAGTACCAGTGTTATCAACGGCCAATCAGAACGAAGCCGTTCAACTATTTTTGATTTGCGGTCATTTACCTGACCTGTCATCATCTTCACCCTTCCTTTTAAAATCCAAGAAATCATTAAACCAGGCCATTAAATCCTGAAAAACGGTAGTATTGAGTGAATAATAAATAAACTGTCCTTTTTTTTCATCCAATACAAGGCCTGCATGTTTCAAGATTGACAGGTGATGCGACATGCTGGGCTTGGAAATATCAAACTGCTCTGCGATTTCCCCTGCTGTCACATCTTCCTGTCGAAGCAAATTCAAGATTTTACGCCTGGTAGGGTCAGAAAGCGCCTTAAAAATGCTGTCAAACATATTCATCGCTCTCCCATTAAGTTTAGATATTTAGGTAAATATCTAAACTTAATTATATCATATACTTTTGTCTTTTGCAGCATTTCTAAAAACCACTTTGGGCCGGCATCAATCTTTCTCAAAACATTATCAGTGACACGATTTTGAAATTGATGGTTTTCGTACCTTATCTAATACAAATAAAGAAAATCCTCCAATTAACGGTATAGAAATCCTGACTATTTTAGCTTCTATTCATTTTAAAAAGCGACGTTGCTTTGAACTTGAAAAAATATATAATAGAAATAGAAGAACGTCTATCAATTTGTTCCAGTGGTAAGCTTTAAATAACAGAAAGGAGAATGTCTTATGTATAACCGTCCAATAGTAGAGCTTGTAACAAAGAGGGAGGGATGTGCAAAATAATCAATGCATAACACCTCCCAAAGATGAAATTCAAAAGCTTTAGGAGGTTGTAAAAATTGAATACAATAGATATGAATAGTATAGGGCTTACTGAAAGATTTATACAGGAGTCCAGAATATATGAAGGTCTTAGCATAGGGCGAATCTCATCCCAACATAAAGACCTGTACAAGGTTATTACCGCAGCAGGTGAGCTCACTGCAGAGGTTTCCGGAAAATTCCGCTACCAGGTGAGAGCAATGTCTGAATACCCTGCTGTAGGTGATTTTGTCATGATGGATCGAACTGATAATTCCACCGGCAACGGGATTATTCATCATGTGTTGACACGAAAAAGTGCTTTTGCACGAAAAACGGCCGGCACTACAGATGATACACAAATTGTAGCTGCCAATATAGATAAAACGATTATGTAATTCGATAAGGAGGATAATAAAAATGCCAAACACTGGTTCATTTCAGCTGCCACAGGAATTTTTGATTGTCGGCGCGGCTGTAGAAACCGGATTATTTGAAGAATTAAAAAATAATTCCTGTACCCTGGAAGAATTGGCTGCCAGAATGAAATTCGATCGCAGGGCTATATGGACGGTTATTGAAGCTTTGATTGCTTTAAAGTACCTGGAATACGATGGTGAAAAAATTAAACTCACCGAAGAGGCAGACAATATCTTTTTTAATCCCGGCCACGAACAGTACACAGGCTTTTCATTCATGCATACCTACAATATAATGAAGGCGTGGACGCAGCTGCCGGAAGTTATGCACAGTGGACAACCGGTTCCGAAAAAGGATGTATCCAACAACCACTCAAAGAATTTTATCAAGGCCATGAGTCATTATGCCCTGAAGTCGGCACCGCAAATTGTTGATTATTGCTTAAAAGAACTGCCCGCAAACCCCAGGGTTCTTGATGTCGGCGGGGGCCCGTTAACCTACGCCAATGCTTTTGCCGGCAAGGGGGCCAGGATAACTGTTCTGGACTTGCCTGAAATTATAGATATGATGCAACCGGAACTGGATACTGAGTTACCCATTAACATGGTCAAAGGTGATTTTACGAAAGGGCTGCCTTCGGGCCCTTATGACCTCGTATACCTTGGCAATGTGTGCCATATACACGGTGAACAGGAAAACAGAAAACTATTTCAAAACGCGGCAGATGAACTGGAACAGGGAGGGCAAATTGTAATCAATGATATGATCCGGGGTACAGGCGTGATGCCTGCATTATTCGGAGTAAATATGCTGGTTAATACAGCTTCCGGGGGAACATGGACTTTTGAGCAATATAAAACATGGCTGGCAGATGCCGGTTGTTCCGCAGCACCCTGGGAAGAGATAGGCGGTAGACAGCTAATTAAGGCTACTAAGGTGCGTTAGCATGAATTTGCCAGTTCTGATATAGGATTTATACAGTGTACCATTTTTTAACAACCTTTCTTAAATGACAAATCCCTCAAATAATTTTTCCATATTAAGCAATTATTGTGCAGGAAAAGAAACACCCGCCCAAGACGGGTGGATAATAATTATCAAGTCACTGACAATTATTGTGAGAGCTGCTAACATCTGTATAATGAGAACCGGCAGACATATTAAAATAGGTATGGTTTTTCATAAAGTTTGAGACTAGATTTAACTAGCCGTAGTGCTCTTCAGCATCTCTTTTGGTTCTATGAACCGTGCCAAATGGATGTTCAGGTGGCGCGTATATAGAATACAATTTAATAGGTGTACAACCTGTATTGATCAGATTATGCCATTTACCAGCGGGTATTAATATTGCATAATCATCATACACTCTTCGTTGATAATACAGATTATCTTTCCTGTCTCCCATCATAACAAGGCCTTGACCCTGTTCAATACGTATAAACTGATCAACGCAGGGATGCATTTCCAGACCTATATCATCTCCAACATTAATGGACATCAGGGTAAGCTGCAAATAGTTTCCTGTCCATAAAGCAATACGGAAATTATTGTTTAGTAGAGTAGCCTCCTCAATGTTAACTACAAAAGGTTCTAACCCATAATCCCTAAATTTTGGATAGGCATTATAATCATTATACATATTAATCTCCCTTCCATATATTTCATTATATAGATATCATATGCTCTATGTTTAGGAGCTGTGCAAGTAGACTGTTATTATAAATAGATTTCCTGAAAGTCTTGCGGGCAACCACCTTGAGCTCGATCTAAGCTACTCCTTCTTCTACCGACACCTCCCCCCCCTCAGGAATCAAAATCAAATTTAATTTAAAAAAGCACTCCACAAAAGGAGTGCTTTTTGCTTAGCAGATTTTAACTTTAACTTTCAGAATCGCTCTTATTAAGTAAAACTACATGTCCCTCTTGGGAAAGCTGTTCTTTTGTCCCCAACTCTAGGCCGGGTAAATAAGTCTCACCAGTAATTATAAACGCTTAAAATGCACCTGTAGTCACGTTCAGAATTCAAATCTTAAAGTATAGGTATATTATTATATTTACACCAATCATGAGCTATTTCGCATAATGCCTCGTGCTTATAAGTATACCAGTTATAACAAAACCTAAACTGGGAACTACTATGCCAGGATTAAGCTGCAACTATATCTTAAATATTAGCAGGAAATAACGAACAGATAATCCCACCGGCAACGTAGTAATTCATCATGTGTTGACACGAAAAAGTGCTTTTGCACGTAAAACGGCCGGACACCACAGATGATACACAAATTGTATGCTGCCAAATTTCAAATGTTTCTCATATTATTGTACCTAGTTTTACCAATAGGCTATTCTCGCATTTAACTCTAGCATACAGGTGAATAAAAAAAACCAGAAATTTGGAAATTTTTAGCCCTTGAAATTTTACCCGTACAACTTTAAAATTTAACTTAAGTTGGCTGCAAGAAAAAATTTCCGTGCCTTGTTAATTATATTTGTGTCAATGGTTGCTTTTCAGGAGCTACCTTTGCAAAGAACAACGATTCTACGGACAGGCCGTGGGGACATGAAAAGCAATATTTTCGTTTTTTGCAACCGGCAGCACAATAAATTCAAACATGATTTTTAGTCTTTCAGCCATTGTGATTGCTGGATTTTTGAGTTTTCGTACTGGTTTTAAGTTAAAACAATATTGTATTGACACAGAAATATATAGCTTTAAAAGAAAAGATTATGTATATTATTTTTTATAAAAGTATCAATGACAATTTTGAAATTTTGACAATCTTATATCTTGCACAAAAAATTTTTTAGAACCAAAGGAGGCATTTTATGAGTAAGTTACCAGATTATGTAGGACCAGCTGCTTTTGGATTAAAAATGGGAGTAATTGTTCCCAACTGTGATCTGGAGGGAATGATCCTAGAAACTCTGGAAAAGTGTCAGCAGGATAACATGTTAGACGATCGAGATATTATTTGTATAACTGAATCTGTGGTAGCCAGATCCCAGGATAACTACGTCACCATAGATCGCATTGCAGAAGAAGTAACTCAAAAATTAGGATTAACACCCACTTCCCGCCTGGGAATATTATGGCCCATCACAAGCAGAAACCGGTTTTCTCCTATTCTTAAAAGTTTGGCCAAAGCAGTACCCCAAGGAGAAATTATAATTCAACTGCCTTATCCAGATGACGAAGTTGGAAACCGTATTATACCACCGGAATTTATAGAATCCTTGGGTAAAGGACCTGATGATATAATTACCTGGGAAGAGTTCGGTAACAAAGATTTTGTCCATCCAATCACCGGTGTGAATTATCCTGCTTTTTACAATGAAATTGTTTCTGGAATAGGGCCCAAACCCACTATTTATCTATGCAATTCTCCCGGCAGCATTGCTGATTACCAGCCGGATGGTGTATTGGTAGCCAATGTCCATACCAGGGATAAAACTTATACAGAAGTGAAGAAATTTATTAATAATTGTATAACTCTGCAAGATATTTGTGACCGGCCATCTGCCAACGACCAGGCATATTCAGAATGGGGTCTGCTTGGCAGCAATTTGTCTGCAGGTGAACGAGTAAAATTGGCTCCCCGGCAAGGGGATGAATTCGTCAGTAAGATTCAACAATTAGTTGCTGAACGCCTGGGCAAGAATATTGAAGTGCTGATTTATGGGGACGGTGCCTACAAAGATCCCAGCAGCAGCATTTACGAGCTGGCCGATCCGCAACCTGCTTTTGGCGCCACAGATGGATTCAGCCAGGTAGGAATGCGCAAAGGCGTAAAATATAAATACCTGGCCGATCTTTACCATAGTGAGGGTAAATCACCAGAAGAAATCGAAACTCAACTGGATCAAGACAAACAAAAATCCTACGAGCAAAACCATGATATCTCGGAGGGAACCACACCTCGTAAAATTGAAGACCTAATGGCTAGCCTGGCGGACCTGGTCAGTGGTTCTGCTGACGCCGGAACACCGGTTATTTTGGCAAAAGGCTTTATAAACTCCAGGTAAACTTTTTTATTCATAAAAATAAGCTCTTGCCTGGTATAAATTACCTATAAATACCAGTTAGTTCTTTACTAATTTCGGTAATTTGTTGTGGCATTGCTAACACCTCCCATCATTCCTCCTATCTTTAGCGAACAGGAGGAGTATTCAGGAGCGTGATGGCAATGCACTTTTATTTATAAGGCTATGTATTTTTGGTTACCGTTTTGTGTACTTTTATTGAATAAAGAAATTAAAAAATTAATACTTTTGTCTAAGCAAGAATATGAAATTTCAAAAAGGGCGTCTATGCTGCTTTAAAATATGCTGCACAACTTCTGAGCCAGGAAGATGTCAGGGTGATATAAAAAATATAAATTTTTCTTGACAATATTCTACTAAGAAATTATTATTAGTAAAAATTATATAATTATTATCGCGATATTCGTATACTTAAACAGCTAAAAAAATAAAACTACTTAAAACGAGCGGAAGTTCCCGATCGTTTTTTTTAAATGGTAGACCTAATAAACACATCATTCGGGGGTTAGAAAGAATATCACACAAAGTTGTTCTTATCAAGGTAGAAATTAATCTCTCATTGATTCATCTAATCCGTTTATAACTTATTATAATATATTAAAGCGAGCAAAAATTCCAGGTAGCTCTTTATTTAAAAAGATAGAGCATAAGAAATGAATGGAGTTGGATCTATTAGAATACATTTCAGAAAAGTTTTAATTTTGCAATTATATTGTAAGTTAGGCTCAAGTTTAAGTTTAATACCATAATCGGTTTAACACGTATAGATACTAGATTTTTGCATCTCCCTGTAATTCACTGTCACTTGCTCCACTTCGAGATTCGAGATAGATAGAGTTAGTATCCCAGAATACCAGGTCCAATTCCAGGGTAAAGAGGTTTGGAATACGCTCAAATATAAAGAAAATTTGTTAGGAATTTTTTAAGAAATTTTTTAAGAAATATTGTAGTTTTTGTGTAGGGATAAGTATTTTTTTAAGGGAGTTGAAACTATGTTATAAAATTCATAAATAAATATTCCAATTAGTTAAGTGAATATTTCGAAAAAAACTTCATTAAGGTTTGGAGGGAAAAAATAATATGGAAAACAAAAAAACAGCTTTAGGTATAAGCGAAAATATTGAAGGTTTGCTTTGCTATATTTTAGGTTTGATTACAGGTATAGTTTTTTTGCTTTTAGAAAAAGAAAACAAATTCGTAAGGTTTCATGCAATGCAGTCCTTGACAATTTTTCTAGCTTTATTCGTAATATCACTAGTTGGCGGTGCAATCCCCATTTTAGGATGGATAGTCTCTATTTTAACTTTCCCGGTCGGGTTGATAATTGCATTATTCCTAATGTACAAGGCATATCAGGGTGAAACGTATAAATTTCCTATAGCTGGCGGATTTGCTGAAAAGCAGATTGGCCTGAATGAAAATCAAAATGAATGATATTAAAAAAGAGGTGTAAAATACTTGTTTAAAATTCGTTTATTAAGTATCACATTAATTATAACATTAATATTAGTTTTATCTGTGAGCGGATGTGGCGGTGGAAATGACGAAGCAGGAGGCGATATAGAAAAAAACTCTGTGGAAGAGCCTCAAGCAGGGAATGAGCAAAAAAATCAAGATAAAGAGCAAAAAGAACACGAGGAACCTTCTGTGACAGTTAAGAACTGGCGAAATCCCACTGAAATAAACGAAATTGTTAAAAACTTTAAAGAACTGGAATGGACCTGGGCCCGTATTAAAGATGGTAAAGAAACAGATTCAACCGCAGTCAGTTACCGATATGGAGGCAGCGAAACTGTTAAAGGATCTGATACTAACTTGCTGGTTTTTGTAGTAGATAATGAAAAATTTAAGCTCTGGATTGATAAAAATGGCGAAGCAGTTCAGGCAGAGATTAAAGGCAAAATAATACCGGGAGAGTTCGTTAATTCAGCAATGGAAGATATGTTATCCGGAATATTCTGGCCGTTCTTAATGGTTGATAAAGTGGGTATTCGTGAAGCAATAATGGAAACAACTCCTGGAGTGGAATGGACTGCTACTTCCACGGATAGAGAACAATTTGGTGATCTTGATGCAAAGGTAACCCGCATAGAGGTTGACCTGGGACCACCCATAACTCCAGAAAATAAAGAAGGGAAGGTTATTTGGAGTGTAGGAGACTTTGATGGCAACTTTCAGATGCTAGTTGGGTGGGAGGCCAATGAAGAAGCTCTGGAAAGTGATTTAAGTATCACGTATACCTTAAATAATGTAGTGCCGCGGTGATGATACATTGAGCATTTAATTTAATATTTGGAGTGTGTCAACTACCCCCACTTAGCCCCTAACGGGGCTTGAAGTGGGGGCTTGCAGGAGTAACGCTGCAAGCCCGGTTGATTAGCCTAAGCACTTCGAGTGCTACGTTGCCCGGAATGATATAGGTCACCAGGGGATACTCCA